>DYLW01000001.1 GCA_020721865.1 Leptospira biflexa | reverse complement strand
GGTGACGTCCCATGGATGACATATCCCGCCACAGGATGGACATAAAATGAATGACATACGGCGTTATGTATGTCTTTGTGGGTGACGTCACCCACCGGTTGAGGCCTCACGCAGAGACGCGGGGGCACAGAGAGTCACCCGACGGGATTATGTCACATTGGCCCAAACCCCGCGACCACTGCGTCTCTGCGTGAATTCTGGCGGATGCGACTTCCCCCATCGTCCGGGATGGATCATCCTGAATCCGTTCAACCCGGCCATTGCAGGAAACGGATAAGCCCGCAATTTAAAGTTGACGGATCACTTTGAAATACATTATAGAATCCATGGCCACCCATCGGCATGCTATTAAGTGATATAAATAAAAGATAAAAACAAATGACAAAAATACAATTGACAGGGCGGGGGACAGTGGCTTATCAATGGACTGGCAACGGCCCTCGGACGGTGGTATTGGTGAATGGCTCCGTCTTTAACTATTTCCAGTGGGATAAGGTGCTGCCCCTTTTGCGGCACAGATTAGGGAAACAATACCGCTTTCTCCGGTATGACTATGTGGGGGTTGGCGGCTCATCGGCAAAGACGGTACCTTTCAACATGCTGGATCTGGCCGATGAGTTGCGTGACCTGCTGGATGCACTATCGGTGGAGCGGGTGCATCTGCTGGGAATCAGTAAAGGGAGCCTGGTTGGGCAGGCATTTCTGTTCCGCCATCCAGAGCGGGCGTTGAGCTTTTGCGGGGTTGGCAATCCCAATCTACTATATCATGATCTCAATAAGACTTTTGCTGTTTTCCGTGAGAGGGTGGAGGAGCTGGAGAAAATGGAGGAGCTCTGGCCACAGCGGATCCATCGCCGAAATTATGCCCGCGTATTCAGGGAGGTTTATGTTCCGGCTTTATTCTCCAAAAGGTACACCGAGTTGTCCATGAAAGAGCGGTTGCGGGCTTTTGTTGTCCGGCAGATCGTGTACTCTTCCTTAAAGGGGACATTTATCCGGACGATGGCGGATCTCTTCCGCTATTATATTGATGGGATTATACAGGAGATTCCAGCCTTTGCCGATGGGTTATCCCGGATTCATGGTGTGCCCATCCTGCTTCTTCATGGTAATAAGGATACCACAATCCCCATAGAAATGTCTCGCGGGCTTGTAAAAAAACTTTCGGGAGCAGAGCTGGTGGAATTCGAGGGAGTCACGCACATGGGGCCATTGCTGCTGAAGAAAGAGTCGGAGCTGGTCTTTGGGCGGTACGTGGATTTTTTGAAACAAGTGGATAAAGGAAAGTAGTTTGATAGCGAGGGATGGAGCTTGGCCTGGAGGATCCGTAATCGACCGTTTTTCCAACGCCGTCCTGGATAAGTAATAATGACGAGAATTTATTTTTTTGCCGTTGAACGATAATGTCTTGACGGTCTCATCCGGAAAATAAATTTCATATATGGTAACGACCGAATCCGTGGAAGAAGCAATACGGAGAAAGAAAAAAGAAAGGGGATATGCGTTTATCCCGTATTTGGCGATGGATGATCCGGATATGGATAAAACTCTGGAAATTGCGGATTTATATATAAAGCATGGAGCGGCGTCCATTGAGCTGGGTCTTCCTTTTACGGATCCCGTTGCCGATGGCGTCATTCTGCAAAGGGCCTTCCGGAGGGTTCTGAAAAAACCTTTTAAAATCTCCAGGGTATTCACCACGCTGCGGAAACTTTCTTCTGCCCATCCGGGTTTCCCCTTCATTGTCATGGGATATGCAAATCTGTTTTACCAGTACGGGATGGAGAAAATTTCTCTGGATATGGAACGTGCCGGGGTGCGGGCTTTGGTGGTTCCTGATCTTCCTTTTGAAGAAAAACTGCGGAATCCCCAGATTGCGGACTCATCCATTCCCTGGGTTAATTTTATCACGTTATCCAGTTCGCCGGAAAGAATCCGGACAGTGGTGGAGAAAAGCCAGGGTTTCATTTATCTTGTTTCCGTTAAGGGGATTACCGGAACCACAGAGCCGGACTTCCGGGAAGTGGAGCCTCTGGCACGGCAGATTAAAGCGGTGAAAGAAATTCCGGTGATTATTGGTTTTGGCATAAAAAGTAAAAAACAGATAGCGGAGATTCTCCGCTTTTCCGATGGATTCATCATCGGTTCCCGGTTTCATGAAATTATTGAAAAAATTCCGGATAAGGATATTCTGCCGGCACTGTCCAGAGAGCTTGACCTTATTCTTTTGTAAAATGGATGTTTATGGAAAATAACGAAAAAGAAATATCACGCACTATTCTCGCGGCCACCCAGAAAGCGGTGGTGGGGGAGGCGGGATTGACCTCTGCGTGGCGGACAGAAAAACCGGTCATCAATCATGAAGCCTGTATTGTTGTCCGCAAAAATAAGGAAGTATGCCATTTCTGCTGGATGTACTGCCCGGAAGCCACCATAAAAAAAACCATACCGGTGGAAATTGATTATGATTACTGCAAGGGTTGTGGTATCTGTGCCTATGAATGCCCCCATAATGCCATCCTCATGGTGGATGAGGCTAAGGAGATTTCCCCATGAGCAAGCCCGAAAAACTGGTGATCACCGGTAACCATGCCGCCGCTTTTGCCGCGAAAGGTGCGGATGTGGATGTGGTGGCGGCGTATCCCATCACTCCGCAAAGTCCGGTGGTAGAGAAAATCTCTTTGTTTGTGGAAAGCGGCCAAATGCCCCGCACCCGGTATATCACCGTGGAAAGCGAACAATCGGCTATTGCGGCGGTGATTTCTGCCTCCGCCACGGGTTCCCGTGTATTTACCGCAACCAGTGCCAATGGCCTCGCGTACATGTTTGAGCAGTTGAACTGGGCGGCGGGAAACCGGCTTCCCATCGTCATCTGTGTGGCCACCCGTGCTCTGGGTGCTCCCTGGAGTGTGTGGTCGGATAACCAGGATGCGTTTTCCGTCCGGGATTCCGGCTTTATGCAGATGTATGCGGAGGACAACCAGGAAATATATGACACGGTTCTCATGGCGTATAAAATAGCGGAGGATAAACGCGTGTATCTCCCCATTCTGGTGAACTATGATGGTTTCATTTTATCCCATACCCTCATGCCGGTATCTATTGAGCCGGAGGAAAAAATCCGGCGTTTCCTTCCGGATTATGTGCCGCACATTCATCTGACCGATTTTGATCATCCGCAAGGGGTATCCCCCGTGACCACTCCGGATCCGATTACAAGGGCAGGGGAAAAAACGGCTCCGGGGTATTTTGAGTACCGCTATTCCATGCAGAAGGCTCTGGAAAATTCTCTGGATGTGATCCGGGAGACCGGGGAGAACTTCCGGGAAATATTCCATCGGTCCTATGGAAACGGAATTTATAAGGAATACCGCACGCAGGACGCCGAATTGTTTCTCTTTGCGGTGGGCAGTCTGGCCTCGGAGAGCCGCAATGTGGTGGATTCCCTCCGCGAAAAAGGGATTCCGGCCGGGTTAATTTCTCTGAAGGTATTCCGTCCTTTTCCCGTGCGGGAAATGCGGGAAGCATTCCATAATGCCAAGCTCATCGTGGTGTTTGACCGGAATATTGGTTATGGCTATGAAGGGATCCTCGCCTATGAATTGAAGGCCGCCCTGTATGGAACACAAAATCCACCTTTAATAAAAGGATTCATCGCCGGGCTGGGCGGAAGGGATGTAACGGAAACTATCATGACGGAGGGTGTGGTCAAGACATGGGACGCTTTCCAGAGTGGGTCCACTGCCCAGATGGATTTACCCCGGACAGATTATCTGGGTCTTTTTCTGGACAAACTGGAGTTATAAAATGGGGATTAAACTGAATGAAATTCCTTTAAAAGAATATGTCCTGCCGGGGACCCGGCTCTGTTCGGGGTGTGGGCTCCAGCTTGCGTACCGGATGGCTCTGAAAGCCCTGGGAGACCGTACCATCGTCACCATCCCGGCATCCTGTTCCACAGTGATGCACGGAATGCAGGGTTTCAGTGCGGTGAATATTTCTGTTCTGCATACCACGTTTGAGACCACGGCGGCGTCCGCGTCCGGCATTGCCGCATCCCTGAAATCACGGGGGATTGAGGATGTGAATGTGGTAGCCTGGGCGGGCGATGGCGGAACGGCGGATATCGGTATCCAGGGATTGAGCGGAGCTGCGGAGCGTCAGGACGATTTTATTTATGTATGCTATGATAATGAATCCTATATGAATACAGGAACGCAGCGGTCCGGAGCCACCCCCAAGGGGGCCATGACCACCACCACGCCAGTTGCGGGAAAAACCCAGTGGAAAAAGGATGTGGTAAAAATAATGGAAGCCCACCAGTTATCCTATATTGCCACCGCCAACGCGGCGTATCCGCAGGATCTGGTGGATAAATTTCAAAAGGCAAAAGAATTCCGGGGGCAGGGGGTTCGCTATATCCATATTTTCAGTCCCTGTCCTCCGGGCTGGGGATATAAAACCGAAGAAACCATAGAGATGGGCCGCTTAGCTAACCAGACGGGACTGTGGCCACTTTTTGAAAAAATCCATGGAAAACTGAGTATCAGCCCCGTCTCCGCCCGGTATATGCAGAAGGAAAACCGGAAAGATCTGCGGGAATATCTGGGAAAGCAGGAACGATTTTCCCAGATTAAAGAAGAACAAATTGTTGCATGGGAAAAGCACATTGATTATACCTGGAAAAAAATGGAGCTGGAACTGAAGATGCAGGAAGAGCTGGGAAGCTATGTCTGAATTTTCCATGCCGGAAACCCGTTTGGTGGGGCAGAATATCCGGACAGTTCGGGAACAAAAAAAGCTGGACATCTCCCAGGTTTCTGCCCGGTCTTCCCTTCCGGAAGAGGAGTTAAACCAGATTGAAAATGGTCTCCGGGATCCGTCCATCTCCGAACTGTTGAAAATCGCTACCGCTCTGGATACATCCATCGGCATTCTGGTTATGGGCAAAGAAGCGGGAAACCTGAAAAAAATGGTGGTGCGTTCCCAGGAAAGAATGCCGGTCACTTTTGGGAAAACCGGAAAGAAAACCCGCTATGAAAGTCTGGCGGTGGAGGGGAACCGGCACATGGATCCCTTTCTGGTGGAAATTATTGCGGAAAAAGATCCCGTCTGGAGTTCCCATCCGGGGGAGGAGTTCCATTTTGTGCTTTCCGGGGAAGTCATTCTGCATCTGGAAAATGAAAAGCTGGAGCTGAAAGCAGGGGACGCAGTTTATTTTGATTCCTCCGTTCCCCACAGAATCCAATCCAGAGAAAATACGGCAAAAATAATCTCCGTTGTGTATCGTGCTCCCCGGAAAAATTTTACCGCAAAACCAATGTTCCGCAGCCGTAAAATGGACAATATTATACAAGCCGCCCGATTGATCAAAAATACCAGTATGGGGATGGTCTGTCCGGATGTTTCCTCCATGGTGGCCATCAATCGTGCTCTGGATGAAGGGATTCTGGAAAAAGCCTATTTTATTGGCTGCCGGGATACCATCCACCGGATGGTGAAACGCACTATATCCAATGCAAATCGGGTGGAGATTGTGGATGATTATCCGGCGGAAAACCTGGAGATGGAACATATAAACGCTGCCGATTATGGAGTGCGTCTGGTGAAGGAGGGAAAAATCCAGATGCTCATGAAAGGCAATATTAATACCGCCACCTTCAGCCGCCCGGTCACCCATCCCCGGTATGGGATTGGAAATGGAAGAAGGCTTTCTCTGGTGTGCACGTTTGATCTGCCCAATGTGGACCGCCTGATATTTCTCACGGATCCGGGGGTTAATCCATCCCTTTTGCGGCATGAGAAGCCGGAAAGTGCACGGGATATTATAGAAAATGCGGTGTTTGCTGCCCGGGCGATGGGAGTCCCCTATCCCAAAGTAGCCATTCTGGACGCCAATGAAGTTCCTTCCGCCAATGTTCCCTCCACGCTGATGGCCCGGAAAATTGCCACCATGCCCATTGAAAATGCGGTAGTGGAAGGCCCGCTGTCCTATGATCTTTCTCTTTATGAGGACGCAGTACGCAAGAAACGTCTGAAAAATTCCCAAGTGGCGGGCAAGGCGGATATTCTGGTGGTTCCCCGCATAGAGGGTGGCAATTTTATTTATAAATCCTGGGTGATGACTTCCGGGGCGGAGGTGGCCAATATTGTCATTGGTGCACGGGTTCCCATTATTCTCACCTCCCGGAGTGATAACCAATCCACCAAGTTTTTGAATATCTGTGCGGGAGTCCTGAACGCGGAATTAATCTATAAAGAAAATATCTCTAACGAAAAATCCGGTGGCGGAGCATAAAATCATCCACCCTGTCCATGTATTCCCCCGGATTCATGTCAATGGATAACACATGGCGGGCCCCCATCCGCGTGATATATATTTCTTTTTTGTCATGACGAATCGCCCGGTAGATTGCTTCCGAATGGCCGGCGGGGATGAGGGCATCTTCCAGCGAGTGGGTTAAAAAGACGGGAATTTTTATCTTCGCAGCTTCTCTCTCCGGGGAGACATCCGCAATCCGGAACGATGCCCGGAGATTGGAAAGATGTTCGGCTCCAAAGAAGAGAATGGTCATCCAGTTTCCATAGCGGTGGTTTGCCTCCTGTGTCAGAATGGAATACAGGTCTTTATAGGGAGAATCTGCCATCACAAAGGCCAGCTCTTCCGGATACTCGGCTGCCGTCATCAGGACAATGGCACCACCCATGGAGCTTCCCATCAGCCCGATTTTGGACGCGGGAAGGCCGGTTTTTACCTTAAGCCAGTCAATGATCTGTGAAAGGTCTTTCCGTTCATGGTATCCATACGTGCAGAATTGTCCCTCGCTGTGTCCATGATAGCGGGCATCCGGGATGAGAAGATGGCAGCCATAACGCCGGAAAACCGGGGCATACTTGAGCATCCCAAAATTCCGGGAGGTGTGTCCATGCTGGAGGATCACGGCACACTGGTTGCTCTGGGAAGGAAAATACCAAGCGGATATTTTCAGGCTTTTTCCATTGTGATCCCGTACTGGAATGATATATTGTTCCGGGTCTTTCAGTCCCACCTGCCGGGGGGATTTGATTTTCCGAAGCTTGAGTTCTTTTTCCATGGAATTAATCTCAAAGGAAATTATGATATTGGAAAAATACCAAGCTGCACCCCCATAAATACAAATGGCAATGAAAATGCCCAGGAGGATTTTATATGTGCGGGTATATCGGAAATACATGGCTTAATAGTGAATCAGGGAAAATGCTTTAGTATGGGAATGCTTTTCCAGCTTCTTCCTTCCCTGCAAAAAATCCAGTTCAATCAGAAAATGTACGGAGACAACCTCCGCACCGGATTTCTGAACCAGTCGGATGCTGGCATCGGCGGTGCCTCCGGTGGCCAGAAGATCATCGATGATGGCCACTTTGTCCCCGGCTTTGTACGCATCCTGGTGAATTTCCAGAGAATCCGTCCCATATTCCAGAGCATAGTCTTCCCGGTAGGTTTTATACGGCAGCTTTCCTTTTTTGCGGATGGGGGTGAATCCCAGATTCAATTCATGGGCCACCACCGTACCTAATATAAACCCACGGGATTCAATGCCTGCTATTCCGGTGACATTTTTATCAATAGTGGACACGAACCATTCCACCATCGTTCTCAAAAGCTGTGGGTTCTGGAGTACCGGGGTGATATCCTTAAACTGGATACCGGGTTTGGGAAAATCCGGAACATTCCGGATTGCTTTGTCAATTATTTCTCTGTACTTTTCCTCTGGCATAATCCCTCTTAATTTAGTTTTATAAATTTATTTCTGTGGTAGCTCTCCCAGCATTTTTTTCCAGATGGGAAAAAAGCCTTCCTGTTCCACCGATAACTCTGTGTGGGTCAGATAAAATTTGAACATATAGTTTCTTACCTCCAGAATATGCCGGTCAATTTCCCGGATTATTTTCTGAAAATCAGAGCCATAATAAAAAATCAGCCAGCAGTTTAATCCCAGGGCAAAAACACACCCATTATTCTGGATTTGATTTTCAAATGTTTCCTTGATAATATCCAGGGCGTCTTCTGTGTAAAAATCTCCGGAGGAATGAATAAAAAGCTTGTAGTTGACAAATTTAAGCCCAATTACATGGACGTGGCCATTTTCTTTGATCTTTGTGTTGACGGTGGAAATGATATACTGGTCAATTTTTTCCGGATAGGAAGTGAATCTCTCATCGGGAAGAAATATCTCCGGCAAATAATAATTTTTAAAAACCGTTTCCAATCGGTGCAGAATGCTTTCCTCTTTTTCACGGGCAATGAAAACCACCCCCAGAAGATAGTGGTTATCCCGGAAATGGATCTTCTTTTTCCAGAATAAATGGGAATATCCCTTATGGGTTATTTCTGAATTTTCTTTCAGTTCATTTTTATCTATGTATTCCAATTCATCATGCAGAATCCGGGAAATTTCCGGAAGCGGTTTGAACTGGAACATGGTTTTCTCTTCTTTCAGATCATAGATGAAGGCGTAAATAATTCCTTCATTCATGCTTTCAAAAGTGATATAATAATCAAAATAACGGATGGCTCTTTTTTTGCGGAAATCCTGGAGTTTGGATTCCCAATGACGCAACAGAAGGTACACCATCTCATTGTCAGCGGAATTTTCCTGCACGCATTTTTTCAGATACGTCAGGTTAATGGAATTAAAATCGCCGTAACTCTGTTTCATGAGGCAATATTTTCCTTAACGTTTTTTCCGCCATGTAACTGCTGCGCGTATATACGGATACCTCAACACCGGCAAAATCAAGGGATTGGGCAAAATCCCGTATTTCGTCCAATTCCGCAGTTTGGTAATATTTTGCAACCGGTACATTCATGGTGTCAGGTTGAAAATACTGTCCTATAGTCAGAATGTCCACCCCATTTTTTTTAAAAATCCGGATGGTCTCCCGGATTTCCTCCGGAGTTTCTCCCAAACCCAGCAGAAATCCGCTTTTTATGAGAATTTTTTCTTTGGCAGTTTTCCGGAAATAACGGAGTACATCCAGACTACGCCGGAAATCTGCCTGCGGACGTATGGTGGGGGAAAGCCTCTCCACTGTTTCCACATTGTGTGCGAGTACATGTGGATGGGCATCCAAAATGATATCCAGAAATTCCGCCCGGCCATGGAAATCCGGGATCAGGACTTCCACACTTTTCCCCAGAGCCCGGAGGTCCTGGATGATGCGGGCGAAGTGTTCCGCCAGATATATTTCGTCATCGTCTCTGGTAACGGAGGTAATCACCACATGGCGTAACCCCAAAGCCAGCACGCTGCGGATGATTTCTTCCCGCTCCCTTTGGGATTCCCGGAAAAGAGGCTTACCGGTTTTTATGTTACAGAAACGACAGTTGCGAGTGCAGATGTCCCCTCCAATTAAAAAGGTGGCAACCCCGTTTGCGGAGCATTCTCTCTGGTTGGGGCAACGGGATTCTTCGCATACTGTGTGCAAATGGTTAAAATGAATATTGTGGACAATTCCGTTTCCGGAATTTTTTTCAGAAAGAAATGGAATTTTCTTTTTTATGGGAATATATTCAGGGTTTCTCATTTTCCAGGGCTTTCTTCATGGAGGATTCCAGAAGCCGATCTGTCAGCATGGACTCAAAATCGTCTCCGGATATAATCAGGTTTTCCAAAGCGGATATTTTAGCACGGATTAGTGCCCTCCAGGCAGTGTAACCAGGGAAATATTGGGGTGCCCGCAGGCGGACAACTTTGAAATGGGAGGGATCCGCTTTGAGACCGGTGAACCTTTTCAATTCCCTTTTCAGAATATCCTGTAATTCCTCATCGGAGAATAAGTCATGTTCCCCCAGAAGATAGGATTTTATAAAAAAGGATTCTTTATTGTGATAATGCGGAAACAAATTGGACATGAGACTAACCCGTGCCAGGGGGGATTTCTCTTTTCGCGGGATCAGAATATGACCTCCATCCAGACGAATTTGTCTGGCAGGATAAATAGAACCGATGACGGAATAGGAATTATATTTCATTTTTTTTAATTCACCGGAAAGCTCTTTATCCGCTTCTTTGATAATGGCGGAAAGATAATCGGCGTCAATATCCGTAAAAACCATGTCAAACGGTCCGATCTTATTGTTCTTTGTATGCAGTGTCCAAGTCTTTGCTTTGGATGCCAGAGAGGAAATCTTTGCGGATGTAAATTTTGTTCCATGAATCTTCAGATAATCCCTCAGTGATTTTATTAAACCGGGCATCCCTTCTTTCAGAATGATGGGATTATCGTAGTAAAAAGCTCTGGGGGATAATCCATCGGCGGAAAAGGAATATGCCTGGGCAAGGGTAATCCATTCATTTTTTCTTTTCTCTATGGCGGATTCCACAGCTTTCTCCACTTTGAGATTCTGGTTGATATACTGATAGATATCCGGAAAGACAGCGGCAAATTCTGTGTTTTCTGCTTCTGAAAAAAGAAATCCACGGGTAAAGGCACTGGTAAAATATTCGGAAAAGTTTTCCATGAAAAGCGTTTTTGTGGCTTCAAAGAAAGACATGGAATCCCAGAGGGAATAAACTTTCTGGTAATTGGAAAGGGCCTTTAAACTTTCCGTTAAAAACAGGATGGAGTTAAACCGGAAGCTGGATTTGGAACGGGGGATTTTAGCAGGAATTAAATCTTTGACTATGTAATTTGTTTGTGCATCTTTTCCTGCATCCTGTGCCTGGAGGGAAATCTCCGGATCCCGCAGAATCAGTTCCAGAGCGGGATTCTTCTGGAATATCATGTCATGGTGAAGGTCTGCCTGGAAGGGTCCCAGATCGGTCAGATGTCCGGAATTTTGAGGGGGCGGGTTTTCAAAAAATTCAATGTGGGTATTGGGATTTTTTTTCAGATAAAAATACGCAAAACTCAATCCGGAAATACCGGACCCAATGATCGCAATTCTGCTCATGGGATAGGCAGAATATACAATACGGGGCGTAAAGATATATCCACGTATTTAATTCTTTACCCCGGATTGTGGATCGTTTTTTTGTCTATGCGGAGATGCCCGGAGCAAATATCAAATAAGGATGAGGAATATGGAGATAATCGATATGCAGAAAAAAGGGAAAGACGAAGATTATAAAAAATCCATGAAGGAACGGATCAAAGAAAGTTTCCTGGAAAAACGTCAGGTTTTTTTATGGGGAGCCGTCACAGATTCCAGTAGCGAGGAACTTGTGGAAAAACTGTTATTTCTGGAAAACCAGGATTCCACCAAACCAATTTTATTTTTTATTAATTCTCCCGGTGGAGTCATTTCTTCCGGGATGGCTGTCTATGACGTAATGAAAATGATCCAATCTCCGGTATACACCATAACCATGGGATTGGCGGCTTCTATGGGAGCCATATTGTTCAGTGCCGGAGAAAAGGGGCACCGGTATATTTTTAACCATGGGAAAGTAATGATCCACCAGCCCTTAATCTCCGGGCAGATTATTGCCCCCGCTATCGATATTAAAATCCACGCCGATGAGATCAAAAAAACCCGGGTGGAGCTGAATCGCATCCTTGCGGAAAGCTGTGGCAAAGAAATTAAGAAAATAGAAAAAGATACAGAAAGAGATTTTTATATGACTGGGGAAGAAGCCGTTCAATACGGGATTGCAGATAAGATCATTGCGTCCATCCAGGATATTAAAATACCGGAGCCCGTTGCCACCCGCGGAAAAACCCGCTGAATTTATTTTCTTTCCAGAACCCTCAGAACCGCAGAGCGGGAGCGAGGGTTTTCCTCCACTTCTGATGTATCCGGATACACCGGCTTCCGGGTGACTCGAATAAAATCTCCGGGTATAAAAGCGGTTCGGGAAAGGGGATCATGGCTGGGGATGGATTCCCAATTCAGAAAAGAATGCTTTACAATTCTGTCTTCCAAGCTATGAAAAGAAATCACCATCAGCCTGCCTTTGGGGTTCAGCAGCAAGGGCAGGGACATCATCGCACTCTCCAGATGTTCCAGCTCCCGGTTAATATGGATGCGGAATGCCTGAAAGACTTTTACCTCCGGATGGGAAGATGTATGTTTTTTCCCCGGATGCGGGGGGAGGGCTTTGCGGATTATCTCCGCGAGCTCCCCGGTACGCAGGATGGGCTTAATCTTCCTTTGTTCTGATATCATCCTGGCCAGCTTTCTTGCCTGCGGTATTTCTCCGTATTTCCAGAGTACATTGCGGATATCTTCTTCCGGTGTTCGGGCCAGCCACTCATGCAAGGGGATTCCTTTTTCCGTATCCAGCCTCATATCCAGAATTTCGTCGTAGCGGTAGCTGAATCCACGGGAAAAATAATCATAATGAAGAGAAGAAATTCCCAAATCCAGAAAAATAAAATCGAAGCTCCGGTTCCCCCAGACGGCATCGGAATAATTTGCCTGCTTCAAATGCACTCCGGATTCCGGTGGAAAATCCTGCTGCAGAAGGGAGATAATTTCCGGATCTGTATCTGATGCAAAGAATTCACCCTGCGGGAATTTCTCTCTCAGGAATGCCAGATGGCCACCGTTTCCAGCAGTGGCGTCCCAGAAGGAAAATTTTTCCCGCCGATTTTCCTCCACAAAAAATGCTATTTTTTCTTTCAGAATTGGGTTATGAAATCGTGATTTTTCTGCATCAACCTTAATGGGCATATTCAAGAGTGGGCTCCGAATCCTCATTTCCGGAATCCTTGTCCTGCTGATCGTCCATATCCAGATATTCTTTCTTCAGCTCCTCCAGTTTTTCCGGTTCCATTTGGAAAAAACGGAAGGTGAGTTTATCATTTTTCACGCCAATGTGTATTTCTGAGGGTGGTTTGATTTTTCCGGAAATATAGAGCATGGCCAGATCATCTTCCACTTCTTTCCGGATGATTCCCTTTAACGGACGGGCTCCGTTTGTCTGGGTAAATCCTTTTTTTACCAGATACTCCCTTGCCTTTGCGGACAAAACAATAAACAGATTATTATGCAGAATATTCATGTTTATTTCTTCAATAAAAATATCACATATTTCGGAAAGATTTTCTTCCTGAAGATTCTGGAAAATGATTGTTTCATCAATCCGGTTCAGAAATTCCGGATTGAAAAGCCGTTTCAGTTCACTGATGATTTTGGA
Source organism: Leptospira biflexa (assembly GCA_020721865.1). Lineage (GTDB taxonomy): Bacteria > Spirochaetota > Leptospiria > Turneriellales > DYLW01 > DYLW01. The sequence goes on along the minus strand of DYLW01000001.1, from coordinate 117,650 downwards.
CTCATTATTCTCCAGAATGGATGTGTTAAAACCTAGCCCCTTTCCTTTGGATATATCCCGAACACCGGCATTACTGGTCATGATAATGATGGTCTCCCTGAAATCCACCTGGACTCCCATACTGTCCGTCAATTCCCCTTCGTCCAGAATCTGGAGAAGGATATTCTGTATATCCGGATGGGCTTTTTCAATTTCATCGAACAAAACAACGGAAAACGGTTTTCTGCGAACAGCTTCTGTCAGAAGTCCACCATCCGTGTAGCCCACATAGCCCGGAGGACTTCCGATAAATTTGGAAACGGTATGCAATTCCATAAATTCACTCATGTCAAAACGGATCAGGGATTCCGGACTGCCAAAGAGGTAACTCGCAAGTGTCTTGGCCAGTTCTGTTTTGCCTACTCCGGTGGGACCCAGAAAAATAAAACTCCCGATGGGACGATTGGGGTCTTTGAATCCGGCACGGGAACGGCGGATGGCCCGGGAAATTTTTTCAATGGCCTCTTTTTGCCCCACCACCCGGGAGGATATCTCCTCTTCCATATTCAAAAGTTTCTGGGATTCATTATCGGTGAGGCTTTCCACCGGAAGACCTGTCCATTCGGAAAGGACTTCCCGGATGTGGTCTTTGGTAATGGTGGTTTTCTGGCCTTTCTGCTTTTCCCGCCAGTCTGCGATTTCATTCTTGAGATTACTCTCTGAATGGTGAATTGTATCGCGGAGGGATGCCGCTCTTTCAAAATTCTGAGTACGGACCATTTCATTCTTTTCTCTGGTGAGTTTGGAAATATCCTTTTCTGATTCTTTGAATTTATCCGGCAGACGGGATCGTTGCAGACGGGCTCTGGCTCCGGCTTCATCCAGAATGTCGATGGCTTTATCTGGCAGAAACCTGTCCTGCATATAGCGGTGGGAAAGCAGAACGCAGGTTTCAATGGCTTCCTTTGTGTATTCTACACCGTGGTATTCTTCAAAAGTGCTTTTTAATCCAGAAATGATCCGGATGGCATCCTTAACAGATGGTTCATCCACATAGACTTCCTGGAAACGCCGTTCCAGAGCGGAATCTTTCTCAATATATTTTCTGTATTCTTTTATTGTGGTCGCCCCTATGGTATGGATTTCTCCCCTTGCCAGAGCCGGCTTGAGAATATTGGCTGCGTCCACGCCCCCCTCTGATGCCCCTGCTCCGATGATGGTGTGAACTTCATCAATGAATAAAATGATGTTGGGATTGGCCTGAGCGGCTTTGATGATCTTCTTGATTCTATCCTCAAATTCGCCTCTGTATTTGGTACCGGCAATGATGGCCGCAATGTCCAGGGAATAGATTTTCCGGTCAAACAGCAACTCTGGAATATCTTTTTTTATGATTCTCTGGGCCAGACCTTCCACTATCGCCGTTTTTCCCACTCCGGCTTCTCCAATGAGAATGGGGTTATTTTTTGTTTTCCGGGAAAGTATCTGGATCACCCGTTCAATTTCGGATTCTCTTCCAATGATGGGGTCCAGTTTTTTATCCAGAGCCATCTGCGTCAGATTTCTTGCGAAATCGTCCAGAACGGGAATGCGGGTCATATCTTTCCGTGGAGTCTCCGGCTGAGGGGTGGTCGTGGACGGAAAACCCAATGCCTGGTTTAGTTCATTTTTTATGACAGCGTAATTCACGGAAAAAACGGCCAAAGCGGAGGAGGCGATGGAGGATGCATCCCTTAATATGGCCAGAAGCACATGTTCGGAGCCCACATAATTGTGTCGCATCTTTCTGGCCTCTTCCCGGGAACGTTCCAGAAGTTTCTGGATGGCGTCCTTTTCCGCAGGGTCCAAAAGAAGAGTATTGGAATCCACATCGCATCTTTTTTCAATTTCCCGGGATAAATCATAGAGATTGATATTTAACCCGGCCAGCATTTTGACGGCGATGGAGGATTCCGATCTCAGCATGCCCAGCAGGATATGTTCCGGCCCCAGATAATCATGTCCCATCTTTTTGGCTTCCGCCGGTGCGTAATCATTAATGATACGTTTTACTTTATTGGTAAAATCCAGATCCATTGGTATAAACATCGATAAGAGTCGCCTTGTTGTCAACATTTTTTTCTTTCTGCGGGATGACGTTTTTTTTTTCTGGATTCAATGAGTGCATATACCGTCACCGGTTTTAGAAAAAAGAAAAAAAACAATTTCCGTATTCTTGCCCTGAAAGTAGTGGCTGGCCTTGCTTTCTCCCTGCTGGTTTTTTTTCTGATCTCCAAATATTTTGTGGGGGTTATTTATCTGGAATCTCCGGTCATGGGCGACGGGATAAAAAAAAACCAGAAAGCCCTCCTATTGAAAAAATTCTGGAGGGCCCCCCGGAAAAAGGACATAATCCTGTGGCAGCCGGACTTCACTGGGCATTTGGCTCTTTGCCGGGTGAGCGGTGTTGCGGGTGATACCTTTGCCCTTCCCGGTGCTCTGGATGATAATCCAGCGAACAACCCAGGGACGGAAAAAAACGGACTTACCCGGTTGACCATACCGCCCCACCATTATTTTTGCGAACACGATCAAACAATTTTTTTAAATGATTCCCGGATGTGGGGTCTGGTGCATCATGACCAGATTCGGGGTTATATCATCCACATTTTCTCCTCCGGGGATTAATTTGTTTCTCAAGGAAAAAATCTCTTGGGATATCCGGGATGCCCTCCGGCGATGTGGAGATAATCCGGGTATTCGGAGGCAGTTCGAATACGATCCGGAGGAAGAAAAAATTCAAAATGGTTTTATTGAAGATCCGGTGGGGGATGCAAGTGCCTCCATACCCGGCTTGCCCTGCCTGATCCGGAAATACCCGGATCGGCTTCTGGTGTATCTGCATGATGACTGCCCGGTATCCTGCCGTTTTTGTTTCCGCCGTCATATAAACATTATTCCCGCCCGCCAATGTGCTTTTACGGATATCCGGGCATATCTGGAAGACAATCCGGAAATACGAGAGGTGATCTTTTCCGGAGGGGATCCTTTTTATTTACCCCTGGCCGATTGGTCATCCCAGGCAGAGGAATATTATCGGCTGGAAAATTTACGGACCATTCGCTTCCATACCCGGACATTAACCACCTATACCCGGGCATATACAGAAAATTTGTATTCTCTTTTCCGGAAATGGACTGTATATGGGAAAGAGACGGTGATGGTGTTCCATATCAACCACCCCTGCGAAATCCAGGAAAAGACGGCAGAAATAACCCATCGGCTGCGGGAATCCGGTATCCTTCTCAAACACCAGATGGTACTGCTCCGTGGGGTTAACGATGATGTTAAAATTTTACAGGAATTATTCCATCGGATAGAAAAATTGGGAATCTCTCCCTATTATATCCACCACCTGGATGCAGTGAAAGGAGCCCATCATTTTCATGTATCCGCGGAGGAGGGGATATCTCTCATCCGGGATTTTTTCCGGAGCTATCCTTTTTTTCTGGCAAAACCCCAATATGTGCAGGATTCTCCGTCCGGAAAGCACAATCTGCTATTGTGATTTTTTATCCGCCAGAAATTTTTTATAATTGTCAAACTCCGGATTTTTCATGAAGGTCTCAATCTTTTCCTTTTGTGCTTCTTTATCCGGAGATGCTTTTATTCTTGTTCGGATTATTTTTTCCAGATACGAAAAATCTCCCACCTTTGCTGCGGACAAAGCCGCTTTCTGGAAAGATGGAAATCTCATGCTGTCCTCGTAAATTTCCATCACTTTGCGGTGGTTATCCAGGCGGAAGTGTATCTGGATCATATCATCGGGTTTCAGCACTTTTTCGGATCCCGAATAGGTTTGTGCAATTTTTAGAACCATGTCGTATTTTTTCTGACGGTAGAAGAAATTGATGGGGAACCGTAAATCCCATGCTAACCATTCATTTAAAAAAACGGATAGGACGGTGGGCTGGGAAGAATCCGGATTTTCCCCGAACAGGGATTTCTGATAGAGCAGAGCCACTTTTTTCTCAAGGTTTTTTTTCACTTCCGCTTTTTTTTCTTTTACCACGTCATGGTGTGTCATTTTTGCTTCTATAAACTGGATGGCAATTATCTCCTCCGGCGGAATATTTTCCTTTTGGGATAGAGTTAATTTTTTACAAAGCGGAGGTATTTCCAGTGGCTCTTTGGATGAAAGAACCTCAGATACCGCTGCAAGGCAGTATGTGATCTCTGCTATCCGGGTTTTTTCCTCCGGATTTACTCGGAATTCTTTCAGTTCCATGGCTGCGTGGGCATGGGTTTTTGCACTCTGGATATTTCCACTGCCATAATATACCTGGGAAATATTCAGGTGGGAGTAATAACGCATTTGTTTCTGGTCTTTGGGGGCATTATTGATTACAGCACGCAAATATTCCAGAGACTGAGGATAATGATTCCTCCGCTTTTCAATAATTCCCAATTTGTAATTAGTTTTGAAGGATTCCCCATGCTGGTGGATTTTGAGATAAATCTTATAAGCGGATTCCCAGTCTTCCAGTTTCTCATATAAAAATGCAATTCGCCAGTAATACGGAAAATAGGATGAATTCAACTCGATGGCACTTTGATAATTCCGGATAATATCCGCCACTTCGGGCTTGTATTTCAGGTAATCCACCCCATCGGTTACGGATAAACGTTCATCCTCTTCACTGGCTTTTTTGAGATATTCCCTGGATTTTTTAGTCTCCGGGGTGATGGATGCATTGGCGGAATCAATGATGTTTCTGACCGTGGAGTTATCAATTCCGTTTTTCTGCATCAGATATGCATATTCCAGAGCTTTTTCTGCGTTGCCGGCGTTTCTATAATACAGGACAATTTTCCAAAGAGCGGCCACTTTATAATCTCTCTTCAGTGTGCGGGTAACGGCTCTTTCAAAATAGGGGATGGATGCGGCATATTCCCGTTTGGCATCCTTAATACTGCCCATGAAAAACCAGGGCTCACCCTGGGTTTCCCCCGCATCGATGGCTTTCTGGAAGTAAGAAAATGCGGTGTCATAATTTCCATGGGAAAACGCATCTTCCCCCATATAGGTGTATTGATGTTTTCCGTAAATATTTCCCGTTGCCATTAAAAAAAAGATGAGGATACCACGCAGAGTTTGTTTCATTCCATTTCCTTCCATTTTGAGAGGGAAACCCTGTCCCCAATCACTTGCATCAGTTCGGCAATGGCCAGCAGATACTGGTATTCGGATTCATAGATATTTTTTTCGGACAGATAATAGGCAGCCATGGCCTCCATGGTATCTTCCCCGGAACCTGTCCCGGTGGAAAACGCCGACCATTCTGCCACAAACCATTTCCCCGCTTCCTTGAATTTGTTTTGTTCATTCTTCCATTTGTGGTAGGAATAGTCCACATTGTTGTATGCCATCAGTATTTTCAGCGGAATTCCTGTGTCCGCTTCCCGTTTCTGGCTCATTGCTTTCAGGTAATTGGAATGGGCTTTCTTTTGTTCAGCATGTTGTTTCCCCCAATCAAATTCCCAGCGGGCTCCCGCCACCACAGCCCCGGTGAATTCATTATATGGATCCCGTGCATAAATGCTCTGCTGGTCTTCCCGGACTTTTGTATGGGAATAAGAGCCCATCCCGGCAATGAATAAAACGGGCAGGGATTTTTTCTTTTCCAGCTCCAGAGAGTGTTTATAGGCGGCCACTCCAGATATCGCAGCCCGGTATTGGGGATTGGCTCCAAAACGGGAAAGCCAGCTTTCCAGATTTTCCAGCTCCATTTCCACATCCGGGAATTCCGCGTCCGCCACATCATAACTGCGTCTTTCCCCCAAATAGTGACCAATGGCCCAGAGTGCGTTTGCCTTCTGGATGGAGACTTGGTAGGCCATGGTATCCAGTTCATGGGAATACATCATTATCTTTGCCAGGTCCTTTCTCTTTATATTTGTATCTCCGGCCTGGTAGCGTTCATTGGCGGAAGTAACTGCCTCTTCCATTTTCTTCCGGGCATCCGCCAGCAGGATTTCCAGTTTTTTCAGCAGAATAACGGAGAGATAAAGTTTTTTATACTGGTAGATATTCTCGTTGATGGTACCTTCCGTCAGACTCTTGCCGGCTTCCAGACCGTGTTCGGCGGCATACCGGGCTTCCGTGGAAGCCCCAAAGGAAAACACCGGCATGACCACAGTGATCTGGCCGTAATACGCCGGACCCCAGCGGGAATAATCATTACTGGAAGAAAGAGCGTTTCCCTCTGTTGCGTATGCGGGAGCGACAAAGGTGGTGATTCCCACACTGGGAACCCAGAGATTTTTCACTCTGTCCACATTGGCCTCAAAACTGATGAGGGAGGCCTTTTCCCGGTCGATGGCAGCATTTGCGGAAAGGAGCTTTTTTAATCCTTCCTCAAAGGTGATAACGGTGGCGGGCTGGCCTTCCAAGAAACCAACCGACAATAACAGTATGCAGGTGGTGAGGATAAAATTACTTTTTTTTCTTAAGCTTGCCATTTTCTAGATCATTTACTTTCTCTGTTAATTTTTGGATAAGATAGTCCATCCCTTTTTTGGGATCGGAAATTGTCTGGTAAAAATAATTCCGGTAATCCAGAAGAGTGGATGAATCGTCAATCCGGACATCATAGAGATAAAACCGGTTATTCTTCCGGTAGAAATATAATTCCACTTTGTATTCAATTTTTTTGGAAACCATAGTTCCATGGACGATCCAAGCGTCCATATTAAAAATTGTGTCTTTCTTATAAGATTCACGGTGGAGTTTCAATGGGTTTTTTTTCTGGAGGGATTTCTTCTCCGGTAAATTGATTTTAAGGATGCTTTCTGTCATCAATCGGCGGTATAACTCACGGAAACGATCCATTTGTCTTTTACTCTGTGGGGTTTTCTCGCTGTAATATTTCCCCAGAGCCATCCGGGAGATTACGTCAAATTCCAGCATGTCCATCACGGAATTTCTTGCTTTCTCCATGACCGCTTTCTTGTTTTCTTCCGATGGGTTTTCCACCAGGGATTTTTGAAATTCTTCCAGTTCGGTCATTTTTCCCTGGGCAAATTCCAGCACTCCGGATTTTTCCTGGGAGTATAAATCCAACGTCACCAATACAGGCAGAAGCAACAGAAATATTTTTCTCATAATGGGACCGTCCGGAGACGCTGTACAATCAGGGGTGAGCGTGTAAAGGTTTTACACAGCGGAATCCTGCCCGGAAATCCCGGCTTAAGGTGGGATATCCACCGGGAATCCGGTTATAGGAACGGGCCATTTCCGCTGGAAGCAGAAAGGAGCCGCCTTTGAGTACCTTGTATTTTTTGCCAAAGTAAGGGGATTTTGCTGTGTTTCCCTTGTATGGCATCAGCCAACTGGACGTCCATTCCAAGGCGTTTCCACAGGTTCCGGCCAGCCCATAGGGACTGAAATCCTTCAGTTCGGAGACGGGAAGCGGGGAGGATAATCCTTTTTCAGATGTGATACAGACGTCTGGAGAGAAGGCATTCCCCACAGGATAGGTTAGGGGACTCGGTACCAGGACTTTTTCTTCTTTTTCTGTCCAGTATATTTCCAGACCGCTTCCTCTGGCTGCTTTTTCCCATTCCAATTCCGTGGGAAGACGTTTCCCCGCCCAATCGCAGTATGCCTCCGCCAGAGGGTAGGAAACCGCATATACCGGAATATCGTCTCTCAGGGATTCTTCTGACGCCTCATAGGAAGTTCCGCTTCTCCGGATAAAATCCCGGAATTGACCGATGGTGATTTCATATTTATCAATGTAAAATCCGGAAAGCTGGACATAAACCGGCGGTTTTTTCCCCATGCGGCGGTACAGGTCTGCATTCAGATTCCGCACCGGGGGCAGGTAGTGGAGGCTTCCTTTGGTCTGATCTCCTAAGATAAATGGGCCTTCCGGAATGAAAACCATCCGGGAAGAGTCCTTCGCATGGAGAATTTCATCCGGATATACCAGCTTGATTTCCCGTTTGTCCGGCAAATGGGATGTTTCCCGGGCGGGTTCCGGAACCGCCACGTCCAGACCGGCGTAGATCCGCTTTTTCTGACTCTGGATGCGAGTACGGATGGTATACTGTTTCTGATGAAAACTTTTTTGGATTATGGACAACCCGGCAATGGACTTTTTCTCCGGATTCAGGATATGCAGATCGCCTTTATTGTCCTCGTATTTTTCCGGAAAATCAATCCGCACTACAACTTCCCGGGTAATCTGGTTTACCTGGGTGACTTTCCCCACGATGATCCACCCTGCTTCTATGGATTGCCACTGGAAAAAGCCCAAAACCGCCCAAATACAAAAACGTCGCATTGGTTTTATTATCGGTATTTTATCAAAATATTCAACTTATCCTGAAGAGTCAGATACCGCATATTCATGAATTGGTAGATATCTTTTTTCTGGTGGAGGGAGTGTCCAGCCAGTTTTGCACTCCATTTTTCCATGTCCGGACGATGGATTTTTCCGGAAAAATAAAGATATCCCGCAACACCGGATAGTGACATCATAAAAACAGCCCAGATGATTATTTTTCTTACGTTAATTTTCACGCTAAAAACGGAACGTATAACCCAGTCTCACCATACGGTTCTGGGCTACCATCTGGAGGTGGTATTTAGTCAGAAAGGCCAGACGGTAGGAACCCATCAGGGTGGCGGTAGCAATGGCTCCTTCCCCAAAGGGATCAAACTTGTGGGTGAAAAATGTACGGGAACCAAACCAGAATAAAAGAGCATCCACCCCAAAATGTATGATTGGAATGAACCATATATTTTCACGGGCAAACGGGGATTTGGAATTCGCATAAATATATCCCAGTCCGGGGGAAATCAGCGTGGTAACGTCCCCTAATAAAAGGGATTTTTCCCCATATTTGTGAGGATAATTGGCAATTTTTTCCTGCTGTTCAATCACATCGGCCAGAGCGAAACTCATCCGATTGGGGGCGTCCACGCGTACCACGGTATTTTTCTGGTCATAGCTGGAGATATAAATATCATAGGTGTAAACGTTAAAAAAGGTATTGGTTAGATAATAATCAAATCCTTCTGTGTCTTCCTTATACTTAAAGGACGACCCCAGTTTTTTTAACGAGCCTTCTACAACGGCCTTTGCCGCTTCCGGATTTTTATCTTTCAATTCGACGCTGGCTCCCACGGGAAAAATCCAGGAACCCTGCAACAATATGGTTAAAATGGCGGTAAAACGAGCACCTGCTTTAAAATACATACCGCCATTTTTTTATTGCATTCCGGGACAGCAAGGAATAAATGGATGTTGTCAAACCAGAAAATCAAAATCGCCTCCCAGTTCTGTCGCTTTGCGGGTATCCAAGTGGGAGGGCGATACGAGGGGATATGAATATCTTCGGCAGGTTTGGGTTTTTTGGGAAGAGCAAGGGGGGATTTATGACAGCTGAAAAGAGAACCGTTCAAAGTGGATTTCTTGCCGTTTTCCTTTTGTCCGCCGGTTTGGTTACCACGTTGAATTATCATGTTTTCTCTCAAAAAAAAGATGCCTATTATGCCCATCTGCTGGATGAGATGAGCACTGCCTACGGCGTGATTACTTCCTTTCATGCAGAGACAGCCCGTGTTACTTTTGACACCTATATAAACAGGCCGGAGATTCTGGATCTGTACCAAACGGCAAATTCAGAGGATAATGGTATCCGCAATGCCGTCCGTAAAACGTTGCTGGCAAAACTGGGCCCGCTCTATGAACGTCTGAAATTGCGGAATGTGTGGCAGCTCCATTTTCACCTTCCCAACTCCGAGAGTTTTTTGCGGCTTCACCGTCCGGAAAAATATGGGGACAGTCTCAAAGGAGTGCGGTATTCCGTGGACAAGGCAAATGCGGAGCGGGTTGTGGTCTCCGGCTTTGAAGAAGGGCGGATACTTAATGGATTCAGGAATGTTTTTCCCCTCATCCGCAAAGGCGAACATCTGGGCAGTGTGGAAATCAGCATGGAGTCTAAAGACATTCTCGGACAAATGGAACGACAGTTTCACAGACACTACGCTTTTCTCCTCCGGCGGCAGCTTGTGGAAAAAACGGTGTTTCCCAATGAGCAAAGCAACTACCGCCCCAGCGACCTTTCCGATGACTATCTGTACGAGCAAGGTTATGCCGCTGGCGATTCGCTGAAAGCTGTCAACGCAGCCATAAAACCCATCGTACGGGAGAAACTCAAGGCCGGCACTGGCTTTGTGGTCGAGGCAGGAGAATTGGATAAACTCGTGGTATTTTTTCCCATTAAAAATGTGGAGGGCCATCTCTCGGCGTATGTTGTCTCGCACAACGAAGACGCCACCATCCGTGGTTATTATGTGGAATTCATCATCACGCTGGTGGGGTCTATTGCCGGTGTGCTGATTATTACCGTTCTATTCTATCTTCTCACAGTGGATATCTCTGACCGGAAGCGTGCGGAGGAAACACTGAAGGAAAAAGAACATTTCCTGAAAACCATATTTGATGGAATCCAGGACCCAATGCACGTGATTGACCGGGATTTTACTGTGTTGCTGACCAATAAAAAACTTCTGGAAATGAAAAATGTCAACCAGGAAGATATACGTGGCCAGCACTGCTATGAAGCATACCAGGGACGAAGTGAATTGTGTGAACAATGCGGAGCAAAAGAAGTATTCCAAACGGGAAAACCAAAGTCTCTGGTGAAATCCCTGCCCCTGCAGGATGGAACTAATCGTTATTTTGAAGTATATTCCTTCCCTCTTTATGCAGAAAACGGAGAGGTGGTCCAGGTTATCGAAATAACCCGTGATATTACCCGGCAGAAACATGCGGAGGAGGATTTAATTCTTGCTTTGGAGAAAGCAGAAGAAAGCAACCGCTTAAAAACGGCCTTCCTGAACAATATGAGCCATGAAATCCGTACCCCCATGAATGGGATACTGGGATTTACAGAACTGTTGAAGGAGGACCAGCTCACGGACAAAGAGAGACAGGAATATCTTGGAATTATTGAAAAAGGTGGCCACCGGTTGCTCACCACAATTAATGATATCATCGACATTTCCCGAATTGAGGCGGGCGAAGTAAAAATTACCAAAACGCGGGTGCAGGTAAACAATATTCTGGAAGAACAATGCCAATTCTTTCTGCCTGAAGTGAAGGCAAAAGGAATTGAGCTGGTTTCCATTCCAGGTCTTCCGGATGAGGAAGCATGGTTGATCACTGACCAGCATAAACTGGAGGGAATTTTGATAAATCTTATAAAAAATGCGATAAAATTCACCCATAAAGGCAGTATCACTTTGGGATACACAAAAAAGATAAAAAATAACGCTCCCGTAATGGAGTTTTTTGTAAAAGATACGGGAATTGGAATACCACAGAATAAGCTGCGGGCTGTTTTCCGCCGTTTTGAACAGGTCAATAACGGAGCAACCAGAAATTATGAGGGTTCTGGACTTGGGCTTGCCATTACCCAATCCTATGTGGAAATGTTGGGGGGAAGCATTGAGTTAACCTCTGAGGAAGGGGTTGGTTCCACATTCACGTTTAGTCTCCCATTCTCCGAACGTTTGGAAGAAGATAATCCATCGGAAGGTATAGCGAAAAAACCCCCGGTATTGTTCCAATATTTAACTGTAATTGTGGCGGAGGATGATGAAAGCAGCAAGATGCTTCTTAAAATCCGTCTAAAAAATGCGTTCCGGAATATAATATATGTCAGGACAGGAAAAGAGGCGGTGGACCAGCTCCGGAAGAATCCCGATGCCGATCTTATCCTCATGGACATCCAAATGCCGGAAATGAGCGGATATGATGCCACCCGTGAAATCCGGAAATTCAATTCGGACGTGGTCATTATTGCACAAACGGCATTTGCATTATCAGGGAACATCGAAGAGGCAAGGGAAGCAGGTTGTAACGATGTTATTGCAAAACCCATAGACTACAGATTGTTATTCGAGAAAATAGAGCAACTGTTGTCAAAAAATAAGAAAGGGGGGACTGCATAATAGCTTGCCCGGCGTTTCCATCTATCCGGAAAAGGGACAACGATTTTTTATTGCATTATGAATAAAAACGAATAATTTTTCTATTCATTTTTATTCTATGGTTCTTATTGGCCGATTTATTGTCGTATTTTTTTGAAAAAACACTGGACAACACAAATAATTCCCGCTATATGGAATAAATAGTATTCGATAGATATAGTGTCTATCCGTTCGTTTATCTTTCGGGGGGGATATGGGCAAAATATTTTATTCTTTAGCAGGTGAGGGAAGAGGCCATGCCACCAGAGTCCAGACGATTGTGGATAACCTCAGCCAAAAGCATTCCATTACCATCTTTGCACCCAATCATGCGTATGATCTGTTAAAACCACTCTATAAAAATGCAAAAAGCCGGCTCAGGGGTATTCGTCTGGTTCGGATTCCGGGTTTATCGTTTCATTATAACTCCAAAAAAGAACTGGACTATATCAAAACAGCCTATTATGGGATACGCTATTATCTGGCTCTTCCCCGGCTGATTCATTGGATAAAAAAGAAGATTGCTGAAGAAAAACCGGATTTGATTATCAGCGATTTTGATCCGGCTCTGCCTCGTGCTGCCAGAAAAATGAACCTGTCCTTCATCAGCCTGGACCACCAGCATTTTCTATCCACCTATGATCTTTCCTCTCTGCCCTGGCATCTGAAATTGAAAACAGCCATGATGGCTATGCTAGTGAATATCCTGTATGCCGGACAAAAGGAAACCATAGTATCGTCATTTTATTTTCCTCCCTTAAGAAAGGGAATAAAAAACACCCGGCAGATTGGGGTGTTAATCCGGAATATGGTCAGGGACGCTCAGGTTACAGAAGGAGATTATCTGGTGGCCTATCTGCGGCGGTTTGCCGGGCCAAATATTCTGGATTCTCTCCAGAAATCCGGAAAATCGGTAAAAATATACGGATTGGGAGACAAACCGGCAGAAGGCAATCTGGAATTCAAAAAAGTGGATAACCACGAATTTGTTCAGGATCTATCTGGCTGTCTGGCACTGATCACCACTGCCGGAAACCAGGTGATTGGCGAGGCATTGTATCTGAAAAAACCAGTTCTGGCTATGCCGGAATCCAAAAATTTTGAGCAGGAGATCAATGGCCATTTTATCCGGGAATCCGGAACCGGAATGACGGTGGGGTTCGATGAATTGAGTCCGGAAATTATGCACACCTTTCTGGAAAATCTGGATGAATACAAAAACAATATATCCAGTTATCCGGTATATGGGAATAACGAAGCTGTGGCCACTATTGAAAAGCATATACATCGAGCAAAGAAAGAAGGCAGAAAAAAAGCCAAGGAATTCCGGAGAATCAAGAGTTTTTATGAAAAAGTTTTTTCCCCTTATTAATACCATTATCCGTAACCGGATGGGAAAGGAAAGCCTTCCCCGTTTTCTGACCTATATTGTGACCTTCCGTTGCAATGCCCGCTGTATCATGTGTGATTCCTGGAAGAAAAACGGGGAGGAAGATTTATCTCTGGATGAAATAAAATCGATTTTCCAGACCCTTCCCCCAATGGATATGGTCCGTCTCAGCGGAGGGGAGCCATTCATCCGGGATGACTTTGCACAGATCATCGGGTTGACGCAGGATATTCTGAAACCGGAGGTTCTGCATATTACCTCCAATGGTTTTCTCACAGAAAAAATAGTATCCATTCTGGAAAAACGGAATAAGTCTATTCCCTTGTATTTTCTCCTTTCTCTGGATGGTTTGGAGCCGGTGCATAACCATGTTCGGGGGGTCAAAACCGCCTGGACAATGGCAACCCGCACTCTGGAAATCCTGGCTCCCATACAGAAAAAGCTGAACATTCGTCTGGGGGTGAACCAGACCATTGTGGATGAAAACGGCTTTGAGGAATATTTCCGGCTCAAGGAATTTCTGAAAAAGTATAAAATCATGAACCACTTTGTGCTGGCCTATGATATCAGTGCGACTTATAATACAGAAAATGAAATCAATCTGGCTCCTTCCAAACTGGGGGAATATTCCAGTTTTGCCGAGTTTGATGCTTCCCGGTTGGAGGGGTTTTTATCAGAAATCCGGAAAGATATGAAGCTTTATTCCTTCACGGAAAAAATGGCCAAAAAATATTACCTGAAGGGAATTGAAAACCGGGTTCTCAACAAGAAAGCTGTCCCCAATCCATCCTGTGTGGCATTATCGTCGCATTTGAGAATTCTGCCCGATGGAAGAATTCCCACCTGCCAGTTTAATACCAAATCGGCGGGGAATCTCCGGGAATCCTCCTTTCAGGGTATCTGGGATTCACCCCTCCGGAAACAACAACGGGAATGGGTAAAAAGCTGCCCCGGATGCTGGGCGGAGTGCGAAGCCCTGCCCAATGCTTTGTACACCGGAGATATTCTGCAAGCATTATTTTAAGAAAAACTGTCAATAGAAAAAAAGAGACGTATTTCTTCCCAGTTCACATCCTTTAGCGTGAGATTCACTGCAATCCCCGGATAAACCGATTTCTGAAAGCGGGGCAGGAAGGCAGAATATTCTGTGGTCATTTTTAATTCCGCCGAATTGGATACCTCGGACACCGGAATCATTCCTTCAATCTGGTATTGATCCAGAAGCACAATAATTCCCAATGTATGGAAACCGGTGACAATTCCCCGGAAATGCTGGTTTTTCTGTTTTCTGATGAAGCGGATTGCGTTCAGCCTCTGGAGGGCTCTTTCTGCCTCCATGGCCAGCCTCTCCAGCCGGGATGTTTCCTTTGCTATAAACGTCAGATCTCCGGGGTTATAGGGCAGGGCTATTCTGTCCAGCCATGCATGGATTTGGCGGTGAACCACCAGATCCGCATAGCGGCGGATGGGGGACGTGAAGTGTGTATAATTATCCATTTTGAGAGCCCAGTGTCCGTGATTTTCCGCCGAATAAACTGCCGGTGAAAATTGCCGCAGGAGAAGGTGCTGGAAGATGACTTCCGCCGGATGGTTTTTTAAAACATCCAGCATTTTCTGAATTTCTCCGGAAGAGAAATCTTTCATGGATCGTTGAATCCCCAGTCCGCTTATTATTTTATTGAGAGTGGACTGGTTTTCCTTTGCGGGTACGGGATGATTTCTATACAGAAATGGAAATTCATTCTGGGCTCCAAAATCGGCAGCACAAAAGTTAGCACTGAGCATGAATTCCTCAATGAGGCGATTGGATTTTAGGATTTTACCCGGAACAATATCCTTGATGCTTCCATTCTTATCGTAAACCATGACGGGCTGGGATATGTTCAGATCAACCCTTCCGGCATTGTCTCTTTGCCGGATCAGTTTTACGGCAAGCTCCCAAGAGTCTGTAAGAAGCCCCCGGGTTTTCTGTATTTCCTTTTCCGCTTCATCATAGGTAAATCTTTTATCAATAAAAATGATGGACTTGTAAAAATAATACAATTCCAGACGGGCATCATTATCAAAGTGCATTTCCACGGTGAATGCTAAACGTTTGGTTTTTGGCTTCAGGCTGCAGAATTCTTCGGATAGAATGGGGGGCAGCATGGGTATGACCACATTGCCCAGATAATAGGAATTGCCTCTTTTTATCGCTTCCTTGTTCAGATCGCTGTCTGCGGTAACAAAAAATGATACGTCCGCAATATGGACATAAGCCACATATCCGTTTTCTTTTTTTACCAGAGAGATGGCGTCATCAAAGTCTTTAGCGTCTTTACCGTCTATGGTATAGGTAAAAATCTGGGTGAGATTGACTCTCTTCTGGTTATTGTACTCTTTTTCTACTTTATTTTTTAATTCCTTTTTATTTAAACCAAAGGTATCTTGGTATTGTCCCGGAAGATTATATTTTAAAATAACCCGATTGATATCGGTCTGGACGGAGTCCTTTGCATATTTTTCATGAAGCCGGTACACCGGCATCTGCCGGAATGCGGGGTTTGCTCCATGCCTTTCCGGAAGGGCAACACGCACAGACTGGGACATTTCTTCTACCACAATATAGTCATTTATTTCCAGACGTTCTTTGGATACCAGAGCACCCCAAGGATGATCCGGCAAATCCATCAGTTCAATGATATAAGAATCATGAGTTTTCAGTGTCACCCGTGCACTGAAAAAATCAGTGAATGACTGGATAATGTCCAGCACCTTTCCTTCAAATTTTTCCCTGGATTTTCCCGTGATTTCCACAAGTACCCGGTCACGGTGCTTTGCATTTTTCCGGCTGGACGGGGGTATGAAAATATCATTGGGAAATCCACCTTCCGCAAAAGCCACTCCTGTTCTGGTTGTGGAAAGAGTAGCCTCCACGCAGAATGGATGCACGGGAATAATTTTATTCTTTTCCTGAGAAATTAACCCATAGGCTTCCAGTTCATCCAGGACTGTTCTGGACATGTTTTCCATTTCTGCAGTGGTTTTTTTCTTTTTTTTCTGATTATATTTATGGTTCCAACGCCGGATCTCTTCATAAGCCACCGGCTCGCCGCGTTTGTTTTTAAACTTTGTGAGATATTTTTCTATCAGATCTTTCATTTCATAAATTCCAGAGTGTGCCCGTAAAACGGGGCAAAATTATCTTCCTGAAATACGTTTTCCGGAAGATTCCGGATATAACTGGCTGCATCGTTGAAGCTGAATCCGGCCATTGTAATTCCCGGAAAAGGGGGTTCCCCATTGTTAATTTTATTACCCGGCTCCTCCCAGACGTAATTGTACCAGAGATTATCTTCCGGATAAATCCGGGAAAAAAATTCTCTTGCTTTCTCCATTAATGGATATGGAACCCCGGCGAAAAGATATTTTTCTCCAGATTCCTGAGCGGATAGTTTTTCTTCATTCAGAAATATTCGCCAGCTCTGGGGGAGGGACGCATAATATAAATTCCGGTTCGTGCGGAAGAAAAATGGTTTATCCGAATCAATGGAAAACCCGGCTCTTTGAAAATCCAGAGAAGAAAATGTCCCTCTGGGGAATCCGTAATAATCACTTACGATCTGCATAAACAGAAAGGAAACACGCAGGGAAGTAAACGATCCCGGTCCCCGTCCCAGCAAAATTTTCACATCTTCGTTTTCTCTGGAAAAATATTTTTCCAGACTCCGGAAAGCGTCCCGCATCCAGGCATCGTTACCCTTTGGAATATGGGTTTTTTCTGTATGGATTAATCGATGGATGCCATTCTCTGAATCCAGAACCAAGGATAGAATCCAGGGAGTGGATGTGTCCAGGACAATAATTTTCATTTAATTTTCCTTAATGTAATTGTTCGGAAGTCGCTGGTTGTGATGTCAGGAAATTCCCGGCTTTCTTCCATTCCGGGGCAGAATTCCAATGCTACCTCATACAAACTTACTCCCAGCATTTCCCAGTGAACTGCGGCTCTCTGTGGCCATTCCACCAGGGCAAAAAATGGATGGGTTTCCCATTCCATAAAATCAATATCGCCGATGAAATCCATGGATGTCAAGCGGTATAAGTCCAGATGGTGAAGAATTACTTTTTTATCTTTATACCAGCCTTCGTACTGGTGGTGGAGATTGAATGTGGGGGACTGGACTGTTTCCTGAATATGAAGGCAACGGGCAAACTCCCGGGTGAAGCTGGTTTTTCCGGTACCCATATCCCCGGACAGAAGCAGTATCACGGGAGGTTCCAGAAATTCCAGAACTGTCCGGGCTATCTCCGGAAGCAGAGTAAGCTCATATTCTTTTTGGAAAAGGATCATCGGTAAAAATCCCGCAGGCGGCAATCCGTATTCTGCCCGGAACGAAATTCCAGGATTCCTTCCCAATGGATGGAGGGAGCCCGACAGAGAACAGCATCCGCACCGGCAATCAGGGATCTTCCCTGCAGACGAGGAGGGGGAGAGCCATCCAGAGCATTTTTTCCCACCGACCCCACGGAACAGCTTTTAAAGAGGACTGCTCCGGATATTTTTGATCCATTCTGAAATATTTCTCTGTCTCTTTTTTCTCTCTCTTCCGATGTATCGTCTTCCCGGAATGGGGAGGATGTGGGAATGGCAATAAAATCTGCTTTTTCATAATAAGAGAAAATATCCGGGATGAAAACGTCTGCACAGATTAAAACCCCCCAGACGGACTGGTTCCGGGGATGAATAAAAAATCCATCCTGGGAACCTTCAGACAGAATTCCGGTTTCTTTCCCGTAAAGACGGCGTTTTTCATACCGCAGCAGGAGGTTTCCATTATGGTAAACATGGGACGCATTTTTATAATTGCCATTATTGTCTTTATCTATAAGGGAACCCCCAATAATCACAGTTTCCGGAAAACGCAGGGATAATTCCCAGAGCCATTGGACAGCCTTCCCTGACTCCAAAAAAAAATCTTCTCTGGACGATAGTTTATTGTGAAAAGCAAAATACTCCGGAAAAATAAATGTATCCGAGGAAGGGATATTCTTTGAAAGAAAATCCCATTCCGGGTTTTTCCCCGCAGAAGATTTCATATCCGGCAATGGATATTCAATATTTCTCTGGAATAACTGAATATTCATTCCTCTAAAAATGTTTCTTAATCACTCTGTCCATGATAAAATCCTTTTCAGAACATCCGTTGATCCCAGTCCGATCCCTTATGGAAAAACAAAAGACGGTGAAACACGACACCCCCTGGCGGAGGATGGCCACGGCCATTTACCAGCCGGCCCGCGATGGAAGGACCTATGGAACCTATGAAATGGATGTTACCAATCTTTTGGGCTATATCCAGAAACAAAAAAAAAGGGGGATACATTTAACCGTAACCCAGATTATGGCATCCGCTTTGGGGAGAACCCTGAGCGTGGATGTCCCGGAATTGAATGCATACGTCAAGAGAGGGAAGGTTGTGGGAAGAGAATCCGTGGATATTTTTATTGCGGTATCCATTCCCGGTTCACGGGATATGACAGGATTTGCGTTTCGTAATATTGACCGCAAAAGTCTTGTGGAAATTTCGGAAGAAATGGCGGCCCGGGTGGAGAAATCACGGAAGAAACAGGAAGAAGGGGTGGCAAAGAATAAAAATATCCTGGCTTCCATTCCCTGGCCATTCCGGAACTGGATTTTTAATCTGATCCGCTTTATCAGCGTGGATTTGTCCATCCCCATTGGGTTTATGAAAATCAACGCCGGATCCTTTGGGAGTGCCATGATAACCAATATTGGGAGTTTTGGTCTTCAGTTTGGTTTTGCTGCTCTGCTGCCCGCATCCAATCTTCCCATCGTGCTGGCCATGGGCAAAGCGGAGAAAAAACCTGTTGTAAGAAATAATAAAATTGTCATAAGGGACATCATTCCTATGGGAGGGGTGTTTGACCACCGCATTGTAGATGGAGCACAGGGAGGAAAACTGGCCTCTGCTCTCCAGAAATATGTGGAAAATCCGGCTTTGCTGGAAGTCCCCATCACAGAAAATTAATTATATCTGCGTATGGAGGGGTTATGGAAAAACGGCCGTAGATTAATTTATGGGAAAGTTCCAGCTACTCTGGAGTATCCGGTTGTATCCATGAGCTCTTTTATTGTTGTACCGGATGAATATGGAATGAAAAAAGTAAAAGCGTGGCGGATAAAGGATTGGATATGGGAAGGTTGATACGGAATGAATACTGGCCGTTTCCGCCGGGTTTGAATTCAGGATTCCTTTCCCTTAATAAAGCGGGGAAAAATCGCATTTGCAGTGCTGGAGAACAAAGAAAAGGAAAAAAAATATAGATAAATGGTAAAAGAACTCTTTGAAAAGTTTTTCTTCGCTCTGGGAAAAAAGGTCTACTCCCATCCGCTGGTTTTTCTCACGATAACCATTCTGCTGACCATAGTAGCCGTCCCTGGTCTTATGAAGCTGAGGCTGGATTCCAATATGGCGGCTCTTCTCCCAGACGAAAACCCTGTGGTAAAAAATCTGGAGTATGTATCGGATGTGTACGGAGGGCTGGGCAATCTGGTTCTGGTTGTTCGTGGAAAAGATCCGGAAAAAATCATTTCTTTTCTTGAGAAAACATCGGACAGAATGAAAAAGCATAAAGAGGTGAGTTATGTTGAGTTTAAAAAACCCACCTCCTTTTTTGAAAACCATTTTCTTCTGTTCATGGAAACAGAGGACCTGCAAAAAATTTTTTACCGAATCCAAAATAAGTTCGAATTTGAAAGAAAGAAAAACAATCCCCTGCTTCTGGATATGATGGAAGAAAATGATCCCGGACTTTATTTCCAGGATATTATCAAAAAATATGAGAAAAAATATTCCAGTGGGAAGTCCTTGATCCAAAGAAAAAAAGATGATCCGTTTTTTAATTATTATTACAAAAAAGAAGGGGAGACCTATACCTTTGCTGCATTCATCAAACCAGCCAGCTCTGCCTTGAGCGTTAAATATTCCCAGTATTTTCTCCGGGAGATGGATAGCATTACCCAGGAATGCAGGCAGAATCTCCTGACCGATGAAATGGTGGAATTTACCGGAAGATATAAAAAAAGTCCGGACGATTTTGCTTTATTGGGGAAAGATTTTACCCGGGTAACTATTGTATCACTGGGCGGGATCCTTGCCATTTTACTTTTCTATTTCCGGCGAATACGATCTTTGGTTATCCTCATAATCCCATTGCTGATGGGAATTGCCTGGACTCTGGGTTTTGTGGGTTATCTCTTTGGCACGCTGAATCTGATCACCACCTTTCTGGCCTCTATTCTGATGGGATTGGGGATTGATTACGGCATCCATTTAATCCTGCGATATCGAGAGGAAAGGATGCAACATGAACATAACAAGGAGCCTTTTCTGATTATGTTTTCCCAGACCGGGTCTGCGTCCTTTTCTTCCGCCGCGACAACCTCCTTTGGGTTCTTAGCTATTTCTTTTACAGAGCTGAAGGCGTTCCGGGAATTTGGGATTATTGCTTCCGCCGGGATTATCTTAATATTAATTGCCATGATGTTTTTTATATCTTCTGTTCTGGTTCTCTTTGAGCGGAAAAATATCCATTTCAGTTTTAATAACCGGCACCTGCCGGAAGTTTTATGGAAATATCCGCGATGGATACTTTTAGTTTTTTTTCTCCTTTCAGTATTCTTTTTTTTCCCGATAAAAAATATCTGGTTTGATTACGATTTTTCCAAAATTCAGGGAAAACATCTGCGTTCCCATAAAGTGGAAAAAGAGATTAATGCAATGGTGGGACGAACCCAGAACCCCACCGTGATTATTCCCCGCAGTATGGCAGAAGAAAAAATTATTTTACAAAAAATCAATGATCTAATTAGCAATAATAAGCATAATAAGAAATTTCAAATACAACAGGCTGTGGGTATATCCACGTTTATTCCGGGGGATCAGGAGAAAAAAATATACTGGATACGGGAAATACATTATATTTTAGCTAAAAACAGTAAATTTAAAAATACTCTCAGTCTGGAAAATGCCCGGATGTGGGACAAACTCTTTCAAAATACATCCATCTCCACCATCAGCGAAGAAAATCTGCCGGTTTCCGTATCCAGAGCATTCAAGGGTATTGATCAATACAGGGACAAGAAAGTTCTGCTGATTTTTCCAAAATCCACCATGGTGCTTGGATTGGACTGGATTGATTATGCGGATGCGATCCATTCCATAAAAGTGAAGGAAAAACCAATCCTTGCGGCATCCGATGAAATGCTTTTTGCGGAAATTTTGAAAATGATCCAGAAGGAAGGGCCATATATCCTGTTAATAGCCTTTCTGTCCATTGTCCTGGTGGTTTTTCTGGGATTTATGAATATCCGTCAATCCGTTCTGGTGCTGAGCCCTCTGGTATTGTCCATTTATTGGTTGTTGGGTTACATGGGACTCATCAATATGCCGGTGGATTTTTTTAATGTGATTATGTTTCCCATTATCGTGGGGATTGGCATTGACAGCTCCATTCACGTGTATCACCGCTACAAAGAGGAAGATGATATTATTAAAGCCGTCTCCCGCACCGGGGTGGCCATCATTTTATCTACGGTAACCTCCATGATGGGCTTTGGATCACTGATGGCAGCCAGTAATGCGGCCATTTACAGTATGGGTATGGTTGCCCTTTGGGGCTTATTCTATTCCCTTCTGACATCCCTCTTGGGTTTGCCTGCATTGTTATTAATCGTTCACAAAGGAAAAAAACGGGAAAAAGACAGATAAAATTGTTTTCAGCCAAAGCGGTAACAAATAATCGACCGCGAGGGGCAAATGACCAGAATTATAGAATTTTTCATTAAACGCAGCTTGTTCGGGAATTTTATTACTGTAACGGTGCTCATTGGCGGTATGTGGATCGGATTTGGCATGCAGAGGGAAGCCCTGCCCATCGTTGATTTTGATATTGTGCTTATTAATACGGCTTATCCGGGGGCATCCCCCAAAGAAGTGGAAAAAATAATTACCACCCCCATTGAGCGGAAACTGAAAAGCGTGGACCAGATTAAGGATATGACATCCAATTCTCTGTATGCCCGGAGCACAGTAGTAGTGAAACTGGAGCCGGATATTGAAGACAAACTCAAGATTATCCAGGATATCAAGGATGCGGTAGATGTGGCCAAAATTGAATTTCCGGAGGATGTGATTGATCCTGTTGTCAGTGAAATCACCACCAAAAAAACTCCGGTTATCCAGATCCTGCTCAGCAAAAAGAGCTACACGGGAGACACTGATAAAGAGCAGCGCCAAAGAGAGCTTCGCCAGTATGCGGACCGGCTGGAGGACAGTCTGGAATTAATTCCGGAGGTTGCTTCCATTGCCACCCGGGGTTACCGGAACAGAGAATTCCAGGTGGAGGTCTCTCCGGATAAGATGCTGGCCTATAATATTTCCGTGGATGATATTATTTCTGCCCTTCAGGCAAGAAACCTGAATCTTCCCGGTGGTACTATAATTGAAGGAGAAAAGGAGTATTCCATCCGTACCGTGAAAGAATTTGAGAATTTAAAGGAGATGGAAAACCTTTTTATCCGTGCCAATGACCTGGGTAATTTTATAAAATTAAAAGATATTGCCACTGTTACCGATACATTCGAGAAAGAATCCATTATTGAGAAGAATAAAGGAAAGGATGCGATTGTCCTGACAATTCTCAAAAAAGAGAAAGCCGATGCTATCCGCTTAGTGGATGGTATCAAAAAAACCATTGAGCAGTTTAAAGCCACTGCTCCGGCAGATCTGGATATTGAAACAGCCAATGACCTGTCCTATTACATAAAGAGGCGCCTGAATGTTCTCCAGGGGAATATTCTTCTGGGGATTGTGCTGATTATTATTTCCCTGTATTTCTTTCTGGGCTGGCGGATTTCCCTCATGGTGGCATTGGGACTTCCATTTTCGTTTGCGTTGAGTTTTTTCTTCCTTAACTATTATGGTATTACCATAAACATGATCAGTCTGTTTGGGATGATTGTGGTATCCGGTATGCTGGTGGATGATGCCATTGTCATCAGCGAAAATATCTACCGGCACCTGGAACAGGGGGAGACACCCCGGAACGCCGCCGTTAAAGGGACAAAGGAAATGGTTCTTCCCGTTTTTGGTTCCGTATCCACAACCATGGTGGCCTTTGCCCCTCTGATGTTTATGGGTGGGTTATTCGGCAAATTTGTCTGGGCCATCCCGGCGGTTGTGATTATTGCTCTTGCCAGTTCCCTCTTTGAAAGCTTTTTTATTCTGCCGTCTCATCTTGTTGATATCATGGATAGTGCAAAGAAAAAAAATCTCCTGAAAAATGAAAATACTCTGGAATTCCGCTTTTTCCGCTGGCTGCAGGGAGTCTATAAGCCTGTACTGGAATGGTCACTCAAAAGAAGATATCTGATGATGTTTGCGGTTTTTTTCCTCTTTTTTCTGGCCATTTTAATGGTAGTAAAAACAGGATTCATTCTTTTCCCCAAAGAAGGAGTGGAAATCCTGGCTATGAAATTTGAAGGCCCCAAAGGGATTTCCCTGGAAGAAATGGAATCCAGAATGCGTCCTGCTCAGGATTTAATTGGAAAGATGTCTTCCCGTGAGTTGGAAAATTACCAGTCCAGAATTGGTATTCACCAGGAAAATGAGGCGGACCCCTTCATGAAAAGAGGGGAAAATTATGGCCAGATTGTACTGTACTTGACGCCGGAAGAAGATAGAGAGCGGGTGGTGGAGGAGATCATCTCCTATTTCCAGACTTATATCAACCCCAACATGCAGGCTGCCAATATGGATGACATTCCCGGATCGGAATCTGACCTTTTTAAAATTATAGCCCGGAATCATATTCAGGTTTTGTCTCCGCTACGTGGCACCGTGGAGACAATTCCATTGAAAACGGATTATCTGATTGGTGGTGGATTTATTTCCAATAAAACCATGCTTCTCTATGATGCCTCCAATCACGCGTATCTGTATGATTTTCCGGAAAAACGTATTCTGAAGCAAAATAAAACCTCCATCCCAAAATATGATTTTATGAAAAAGGTGATCCCCATTTCTGGTCATCAGTATTCATTTCTTATCACGGAGAAAAACAGAATCTATAAAATTCATAACCAGAATCTGGAGATGAGTCTTCTGCATGTTATGGATAATGAAATCACCCATGCGGATTTTGTACCGGAAAGGAAATCTCTCTATTTGACCACTTCTCGTGGTTCGTTTCATGTTTTCAGCGTCAGCGAAGACGGGGAGCTGGAGCAAAAGAAGATGTTGGAAAAAGGTCCCTCTAAGAAACTGGTGGAAGATAAGGTTACATTTGACTATCGACCCACAAAATCGACCTTGCTTCCCAGACTGGAAGGCGGGTTTTTTACAACAGATAAGCAGAATTTTCTTTTGGCAGGATTTGATGGGGTAGTGTACCAGTATTCCTGTAAAAAGGGAGCTCTGGAGAAGGCATTTTTTGTCCAGTCTGTTCCGCTTTATTGGGTTATGGAAGATCCGGAAAACAATGATTTTCTCTGGATTTCTGCCATGGATCACCTTTATTATTACAATAAGAATTCCCAATCCATTGTCAAAGACTATCCTGTCTGGGGTTATATACAGAAAATGGTTAATCTGAACGGCAAAATGATATTCTATGGAACCAATAACCTGACAGTGGAAGCCGGGAGCGGAGGGTTTGCCCGGATGATACAGGCAGAAAAGAGAGTATTTGAAAAAATAGAATTTAAGAAAACCGGACAGGGAGGGCCTCCCGTGGGTTCTCCGGTACAGATTGAGGTTTCCGGTGAGGAATTTGATACCTTGATTGAAATTTCCGCAATGATCCAGAAATATCTGAATACACTGGAAGGGGTTTATGATGTCCGGGATAACTGGGAAGAAGGGAAAGAAGAGTTTCGCCTTGAAATTAATGAGGAAAGGGCGGCTATGGCTGGCGTCTCAGTTTTTCAGATTGCCTCCACCCTCCAGACGGCTTTTGAGGGTAGAATTGCCACTACGGTAAAAAAGACAAAAGAGGAAATTGATATCCGCGTCCTTTTTCCAGAAAATCTCCGGAAACGACTGTCTTCTTTGAACAAAGTGACCGTAAGAAATAAAATTGGCAATCTGGTTCCCATTACAGAGCTGGCCACTTTTAAAAAGTACCCCGGGGTCTCCATGATATCCCATGTGGATGGGAAGAGAACGTTTTACATTCTGGCCAATATTGATGAACTGAAAACCAGTTCACTGAAAGCCAATGGCCAAATCATGGAAATCATCAAACCCATTATGGCCAAAAAATATCCGGACTACACAATAAAATCCTCCGGAGAGATTGCGGATACCAAGGAATCCATGGAAGACTTGGGCTTTGCTGGAGCGGTGGCGGTGGGCGGGATCCTGGCCATATTAATCCTCCTTTTTGGAAATCTGCGGCATCCACGGGTGATCATGATGGCCATTCCATTGGGTTTCATTGGGGTATCTGTTGCGTTTTTCCTGCATAAAATAACCTATTATCCCAATTTGGTGTTCAGCTTTCTGGCATCCATGGGGGTTATTGGTCTGGCCGGGGTGGTGGTGAACGACTCCATTGTTCTGGTGGATTTTATCAACCAGCTCCGCAAATCCGGGGTTCCCAAGAATGAAGCCATTATTACATCCGGTGTCTATCGCCTCCGGGCGGTGATGCTGACCACCATCACGACCGTATTTGGTTTGATTCCCACTGCGTATGGAATTGGGGGAAGTGATCCCATGCTAAAACCGATGGCTCTGGCCATGGCATGGGGGTTGTCCTTTGCAACGTTTATTACATTAATATTTATACCGGTTTATTATGCTGTCTGGGAAGACCGGGGGTTTGTTTTCCATCACGAGATATCCAGATCTCTCAAAAAACTGGAGGATAAAGACGATGAATAAGAAAAAAGAAAAAGCGATTCCGAGCCAAGAGGTGTTAGCTCTGGAAAAAGACCAATCCGGAGAAATTGACTTTGATGAACTCGTGGCAAAAGGAGTAGACTTAGGGCGATTGCTGGATAAGGAACACCTTGCGTCCTACAATTATGATGAATTGAAGGAAATTGTCCAATATGTGGATCCCATCGATAATCCAAAGGTTTACCAGCTTGTTATCGAAACCCTTCGGGAACGGGTTCCCCGCCGTATTCGTATCGCAACCATCGGCCATAGAATCTGGAGTTTTTATTATGAACGGTATCTGGCACGAGTCCTCTATGTAGGATGGTTTCTGGTATCCTTCCTGATGATTAAACCATCCATGCCCGGGGTTTGGATTCTGGGAAGTAAAGAATACGATCAATGGTTTATGATTTTTCTGGGAGGTTTGTTTCTGCTCTTTAATCT
Organism: Leptospira biflexa; assembly: GCA_020721865.1. Classification (GTDB taxonomy): domain Bacteria; phylum Spirochaetota; class Leptospiria; order Turneriellales; family DYLW01; genus DYLW01. The sequence goes on along the minus strand of DYLW01000001.1, from coordinate 90,862 downwards.
GTGGCATACTCTCATGGCATTTCTGGAAAGCAACAGAAATAAATTTTTCCACAAAACAACATACTTCCGCCGGAATTTGGGGATTTATGTGGTGGACAGAAATGGGAAACGGATTAAAATCGCAAGGAGCATTCTCCGCAGTATTTTCAAAACCATTTTATTGGGACCCATCATGATCCTCTCCATGGAATATGACAAGACAAACCGTGGAATTCATGATAAACTCCTCGGAACCTATGTTCTGAGGATTACCACAAAGGATGATATTGATTCCATGAGTGGTGAGATTGCCGCGTTTATAGCAGAAAATTATTAATCAAATAAAGGACATAAAATGTGGAATAAAAAAATAGAAACAATAGAAATAAAAGAATTACGGCAAATGCAGTTGCAACGGTTGCGTGCAACGGCCAGGAGGGCTTATGATACCGTACCCTTTTATAAAAACTCTTTTGACCAACATGGTGTGCATCCGGATATGCTTCAAAGTTTGGATGATCTGCGTAAATTTCCATTCTTAGTAAAAAATGACATGCGGGAAGCCTATCCCTTTGGGCTATTTTCCGAACCCATGGAAAACATTGTGCGTCTCCATGCTTCTTCCGGAACAACCGGTCATCCCACTGTAGTGGGTTATACTAAAAATGATATTGATATTTGGGCGGAAGTCATGGCCAGAACCCTCAGTGCAGAAGGAGGCAGTGAAAAAGATATTATTCAGGTGGCATACGGATATGGTCTTTTTACGGGCGGACTGGGAGCTCATTATGGTGCGGAACGGGCCGGAATGACCGTTGTTCCCATCAGCTCCGGAAATACCAAAAGGCAGATAATGCTCATAAAAGATTTCAACGTGAATCTGCTGGCCTGTACCCCTTCCTATGCTTTGAATATGGTGGAGGTTGCAGAGGAAATGGGGATCAATCTGAAAGAATTGCCACTGCGGGCGGGATTTTTTGGTGCGGAACCCTGGTCGGATTCCATCCGGAAGGACATTGAAGAAAGAATGGGCATTCTGGCTCTGGATATCTACGGCCTTTCCGAAATTATTGGTCCCGGTGTCAGCTTTGAGTGTCCATCGAAAAACGGAATGCACATCAATGAGGATCACTTTTATCCGGAGATTATCAATCCGGAGACCGGGGAAGTGTTGCCGGATGGAGAGACTGGAGAACTGGTGCTCACCACCATTACTAAGGAGGCTTTTCCTGCATTCCGCTACCGCACCCGTGACATCACCCGGCTGAACAGGGAAAAGTGCTCCTGTGGCAGAACTCTGGTTCGGATGGATAAAGTCACCGGCAGAACGGATGATATGCTCATTATCCGAGGCGTCAATGTATTCCCCAGCCAGATTGAATCCGTGATTATGGAAATGGAAGAGGTGGAACCGCATTACCAGATTATCGTGGACAGAGACGGGGCACTGGATATCCTGGAAATTCAGGTGGAGGTGAGCCAGAAATTCTTTTCCGATGAAATTCGCAAACTGGATGCCATCAGAGCAAAAATCAGCAAGGCTATTCAGGAGAGTCTTTCCGTTTCCGCAAAAATCACCCTGGTGGAACCCCGGACCATAGAAAGATCCATGGGAAAAGCCGTCCGGGTCATCGATAAAAGAAAAAAAGCATAGGGGATAGTATGATAATAAAACAGGTTTCTATCTTTATTGAAAATAAGGCAGGACGCCTTTCGGAAGTCAGCCGTATTCTGGGCGATGCCGGAGTCAATATCCGGACATTATCTCTGGCGGATTCCTCCGATTATGGGGTCTTAAGGCTGATTGTAAATGATCCGCAGAAAGCAGTGGATGTTCTGAACGCAAAGGGCATCACTTCCAGCATGACCGATATGATTGCCTTGGAAGTAACAGACCAGCCGGGCGGACTGGCGGATATTCTGGACAGGATAACCTCTCTGGGATTGAATGTGGCCTATATGTATGCCTTTGTGGAGAAAGTGGACGGTAAGGCCGTGGTGGTTTTTCGCTTTGAGGATATGGAAAAAGCCCGGCAGAAAATATCCCAGGATGCAACATTAACCGTTCTGTTTGGGGAAAAAATACAAATACCATAATGGGGAATTCTTTTGCAGAAAGAAAAAGCACTCTTATCAGGAAATGAAGCCATCGCCCGGGGAGCATGGGAAGGTGGTTGCCAAGCGGCCACTGCCTATCCGGGGACTCCTTCCACGGAGATTCTGGAAAATGTATTAAAATATCCGGATATCAACGCCCAATGGTCCGTAAATGAAAAAGTTGCCTTGGAAGTCGCGGCAGGAGCTTCCTATAGCGGCGTACGTACTCTGGTTTCCATGAAACATGTGGGCGTTAATGTGGCTGCCGATCCGCTTTTTACCCTGGCCTATACGGGGGTGAAGGGTGGGCTGGTGCTCATCAGTGCGGATGATCCGGGGATGCACTCTTCCCAGAATGAGCAGGATAACCGGCATTACGCCCGGTCAGCAAAGATACCCATGCTGGAGCCATCGGACAGCCGGGAAGCTCTGGAATTCACCAAAATGGGATTTAAAATTTCCGAACAATTTGATATACCAGTACTGCTCCGTACCACCACCCGGATCAACCACACCCAGACGATAGTGGAATTATCCCCGCGGGAATCCAATCCCCAGCAAATAGGATTTGATAAAAACGATCCCAAGTATGTGATGCTTCCGGCGTATGCCATCGCCCGGAGAAAGTCCCTGGAGGAGCGTCTGGCCAAACTGAAGGAATTTTCAGAAAACTTTGCCTTTAATTTGGAAGAGATACAGGAAACGGATATTGGCATCATAACCTCCGGAATTTCTTATATGTATGCCAAAGAAGTTTTTCCGCAGAAAAGCATTCTCAAGCTTTCCATGACCTGGCCATTGCCGGAAAATAAAATACGGGCTTTTTCCAGGAAGGTGAAACGCGTGCTGGTTTTGGAGGAATTAGATCCTTTTCTGGAAAAAGAGGTCCTTTCCATGGGTATTTCCGTGGAGGGGAAAAGCATTTTTCCGTCGATGGGTGAATTATCCGCAGAAATTATCCGGAATTCCTTTTTCCCGGTAGATCAGAATATAACCCCGGAGAAGGTTGTTTTGCGTCCTCCGGCTTTTTGCCCCGGCTGTCCGCATGAGCCGGTTTTCATTGTTCTGAGCGAAATGGGTCTTCCCGTTATGGGGGATATTGGCTGCTATACCATGGGGGCTCTGGCTCCGTATAATGCCCTGAACGCCTGCCTGGATATGGGAGCTTCCGTGGGAATGGCCCAAGGGGTTTCCATAGCCCATCGGATTGCAGGCAAAAAAGAGCCGGTGGTGGCCGTTATTGGGGACAGCACCTTTCTGCACTCCGGAATTACCGGACTCATCAACATGGTATATAATAAACAAAATGCCCTTGTGATCATTCTGGATAACCGGACCACCGCCATGACCGGAGCCCAGGAAAACCCGGGAACGGGGAAAACGGCCAATGGGGAAGAAACCTTTCGGGTGGATTTTGCACAACTGGTCAAGGCGTGCGGCGTGGAAAGAGTCCATACAGTGAATCCATATAAGAAAGAACCATTGCGGGAAATCATATCCCGGGAAACGCAGATGGATGGGGTATCCGTGATAATCACGGATAAAAAATGCGTTTTAATAAAATAAAAGGCAGGTTATGAACGCAATGAATTTTTTAATGGCAGGGGTGGGAGGTCAGGGTGTGATCCGCTTTTCCCAGATTCTGGGCGATGTGCTTTTCCATCTGGATTATGATGTGAAAAAAGCGGAAGTTCACGGGATGAGCCAGAGGGGAGGTGCTGTCAATTCCCACCTCAAAGCAGCTCCTCGGGTTTATTCCCCCATCATTGAAAAGGGTACGGCAGATTTTCTGATTTCCATGGAGCTGTTGGAAACCTACCGGAACCGGGATATAGTCTCCGAAAAAGGGATGGTGATTTCGTCCACGTATACTCTGGAGACCGCCCGGATGGCTGCCGGATTGGATGAATATCCATCGGATTTAACGGAAAAATTGAAGGAAATATTCCAGAACAGGATTATTCTTGTTCCCACTCTGGAAATGGCCAAAGAGTTGGGTAATCTGCGGCTGCACAATACCATTTTATTGGGGAAACTGGCCGCAAATATGGATATTCCCAAAGGTAAATGGCTGGCTTCCATAAAGAATATTTTTCCGGAAAAAGTGCATGAGCTGAATGAAAAAGCGTTTTCTGCCGGTTATCAATACCAGCCGGAATAAAATGCTTGCCGGATTGAGTGGGATAGAATACATATCAAAAACCAAAAGGAGAGGTTCCATTATGAATAAAATTCGCTTAGTGTTAAGTATGTTGTTGTTTCTTTTAGCAGTGTCCGGTATTTCGGCCTATAAAAATACAGACGAAGCCAGAAATGCACTGAAAAGTGCGGATGACGCGGAAGTCATCAAAGCCTGTGCCTATCTGGGTGAGGAAGAAGAAAAAAAAGCGGTGGATGACCTGCTGGTTGTGATTAAAAACCACAAGAACCCCAAGGTGAGAATAGCCGCCATTTCCGCTCTTTCCCGCACCGAGGTGAAAGGGAAACCCACCACAGAGCTGAAAAATCTCATCGTTTCAGAAAAAGATAATACGATTGTTTATGCCGCCGTTATTGGGATTTTCAATCTTCAGGATTTTGAAAACAAGGCCGCTACAGAAGTGCTGGATTTCTGTGATCAGAATAAAAAAGATGATCCGTACATTACAGACATTGTAGCCCGTATCAAAAAAGCCATGAAAAAGTAATTTCCTGGTTTTGGAAAAAGAAAACCTGAATTCATTCGAATCAGAGAAATATTCACGACAACTGCCCCTAATTACAGAAGAGGGGCAGATTCGTATAAAAAAATTAAAAATCAGTGTTTTGGGTGCCGGAGGGTTGGGGCAGCCGCTTTTATTGTATCTGGTATCTTCCGGGTTTGAAAACATTCAGTTTTTTGAACCGGATACAGTGGAAGCCAGTAATCTGAACCGGCAATTTTTCTTTCAAAAAGACCACATTGGCCAGAGGAAAGGGGAAATTGTCCGGAAATCCCTTATGGCCGTAAACCCGTCCGCAAGCATCGTCTGGCAGAATAAAAGTCTCCACGATCAAAATCTGGAGGAGGCGTTGCAGGGTTCCGCCCTGGTTTTGGAAACCACGGACAATCCGGAGTTGAAATTTGCGGTGAATGATTTTTTGCTTCGCAGGCGGATTCCGGGATTCATTGGCGGGGTGGGCAGGGAAAGCGGACATATTGTCCCCATTTATCCGGACAAGGCCTGCTACCGCTGTGTATTCCGGGAACACCTTCAGAATCCGTTTCCCTCCCTGCTTCCCCCCATCGCCGGGATTATGGGCAGTATGATGGCATATCTGTCCATTGCATTCGTTATGGGGAATCATCGGATATTTGATAATGCGTATTTTCTGCAGAATGGCCGATGGTTTGTGTCCGCTAAAGAATTCAGCGAATTATGTCCTCATCATTCTGGAAGGAGTGGTTCACCAAGTCCACCAGACGGAAATCTTCAATGATGTTCATCGCAGACAGGATAATCCGTTCCAGAATTTCCTGTATATTTTTTCCATTCCAGCGGTCATAAGCGGCCGGAAACCTCTGGTATGAAACCTCTAAAATATGATCCCCACGGCTCCCGGACAAGGCGGAAACTTCCGATTCCATGGTTTTTGCCAGACGGTACAAGTTCAAACCTCCGGTCTGGAGAATTTTCCGTTCAATGCCATCCATTTCTGATTCCGGCAGAGAGGAAAAATTCTGCAGATAATGGTGGAGGAAAAGGCTTGGTTTTCCCCGCATATAAAAGCGTTCCAGCTCGGAAAGGGTGAGTGTCACTTTGCTCCAGAGGGATGTTCCCCGGAACAGAATTTCCACTATTTCCCGGTACTCATCCAGAAATGCACTGATGGCTCCGGAAAAATGGCGGATTTCCATGGGTACAGGATAGGGAAAAATACTCTCCGGATATTTTAGTATCTTTTCAGAATTGGACTTCATGATTTCTTCAATTCTTTCATGAATTTTCCGGCGGTTTTCTTTATCCAGACGTTCGGTTTCTGCTTTCTGGATAAGCTGCATGAAAAAGTCCACCTCATGCTTAAAAAATTCCCCCAGATTGCCTTTTGTCTGCATAACATGGGTGATTCTTTGCTCCAGATCCAGGATGGGGAAAAACCGGTTTCCGTATTTTGCGGTCGCTTTTTTATAGGAATTCCGGAGTTCCTCCAGATTTTTCATCTGTTCCTGGTATAATTTTTCCTTTTTTGCCTGGAGGTTTTCCTTTTGTTTGAACAATTTAATCATGATTTTTTCTTTTTAACTCATAATTTTTTTCCAGATATTCAATAATTTCAGAATTAGGGGAAGGTGGGGAGGGGGATCCTTCCTCCGGGAGGTCATCGCGTGACAAGGAACTGCGTAAAATTCGGATGAAGATAAAAAGCGACAGAGCACATATCAAAACGGCCAGAAGATACGCAGTAATATTCCGGAGCAATGGATTCTGGAAGTAATGGGTGGCCAGAATTCCGGCGTCTGTATCCATGATCCGTCCGGAAAAAAAATCATTCAGATCAAAAACCCCGTATAAAGATGTGAGGGAACCAAAAAAGAAGAGGATTCCCCGGTTCAGTCTGTCACCCCAGAAAGAAGAAAAAAGCAGGATTCCTCCCAATAAAATTCCCAGAATAAACGGAAGGAAGGAGGAAAGTCCGGAGAAGTGAATTAATGGATATATGGAAAAGAAAAAAAGCAGGCTGGCAATGAAAACCGAAAGAATCTGGTGGGCTTTGCCGGTGAGTCCGGAATACAACATTAACGATCCCCAGAAAATACTGCCAATATAACCGGCAATGGCGATAATAAAAAAATTGCCACCCTCTGCTTGAACATAGCCGCTTTCATTCAGAAAAATCTGTATATTTTCCAGTTTCCCCCCGGTGAGCATCACTGCCATTGCATGTGAGATTTCATGCAGATACACCACAAAAAGCTTCAGGGGAAACAAAAACGGCGAATTCCAGAAAATAATCAGAAGACCAGAAAGAAATAACAATGCACCAAGCTTCCATTTAGAAATCATTAAATTTATATCCTGCTCCCATATTTATCGACCCGATTATGGAAATATATTCATAAATATACCGGAGGACTTCCCGTCCGGGAGTTAAATTCAGAGAAAGGGTGGCAGATAAATCCACAAAAGTAGACCGGGAAACCGGAATGGAATACGCCGTCTGGAGTTTGGCATAGATGTCCACATAGGCGGAATAGGGTTCTGCATCGCCGTCATAGTATTGGGGAGAGGCGTACAGGAGCATGGTACCCATGCCCAGAGAAAAATTCTCCATGGGGTAATACAGGTACAGAAGGGAAGTGGTCACAAAATACTGGGTCCGTTTATCCATCTCAATGGGGATACTATTGACAGAGTACGAATTCAGGAAATCCATCCCCACATCGGTCTGGAAACGACCTACCCCGTTCCAGAGGACGACCGCTGGGATTTGGAAGCCAAATAACAATGCGTTCGATCTGGTTTCCATGGGCACAATATTCTCATGCAGAAAGGATAGGGACGGACGGATGGAAACGGATTCCACCCGGAAGGTTTTCCCCGGTTTGGACATTGATTTCGCAGTTCCTCCGGTCTTGCTTTCTGCCAATGAGGGCAAAAAAAACAGGAGCATAAAGAAAAGGGTCGTTTTAATGAAGGTTGCGATCATTATCTCCCATTTTATGCGAAGCATTTTTCAGAAAAGTTTTTTCTTCTTTGGAGAGACTGTTCATTCCGTACTGGTTTATTTTATCCAGAAGGTAATCCACCTTTTCTTCTGTATACATTTCATTCATGACTGTTTTCTGGCTTTTATGCCAGCGTTTCCGCTGCTGGTACATCTTCCAGCGTTTCCAGAGATTCCAGCCCGGCGAAGGGGTTCGGTAATGATCGTTTTTTTTAATTTTGTAAATCAGGTAAAGATAGCCGGCAATCAGACCGCCCAGATGACCAATATGGGAAATACCCGCCCCCTGGTCCATCTGGAGAGTGCCCAGCAGGGATACCAGTCCGATGATCAGTACCAGATATTTTATTTTGAGGGGGAAAATCCCAAAAACCAGAACACTGCGGTCCGGCCAATAGATGGCATAGGCCAGAAGAACCCCAAAGACGGCACCGGAGGCACCCAGAGTAACGGAATTTGTTTGGGAAGTGAGGACAGGCAGGAGGAAAATAAAAAACCCCGCCCCAGTACCGGAAATAAGATAGTATTTTATAAAGTTTTTCTTCCCCCAATACAGCTCCAGTTCGGAACCAAACATCCAGAGGGCAAACATATTGAAAAGAATATGGAAAAAACCGCCATGCAGAAACTGGTAGGTGAAAATCTGCCAAACCCAGCCATATTCCAGGACATAGAGTGGCCGCAGGGCAAAGATTGCTGTAATCGGGTCCATCCGCATCGTGATCTGAAAAAAGAACTGGAGTAGAAACACCACAACATTAATGATGATGAGAATTTTCACTCCGGGAGTAATGGAAGGCCCCATGGAATATCCGCCGTACATATCCTAATAAAAACCCAAAATGTCCGGCGTCAAGGTTTTATTGCCCGGATATACGGAAATATTTTTTCCCAAGAAATCCGGGGGGAATCCGTCACAAAGGAGAATACCATATCCGGTGGTTGGGGATTCTGGGTGGATAGAAACCGGAGGTATTCCATTTTTCCGGAAACGGTATTGTAAAAGGGACAGACCTCCATGGGGATGATCACTTTTTCCTGTTGTTGGGGATTGTCCGGTTCCGGAGAGAGGGGAAGATCCTCCCTGATACAGGCGGAAACCAGGGGAGGCCAGAGAATTTTTTTCTGCCGATGAAGATATCCGTTGATATGGGATAACAGCCCATCGGGAGGAATGGTGCTGGAAAAAACAATCGCTTCCAGACGGGAGTCTTCGTCCAATGCGTTTTTTATGACGTATTCCGGAGTAAACGGCAGGATATGGGCAATGGTCTGGTCGTGATATTGTAACATGGATAAATATTGGTACGGCTCCGTTTTCCAATAGGCCGGGATTTCCCGCCGGATAAAATTCTGGATAAAATAATTTCCATTATGCACAATGCTGAGGGGAGAGGAATGGTACATGCTTTTATCCATGAGGGCTTTTGCGGAGAGATTGAAAATATGGATATAGATAAAAGATAAAACAATTCCAGAAATGACTATAAGGATTCCCGGTTGGAACCGGAAAAAACCAACCAGAAAATATGCTACCAAATAAAAGACCAATGATACAGAAATAAATATCCGGACATGGGGATAAAAATATAATAAAACCAACCCCAAGGTTAAATGAATTCCGGGGAGAATCCAGCTCACCCGATTTGTTTCCTGAAAAGATTCCGTAATGACTGTATAAAAAACCGCAGCATGGATAAGAGAAAATAGAAGGCAAAGCCATAGAGAAGAAAACCCCAGCATCCAGAAAGTGATGGCTATGTCCGCCAGAAAAATCGCCATGGAAATACGTCCAGATAAGATAAGCTTGGAATCCAACCATGCATAAAGAAGACGTTTGAAACCTCTGGTGGAAAAAGGCAGAAAACGGAACAGAAGGCGGTTGCCGTTTTTCGTGAACATGTATACAAAAAAGGGGGGAATTATACTGTACTTTTGTATATTTTTTCTTGGGTAATCCTCCTTCCCGTTTATATCAGAAAGGAGGAATCCATTGAAGGAAAAGATTGTTTTTTTCCCGTTATTGCTTCCAGCATGGAAAACGGGAATTTTCATGTTACAGTTTGATAATCCGGGCGTTCAGGATAAAATCTCTGGCTGAAATCTCCGCAACCGTTTCTTCCGTCACCGGTTCGTCTGTGGAAATGAAGGTCATGGCAGTTCCGCCTCTTTCATCCCGTAAGAGCCGCAATTCGGCAATGTTGATTCCCGCATTACCCAGCATATTACCCAATTCTCCCACAACTCTGGGTACATCTTTATTTTGGATAAACAGAAAATTTCCCTCGGGACGGAACTGCACCGGTTTTTGGTTGATTTCAATAATTAGAGGATCGGAAAGATTCACCGTGGCTTTTATTTGGAGAGGCTGGCTGCCTTCAATATCCAGTTGCATGGTGGATTCAGTGGCAGATGATTTTTTTGTTACAATATTCAGAACCAAACCTCTTTCCTGGGCATAGCCGGGAGCATTGACCAGATTCACTTCGTCTCCTAAAATTGCGTGGAAATACCCCTTCAAAAAGGCATATTCCAGTGGTTTTAGCGATCTTTGGACGATGGGTCCTTCCATCTCCAGAGTAATGGATTTGGGTGTGGAATCCAGAATCTGGGAACTTAGTGCTCCCATTTTTTCTGAAAGTTCAAACCAGGGGGTCAGGATACTCATATCCGCAGGATCAATGGTGGGGAAGTTCAGGGAATTCCGGGCAATGCCTTCTTTGAAAAACTGAACCATGGACTGGGCACTTTCTTTGGCCACTTCTGCCTGGGCTTCGTCCGTGGATGCCCCCAGATGCGGGGTGAGGATCACATTGGGATAATTCCGGAGTTTGGAGTCTTCCACCAAAGGTTCTTTGGAGAAAACATCCAGAGCCGCACCGGCAATAATTCCTTTTTCTATCCCGTCCACTATGGCGTCTTCTTCATAAATGCCACCGCGTGCGGCATTGATAAGAAATACCCCTTTCTTCAGATTTTTTAAATTTTTCCTGGAGACAATACCTTTGGTCTGATCGGTTAAGGGGGTATGCACGGTGATAATATCCGCATTTTTTAATATATCATTTTTAGAAACAATGTCAATCTGCAGATGTTCCAGATGCTCCTTGTTGATATAAGGGTCATAACCCAGAACATTCATCTGGAGTCCCAAGGCTCTTTTTACCACTTCTTTCCCAATCCGCCCCAGACCAATAACGCCGATTGTTTTTCCGGTGAGCTGGTTTCCGTTGAAAAGATTCTTTTCCCACTGTCCGCTTTTCATGGATTGATTCGCCGCCGGGATTTTACGGACAAGAGAAAAGAGAAGGGCAATGGCATGTTCTGCTGTGGATATGGAGTTGCCCGCCGGAGCATTCATAACCACGATTCCTTTCTGGCTGCATGCCGGGATATTGATATTGTCCACACCCACGCCCGCCCGGATAATGACTTTAAGTTTTTTGGCCTTTTCTATTAATTCTTCATCGGCCCTGGTGGCGGAGCGGATAATCAGACCATCGTAATTTCCAATGATGCTCAGAATTTCTTCCCGGGGAGTTTTTTTCCGGAGGTCCACTTCAAAAAGCCCGGATTCTTCCAAAATGAGTTTACCTTCCTCGGATAAATTATCCGATATCAGTATTTTTTTCTTTGCCATAATTATTCCTGGTTCAGTGGGATAAAAGCCAGTCTTTTAAATCCCGGAGGACAATTGCCTTCATTTCCGGAAGCTCATTCATCGTCTCGTGATACATTCCGTCATAGATATTCAGCTTTTTATCCCTGGACGATATTTTTGCATAAAAATCCTTGGAACCCTGGGGATCCGTGAGTGTATCTTCTGCCCCATGAAAAATATAGGTGGGGATTTCCACTATGGAAGCCAGACGCAGTACTGCCGGCCCCACTTTGAACATCTGGGTTGCTAATTGTAGCGATACCATGGGGTGCACCATGGGGTCTTTTTGATAATCTTCCACCACTTGTTTATCATGGGAGATTTTTGTGGCGTCCAGTCCGGAGGGAATGGTCAGAGCCGGGAGCAGGATGGATAAAAATTCCCCGGCGGTTTTTTTCACTTCCATTTCAAAAGTGGTGGGTATGCTCAGAGCGGCTCCGCTGGAGATAAGAGTCTTGATTTTCTTCTGCAGAGTGGGTTCCACGGCAAATTTATCTGCGATGAGTCCACCCATGGAATGACCCATCAGATGAATACCGATGCCGGGATTTTCCCTCTGGGCAATGTCCACTAATTGGGATACATCATCAATGAAATACTGGAATTGGTCCACATGGCCACGGCGTCCCGGGGTTCTGCCATGTCCTCTGGCGTCCAGAGCATAAACCGCTGTCTGGGTATTTTCCAGGGCGTTGATGACATTCATATAGCGGTTGGAGTGTTCTCCAATTCCGTGCTGGATCACAAGAATTCGTTTTACTGCGTTATTGGGTATCCATTTTTGATAAAATATTTTCTGGCTGTCTTTTACTGATATAAATTCAGTCTGGGTATTTTGATAACTGCTCATAATTTCTCCTTTCCTTTTTACACCTAAAATAAGAGTTTAAACCATGCGTCATTCAAAATTTTTTCCCATCCAGAAAATCGATGGTTTGACGCTTTGTCTCTGAACTCCTCTCTGGCCCATGAAAGAACTGCCTCCGGTGTATAATCCGCACGGACTGGAAGAAAAATGGTATCCGATGTGGGAAAATAATAAATATTTTTCCTGGAAGAATAAATTTCCGGATCATAAATCATGGGATGCGGATAAAATCCGTAAAATGAAAAACGATGGAAAGGTGTATTCAATTGTCATTCCCCCGCCCAATGTGACTGGATCCCTGCATCTGGGTCATGCTTTAAACCATACTATACAGGATTTGCTCATCCGCTATCACCGCATGAAAGGTGATATCACACTCTGGGTACCGGGAACTGACCATGCTGGCATTGCAACCCAGAATGTTGTGGAAAAATTGCTTGCAAAAGAAGGTAAAAAACGATGGGAAATGTCCCGTGAAGAATTTGAAAAAAGAGTATGGGAATGGAAAGCCCAGAGCGGAGGACGCATCACCCACCAGCAACGGCAATTGGGCGAGAGCGTGGACTGGGATTATGAGAGATTCACGCTGGATGAAGGGCTATCGTCCATTGTAAAAAAAGTATTTGTTTCTCTGTATAATGAAAAACTTATTTATCGGGGGGAGAGGATTATTAACTGGTGTCCCCATGATAAGACAGCCCTTTCCAATATTGAAGTGGAATATAAAGAACAGAAAGGCCATCTCTATTATATACGTTATCCATTGGTAAACCCCGAATCCGGAGATCCGGAATACCTTACCATCGCCACCACCCGGCCAGAAACCATGCTGGGGGATGAAGCATTAGCGGTGCATCCGGACGATGAAAGATACCAGGGACTGGTGGGAAAAACCGTTCGTATTCCACTGGTAGATAAAATAATTCCCGTTATTCAGGATTCCTATGTGGATACATCGTTTGGTACCGGGGTTGTCAAAATTACCCCCGCCCATGATCCCAATGACTTTGAAATTGGAAAAAGGCATAACCTTCCTGTGACCCGGATCATGGACGATGAAGCGAAAATCAACGAAAAGGGTTTCCAGTATGTCGGCCTGAGCAGGGAAGAAGCTCGGAAAAAAATTCTGGAAGAGCTGGAGAAATCCGGATTTCTGGAAAAAACAGAAGAAATCAAACACGGAGTGGGGCATTGCTACCGATGTGATACGGCGGTGGAGCCGATTGTATCCCTGCAGTGGTTTGTGGATATCAAGCCACTGGCAAGAAAAGCCATCGACGCGGTTAGAGAGGGACAAATAAAATTTATCCCCTCCCGATGGGAAAATACATACTTTGAATGGATGGAGAATATCCAGGACTGGTGTATTTCCCGGCAGCTCTGGTGGGGACATCGGATTCCGGCTTTCCACTGCAATGACTGTGGTCATGTGATGGTTACAGAAGAAGAAAACCCATTGGCTTGCGAAAAATGTGGGTCCAAAAATATCCGCAGGGATGAGGATGTTCTGGATACCTGGTTCTCTTCCGGGCTCTGGCCATTTTCCACGTTAATCCAGGATAGCACCGGTGAAAAATGGGAAGACAATAATCCTGATTTGGGTTTGTTTTATCCCACCTCCGTTCTTGTTACCGGATTCGATATCATTTTCTTCTGGGTGGCCAGAATGATCATGTTTGGTTTGCATTTTCAGAAAGAAATCCCGTTCAAGGATGTTTTTATCCATGGTCTGGTCCGGGATGCGGAACGAAAAAAAATGAGCAAGTCCAGGGGCAATGTGGTGGATCCTCTGGAAAAAATGCAGGAATATGGGACAGATGCATTCCGGTTTTTTATGATGAGCATTATGCCGGAAGGAAAAGACATCGTCTATGATGAAAGCCGCCTCAAGGGTTATTCTGCGTTTGCCAATAAAATATGGAACACCGCCCGTTTTATCTGGATGAACCAATCGGAGGATTATAAAATCCGGGAAAAGCAATACTCCTTAAATGAGATAGATTTATGGATTCTGAGTCATTTCAATACAATGCTGGATAACGTCCAGGAAGCCATTGGACAATACCGCTTTGGGGATTATGCAAGGGAGACCTATGATTTTACCTGGAAGTATTTATGTGACCACTATATTGAGCTGGCAAAATTATCTCTTGCAGAAGAAAAAGAAAAAAATATCCCGGAAGAAGAAAGTTCCACTCTCCATATTCTCAACTTCATTTTTCTTTCTATGTTAAAGGTTTTGCATCCAGTGATGCCGTTTATAACGGAGGAACTCCATTCTTACTGGTATCCGGATGAATCCATTATGAATGCATCTTGGCCGGAGAAACAATATTTGGATATGGATTTTACATCGGCCATTCATGTGGATCTGCTTCTGGAGATAATATACCGAACCCGGAATATGAAAGGAGAGCTGGGAATCCCGCCCAAAGAAAAAATCACTCTACATATTTATACGGTGGAGGAAGAACTGATTTTTCTGGAGAAATTCCAGAATTCTCTTATGAAACTTTCCGGAGCGGATAAAATTATCTGGAGCAGGGAAGCTATCCAGAAAACGGGTTATAAAATTACCCTGAAGAATGGTTTTGTCGTGGCGGACATTGCCCATCTGGTGGATCTGGAAAAAATAAAAAACAAGCTGGATAAAGAATTCCAGAATAAAAAGTCTTATCTGGAAAAAATAAACGCGAAGCTGAACAACCCGGATTTTGCGACCCATGCTCCGGAAGAACTCTTGAATGCAGAAAGACAAAAGGCAGAGCAGGCAGAAAAAGAAATCCAGGAAATCCGGAACGTTTTGGATTCCCTGTAATTTTTATCTTTTTCTTCGCGTGCTTTTTCTCTGGGAACCTCCACCAGCGGTTTTCTGTGCGGCCACAGAAGACCCGGAGGGATTCCCTGTTCGCTGGAACCGCTCGTTATGGATGGTCACGGGTGATGTCAATGGCTGGATTTCCCTTACTCCCAGGCTCCCGCTTTGCACATAATTGGCTTCTCCCTGTAAATGGAATTCTTCCGGAACATCCTCTTCCAGTTCCTCCCGTATCTGTGCCCGGAAAATAAATTCCAGAGTCTCTTCTTTGATGATGGCCACCATTTCCTCAAAAAGGGAAAAACTTTGGATGCGGTATTCCACAAGAGGTTCTTTCTGGGCATAACCCATCGTCCAGATGCCTTCTTTGAGATGGTCCATGGCATAAAGATGGTCTTTCCATTTCTGATCCAATACCTGCAGAAGAACCATTCTTTCCAGTATAGAGAACGTCCCACGGGGGACACTTGCCTCCCTGGCTTTATATGCTTCCAGCCCATGGTTGATAAAAAAATCCATGGTTTCCTGGGGATTCATGGAATGGAGAGTATCTTCTGTTATGGACAGGTTTTTCTGGAAAATATCGGAAAACCAGATAGAAAATCCTTCCAAATCCCAGTTTGCTGCATTCTTGCCGGGGATAAACAGGTTTATTTTTTCTGCTATTATATCCCGGATAAAATCCTGGATCATATCATGGATGGTTTCCTGGGTTAATATCCGGCTTCGGATGCCGTAAATAAAAACCCGCTGCTTGTTCATAACATCATCATATTCCAGAAGGTGTTTTCTGATCTCAAAGTTATGGCTTTCCACTCTTTTCTGGGCTCTTTCAATGGCTTTGGAAACCATCCGGTGTTCAATGGCTTCCCCTTCCTGCATACCCAGTCTCTGCATAATGGGACCAATCCGGTCGGAACCAAAGATGCGCATCAGATCATCTTCCAGCGAAAGATAAAAGGTGGATGCCCCCGGATCCCCCTGTCTTCCGGAGCGGCCTCTTAACTGGTTATCAATACGCCGGCTTTCATGCCGTTCGGAACCGATAACAAACAGACCTCCCACATCCGTGACACCTTCCCCTAACACAATATCTGTACCCCGCCCCGCCATGTTGGTGGCTATGGTTACCTTATGTTTCTGTCCGGCATCTTTAATGATTTCCGCTTCTTTTTCATGATATTTTGCGTTTAGAATGGAGTGAGGAATTCCCCTCTGGGTCAGGAGTTTGGCGAGTTTTTCCGAATTCTCAATGGAAACCGTACCTAAAAGCACTGGCTGTCCTTTCAGGTAGCATTCTTTTACATGATCCGCAATAGCGTTAAATTTCTCCTTTTCCGTCCGGTAAACCTTATCCGGATTATCTTTCCGAATCATGGGATTATGGGTGGGCAGAACTTTAACATCCAGATTATAGATTTTTTTGAATTCCACCGCTTCTGTATCCGCAGTTCCCGTCATTCCGGAAAGTTTCTCATACATACGGAAGTAGTTCTGGAAAGTGATGGTGGCCAGGGTCTGGTTTTCCTGTTTAATGGCCACTCTTTCTTTTGCCTCTAAAGCTTGGTGCAGTCCATCAGAATAACGGCGTCCTTCCATTAGCCGTCCGGTGAATTCATCCACGATGATCACTTCATTATTCTGGACAACATAATCCTTATCCCTTGCGAAAAGATAATGTGCTTTGAGTGCCTGGTGGATATGGTGTACTTTATCCACATTCTTGGGATCATACAGGTTTTCCAGACCCAGAAGTTTTTCTGCTTTGGAAACCCCCATTTCTGTCATTAAAATATTTCTGGCTTTTTCATCTATTTCAAAGTCCACTTTATCCTCTAATCGAGGGATGATTTTATTTACGGTTAGATAGATATCTGTGTTTTCTTCCGTGGGGCCGCTGATGATGAGAGGAGTTCTGGCTTCGTCAATTAAAATGGAGTCCACTTCATCCACAATAGCGAAATAATGCCCCCTCTGTACCATCTGCGAACGGTGGTCCACCATATTATCCCGCAGGTAATCAAAACCGAATTCATTATTGGTTCCATAGGTTATGTCTTTGGAATAGGAACTCTGACGCTCCCGGTGATCCATATTGGAGACAATGGATCCTACCGTGAGCCCCAGAGAAGAATAAATGGGGGACATCCACTGGGCATCCCGTTTTGCCAGATAATCATTGACGGTGACCACATGCACGCCCTTACCGGTGAGTGCATTCAGATAAATGGCCAGGGTGGAGGTAAGGGTTTTCCCTTCTCCAGTTTTCATTTCCGCAATGGAGCCGGAATGCAGAACAATCCCCCCCATAATCTGGACATCGTAGTGTCTCAGCTTGAGTGTCCTGATCGATGCTTCCCGGACGACAGCAAATGCTTCCGGAAGGAGGGAATCCAGAGATTCACCTTTCCCATATCTTTCCTTAAATTCCGATGTTTTTCCCAAAAGGGCGGAATCGTTCAGTTTTTTTATGGCTTCTTCATGGGAGCGAACCCGCTCCACAATCGGTTTCATCTTTTTTATATCTCTTTCATATTTTGAGCCAAAAACAAGTTTCAGTGCACCCTGTATCATTGGTAATCTCCGTTATTTTAAAAATTTTTTTCTGTATATACCATATTCGCCCTCTCTCTGGGAAATGAAATAAAGCATCCGGTTTTTTTCATCCACAAAGGGGTAAAAATCATTCGCAAAAGATTTTGTCGCTTGTATTTCTTCTCCAGAGAACGGAATGAGGAAAATATCATAATTCCCATGATAATGATTATTCACAGCAAAATAAAAGGAATTCTGGAAATCCCGGGAAGGTTGGAAACTGAACCCCGGAAGCTTATTTATTTTTTTTCTTTCCTTAGTTTTTTTATTCAGGGAAAAAACAGAAAATATTCCTTCTGCATTGCTGTAATATAGAATGAATTTTCCATCCGAACTGTAACGGCTTCCAAAGTGAAAAAAATTATCGTCCGTTAAACGCATCTCTGTATTCGAGGTCAAATCCATTTCGTAAAGATGATATGTATTATCTCTTTTAGAATAATATACCAATTTTTTCCCATCTTTGGAAACATCCGGGAATTCGCACCAGTATTGTTCCGGTGAAATTCTAATGACCGTATAAGGTTTCTCCAGTGTAATCCGGAAAATCCCGCCAATATTATCTCTCTTGGAAAAATAATAAATAAATTTCTCGTCCGGTGAAAAAACAGGCTGGGAGTCAATCGCGGGATTAAAGGTCAGGTATTCTCCCGAACGCGTACTGAGATTATACAGAATAATGTCTCCTTTCCCATCCCGGATGTCTGAACTGTAAGCAATCAGTTTCCCGGAGGGAGATATCGCTAAGGTGGTAATCACCCCGTTATTACCGATTATTTTTTCCGCCGGGGAAAGATTGATATTGGCAGGTGTTCCATCTCTGGTTGTTGCCATCCAGGCTACAGATAAAACGAAAATGATGATAACCCAGGATTTCATTTTTGGACAGATGCAGGATGGGATAGTTTTTCAGGTTGAAAACCTTTTTTTCTAAGGAGCAAAAGATTCCGGGATTTTTTTAAACCCGGCTCCGCTTGTGGAAGAAAGCCATTCTTCATCAGATGTATAATACAGGAAACGTAAATATAGATTCTGAAAAACTGCCGAATGGACAGCCTTTTTGAAATTATCCCTTCCAAACGGGAATAAAAATCGGCCCACGTAAATATTGTCCCCAAAACCAATAGAAATGAACACCGTACCCACCGGTTTTTCTTTGGTGCCCCCATCGGGTCCGGCAATGCCGGTCACGGCCACCCGGAAATCCGATGGAAATCTGGTCTTCAGCCCCCGGTTCATATAAAAAGCAGTTTCTTCGCTCACAGCTCCCTGTTTTTCCAGAATTTCCGGAGGAACATCCAGGAGCTTTTCCTTGGAAAGGTTATGGTACACCACCAGAGATCCCGGAAAAACCCGGGAGGCACCGGGAATGCTGGTTATTTCATTGGCAATATATCCACCGGTACAGCTTTCTGCGGTGGTGATGGTCAGATGATTACGCATTAAATAATCCATGAATTCCCCAAAAGGGTTATTGGTCACCAATCCGGGGAAGGTGCTCTTTAATTGTTTATCCAGATCGGCTATGGTTTGATTTTTCTTTATGCCGGAATATTTGCCGTTTTGTTCCCGGATTTCCGGTTGATCGGCCACTGGTTTCTCCGATTGCAGAAATAACTTTGTACCATAATACAGGGCATGAACGCCATGGATGAACCCCTCCGGCATGGTTATTTTGTCATACAGCTCACTTTCCGGAATTCCCCAGACGGGAAATACATGGGTTTCATACCGGGGAATATTTAGATCCCCAATGATTTGCTCCACCTCATCCCACATCCCTTCAATTTCTTTGGGAAAGCCGGGCAGGGCGATGAAGGGAATTTTCTTAATCCATAAACCGGGAGCGAATCCCTTGGGGTTGCGGATAATTTGTGCGTTTTTTAATGTGCGGGCCTGTCTCAGAATACGTTCCAGAAACCGTTCCGATTGTTTTTCCGGATCGTTGGCGTATCTGGACTGGAGATAGTGCCGGATGCGGGAAACCGTGGGATCATGAAAAATGATTTCATCCTGGGTGAACTTGGCGGCCAGATCCACAGTCAGATCGTCATCCGTGGGTCCCAGACCTCCGGAGTTGATGATCAGGGTTTTTTTATCCGATGAAAATTCCCCCCAGCAGCGAAGCACATCGGCAGGATCATCCCGGATTTTGCGTATTTCCGAAACACGATACCCAATCTGGTAGAGACGGGATGCAAAAAATCTGGAGTTGGTATCCAGGACAAAACCATTGATGACCTCGGTACCAACTATGCAGATTTTTATTTGTTCAATTTCTTTTTCCGTATGAGAGAATCCCTCAAAGTGTTTCAAAAAGCTCCAGCATTTTCTTTTCACTCTGTTTCTGGATCACATCATGCAGGCTCTCTCCGTGGGAATCCATAGTGACAATGGTTTCAAAATCTTCCACTTCAATGATCCAGAATGATTCTGGAGTACCAAATTCCTTTTTGATGACCCCTTTCACTTTTTTCACATTCTGGGCAATTAACGTGGCTGCACCACCAATGGCATGGAGATAGACCCCGCCCAGATCCACACAGGCTTTGAGCGTTTTGGGACCCATGCCGCCCTTTCCAATGACTCCCCGCAATCCCAGAAGCTTCATCACATCGTATTCATAGGGCTCTTCGCGGATGGACGTGGTGGGGCCGGCGGCCAGAAACGTATACTCTCCGTTTTTTTCTGCCACTACTGGCCCGCAGTGGTAAATAATCCCGCCTTGGGTGTATTTTTTCAGATCCTCCAGAACCGGAATTTCCGATTCGGTGGGTTTGTCTTTGGATATGAAATGATCCTCCAGATATTTATGGGCAACATCTCTGCCGGTGATTATTGTCCCGGTTATGGAAACAATATCTCCTTTTTTCAAGCTGCGGATGGTTGCTTCTGAAATATTGGGCGGATTAAGTTTTATTACCTGTGCCATAGTATCCTCCTATTGAATGGTATACTGATTATCCTTGATAATCATGGTTTTTTTCCGGGCTGCCCAGCACATATAAACAATGCTCACAAAAAAGGATGCCGGCAGACGGTGCAATTTGGTGATTTTGACTCCCAGAAGCGAGGTCTCTCCTCCAAACCCCATGGGACCCACTCCTAACTGGTTGGCCTTTTCATACATTTCCTTTTCCAGCTCCGCCAGCACCGGGTCAGGATTCACATCATTCAGATCACGGAATACCTGTTCTTTTGCTGCCACGGCTCCGGCTCCCCGGTCCCCACCAATACAAACGCAAAGAACCCCGGGTGCACAGCCTTGCCCTTGGGCTTTGACTACAGAATCCAGAATTACTTTTTTAATACCTTTCAAATCCCGTCCAGCACCTAAACGGGTATCCGGCAGCGAATACTGGATACCAGTGTTTTCGGATCCACCGCCTTTCAGCATGGTTTTCACTTCCACATAATCTTTTTCCCATTCATGGAAATAAAAGGATGGAAGACCCAGCCCGGTGTTATCCCCTGAATTTTTTCCTGTGATGGAATCCACGGCATTCGGACGCAGATAACCTCTCCTGGTGGCTTCCCGCACTGCTTCAGACATGTCATTTTTAAATTTTAATGTAGAAAATCCCAACGGATAGTGTACGTGAAAAATTACCGTTCCCGTATCCTGGCAGATGGGGGTTTCCTTTTCGTATGCCATGTTAATGTTTTTAATAATAATATCCAAAGCTTTCTTTGCCTGGGATCCATCCTGTTCTTTCTGCTTCTGTCTTTCCAATTTATCCGTGATGTCCTTGGGGAGATTGGTGGACGCTTCACGAATTAATGTCACATACAATTCTTTTACATCGTCGGGGACTTTCCCGCTCAGAACATCAAATCTGTTTTTTCCCATGTTATAGCTCCTCTTTGGCAAGACTGAAAATGCCACCTTGTCCGGCAAGTATAATTCCATCTTGTTTCGCTGATATGTTAATAAGAATCAAGGCCGGCATTGCCTACAGCACCTACCTGATTATTGAGAACTTACATTTTTCGGGAGGGGTGGATTTCCTGAGAAAAAATCGGGGGGATAAGGTTTTCCCCCAAAAAAAGGAAGACAGCCTGAAGCGAATGCGAAAAATGGATCATGCAGATACTGGAAACCATATTCATCATATTTTTTATTATTGTGTCCATTCTATTGGTACTGATTGTGCTCCTGCAGTCCAACCGTTCCGCCGGTATGGGTATGTTTGGGGGGGGGAGCCAGAGTGTTTTTGGGTCCAGTTCTGCGGATGTCCTCACCAAAATGACTGCCGTTCTGGCTGGGGTTTTCCTGTTTCTGGCCATGTCTCTGGCATACATCCGGAGTGCTTCCGGGGGCATCAAGGATATCCAGAAAGAGCTCAACCAAAATCCGGCGTCCACAGAAAATCAAGTGAGCCCTCCTCCGGCTCCGGCATCGGAAGGACAAAACGGAACAGCGACACCTCCATCGCCGGCTCAGTAAATCCTACAATAAATCTGGTGGATTTCCCGCCGGTCTTTTCCTTGCCATTATACCGGTCATATTTTTAATGAACCGAGGGTGAATTATGAGAAAGAGAATATCCACAGTTTGGTTGGGATGTACGGTCTATGTTATGGTGGTGGCTGCTTCTCTGTCTCTTGCCGGATGCAAAACCACGGCAAAAGGCAACGACGGAATAGATTCCGGAAGTAAGAATAATGACTCCGAAAGTTATGATGACTCCACCAGGGGTGATTATTATTATGAGGATTATCTGAGACAAAAGCGGGAAAGAGAAAGGAAAGAAAGAGAAGCCAGAGAAGCAGGCGGCAAAAATTCCGGCGGGCAAAAAACATCTGGGAGTGACGCCAAAGATAAAAAAAACTCTACCGATGTTGGGAAAGATTCCGGGAAGGTACAGGATCAGAAGGGAAATAATTCCGGACAAACCCCGGACTCTGTGTCCAAACATACAGATCCAAAAAATTCTGGCACAAAGAATGGAAATGATCCAGAAAATGATAAAGATGCATCCTCCGGAAGTTACACGGATAAACAGAAAAATTCTGGAACCGGAAAGGATGGGGAAAAAAAATTCGGACAAAAAAATGGTAAGGATGGGAAAAACACAGATGGGACTTCCGGAACAGGACCAGATTTTGTAACCAATGAGCAGAAACGGGCGATGGCAGAAGAAGAAAGAAGAAAAAAATCAGAAGAAGAACGTCGCCTGGAAGAAGAGAAGCGTAAAAATCTGTTAAATGGGGAAACATATCAATTTACTATAAAAAAAGGGGCAAGGCTCAAAAGCTTTGGGGCTATCAACGGTCCGGGAAAAGATTATCATCTTATCCAGAGTCCGGTAACGGGAAGCAAGCAATACTATTACCTGGCGGACCGGACCACTCCGGCTGCTAAAAATCCGGACGAGGTCAAGGAAGAAAGCCTGGATGATTTAAAGGGGTTGATTGGCGACGAAGCGTATAAAAAAGCCAAGCAGACAGAATCGGATAAAAAAAACAAAGGCACCGGTTTTCTGGAAATTGTGGTGATGGATTCTGTCTTTGACCAGAAAGGGGAAAAGGAAATCTTTTACAATCCCCGCTTTACCAATCTCAAGGATATGCACAAGGGTAATGTTCTGGGGTTCGCTCTTTTTCACAACAAAGAAAAGGATTATCTGGAAATTATTTATTCTGTGGAAGGGGAACTATACCGTTCCCATTCCACAGATGGAGAGCACTTTGAGCATGGAGAGCCCTTGACCGCCCTGAATTCATCTTTCGTGGAAAGGGATCCTGCCATATCCAGAGATGGGAAGATTCTGGTTTTTGCTTCCTCCCGGACGTTTAATTCCAATCTGATGGGAACCCAGCTTTTTGTTTCCATCCGGGAATCCGTATATGAGGATTTCCCCACTCCTTTTGCGGTAAAAAATGCGACCAATTCTCTGAACGAGCTTTTTCCCACCATATTCCAAAGCCCGGAGGGTACCTTCATTATATTCAGGAAATATGATAAATGTCCCTATGGGTATAATGAAAGCCTTTACAGCATCCGTATGCGGGGGGATGAGATGGAGCCGATGGTTCCATTCAGCTCTAAAAGCGATTATTCCTTCAAGTATATCACCGTTTCCTATTCAGAAGACAGAGGGGTGCGAGTGATGGGCTCTTACCCCACAAATGGATATGACATATACCGGATGTATCTGACAAAGGAAAAAATTCTGATGAAGTATGTCCTGGAAGATGACTGCAACGCAAGCCGATCTGAATAAATGAGACTTCTGTCCGGGATTATTACAGCGATTCTTGCCGGCGTGATCTGGATGATGCCGGTTTATTCCGGGCCACGTAAGGTGGTCTGGGAGGAAATCAATTTCAAAGTAATTAAAACGGAGCATTTCTATATTTTCTATCCCCAGGACAATGTTGTTCTGGGAAAAATGGCGGCCATCTATGCGGAGGAAGCCAGTCTGTATATTTCAGAAAAACTGGGGCACCATCTTTCCGCTCCGGTTTCCATCATTGTATATCCATCCCACAACCATTTCCAGGCCACCCATGTGATTCCCTATAATCTGGGGGAGGGTACCGGCGGTTTTACGGAATCCATACGGACGCGGGTGGTGGTTCCGTTCATGGGTTCTTGGAAGGAATTCCGCCATGTGATCACCCATGAAATCGTCCACGCTTTTCAGTATGACATCCTTTTTGGGGAAACCTATGGCGGATCCTTTGCCCTGCCGTACCGTAGTCAGCCTCCGCTCTGGGTGATGGAAGGGTTTGCAGAGTATCTTTCTGTGGGCTGGGATGAAACGGCAGAGTCCACCGTCCGGGAAGCTGTTCTCACCGGGACCCTGCCATCGGTGATGGATTTGACTTCCTACCGGGTGCAGAATGGCTATATGTATTATAAAGCGGGCCAAGCTATTCTATGGTACATTGATATGGAATATGGCTCTGTCAAGCTGGGGGAACTTCTGAAAGATGTCCGGGACCAGCGGAGTCTGGAGGACACTATCCGGGTGAATTTTGGAATGAGCATTGAGGAATTTAACGAACGGTGGAATGTATGGCTCCGGCGTAAATATTTCCGCGACATCCACCATAAGACCGCAATGGATACCGGAAGGCTTATCACGGATCATCGCAGCGAACCAGGGTTTGTCCATTTTCATCCGGCCATTTCTCCGGATGGTAAAAAAGCCGCATTTCTGACAATTCGGGACTTTTATCCTGCCATTGTTCTGCGGGATATTCCGGAGGAGAACAGGAAGGATTCCTTTTCACCTGAAAAATCCCGGAAAAAACCCCGGGAAAAAATACTCATCCATGGCGGAAACAATGCGGAGTTCTATGGTCTGCATATTCTGGACAACCGCCTGTCCTTTTCCGGCGATGGACAAATCCTCGCGTTTACGGCCACCACAAAAGGGCGGGATGTGATTTATCTGCTTAGGATCAAAGACAAAAAAATTATCAAAAAGATTATCCCGCCGGTGGAGAGTATCTCCCGTCCCTATATGACCAGAAACGGAGCCTATGTGGTTTTTTCCGGGACTCTGGCCGGACAGAATGACATTTATCTGGCCGATGTAAAATCCGGAAAAGTGAAACAGATTACGAATGATGCCTTTGCGGATGAAACTCCGGTTTTATCCGAAGACGGGACATTTTTATTGTTCTCATCCAACCGGAATGCGGAAGGAAAAACCGATTCCTCCGATTTCAACCTTTTCCGGATCAAGTTAGACGGGGCAGAACCCATCGGCCCGGAGGCGGTACTCTCCCTCAAGGGAAACCAGAACCATCCAGTTTTTTTCTATCCGGGAAAACATAATCGGATTCTATTTATTTCCGATCACGAAGGCATCCCCAATATATACATGAAAGATATGGATGATCCGGAGGTATACCGGGTGACGGATTACGCTTCCGGGGTGTCCGGAATCAGTATGGATGATAAAGCCCGCCGGATTGTGACAAATTATTATCATTACCAGAGCTATGATATTCTTCTGCATCCAGCACCACGGGAGGAAGACGATGTGGTTTCCACAACGGATGCGGATTATGAGAAAAATACATTTTTATTGTCTCCGGTATTTCCTCATTTTCCCGGTGGCCCCCAGTCCTTTGAGATTCAGGAGTACAAAGCGGATTTTCTTCCGGACTGGTTTTTCTTTGGGCTTCAGTATTCCAACTACTACGGCCTGGGTGGTTTTTTCCAATCTTCTTTCACAGATAATCTGGGAAATCAGAAAGTGAGTCTGTATCTGGATTTTTTATCCCAGAGGGAAAGCATCAATTTCACATTGGATTATGTGTATCTCAAGAAAAGAATCGATTTTCATGTGGGGGCGTTCAAGGCATCCAACTATTACAGCATTTTCAATTTTGCCGATTTAGCTTCCATAAATAATCTGTTTTATAATCCAAATTTTTTGTCCTACTACATCAATCGGTTTGGGTTTTATGCTCAAGCGGATTATCCGGTGGATCCCTTTCTGACATTTTCTCTCCAGTGGGAGTTTTCCCGTTATGAGGAAATGTTTTATCCCCTGGTTCCCGAGGATTATCTGCGGGAAGATATTTTCACAAATATCCACGCCCTGAATCTGGGAATGGCGTATAATAATGTCCTCTATTCCTATATGGGTCCCTTATCCGGGACACATGTACAGCTCATTTCCGAGCAGAGTATGAATTTTACCGGCCATGACTATGTGTACCACCGGGACAGTCTGGACGTGCGGCATTACTGGCTTTTCTGGGAAAGGTTTGTGTATGCGTTCCGTTTTTATGCGGGCAGCATCAACGGACCGGAGGCGGAATATTTTCCGTTCCAGATTGGCGGGTATAACAGCATTCGTTCCTTCGCGTTCCTGAGTCTTTCCGGGCGGCATACTCTTCTCATGAAAAATGAGATACGCTTTCCGTTTCTGGATGCTCTGGTGATGGGTTTCCCCACCCGATGGTTTTTTCCTGGTTTCAGCGGGGTATTTTTCATTGATATGGGCACTGCATTCAACGATTACCGCCACTGGGATTTATACGATCCGGATGACCGCTCTCTGAAAGATTTAAAAGTCTCTTATGGACTGGGAGGGCGTCTGGTACTTCTGCCCGGTTTGATTATCAAAATTGACTGGGGGACCCCTTATGATCTCCGGCGGTCATTGCGGATGTCCCGATGGCAGGGGGTATTCAGTATTGGCTATGAGTATTAACAAAAATTTCTTCCCTTTACGAAGCCCATATTAAGGACCGTCCCATGGCACAAAATGAGATTAAAATCCCCCTGGATCTTCTGGATGGAAATGGACGCATAACCCGGGAAGGCTGGGCACGCCGTCCGTTCTGGCGGTATGACCGGCGGAAAATAAAAGCTTCCGCATTCCGGATCAAAGAATGGGACTATTATTATATTCTTTCCCAAAACCGGGAATATGGGATCACCTTCACCATGGCCGATCTGGGTTATACCGGGCTTTTTGCCGTGACTTGGCTGGATTTTAAAGAAAGGACATTTACCCAGTATGATGCAATGAGCATCCTCCCCTTGGGCAGGACAGGATTTCCATCGACTTCAGAAAAAGGGGATGTTGTATATAATAACAAAAAAATCTCATTGTCATTCCGCAAAGAAGGGTACAAACATATCATCCATGTGGACGCTCCGTTTTTTGTCGGCAAAGACGGAAATGGTCTGACTGGAGAAATCTCCCTGTATCAGGAACCGGAAGCGGATTCCATGGTCATCGCTACGTCCTGGAAGGAAAACAGAAAGGCGTTTTATTATAATCAGAAAATTAACTGCATGCCCGCTACGGGGACTATCCGGATTGGCAGCCGGGAGTTTCCTTTTGCCCCGGAGGATTCTTTTGGCGGGCTGGACTGGGGACGCGGACACTGGACATACCGGAATCGCTGGTATTGGGGTTCCGCTTCCGGTTTGCTGGGGAAAAAACCTTTTGGCTGGAATATCGGGTATGGATTCAGTGACCGCAGTCCAGCCAGTGAAAACATGATTTTTTATGATTCCCGTGCCCATAAGCTGGAGGAGGTTTTTTTCCGGATGGATACAAAAAATTATATGTCCCACTGGAAATTTACTTCCAGCGATGGCCGTTTTGAAATGGACTTCACGCCGCTGGTGGATAGAAATAGTGCTCTGAATCTGGGCATCATCAAATCCATCCAGCACCAGGTTTTTGGGTTGTTTAACGGATTCGTGGTTCTGGATAATGGCAAAAAACTGGCGGTGAATAATTTTCTGGGTTTTGCGGAGGATGTTCTGAATTGGTGGTGATTTCCTTATAATTAATTGGTTTGACGGAGCATCCGGAAAAATCAATCAAAACAATGCAGAGAATATCCAGCATTAAAAGAGAAACCAGAGAGACAAAAATATCTCTGAAGATAAATCTGGACGGAAGTGGAAAACTGTCCGGAGAAATACCCATCGGTTTTTTTGCACACATGATGAGCCATCTGGCTAAGTACTCCCTCATAGACATGGAAATTAATCTGCAAGGGGATCTGCATATTGATGCCCACCACAGTGTGGAGGATACCGCCATCGTCCTTGGTTCTGCCATCCGGGAGGCGGTGGGAGACAAAAAAGGAATCACCCGTTATGGGGATTGTACCCTGCCGATGGATGAAACCCTCACCACGGCTGCTCTGGATCTTTCCGGAAGAGGGTATTTCAAATATACCGGCCCGGATTTGCGGACCATGCAGCCTTTTGGAAATTATCATTCAGAGCTCACTCTGGAATTCATGGAAAAGCTGGCCATGAACGTAGCCATGAATCTGCATATTCTGGTACACTACGGGCAGAATTACCACCACATCCATGAATCCATCTTCAAGGCCGTGGGATGGGCACTGCGGAAATCGCTGGAAAAGGACCCGCGACGCAAGGATGAGATACCGTCCACAAAAGGAATTATTTAATTTCATGCGAAAAATTGTGGAGCTTAATTTTGGAATGGGAAACATACGCTCCCTGCAGAAAGCCTTTGAATACTTGGGGGAGGATGTCGTGGTCTCCGGGGATTATCGGGACATCGCGGATGCCTATGCCCTGCTTTTACCAGGCGATGGAGCCTTTGGGAAAGCCATGTCAGAATTGAAAAGGCTGGGAATGGTTGATGCGGTGATGGAATTCCACGCAAAAGAAAGACCCATCCTGGGTGTGTGCATCGGCTTCCAGATCCTGTTTGATACTTCCACGGAGTTTGGAGATCACAAAGGGTTTGGATTTGTCCCTGGTGCGGTGGAGCGTTTTCCGGATTCTGTGGTCACGCCGCACATGGGATGGAACAATACTGTCCGCTCCGGGGGAAAGTCCCGGCTTATGGAAAATATCCCGGATGGGGCCTCTTTTTATTATGTGCACAGCTACCGTTTTGCCGGGGAAAATGCGTTCACCCGTGCGGTAGCCGAATACGCCGGAAATTTTACGTCCATTCTGGAACACCCGGAAAAAAATTTATATGCCACGCAGTTCCATCCGGAAAAATCCCATAAAGACGGCCTGGCGGTGCTCCGGAATTTTCTGGACACAATCTAAAGGAGTCGGCAATTGATTATCATACCCGCACTGGACATCATTGATAAAGAGGTGGTTCGCCTGAGCCAGGGAGACTATTCCCGCAAAGTGGTGTACCACAACAATCCGGTGGAGCTTGCCCGGAGTTTCTGCTCGCTGGAAAAAATCCGCCGGCTGCATCTGGTGGATCTCTCCGGAGCAAAAAGGGGTACCCCGGAACATGCAGAGCTTTTTGGAAAAATCCGCAGGGAAACCAATTGCATTCTGGAAGCGGGAGGTGGGATCCGTACTCTGGCGGATGCCGAAAAATATTTTGATCCATCCGGAAACGCATTGGACGGCGATAAAGACTATCTCATGATTGGGACTTTGCCGGTGAAAAATCCGGAGGAATTTGCCCGCATTCTGGAACGCTTTCCCGGTAGAATTCTTCTCACTCTGGATGTCTGGGGAGAAGAGCTCCGGATCTCCGGCTGGCAGGAAAGTGCGGGAATGATGCTGTTTCCCTTCCTGGAGAAAATGATCGCTCTGGGGGTACAGGATTATCTGATCACCCAGATCCGTAAAGACGGTATGCTCTCCGGTCCAGATTTCCCCCTGTACAGAAAAGTGTTGGCAGCATTCCCGGAAATCCGCCTCACAGCCTCCGGTGGGGTGTCTTCCTTGGAGGATCTGCGGGAGCTGGAAAAAATCCCCGGATTATACGGTGCCATTCTGGGAAGGGCCTTTTATGAAGACCGGATCACTCTGGAAAATCTGGGGGAGTATCTGGATTCCTTTCGTCTGTAAGGATGCGGTTCACGGATATCTGGAACACCGCTCCGGAAACCCTCTCCATAAAATCCATGCCATAGCCGGTTCCGTGAAAATAGCCCAAAGAGGGGGAAACCATAACCTTCGCCAAACGAATGTCCATACCCAGCCGGACGCCATAGCGGGAAAAATTGTTTCGTTCCAGCTCCGGTTTATACGAGTCCATGTATGGGGTATAATCGCCGATGGTTTTATCCGCCAATAGTTTCAGAAAAAAAGAAAAATCGATTCCAGGGGAATAGGACAATGATCCGGAAAAGGCAAACCCTGCTTTCTGGGCAAAGGGAGCGTGGGAATTCACGGGCGGAGTAAAAATTCGCAGGATGGCCATGCTCTCTGTCTTCCACTTTTGTCCCGGATAAAGCCGGAGGGGGATGCCCAGAAAAAAATATTCAAAGCTCCGCAGGCTGCGGTTGTCCAGATATTTACCTTCCGATACAAAGTATTTTTTCTTATAGGATTCTTCATCAGAGACATGGTCAGATTCATGGGCAAAGCCGGTTTCCAGATAGGGAAGGCTTTTCATAGGGATATCCCATTGAGCGGAAAGGCCAGCTTTTCCCCGCCACATCTGGTGGGGGGAACTCTGGCCCGTCTGGAAATTGCCGATTTCAATGGCGGGCAGAAGAAAAACCCCCGCCCAATGGTTCTCCCAGAGCGAAAGACTTTCCCCCACCATAGCGGAAATCTTCCCATCCGTGAATTTCATCTGATTTTCCGGGGTTTCCCCCCCATCGGCCATGGAAAAATACGATGAGGCAATTACCGCCTGAGCCTGGCACAGCAGAAGAACAGTAACCAGATAAAATATTTTTTTACAGCGGGAAATGAGCATTGTCTTTTGCAGTAACCATGGATATTGCATCCACCTTTTTTTCCCCCGGGAAAAAAATATCTTGCCGTATGGTCGGTTAAATAATTAGACTGATTCAAAATATGGAATGGTGGGGAATATGAAAAAAAGTATCAAGTTCAAGATTGCCGGGTTGCTGGCAGCGGGTTTTTTTGGTGTGGTAGTTTTAATGTCCTTTTTTTTCTACAGGAATTTAAGAAATACCATCGAAGAAGCGGAAAAACGGGAGTTGAAAAGCTACTATTTTAATTTTATCAACATGGTGGACAACCAGGGATTTCTGGCAGAAGCCCTCTCTGATTTTGTCTCCCATATCCCTGCGGTCAAGGAAAGCTTTGCCCGGCGGGACAGAGATGGACTCACCCGGATGATGCACCCGGCATTTCTTTCCTTGAAAAAAAGATATGATATGCGACAGTTTCAGTTTCATCTTCCCCCCGCAATTTCTTTTCTGCGGGTTCATGAATTGGAAAAGTATGGGGATGATCTGTTCAATATTCGCAAGACCATTGTGGATGCCAACCAGGAAAAAAAACACATCCGGGGAATGGAAACCGGGGTATTCGGATTTGGGATCCGGGGGGTGGCACCCGTCCAGTTTAACAATGTCCATATCGGTGCCGTGGAATTTGGCACCGCCCTGAAAGTGGACACCCTTCTGGATTTTAAAAAGAAGTATTCGGTGGATGTAATATTATACCTGATTGACGATGTGGGGAAAGATTTCCAGATGAAGCCTTATGCCACCACTCTGGAGGATAAAGACTTTCTTCCCCAGGACACCATTAACCGGGCGTTCAGTGGAAAAGACCAGTATACCAGAAAAGAATACAAACAGAAACCATACACCCTGTATACCACTTCTCTGAAAAACTATAAGGGGAAGACCATCGGGGTGGTTTCCATTATGACGGACCGCAGTCTTTATGCGGATAAGCTTTCCAGTACGATTGCTTTCATGGTGGTTATTGTTACGATAGCTATGGGTATGGGCATATTCATCGCATTTCTGGTGGCATCAGGAATTTCACGAAATATACAAAAGGCCATTCTTCTGTTTGATAAAATCTCCGCAGGGAATTATGATAACGAGATAACCATTACATCGGAAGATGAATACGGGCGTCTCTTTGGTGGAATTAAATCCATGCAGGAACAGATTGCAGAGAATGTTGGCACCAATGCCCGCCTCAAGGTGGGTCTGGATAATGTCTCCAGCAATATTATTATCGCAGATAATGAGAACAAAATCATATATATGAATAAATCCATCCGGAATTTTTTCAAACAAAAGGAAGCAAAACTTCGGACTGTGTATCCCGGTTTCGATGCCAACTCGTTGATTGGCCGTAGCATTGATATGTTCCACAAAAATCCGGATAAGGTGAATCATTTGATCAAAGATTTTACCGGATCTTATGGAACCACTATTAATCTGGCAGGATTTATTTTTGATCTGACCATGACCCCGGTAGTGGATGATAATAATAACCGATTGGGGACCGCTGTGGAATGGAAGGATTTAACCATGGAAAAGAAGTCGGAGATAAATATTGAAAATGTGATTTCTGGAGCTATCCAGGGTGATTTAACGCGACGGATGGAATTAGAGGGGACCCATGGATTCACCAAAGCTGTGGGGCAGGGAGTAAATACTCTTCTGGATGTCATGGAGAATATTCTGGCAAAGATTTCCAAAGTAATGAAAGCCATAGCAGAAGGATATCTCACGGAAAAATTTACCGGAAAATACCATGGGGAATTTGAGGAAATCCAGAACGCGACCAACCAGACATCGGAAAAACTGCTGGAGATCATGAAAAATATTTCCCGCAATATCCAGTCTCTGGTAAGTGCTTCCCAGGAATTGAGCTCCACTGCCCAGAGTATTGCCCAGGGAGCGAGCAAACAGTCATCCACAGTGGACAATGCACGGGTATCCCTTGAAAATATTTCCGGGGCCATCCGCTTAAATACGGATAACTCACGGATCACGGAAGAAATGGCCATGAAAGCCGCCCAGGAAGCGGGCGAGGGTGGCAAGGCAGTCCATAAAACCGTATCCGCCATGAAGGAAATCGCAGAAAAAATCACCATCATTGAAGAGATCGCCTACCAGACCAATCTGCTGGCTCTGAATGCGGCCATTGAAGCGGCACGGGCCGGAGAGCATGGGAAAGGCTTTGCCGTGGTGGCCACGGAAGTACGGAAGCTGGCCGAGCGTTCCCAGAAAGCCGCCCAGGAAATTGGTGGGCTGGCCGGAAACAGTGTGAAGATAGCGGAGGAATCCGGAAATCTTCTGGATATGCTGGTACCCAGTATCCAGAAAACCTCCCAGCTTGTCCGGGAAATTGCCACAGCCAGCCAGCTCCAGAGCGAAAGCGTGTCCACCATTGAAACTTCCATG
Source organism: Leptospira biflexa (assembly GCA_020721865.1). GTDB lineage: Bacteria > Spirochaetota > Leptospiria > Turneriellales > DYLW01 > DYLW01. The sequence continues at coordinate 57,574 of DYLW01000001.1, read as the reverse complement.
GGGGATCTGGATACCGTTACCCAGCAGTCCGCATCCGCATCCGAAGAGCTGGCTGCAACCGCAGAAGAAGTCTCCGGTCAATCAGAGTATATTCAGGGAGATATAGTATTCTTTAAAACAGATAAACGCCTGTATAAGGAATCCTTTGATTTTCTGCCCATCAAGCTGGCACACATTTCTTGGAGGCTGGCTCTGCGGGGATTTTTACGGGGAGAATCCACCATTGATAAAGGCCAGATTGTTTCCCACCGGGAATGTGATCTGGGGAAATGGATGTATGGGGAAGGGAATCAGTATTCCGGGATTGCCCAGTTCAAGCAACTGGAAAATGTCCATGAAATTATGCACACAAAGATAAAAGAAATTGTGGCCTTGCAGGAATCCAATGACAAAACAAAAATACCGGAAATGATGAAAGTATTTGAAGACAGTTCCGACTCTGTGTTAACCTTGCTGGATGAGGTAGAGGACATAGTGCATAATAAGTGAAAACTGATGGGAAAAGATATGGGAAATTATCTTTTCCCTTTTTCGGTTGGCAGTCTCTTCGTGGGTTAGTTATGGCCGGGAAAATGCAGATTAAATAAGCCAAAGACGGGAGTTGTGTTTTGCCCGTTGTGCATGCAAAACCAGAAAAGTGCTTGAGTTTTTAAGGCTCAATTCGGATAAACAACAATGAATGGAAGGAATAAATGGATTATCATCATTCTGATTTTAATGATAATGGGGTGGGGCCTATTTGCGGAGGATCGTGTTGTCCATGTGTTCATGGATCCTGCATCCCCAAAAAACAGGATTAATTTCAACGCAGAATATTATAGATCTGTTTATCCGGAGACCTTGAGCAGGAATCAATTGAATGAGTTCCGCAAAAAGATTGCAGATCTGAAAGAGCCACAGTGTGACCGTTCCGGAGACCAGAAATGCCGGGTGATTTTTTCCATTGGTGCAGAGAGAAAAAAAATTGCCCTGGATTTGCTCAATCGGATATGGCTACAGATGAGTTCAGACCAATCGGCCATTTTTTACAATCCCAAAGATCCCTATATCTCCAATATTATTCTGGATAATCCGGAAAAAGACATTGTCTACATCTCTGCGGGATTCCATTCCTTCATTCCCCGCCTCAAAGAAGCCATTAAGAATGGGGACGCACCATTATGGGATTTACTGGTCGATGTGCGACTGGCCCGCTGATAAATAGAAATTGACGCTTATTCCGGGTTTTCAATTATATCAAAGATTTATTTCTAAAAGGGGGGAGTATGAGACAATTAAAAATGGCGGGGTTGGGAATGGCCTTTCTATTGTTTTTTTCCGCATGCGGAAAAACACAGCAGATACAGATTGCAGGATCCACAACTATGCAGCCGCTAATGGAAATTTTGGCTGATGACTATGCAAGGATGCAGAATGGAGTGAAACTGGATGTCCGTGGTGGTGGCTCTCGTTTGGGGATATCCCTGCTATCGGAAGGGAAACTGGATATTGCCATGACGTCCAATGACATAGAAGGAACCATACTGGAAAACTTGGCTAATCCGGATTTTGAGGATGTGCCCATTGCCTATGACGGGATTGCGATTGTGGTACACCAGAAAAACAACTTAGATAAGGTGACTCTGGAGCAGTTGTCCGGATTGTTCTCCGGGAAGATAAAAAATTATAGGGAAATTGGTGGGCCGGATTTAAAGGTGATTCCCATTATCAGAAATGATAATTCCGGCACTGCCCTGTTTATGAAAAACCACATATTGAGAAAGCTGGATGCCGGGGAAAAAGTATTTGAAGAGAATAAAAATCTGGAATATGCATCCTATTCTCTGGTTGCCAGGGATAATAAAAATGTATCCGATTTGGTTCAAATAAATTTGGGTGGTATTGGTTTTATGGGTATGGTATGTGCCGGAATGGATGAAAAAAAGATGAAAATCAACGTGGTCTCTTATGCCAGAAAGGAAGGGGAACCGTTTATTACTCCATCCGTAAAGAGTGTCCATGACGGCAGTTATAAACTGTCCCGTCCGTTAAAATTGGTGTATCGCCCCAATAATCCGCTTGTGGATGCTTTTATTGTCTATGCACTAAGCGAGAGGGGACAGAACCGGGTGGTGGCCGCCGGACATTTGCGGACATCTCGTGCCACCGTAGAGGTCAGAGCCAAAAGGATCAATCCGGGAGAATAATCAGGACGAGTGAAACCACGAATGGAAAAAAGAGTTTACATTAAAAACCGAATGGCGAAATTTAGCTTTCTTCTATTGGGAATTCTTTTTTCCTGTTCTGTGGTTTTTTTGACTGCTCAGGAAAAATCCAGCTATTATATCCAATGGGAAAAAGTACCCCATGCGGACTATTATGAAATCATGGTGCATTCCCGGAATCCGGATAAGGAGCCCCTGATTATAATCGCCAATGAGGAATCTATCGTTATACCCATAACCGAAGGCTATGAACTGGTAAAAATACGTTCGGTGAGCAATAATGAAAAAGGGATGACATACAGTAAATGGTCCGCTTCAATACCATTACCGGAACCACCTCGTCCTCCGGAGATAAAAAAGAAACCGGTGAAAAAAAAACCACCGGAGGAAGTCTATAAAAAAGATAATCCGCTGGATAAGGTGTCTGATCCTCGGTACCGGCAGTATATGCTCCCCAAAACAAATCTTTACATCCTGCCAAAATTTGCCTATAGGAACGGCTTCTGGGTGATGGCCAATACGGTAATCCGGCTGGAAGCAAAATCCTCCATTTCCAAATCAAATACAATTTATTATTGCTTTTGTCCCAAAAAATCGGCAGGCACAAATTCATTCAAAGAGCTGTCCACGCCAACCCTTTCCCAGAATTTATTTATAAATGTGGAAGGGGAATTTCTGCTGCGGTATTATTCCATAGATGAATACGGGAATAAAGGTGCCCTCACGGAGACCGTTCTTTATGTTGATACCCTGCCTCCGCGTATCCGTACGGAGATCCAGGCGGAAGGGATCGTGGTGTATATTGAGGATTATTCTTCCTCGCTCACTGGGGACATCCGGGATGGGAATGCCCGGGTTATCAAAACAATTTACGCCCCAGGAAAAATCCCGATTCCGCTATCCAAAGAGGCAGTGGTCATTATCCGGGCAACGGATTCTCTGGGAAACTCTGCCACTTATACCCATTCTCCGTAACCGCTTCATTTTGGTTTCCGCAGAGATACCCTAATACTTTTTTCTGACGGTGGCTGCAGGGTGAGGATGGTATACTGTCTGTGGGAAGTGGAAATGGTTTTTCCTGTTTTATCTTTTGCTTCAATCACCACCGTTATTTTTTTATTCCCCCTCAAAGGCTGCGGAATACGGTAATCTTGGATGTAATTTTTTCTGGTTTTAATATTTTGTATGGTTTTGCCGCGATCATTTTTTATGGTTACGGAATACAAAACCGCTTTGGGATTTTTTACCCACCGGAAGGAAACACTTTCTGCGGAGAACAGGGGTTTTTCTTTGGGTGGATACAGGAGCTCCACCTTGTTTTTCTCCGTTTTATCTTCTTTTCCCATCTTTTCTGCTTCCAATGGGCTTGCATTGATTATCTGGCCGTCTTTTTCCCCTGATTCGGATCTGCGTATTTTAAAAGAATAACTGTGACTGGAGCTGGATGCGGTATCCTTTGCTACGGGGGAATTCCGTTTTTTTTCCGACGCTCTCCAGTAATATCTCCCTTCGGGAAGATCAGACAGAACCAGGGATGTATTGCTGGTATCCGTCTGGTATATCGGATTGGAAAAGTCCGGATTTCGGGAAAGCACAAAGTGATAGATTTCCACATCATCCGTATTTTTCCAGGAAAAGGAAACTTTCTTTCCTTTCCCGGACTGGACAAAGACGGTGTTGTTGGCTGGTTGGAACACTTCAATTTTTTTCTCTTTTTTTATGATGAATGAGCCGATGGGGGAAATCTTTATTTTTGGATCAATTTTATAAGAATTTTCTGAAGATGTACTCCAGTACCAGACTCCGGGCGGAAGATTCAGGGTGATCTGTGATTGGTTTTTCACCCAATGGACTTTGGGGGATTTCATGAAAGGATGGGAAGAAACTAACAGATAGCGGGGGTTGCCTGTCCAGGAGAAACGGACTTCCTTTTTTCCCTGGTCTTCCGGCAGGTAGTGTACTCCATTATTTTCCGGTGATTTCAGCGAATAGCTGAATTTTTGGGATGACCAGCCACCCTCTTTATTTTTCATCAGGATTTCGTTTTGGTCCACCGTGTGGATTTTCTGGTTATTCTGCATAACAGAAGCTTTCCCTTTCTGGACGGCAATCATCATTTCTCCGTTTCCCTGGGAAATCCGGGATTCTCCCTTGTCTAAGATTATTTTTGTATTGTCTTTCGTCCGGATGGTTAATTCCGCTCCCGAATTCTGGGACAGGAATCCACCTCGTTCCAGATTAAAACCCACTTTATCATCAATGAAATCAATTTCCACAAGGGTCTCCGGATCCAGTGCAATCTGGGCTCCGCTGGAGAGGCGGATGATGGTGTAAGATTCCTGCAATGTCATAACGGAGTCAAACAGATAAACCGGGGTCAGGAGGGATACCTTTTCCCAAATAAATCTGTCCATAAATTTTCTTTTCGCCCGGTGGTGTTTATAGATAACGGTCCCAATGGCTTGGGCGTCTGCGGAAGACCGCTGGCGGTAGTTGATATTATCATAGAGCAAAAATACCAACGTAAAAATGACTACCAGCGAGATTCCGGTGAAAATAATATCATTTTTTGACAGTTTCATATTTCTTTTCTTCTTCTGTGGAAATTTTTCCTTCCGGTTTTTTAATATCGGCCAGTTTTCGTAATGCGGCCAGACTTCCCGGTGTTCTGGTGTCTCCCTCCCGTCCCAGAACACAGAATACCTTCTGGGGTTTGGATTTTCCTTTTACCGTGATGGATTCCATGGAGATGCATTTGAATTTACCTTTCACTTCGTTATAAGTATTTTCTGAAATCAGAACATCGGTGCCAAAAGGTTTATTTAGCATCTCAATACGGGATGCCAGGTTCACCGCATCCCCAATGACGGTATATTCCAGACGGTCTTCAGAGCCAATCTGTCCGGCCAGCACATTACCGGTGTTAATCCCTGCCCCAATTTTAATTTCCGGCTGGCTCCTGGTTCTGTTCTTGTTATAATCAATCAGGGCATAGCGCATTTCCAGAGCGGCATCCAGGCAATTGCTCACATCATCCTCCGATGCTCCCCAGACCGCCATAATTGCATCCCCGATAAATTTATCCACCGTTCCGTTGTGGCGGTGTATGATACCCACCATCATGGTCATATACTGATTCAGAAATTCCACCACCTGTTCCGGTTCCATTTTTTCTGAGATGGCGGTGAATGACCGGATGTCAGAAAAGAAAATGGTCACTTTTTTTCTTTCACCTCCCAGCCGGAGGTTTCCCGCCAGAACGGCATCCGCAATATCTTTGTTCACAAATCGGTCAAAGGCCCCTTTTAGCCGTTCCCGTTCCAAAAGGCCGTGGGACATGTGGTTAAAGGAATCCGTCAAATCTCCAATTTCATCGGCGGTGACTGTTTCTACCCGGTAGGTAAAATTCCCTTTTTCAATTTCCCGGGTGGCAGAAAGCAGATTGCGGATGGGTTCGGATATGGTTTTGGAGAAATAATACACAAATAGGATGGCAGAAGCCATGATAAGGAGGGAGACCAGAATGGAGCGGATAACGGCGATCTGCACTCCCTCCAGAGCTTTGTCCGCCTTGATGGTGGTGATAACTCCCAGATTATAACCGGACAATTTGGCATAGGCTCCAAAAAAATCTTCATTTTCATATTCAAACCGGATTAAACCATTCCTGGTTTGAGAGGTAAACATTTTGCGAACAGCCGGATGGGAATCAAAGCTTTTCCGTGAAAGAATATAACTCTCCAGAGGATGGATTAAAATCTGTCCCTGTGGATCCACCATAAAAGAATCGTAAATATTTTTCTTGCCGGTTTGCCCTTTCCGGATATCAAACATGGACAAAAAGTGGGTGACATCCACTACGGATACCAGAAGCCCGGACAGCGTATTGTTTTTAACCACAGGAAAGCCAATGATCATGAGAGGTTTTTTATAATCCGGGGAAATATTCTTCACCAGTATCTGGCCATTCAGGTTTTGGGACAGATATTTTTGCATTACCGTGCGGATTAAATCGGTGGAATTTATTTCCAGCTCATCCACTTTTTCCTTGTTTTCCATGGAATAACCCAGAGTGCATTTTGCGTTTGCATACCGGCAGGAAAACTGAATTACAGTGGAAGGCAACTCCTGGAAGGCTTTACGAATCAGTTGACGGATTTCCGGACTTCCGGACGCGGGAGATTTCTGGAGGGTGTCCATCCAGAAAACGCTTTTTTTCCGCTCTTCCATATCGGAGAGGATTTTTTCTGATAATAACGTGGATGTTCTGGAGTTCATCAGTTTGATAATGTTTTCCATATCTTCTTCAAAGATGCTGGTGGATATAAACGTGAGTGTCCCCAGGGAGATAAAGACAAGAATACTGATAATTACCATCAGTTTAATCCGGATGGTAAGCGGAATCATGCGGATTTTCTGGATGAGATTTTTCATAATTCCATCCTGTATTATGGTTTAATTCGGTAAAGCCATTTGTGGTTTTTCCCAAAGAATCCGGATACCGTCCGGTGTAATGGATGCCGCAAAGTCCTCAGGGAATTCTTCAGGAAAGGATAGAATGCCCTTTTGCAGCACCCGGATCCGTCCTCTCTGCCCAGAGATTGGACCGGAGTAATCCCGGTACACCCCCCGGTGGGGTTTTCCCTTCCAGAATCGGATAAGCGTCCGGTAGTGGTCAGTGGGGGCTTTGTAGTGGAGCAGGTTATCCCAGGAATCCAGATAGAAAAACAGATCAAAATGACCTTCTTTATGACTTTCTTTGGCCGATGGGTAATAATGGTACGACAGGGTATACTTTAATTCTGAAAATCTGTTTTCAGGTTTTTTTTCTGTTCCCATTTTTGAATTCCCAGCAGAATGATGTCGTTCACCAGATCCTCCGGTTTCAATCCGGAATGGTTCCACAGTTGCGGGAACATACTGATGGGAGTAAAACCGGGGATAGTATTAATTTCATTCAAATAATAATCCCCTGTGTCCGCATCGATAAAAAAATCCACCCGTGCAAAACCATCGCCCCGGACAGCCCGGAATGCGTCCTTGGCTGTGTCCTGCATCGCCCGAAGGATTTCCGGGGACAGGGGAGCGGGGACAACCAGCTTTGCCCCGCCTGGATCTTTGTATTTGGCTTCGTAGGAGTAAAACTCATGGGATGGGATAATTTCACCGGCAATGGAAACACGGTACTCCGGATAATTTCCCAATATGGAAAACTCAATCTCCCGGACGCGATACCCCCTCTCAATGACCAAATGGTCATCATACTGGAAGGCATCCAGAATTTTGGGGAGAGCTTCTTCCGGGTTTTTTATTTTATGAACTCCCACGGAGCTACCCATATTGGCTGGCTTTACAAACCAGGGGAAGGGAAAATCGGGAAGGATATATTTATTCTGATTATTTTTGTCCAGAATGGCATAAGCCACTTGGGGAATTTCTTGATTCACCATTAACCGATGAAAGTGTCCCTTGTCCATGCAGGCAGCGGACGCAAAGACCCCATTTCCTGCGTATGGTTTATCCAGAATTTCCAGAAGTCCTTGCAGGGTTCCGTCTTCGCCGTTGGTTCCATGGATGGCCGGGAAAAAAAAGTCCGGTGTAAAGGTGAACTTCTTTCCGTCCGTAATGCTCCCATCGGCCAGGTTCAGAGAGACCGGATTTTTTTCTGCTGCCTCCGGGCTTTCCGGTATTGTGGCTACATGGTGCCAGACACCGGATTTATCAATGTACAGATAATAGACTTGATAATGATTCTTTATAATATTTTCTGCCAGAAACCTGGCAGACACCAGAGAAACCTCATGCTCTCCGGAAACCCCGCCAAAAACAAGGGCTATGTTTTGAACTGTGATTTTATGACCGGTCAATGGTTATTTAATATCCGTTTCGTTTTCGTATATGGTAAAAAACTGGTCCAGAGTGGCCAGTTTCAGAATATTGAGTACGTCTTCTCTGATACTCAGCAGGGCGAATTTTCCGCCTTGGGATTTTACTTTTTTCTGTCCAGCCACCAGAGCCCCCACCCCGGAGGAGTCCATGTAATTAATACCACTCATGTCCACAACCAGAGACTCAATATCTTCTTCATCCAGCAGGTTAAAAATGGCTTTTTTCAGTTGACCCACATTATATAAATCAATGTCTCCCGTTACAATGAGAACCTTATGCTGTCCCAGATCCCTTGTTTTTATCTCCATCGTTCATACGATTATTTTTTCCGCACAAGGTGTCAATTTATTTTCACTATTCTCCTGATTTTATTAAAATTTGCTTTATCAATTGAATGGCCATTATATTCCGTCGAACGGAAATCGCCAAGAATGAAAAAACTATTTAATAAATCCATTGAAATTAAAATCCTTGTTTTTGTGATTGTCCTGAGTTTGGTCATGTTTACCTTGTTCGCTTTTTTCCTTCTCATTCATATTGGTAAACGATTGGACAATGAAGCAAAGGCTTTGAATAATCTCAAAATTGAAGAAATCCGTCATTTTATCCAGCAGACTGCACACTCCAGTTATCTTCAGGCATTGTTTTATTCCACAGAAAGATCGGTTCTTCCGGCGTATAAAATGGCGTATTCCGGAAATATTAATGATGAAAACTCTCCCCAATCCCAGGCTGCCCGGGAGATGCTCCGGAAGTCACTGAAAAAAAATATGGATGAGTTTGAGGCTTCGGAAGGGGAGAAGCTGAATCTTCATTTTCATCTGCCCCCGGCCCGAAGCCTGGTGCGTCTGTGGCGGGATAAGCAGATCAGAAAAAATGGGAAATGGATGGATATTTCCGATGATTTGCGTGGATTTCGCCAGACCATCCTGGATATTACTTCCGGAAAGATGAGGGATATCAAGGGCATTGAAATAGGCAATGATGGATTTGCCATCCGTGGGATATGCCCCATCGTGGATGGGAATAAGATAATCGGCACGGTGGAAGTGTTGGGTTCTTTTGATGGAATTTTCCAAAAAATCCAGTATTCAGAAAAAGAAACTCTGAGTGTGGTTATGAGAAAGGAATTTCTTTCCGTAGCGGATCAACTGCGGAATCCGGAAAAAAATCCAGTTTTGGGAAATATGGTTTTTGTGTCCTCCACGAATAGGGAATTATTTCTGAATATTGCGGAAAAATTAGAGGCCAATTTATTTAATTCCGGGGTAAACCATACTATTGTGGAAAATTATTTTATTTCCATTTTCCCAATAGAGGATTATGAAAAAAAGATCATTGGTTATGGGATTTTTTTCCGGGATTTTTCTGATGGGCAGCGGGAAATGAATCTGCTTCTGGTATTGATTCCGGTTTTGTTAATAATCTCCGTCCTTTTTGTTTTTCTGATTATCCGGTTTGTTTTTCGTAAAATGATCTTTCGGCCTCTGGCTCATGCCGTGGAAGTGGCCGATTCAATATCTTCCGGAGATTTGTCTTTTACTCTGGATGTCCAATTCAATGATGATGAAATCGGAAAAATTGTGAATAAAATCTTGAAAACGGCGGAAATATTGAAGGACACTATTTCTTCCATAATAAAAAATACGGAAGAGGTGTTGTCCTTCTCATCGGAAATTGAGGCCACCAGCCAGAGACTTTCCCAGAGTGCTTCCGAACAGGCGGCCAGTGTGGAGGAGATTTCTGCCACTTTATCTAACATTGAGGAAAATATTTCATCCAATCTGGATAAAGCAAACGAAACCAATGCCCTGGCTGCACGGTCTTCCAATCTGGCAAAAGCCGGAGGGGAATCCGTGAAACGATCTCTGGATGCTCTTCTGAAAATTTCAGAAAAAATCGGCATTATTAAAAGCATAGCCGAGCAGACCAATCTTCTGGCTCTGAACGCTACCATAGAAGCTGCCCGTTCCGGAGAAATGGGGAAGGGGTTTGCCGTGGTGGCCAATGAGATCAATAAACTGGCCGATGAGGCTTCCCATGCCTCCAAAGAAATCAGCGAGCTGGCCCATTCCAGTGTGTCCGTGGCGGAAACCACTGGGAATGATATCATGGCCATTATTCCTGCCTCCGGGGATACGGCGGTAAATGTGGAGGCCATTAAAACGTCTTCCCGGGAGCAGCTTCATGGTGTCAGTGAGGTCAATATCGGGATGGAACAATTGAACACCACCACCCGGACTACTGCCTCCGCATCAGAAGAGCTTTCCGCCACCGCCATGACTTTGGTTGAGAAAGCAAAGGAACTGAAAAAAGCGGTGGACTTCTTCCGGCTGTAGCAAAAGAATTGATTGCCCGTTTCCTATCTTAAGATTGCCCAATGCACGAGGATGAGCGCAGATACGATGAAATTCTGAATGCTTATGATGAGATTGTGAGCGAATTATCCATGCCGGAGACATCGCGGGATAACAACCGGATGATTGAACTTTCCCGCAAACGAAACCAATTGCAGCCATTAGTGGAGAAGATACGCGAAATCCAGGAAAGTGCAAAGCAAAAAAAAGCACTCAAAGACCAGATATCTCTGGAAAAGGACTCCGAACTGAAAAATATGCTTTTAGAAGAAATTGATCATCTGGAGCAGAGCATGGAACATCTGGAAGAAGATATAAAAATCCTGATGCTTCCCCAGGATCCGGATTCCGGAAAAAATGTTTTTGTAGAAATCCGGGCAGGAACCGGTGGAGAAGAAGCAGCTCTTTTTGCGGCGGATTTATACAAAATGTATACACGGTTTATGGAGAGCAATAAAATTCCCTATGAAGTGATGGACATCCAGGAGACGGGTTTAAAAGGTTTTAAAGAGGTCGTGTTTCTGGTTAAGGGGGAGCAGGCCTATAATTATTTTCATTTTGAAAAAGGCACTCATCGGGTGCAGAGGATACCGGAGACAGAATCCGGAGGAAGAATCCATACTTCCGCTGTCACCGTTGCGGTGGTTCCGGAGGCGGATGAACAAGAGATGGTTATTGAACCCAATGAACTCCGGATTGATGTCTACCGCTCCTCCGGTCCGGGTGGTCAGTCTGTGAACACAACGGATTCTGCTGTCCGGGTAACGCATATCCCGACTGGTCTGGTCGTTTCCTGCCAGGATGAAAAATCCCAGCATAAAAATAAGGCAAAGGCTTTGCGGATACTGAATGCCCGTTTACAGGAAAAAATCAAAGAGGAATCCCATGAGAAAATGTCCGCAGAAAAGAAAATGCAGATTGGTTCCGGTGACCGGTCTGAAAAGATACGTACCTATAATTTCCCCCAGAATCGGCTCACTGACCACCGAATTCATTTTACTTCCCATAATTTGGATGGAATATTGGCGGGGAATATGGATGATTTATTCCAAGCACTTTTTCTGGCCGAAAAGGAAATCAAGCTGAAAAGTGCGGGCGGGTTCTGAAGGCAAAAATGGATTATATTGCAGATAGATTGCATTCCGAAAAAAAGAGTAATTATATTTTATTCGGTTTCATTATATTCCTTCTGTTTTTGGGATTGAATGTTCTCCTTGCATCCTCTTCCTTTCTGGCCAGACAGGAATTTGGGGATCCGTATTATTATCTGAAAAAACAGGCATTGTTTGCTTTGATGGGTTTGGGGCTTCTTTTTTTTCTGAGCAGAGTTCATTATATGAAATGGAAGGAGTTTGCCTGGCCCATTTATATGATCTCGATTCTTCTGCTTACTCTGGTTTTTGTTCCGGGGTTGGGAAAAAAAGCGGGCGGGGCCAGCCGATGGATTAATCTGGGGATAATTTCCATACAGCCTTCCGATCTGGCCCGTTTTGCCGTTGTTGTGCTTCTGACACGGCTGTATTCTAACAATAATTTTCAGGGGATTAAACGAACCGCCTTGACTTTTCTGTTAGCGATGCTTCCTGTTGGACTAATTTTTTTGGAACCGGATTTCAGTACCGCTTTCCATTTTGGCATTGTTATTCTGGCTTTGCTTTTTTTAACAGACTTCCCACTGGTTTATATTTTTTTAACAATCATAACCTCTTTTCCCGTTATTTATTATGGAGTGGTGCAGGTCCCCTACCGTTGGGATAGAATTAAAGCGTTTATTGATCCCATCCGTTATCGCTATGAAGGAGCATACCAGTTGATTGCCTCTTTCCAGTCTTTTGAGGCCGGAGGTGTATTCGGGCAGGGATTGGGAGAGGGAATCCGCCGGCATAATCTGTCCGCCCGCCATACCGATTTTATCCTGTCTGTGGTTGCGGAAGACCTGGGATTTGCCGGAATTTTTATTCTTTATGCAGCCTATCTGGGAATTATTCTCTACTCCTTGTATTTGATATCGTCCATAGAAGAGAATTTTGGGCGGCTCCTGGGTAGCGGTATCATTTTGATTTTTGCTTTTCAGGTAACCATCAATATTGCCGTTACCATGGGACTGGTGCCCACCACGGGAATCAATATGCCCTTCATGAGCTATGGGGGGACATCTCTTCTGGTGTATTGTGCCATGTTTGGTATTCTTCTGAATATAATGCGGGAGAACAATGATAATGGATAGACAATATGTGATTTAATAAGCCAATGGATTATGGATGACTTGTTTGTTATCACTCTGGAAAAAATCATTCACCAGAGAAAACGGGAAATGCCGGAAGGCTCGTACACTACCCGGCTTTTTCAGAAAGGGGTGGATAAAATTCTCCAGAAGGTGGGTGAAGAAAGTGTGGAATTTATTCTGGATGCGAAAAATTTGCGGGAAAATAATTATCCGGACTCACAAAATCGGGCAGTGTCGGAAGCGGCCGATCTTATTTACCATTTGACCGTGGCTTTTGCTGAAATTGGGATAACATGGGAAGATGTTTCCCGGGAATTACAGCGGAGGCATGTTCAATAGGCTATGGACTCTGGCAATAAGATCAGAAACTCTCCCCCCAAGAGAATCATTGTCATCGGAGCAGGCCAGATTGGGATGTATCTGGTTGGCAGACTGAGTGATGAGGGTTTTAATGTGATATTAGTGGATGAAGATGAGACCATCCGGGAACAGGCGAAAAGTGTGGATGCCTCCTTTATCCATGGCCATGGCTGCGATCCGTCTCTTCTTTCCAAATTGCAGTTTACTCGCGATGATATGCTCATTGCCGTGACCAACTATGATGAGGTTAATATTCTGGCCTGCCAGATGGCCCGAGCCCATGGCTGCCCCACCACTATAGCCAGAGTATACAGGAGTTTTTACCGGGAATACGAAGATTCTCCCATCAGTAAAAATTACTGGAAAGACAATGGGATTGACCTTTTATTTAACCAGACAGCTATTGCCACCAGGGAAATTGAAAACTTAATTGAGAATCCGGGGACAATCGATACCATTCCTCTCCATGAGGGAAGGCTCCAGATAAATGTGTACAGAGTAAAAGAAAATTCTCTCCTCTCCGGAAAACGGCTGGTGGGGTTGCAGCATGTGAAAAAATTTGAAGATCTTCTGGTGGCGGCAGTGACCACGAATATGGTTGTCGAGGAGAAAAAGCCCGGTTTTTTTTCCCTGTTCCGGGGTGATCGGGTGGAAGTGGAAAGGACCATCGACAAAACAGTGATTCCCCGTGGTGACTACGTGATAAAAACGGGAGATCTGCTGTACATCAGTGGTAAAAAAGATTCCTTTGATGGGGTGGGGGAAATCTTTGACCCGGAAATAAAAAAAAGTTTCAAACATATTTTTATTCTGGGCGGGGGTATTTTTTCTGAGCGGCTGGCAGAACGCCTGGTTGAGAAATATTCTGGGAAAACAGTGTACCTTCTGATAAAAGATAAACGAAGATCATATTATATTACGGATTATTACCGGGAAAAAATCCAGGTTTTAAACATTGATTTTGACCGGATGGATATCCTGAAAGATGAGGGTTTGGATGAAAACTGTATTTTTATTGCTGCTTCCAATGATGAGAAAAATAATATTCTGAGCAGCCTGATGGTAAAGGAAAAAACCGGAGCCCGAACCATTGCCATTATCCAGGACACCCAATTTGTCCAGTTGATGCCGTATCTGGCGGTGGATGCAGCCATTGTTCCCAAACATCTTCTGGTGGAGAAATTACTGCGTATTTTCCATTACAATGTATTTGATGTTATTTCCGCTATTGGGGATGATATTGAATTGATGGAATTCATTCTCCAGGAAAACGGGCGGGCTCTGGGTAAGCCTATCTCTGAGTGTGAATTGCCACGGGAATCAATTATTGTGGGAATATTTAGAAATGGAGAGATGGTACCCGCAAAAGGCAACACTGTTCTGGAAGCCAATGACCATATTATTATTTTTGCCAGGCGAAACCTGATTGATAAAATAAACGATATATTTTAACTATGAACTACGCGATACTTACATCCATTCTGGGAAGGCTTATTTTTTTATTGTCCGGGTTCTTTTTTGTATTTGCTTTCGTTGGATATATTATTTATCCTTTGGAAAACCAGGGTGTTTTCTTCCTTACCCCAGGCGTTATTGCCGCCTTCGTGGGTTTTTTTCTGATATTGGCTGCCGGAAAAGTGGAAAAACAAAATATCACATTCCGGGAGGCGTTTGCCACATCCGGGCTGGGGTGGATCATCCTTGCCTTCTTTGGAGCCCTCCCGCTATATATATCCGGAGATATTCCATCCTTCACGGATGCGTATTTTGAAAGCATGAGCGGATTTACCACTACCGGAGCTTCCATTTTGTCCAATATTGAAGTTCTGGGACATACCACTCTTCTATGGAGATCATTCACCCACTGGTTGGGAGGGATGGGAATTGTTGTTCTTTCTGTCGCCATCTTACCGGCATTGGGGCGGGGAGGGACGGAATTGTTTTCTGCGGAAGCACCCGGTCCTTCCACAGATAAGATTGTCCCCCGGATTGGAGAAACCGCCAGGATTTTATACTATGTATATACAATTCTTACCATTGTATTATTTCTTCTTCTGTTTTTAGGGGGAATGAATATTTTTGAATCCGCCACCCATACTTTTGGTACAATGGGCACAGGGGGATTTTCTCCTCTGAATGCTTCCATTGGCCATTACGCGAAGGTTCACCATCCCATGGCTCTGTACTATGAAGTGGTGATTATCCTGTTCATGTTTATTGCCGGCGGTAATTTTGCCCTTCATTATGAGGGACTGAAAGGAAATTTCCGGGCATATTGGGAAAACTATGAATTCCGCTTTTATTTTTCCATTGTTACATTTGCCATACTGTCAATAGCTTTGGATTTATATGCAAATAAAATTTATAATTCCTTGGGGGAGATAATCCGGCATTCCTCTTTTGCCACATTGAGCATTGTTTCCACCACCGGATATGGCACGGAAGACTTTGATAAATGGCCAACTTTTTCCAAATTTATTCTTCTCTTTTTAATGTTTATAGGCGGGTCAGCGGGTTCCACCGCCGGAGGTATTAAGGTTATCCGGGTGATGACCCTGACCAGAGAAGCCATTCGGCAGATTGGGCAGATTGTCCATCCATCCAGGGTGTATACTATTCGTTTTGGGGAAATGAGGATTCCCAGAGAAACTGTGGAGTCCATTAATTCTTTTGTGATTATTTATATTCTGCTTTATATCCTGGGGATTATTCTTCTTTCTCTCACAGGGAAAAATTTTGAGACAATTGCCTCAGTGGTGGTGGCTTGCATCAGCAATATTGGCCCTGGATTTGGGGAAGTGGGGCCGTCCCAGAATTATTCCGCTCTGCCGGATTACGCCAAATGGATTTTATCTTTCTATATGCTGTTGGGGCGTCTGGAATTACTCCCCATCCTGGCATTGGGTCTGCCCCGTTTATGGATAAAATGATGGATAAAAATATAAATGATGGGATTATTCTGAGTCTGACCGGAGTTTCCTACAACGATGAAACAAAAATGGAAAAGGTGGAGGATATCTCCTTTGATCTGGAAAGCGGAAAAAACCTGGTAATCTTTGGACCGGAAAAAAGCGGAAAGGATTTTATCCTCCCATTAATTACCGGAAAAATAAAACCGGACACCGGCAATGTCATACTGGCCAATCGGTCTGTTTCCGAAGCTGGAAAGGAAGAACTGGAAGAATTCAGAAAAAATATTGGTTATGTGACCGGACGTTCCGGGCTGATCAATAATCTCTCTGTGAGAGAGAATATCCTTCTGCCCTTACGCTATCACACCCGGATGTTGGAAGAGGAAATGCAGGAAAAAGCGGACAGTCTGATCCGCCAGTATGGCTTGAAGAAAAGAGAAAATGATCGTCCGCAGAAACTGATTGCCAGCGAAATCCTCAGGGTGGTTTTTGCACGGGCTCTCATTATGAAACCCGCATTGATTCTGGCGGATAATGCGTTCGATGGGCACTGCCCGTTATCCCTTGCCCATTTTCTGGAAATTGCAGAAAAAGATATTGTAAAAGATAATATATCATTTATAATATCCACCTATATGCCGACCGTTGTATCGGGATATGGAAATAGGTTTTTGATGCTGTATGACGGAAAAATAGTATTTGATGGAAATTCACTGTACACGTCCAATGCCTATGTGGACCAGTATCTCCGGCATCCTTTAAGCGGACCCATGAATTTCAGGCAGGAAGAAGATGAAAGTAAATAAAGATGATATTTTTACCGGGTTATTTGTTGTGGTGGGTCTGATCCTTGCCATTGGTACTATAACGTTTTTATTCGGATACCATTTATTGGATAACCGGGTATCCTATCTGGTACGTATGGAAAAATTGGGCGGGGTGAAAAAGGGGACCGCAGTTAAGTTGAAAAATTATACCGTGGGGGAAGTAATGGATGTTATTCCCATATACGGGGATGATATTTATTTCAAGGCCATCATTTCAGTGGACCCCGGACTGCAGCTATACAGGGGAACCCGTCTGAATATTTCCAACCAGAATGTGATTGGGGATACTATTATGGAGATTATTCCATCCACGGAAAGAAAATACCTTCTGCAGAACGGGGATACTCTTTATGCGGGAAATATTGTCAATCTGGATGAGATGATTAACCATATATCCTCCGCCGTGGCCAATGTGAGCGAATTGATAGCCTCTTTCTCCAATATGGCGGATGTGAATAAAAATTCTGTTAAAATGCTGTTGCTGAATCTCAATTCCTCCATTGTCAAGGTGAACCATATTCTGGATTCCTCTTCTGTGGAAATCCCGGTCATTCTGACCAATGTGAGAAAAACCACGGAATCTCTGGAGAGGTTATCCAAACAGATTGAAAAAAACCCCTGGAGTGTTATGGGAAAGACGGAAGGGGAGGGATCCAAAAAATCGACGGCACTTCCTTAAGGCTGATGGTGGGGGGCTATGCAGGAGGTTGCAACAAATACTGTTTCTCCGCTGCGGAGCAGTATTCTTGCGGTGAGGTCATCCGGATTATTGCGGAACAATACCAGGGTGCCCCTTGCTAAATTTCCCATTGGTTTTGCGTGGGTATCCAGAATTGGACAGGATTGTATGGTATGGAATATATGGGGAGCCAGAAATGGGATCTGCTTACGGAAGGCCATTTCCAGGCAGAACCTGTCCTGGATGTAAAAATCCCTGCCATCCGTAAATTCACTCAAAAATACACTTTTCATCCGGGCATCCTCAAAAATTCCCCGTCGCATGGATTCACAGAACAGATTAAAATATCCCCGGGTTCCCCGCCCATCGGCCAGAAGTTTCTGGAGCAGAATTCCGGATTGCAGACTCATGAGATCTTTCCGGAGGAAACGCTGGAAATAAACGGGATGGGGATTTTCCTTGGAATCTTCCATAAAATATTCGGCATAAGCCGTCCGAAAAAAGATTTCCATGTTTCCGGGATTTGTGGACAGGGAGGATTGGGAAAGAAGGAATGCCTCCTGGTATTTTTTCTGGTCCAGAAGATTATCTATTTCTTTTATATTATCCGGATCCTGTATGGAAAAAAACAAGAGAATAACTCCCAGAAAGGCTACCACCGGAGAAAGGATGGTGGCAAAGGATTTTAATTGTTCCACCTTTTGCGAAAACGCCCCGGCATTTTTATAATTCTTTTTTTCTCCCCGATAAAAAGGGTTTTTCATTGTAAATTAATCTTCGGAAGAAATATCTTATTTATTGATCTTTTCCACTGTGGAAGCAAGTTCCTTAATTTTTTTTTCAATTCGGGAAAAATGTTCCTGCTTTTCTATGGTGTCTATGGTACTCTGGATGGTGGTATTGACTTGGCCGGAAAAATCATCCAGTTTTTTTACAAAAACATCCCAAATCTTTTCCACTTCTGACTGGCCAGTCACGCTGAGTTTTTCCAGAGCTGCTCCGGATTTATTCAGATTTCTTTCATTGTTCAGGATCAGGTTGATGATATTGCTTCTTTCTTCTCCGGTGAGATAGGTAATCCCGATGCCCGCGAAGATAAGCTTCTTGACCAGCGAGATAAAATCCTGGTTGCTTTCCCGGATCAAAGCCTTGAGGATGAAGTTGAAAAGCGGTTCTTTGGTGCTGTCCTGGAGTTTCAGAAATGTCTGGCTGAGCACATGGCTGGTTATATCCTGACCATTCTGGTCAATCACGGTGATATCTTCCCCGGAACGAATGATGGAGGCCACCTGATCCAGATTAATGGTACGGGAAGTCTCTGCATCGTACATACGGCGGTTGGAGTATCGCTTAATGACCTTCACTATGGTGCAATGCACAATTTTTCGTCAGGGCGTCAATATTTTTCCTGGGTTTGTGAAAAATCTTGACAAAAGCATTAGAAATTATAAATGGTAAAATATTAGAATATTTATAATTTTATTATTTTTATAAGGAATCACTATGATATACAAGACCATGTATAAGCACGATTTCAAAAAGTTTTTGACAGAAGTCATGAAGGATAATACTCTGATTGCTCCGGTCATTAAAGATTATGATAAAAATAAGAAACCGGTTTACCAGTTTGACCAGGTTTGGGATTATGATGAAATAGACTTTAATTATACAAAAAGTTATTCATCCATAAAGAATTTTTTCATCCCCTATGAAGAAACTCTGTCCCGGTTTGACTTCAGCAAAAGCCAATGGAGCCAGCAGATTGAATATACCATTCATCCCAGGGTAATTTTTGGTGCCCGCTCCTGCGATGTGGATGCTCTGCTCAAGCTGGACAAAGTATTGATGCATGGGCATTTCCCCAATCCGTATTATATTGCCAGAAGGAAAAATACATTTATCATTGGTCTGGATCATGAGGCCTTAGAGGATTGCTTCTGCCGGTCAGTGGGATCGGATAATGTGAGCCATGGCTTTGATATTTTTCTCACGGATATGGGGGAAAAATATTTTATGAAAATCAATTCATCCAAAGCGATGGAGATTCTTTCCGGTTTTGAAATACAGGAAGTAACAGAGGAAGATCAGGAAGATTATAAAAGGATTAAGTCCAGAATCCGGGAATCTTTTACAACAAAAGTGGATATCAGTGATCTTTCCAATCTGATGGATCTGGAATTTGAATCCGATGTCTGGAAAAAATGGGGTTCTTTATGCCTGAGCTGCGGGAGTTGTGCTATGGTTTGTCCCACCTGTTATTGTTACACCGTGACCGAAGAAATTGATCCATCGCTCCGTACCGCCAGTAAAAAAAGAGCTCTCTATTCCTGTAATCTGGTCGATTTCGCGGAGGTGGCCGGTGGCCATAATTTTCGGCCGGATCCGGAAAAAAGGTTAAAATACCGCTTTTACCACCAGCACCGGGGTTTTGTGGAAAGCTATGATGAGCCCAAATGTGTGGGCTGCAACCGCTGCGGGGACGCATGTCCGGTGGGGATCAATCCGGCGGAAATTATTGCGGATCTGAACAAAGAACATATAATGCGGAGGGAAAAATGAAAATACCGGTGGAAGATATTAATCTAACTCCGTCCTTGAATATGATGCCGGATTTCAACAGAAAAGCATCGCTGATGAAAACGGATAAGGTCTATGAAGTCCAAATAACCAATATTGTGGCTCTTACCGAACATGAAAAACT
Source organism: Leptospira biflexa (assembly GCA_020721865.1). Lineage (GTDB taxonomy): Bacteria > Spirochaetota > Leptospiria > Turneriellales > DYLW01 > DYLW01. The sequence continues at coordinate 37,418 of DYLW01000001.1, read as the reverse complement.
GTTCCGGCTCCAGTTTATCCATGAGGAAGAGGCCAAGGTATTCCATTTTCTTCCTGGCCAGTTTGTGATGGTGGAAGTTCCCGGATTTGGAGAAGTTCCCATATCCCTCTCTGCTTCCACAGCTTTTGTGGGGCAGATTGAGCTATGTATCCGGAAAGCCGGCAAGGTGACCGGGGTTCTCCATAATGCGAAGATCGGCTCTACGGTGGGAATCCGGGGCCCCTTTGGCACCCATTTCCCCATGGAGAAAATGACCGGGAAGGACATTTTGCTGATTGCCGGAGGATTGGGCATTGTCCCTCTGCGTGGCCCCATTTTCTGGATTAATGAACACCGCTCTCAATATGGAAAAATTTACATCCTGTACGGAGTGAAAACCCCCAGTCAGATTTTATTTGAATACCAGTTTAAAGAATGGGAAAAAATATACGATTGTGAAATTGAAATAATATCGGAAGAAAAGTCTCCAGGCTGGTCAGGCAAGACCGGAATGATCACAGATTTGCTCAAGGATAAGGAGATGGATGTCCAGAATACTTATGCTGTGGTCTGCGGCCCGCCTGTGATGTTTAAATATGTTTGTGCGGATTTAAGCGAAAAGGGAATCCCCATGAATAGAATGTATGTGGATTTGGAGCGGAGAATGCACTGTGGCATGGGAAAATGCTGCCGGTGCATGGTGGGTTCCACCTTTACCTGTGTGGACGGTCCAGTGATGGATTATTGGACGGTCATGAATCTGAAGGAAGCCATTTAACAAGGAGAAATTATGCAGTATCTTGGAATAGAAACCGCAAAGCCCAAAGTGGCCTTTTTTGATTTTACCTGCTGTGAGGGTTGCCAGCTCCAAATGGCAAATAAAGAAGAAACCCTGGCCGATTTTTTAAACCTGGTAGAGATTGTCAATTTTCGGGAAATATCCTCCAGCCACAGACAGGACTATGATATTGCGTTTATTGAAGGTTCGGCTTCCCGCCAGGACCAGATTGACCGCTTGGAGAAAATCCGGGCACAAGCTTCCGTCGTGGTGGCTCTGGGTACCTGTGCGGTATTTGGGGGTGTGAATAAATCGGCCAATTTGCGGAGCGTAGCAGAGAACAATTACATCGTTTACGGAAACCAGCCCAAAGAGTCTCTGCCCGTAAAGGCCATCCACGAAGTGATTCCGGTGGATCTATCCATACCCGGCTGTCCGGTTTCCAAAAAGGAAGTGGAAAAGATTGTGGTACATCTTGTCACATCGGCGGAGTTTCATTTTGAAAAATATCCCGTGTGCATTGAATGTAAACGGAACATGAATCACTGTCTTCTGGATGAGGGGAAGATGTGCTTTGGACCGGTAACCCGTGCGGGTTGTGATGCTCCATGCCCGGGTGGAAAACTGCCCTGCTATGGCTGCCGGGGGCCGGCGGATGAGACAAACTGGCCGGAGTTGAAAAATGTTTTTTATCGGATGGGATTTACGGATGAGGATATTATGGAAAAATTGAATTTATTCCATTCTCTTCATTCCCTGAATGCGACGGAATAGGAGATATATATGAAGATAACAGTAAATGCAGATATCAAGCATCTCACCCGGGTGGAAGGCCATGGGGATATTATGATTCGCGTGCGGGATGGGAAACTGGAAGATGCCCGATGGATGGTGGTGGAAACCCCCCGATTTTTTGAGGCTATGCTGGTGGGAAAAAGTTATGAAACCGCTCCTCTGTTGACATCCCGAATCTGCGGAATCTGTTCCATTGGTCATGCACTGGCTTCGGTGCGTGCGGTGGAAAAAGCCTTTGGGTTTGAACCACCTCCTCTTGCCCAGAAACTCCGGCTGGCGGCCAAACACGGAGAGACCATCACAAGCCACATCCTGCATCTTTTTTTTCTGGTAGCTCCGGATTTTTTTAATGAAGAAAGTGTAATTCCCATCCTGGCCAAAAATCCGGAAACGGTGCGTCTGGCACTATTCTTTAAGAAGCTGGCCAATGATATCTGCGATCTGGTAGCGGGGAGGACTACGCATCCTGTCACCCTGCAGCCGGGAGGGGTTTCCCGGGTTCCCCGGCGAATGGAAGTTGAAGCTATGATTACCCGGCTGGAAGAGGGGAAGGAACAGCTCCAAAAAATGGTGGATATCTTTGCCTCCCTTAAAATGCCGGGTTTTATCAGAGAAACGGAATTTGTCTCTCTCAAGGGAGGGGAGGACAGATTGGACCCGTTTCCCTGGATTGGAGGCAATGTTGTTTCCACAGACGGAGTTCTCAAAAATGAAAAAGATTATCTGGAGTTGACCAATGAATATGTGGTGGATTTTTCCACCAGTAAATTCGCAAAGCTCAGCCGGGAATCCTTCGCCGCCGGCTCACTGGCCAGAGTGAATAATAATTATTCCCACCTGAATAAAGTCGCCAAAGAAACTGCACAAAGGTTGGGTTTGTCTCCCGTGAATCATAATCCATTTATGAATAATATTGCCCAGGTGGTGGAGGTGGTCCATGTTTACCAGGAACTTTTGGATTTTTTCCATGATCTGGCACATTACAATAAAATCCGCCAGGAAGATTATCTCCAGCCGGTTGTTCCCCGGGAAGGTGTGGGTATTGGAGCGGTGGAGGTTCCGCGTGGAATCCTTTATCATGATTATGAAATTGATTCCAGAGGAACTATTCGCCGGGCAAACTGCGTTATCCCCACAACCCAGAATAATGCGAATATCCATTATGATCTACGCTCCTATGTCGCGGAAATGGTTGCCCAGGATTTCACGGAAGACCGGATGATCCGCCAGTGCGAAATGCTGGTGCGGGCCTATGACCCTTGCATATCCTGCTCTGTGCATTGAAAAATATAAAAACGGAAATGTACTTGCATATCTGTACGGCTTGAATACCCTATCCCTGCGGGATACCGCAAGGAGTAGTCATGAAAAAATTATTTTCTATTCTCTTAGTTGTTGTTGTGGCCAAAGGGTTATTTGCTCAGGCAAAAACAATCGAAATACAAAAAGTACCCAAAAACGTCAAAGAGTTTGAGGATATTCGGAATAAACTGGCAAGCACGCCAGAGGGTGGAGCAGCTATGATGGTGCTTGCCATGCTCGTTTTTGCGGAGGATGAAAATGAAGGACTCAAGTGTATGACGGTGGCTCTGGACAGAGAAAACCTCACCCAAGGAGATGTATACAAAGAATTGCAGCCCCTGCCAAGTTATTTTAATTACCACCTTGATCGTTTTCGCCAGAGAAAATACTGGCCCAAAGCATATATCCAGGGGACGTCACCACAGAATGGATACGCATATTCGGAGCCCATACGTTTTGTTATCAGCCGCACCAAATACAGCGGTGATGAGGCATCCGGCAACCTGAAAGTATTCATCAAGGTGTATGGATTCAGTCCCCGTCCGATAAAGATGGTTCGCAATAACAAAGGAATCTGGAAGGCACAGGAGTTGTCTTCTCTATTCTTGGACGTGGAACCTCCGGTCGTGGAAGTAAACGACGATTTGTAAGTATAGATTCTCCCATCAAAATATCGCCGGTTAGGTAAGGATTCCCGTGGTCGGCAACACTATCGCCGGGAGTTAAACCGTTCATTGAGAAATGTTGATTTGTGTTTTTAGAGCACGGCACGCAGGTACAGATAAGAATGGAAATTTCCGGTATTTTGGAAAACAACGTTGTAGGTCTCCCAATGGAAGTATAAAAAGTCCCGGACGATGGGCTTGTCAAAGCGGAAAAATATAAAAGAATTATTTTCATCCCGGAGCATCCGGCGGTATGAGGAGAGTTTATTTTCCGTATAACCCAGATGCCAGGAAAAAGAATTTCCATAATGGGAAAGTTGCACCCGGGGAGTGGACGTTATTTGTTCATCAAAATACGTATCCAGAACAATCTCCAGCTCCTTTTTCCGAACCGGGGAAAACTGGATCTGGTTAACCAGTAAATCCAAAAGGTCGGTAATAAAGGGTAGGTCATTGATCCAGAAAAACTGGAGAGTCATTCCATGGACGTATCCGTTGTTTTTTTCTATATCCGGATTTTGTTCTCCCAATTCTGCCAGAAAAGAGGGGTATGCCAGCGGTACATTTCCGGGGGAATTTCTGGTTTCATTCAGATATCCCATTCTGCTCTCTGTATTCCAGAACCGGAAGCGAACGCCGGCGGAATTTCTGTTTTGCAGGATGCTTTTCTCCGTGTCCGATTGGACAGAAACTCCGGCAAAAACACCAGTGGAAAATCCGGAAAAATCCCACCCTTCCGTACTGGCCTCAAAGGCACCGCCGTATTTTTCAATTTCATGAAAATACCAGCCATAGACGTCCACCGATGTTCCGGACAAAATCCCGGCTTTGGCACCGGAAAAAAAATCTGCCTCACCGTTTGCCACAAATCGGTTAGATTCCGGAAGGGAATTGCTCATCAGGGAAAATCCCGGAGATTGTAACACCATCTGTCTGGAAAAATATGGTAGCTCATTTCTATACAAAGAATGGTTCCAGGTTATTTGAGATAAGGGATCATTTTTAATATATTGATTTCTGTAATCCAAACTCACCGGGTTTGCGGATATGCGGAAGGATTCCAGGAAATAAACCAAGTTGAGAGGATGATCCATCTGGGATATCATTGCAGAGGTTCCCTCTTCTTTTTCCGGTTGGGATATTTCCGCAAAGGAATACCCATAGGTTCCCAGAAGGTAATGATTGTCCCTGTCATAAAAAACCAGCGGGAATACCAGAGTGATCTCATTCTGTTCTTTTGCATCCGATACGATAACTCCTGTCTCAATCCCGGAGAAATACAGAGAATTCTCCTGAATCAGAGAAAGGCCGGTTATCCAGGAAATCTCTGCGGAATCTGAAGAACCATAGGGGATCACTAAAGAGAATAGGAGAGCACGTAAACCGGATAAAAAATATTTCATAGCCTTGCCATCGAAAGAAAGAAATACTTTACACATTGTCAATCCAAAAGCCATGGAATTATGAAATCTGGCAGAAAAAGCCCCCAAACCATTCTGACTCTGGGAGCCGGTGCGGCCCGGGGATTTGCCCATATTGGGGTATTGCGTTGTTTTGAAATGGAAAAAATTCCCATAGATATGATTCTGGGGGTATCCATGGGAGCTATTGTGGGGTCCATTTATTCCGTGGTTCCGGAAAGCGATTTTGTGGAAAAAAGGCTGAAAAAGCTGATCACGGCAGAGGCTTTTCTGGAAACTCCCATTGGCCAGTGGACTACCATGCTGAATGACCAGAAGAAAACCATTATCAAGCGATTCAATAAAATATTTTTTCAGACAGAAATGCTGGGAAAAATGGCCACCAAGAAATCTCTGGTTTCCCAGGAAGAATATGAAAATTTTTTAAGCCCTTTCATTCCAGGAATTAATATAGAGGAATCCCGTATCCCCTTTGGAGCGGTTGCTGTGGATATTGACCGGGGGGAAGCTAAGACTTTCCTGCGTGGTCCCATGAAAAACAGTGTGATGGCATCCGCTGCCATGCCCTTCATGCTTCCTCCTCAATCCGTGGATGGAAAGAAATATGTGGATGGTGGGGTTTTGGATAAAATGGGGATTGAAGCTGCACGGGAGCTGAATCCCAAAAATATCATTACAGTGGATTTATCCGGGCCGGATTTCAACACAGATCCCATTCTAAACTCGATTGATGTGCTGATCCGTACAGTGGATATTGAATCCTACCGTATCCGCCGTGCACAGTGCGGAAAAACAGATATGGTCATTTCACCCGATTTATCCGGACTGCACTGGGCGGATTATAATGCCCATGATGAATTTGTTCAAAGAGGCTATGATACCGCCTGCGAAAAGATTCCGGAAATCCGCAAGAGGCTGAAGCTGGATTCCTTCTGGCGGAGATTTTTCTAATGGACAATCATACCTGAAAGTATTTCAGAATTGATTTTACTGCGTTTTTCTTGCTGTTGAAATATTCCCGCATTCTGGGGTTGATCCATTTCTTTTTATCCAGACAGACTTTCATGGCCGTTATAAAATCCTCCGGGTTTGTCCCGCTCAATGGATGTATTAATTCCATTTTCGCAAGTTCCACCGCTTCCGTGGAATTTGCTATATGAGGACCGGTGATGACGGGTATGCCAAAGAAAACCGGCTCAATCACCGTATGAACAGAACCTTCAAATCCTCCGCCCACATAGGCCAGATCTGCCATGGAGTAGCCTTGGGTTAGCAATCCCATTTTATCCACAATAATTATATTATTCTTCCGGCATCCTTTATACTGATTTAATTCCATTTGGGACAATAGTTCAGCAGAGAGGCCGGCTTCGTTTATCATTTCTTTGATTTTTTCCAGATGGGCCGGGTTGATATGGTGGGGAAAAAGAATGGCCATAAATTGATCCCGGATGGAAGGATTTTCCCACGCTTGGATGATGATTTTTTCCGAATCCAGGTAGGAGGAACCGGCCACCAGAATTTTCCGGGAAACGGCACAGGATTTTATTTTTTGAATAAGTTCTTTCCGCGAGGCGATGGAATTGTCCCGGATTCTGGCTTCTATGGCATCAAACCGGGTATCTCCGGCCACAGAAACCGACGGAGACAGCCTTTGGAAGCGTTCCATATTCTCCGTATCCACGGTGAAAATGTGGTTAATTTTTCCATAAATATTTTTATAGAAAAAATCAAAGGGCTTTTTCAGTCGCAGTGAGCGGGGGGATATCTGGGCGGAGAAAATATACTGGGGGATATTTCTGCGGAAGAGAGCCAGTGCCATGTTTGGCCAGACATCATAACGGGCGTAGAATACCTTTTCTGGGCGGATCACATCGGCCAGATGACCCATCGTCCAGGAAAAATCAAACGGAAGGGAAAAAAACAAATCCGGAAGTCTGTCCGCTTTTCTCTGGGAATAGCCGCTCAAGGAAAAAACACTGAAGACGAGGAACACATCGGGATTTTTTTCTTTCCACCTCTGGGCAAGAATTCTGCCCTGCTCATATTCTCCCACAGAGGAAGCATGAAACCACAAAACCCGTTGCCGGCTTCTGTCCAGCGTCCGGAGAATTTTCTTCTGGCTTGCCGTCAGATTCCGGGGCATTCGCAGATTTTTTCTCAGAGACGATGAGAACAATGAAAATGGATATAAAATCCCCAGGAGAATTAGAATAGATAAGTCAAGAAGAATGGGAAGCAGTGCGTTCAATATGAAATCCTTTCTGTATATGATTCTGGCCGGCGGGGTTCTCTTCCACAACAATATGGAGCACCCGGGCAAACGATGGTCCCACCCGGATTTTCTCCTCAAAAGCATGGATTTTGTCAGTGGGGCCATGGGCCATAATTTCCACAGATCCGTCACTTAGGTTTCTGACCCATCCGTTCAGTTCCAAAGAAAGGGCAATGTCCCGGGTAAAAGCTCGGAAACCCACCCCTTGGACTCTTCCGGTTACAACATAGCGTACGCTTTTTGCGTTTTCCATAAACACCGGTATCTGCTAACCATTTTAAAGATGCCGCTGCAACTATAATATTGTCCCCGGGGTTTTTTTCTGACTCCCCCAAACCGATAATATACTGTGGCCAGTTATGAAGGAATATCCAATACGTTACTCCGGTCTCTTTCCGGTTCTGCACCCCAGACTGTGTATACGGAAAGTATCAAACGTTTAAAAGCTATTCCGGAGCATCCAGAGAATCTGGTGGAAACCGATCGGGATAATTATTATATTGAGCCGGTCACCATAGAATACTATGTTCCCAAAAATTCCCGTTTTGCCGCTGAGGTGAAATACTTATACATTCCTCTGATTGATCCCGTTCCTGTGAAAGAAAATCTACGTAGAATTTTTTCCTATTTTCAGGAAAAGGATCTTCCCATTGATGTGATGGAAGTGATGAATGTTTTCCCGGAATATCTCATGGATATCATGATTTATTATCAGCCCAGGCTGAATTTATATGAGAACATGTCCATGCAATTTCATTCTGGCATGAAAGAAAATCCGGCATCCATAAAAAAGGCTCTGTATCTGAATGAAGTTTTGCGAAAGATGGAACCCAGTATGCTCTCTCTGGATATTATTGGAGATTACGTGAATTATAACATTAACTGGTGTGTCCGCTTTCTGAACAGGAATCGCATTGAGCATACTCTGGAAGATGGAACAGTGGCAAATTTAATCCTGCGTTACCGCCTCCAACTCCAGCAGGAAGGGAAAGAACCGGATGAAAGATTCCAAATCCTCACCGATATTTTCATGGAGCAGGCCTTCCCGCAATCCGATGAAGATATGCTGATGGATGATCTTTAAAAATCCAGACGGACTCCCAGAGAAAACCCCACCGGAGACAGATCATAAAGCCCGCCGATGGGCACAAGCAGGGAGAATTTTACTGCGAAATTGTTTTCAGAAAAAAAGATTTTTCCACCGGCAGCGGTGACCAGACTAACGATTCCCGCACCCGGACCAGATTGTTTATAATGGTTCGGAGAATCCTTTCCGTAAAAATCATGGGATAGGGTGATCTCCCAGAAAGGAACAAATGGATAAAACAGAATGGTATTAATGCCCAGACCGTATTCCAGATTGTCATTCACAAAGTTACCCTTATAAAAAAAGTTTTCCTTTCTGCTGGGATTGAACCCAAATGCCCGGTTATACGTATCTTTCATGGCAAGATTCAGGGTGATTCCTTCGCTCAGATTGCTTTCACCTTGGGAGCGAAAATTATAAAAAAGATTACCATGCAGGGAAAAATACCGGAAATTTTTAAACGTAATAAATCCCAGCCGGTATTCATTATAACCATAAGCTTCCAGTGGATTATTCTGGATGTCATCAAAAGCCGGCCCGCTTCCGGTGTTGATCTCTGTAAAAAAATTTATCAGAAGATAACGGGATAGGATTCCGGTGGCATGGTTCACATAAAAAGAAACATCACCAATTCTGTTATATCTGATTTCGCCCTGCACCATTTCAATCTGCGGGGCTGTGATCCCAAACTCCGTGGATTTGGTAACAGAAAGAACCAGCCCATATTCCCGCAGAAACAGCCAGTTCCCCCCCCGGAGATAATGGGCTTTCTGGTTGATTTCCACTCCGGCCAGTCCGGGTTCAATAATGGAAACGGTTTTCAGATTGGCCAGTTCAGAAGGGTGAACCAGATAAACAGGCAGAAGAATAAAAAGAAAAAAAGCGAATTGTATTTTCATCATGAACCCGATGGTTCAAAAATCCCTTTCTCTGTCACTATGGACGTAATATTTTCATAAGGGGTGACATCAAAGCTGTAGTTCAAAACAGGAATTTCCGCCGCAATTTGTTTGCCTCCAATATGGGTTACCTCTTTCTCATCTCTTTTCTCAATGGGGATTTCCTTCCCGAATTCAATGGAATCATCATAGGTGGAAAGCGGAGCCACCACATAAAAAGGAATGTTATGGGCTTTGGCCGCAACAGAGAGCATATATGTCCCGATTTTATTGGCAACATCTCCGCGGCGGGTGATCCGGTCTGATCCCACAATAACGGCGTCAATCATTCCCTTCTGCATAAGATACGCCGCCATGGAGTCCACCACCAGCGTGGCCGGGATTTTTTCCTTCACTAACTCATAGGCGGTGAGACGGGCACCCTGGTTAAACGGACGGGTTTCATCTGCGTAAACCCGATTGATTTTATTTCTATTATGCAAAACCCGGATGGCTCCCAGAGCTGTACCAATGCCACCTGTGGCCAGAGATCCGGTGTTGCAGTGGGTCAATATATTCAGTTTTTCTTTGGGGATTGTTTTGATAATAAGATCCGCCGTGTTGCTCCCCATGGCCAGACATCGAGCGGCGTCATCCAGATGGATTTCCTCCGCTGTTTTCCATATTTTGGTTAAAAATTGATTCTGGATTTTATTGTTATCTGTGATGTTTTCCGGCAGTATGGAATTTTCCGAAAAAAAGTTCTCCATTTCATGAAGCATGCGGGACGTTGCCCAGCTCAGATTGACGGCGGTGGGGCGGGATGAATCCAGGAAATGTTTTGTATCCTTTCCGGTGGATTTGGTAATCTTTTTCCCATTCTTCAGTAATGAATAAATTTCCAGATAAAATCCATAGGCCGCTGTAACGCCAATGGCGGGTGCTCCCCGTACATGCATTTTTGTGATGGAGCGGGATACATCTCTTGCGGTTTTGCACTCCACCCAGTGGGTTTTCCCCGGTAGCCGGGTCTGGTCCAGTATGTCAATTTTTTTCCGCGATGGCTTGAATGGTATTACCGATGGCTTCATGATGGATCCTTTTTTCTGAGCAGAGGAAATGCAATCACATCTTTGATGGTGGCGGCGTTGGTGAACAGCATTACCATCCGGTCAATGCCAATGCCCAGCCCACCGGTGGGAGGCATCCCCACCTTCAGAGCAGAAATAAAATCTTCATCCATTTCCATTGTCTCCTGCTGGCCATCTTCTTTCATCTGCAACTGGATGGAAAAGCGTTTTTCCTGCTCCAGAGGATCATTCAGCTCAGAAAAGGCGTTTCCCATTTCCCGTCCGGTAATATAGGGCTCAAAACGCTCCACAAAACCGGGACGTTCGGGATCTTCCTTGGAAAGTGGAGAAATTTCCAGAGGAAAATGGGTGATGAAAATCGGTTGGATTAATTCTGGCTCCACCTTTTGGGAGAAAACCTCATCCACAATTTCCCATACAGTGGAACATCCCTTGGCAGAAATACCCACTTTCTCCGCTTCCTGGGATGCCTTTCCCATGGGCTCCGGGGATGCCAGAATTTTGGCAAAATCTATCCCGGATTTTTCTTTGATAATTTCCAGATATTCCACCCGTTCCCAAGGTGGTGTCAGGTCGATGATGGTTCCCTGGTAGGGAATTTTGGAAGTGCCGTAGATTTTCATGGCCACATGCAGGAAGAGTTCCTCGGTTAAACGCATCATGTCCCGGTAGTCTGCATACGCCTGGTAAATTTCCATCATGGTGAATTCCGGGTTGTGTTTTGTACTGATGCCTTCGTTGCGGAAGTTGCGGTTCAGTTCAAATATTTTTTCAAATCCACCCACAATCATTCTTTTAAGATAAAGCTCCGGAGCAATCCGCAGATACAGATCCATATCCAGAGTATTATGGTGGGTCACAAAGGGTTTCGCGGCGGCACCGGAGGCAATGGACTGCATCATGGGGGTTTCCACTTCCATAAACCCGGCATGGTCCAGATAATTCCGGATTTCCCGGATAATGCGGCTCCGGGTAATGAAATCATGCCGGACTTCCGGATTTACCAGAAAATCCACATACCGCCTGCGGTAGCGGGATTCCACATCGGAAAAGGCGTCATAGACCATCCCGTCCTTTTCCTTTACCACCGGCAGGGGTTCAATATTTTTTGCCAGAAGAGAAAACTTTTTCAGACGGATACTGGGTTCTCCGGTTTTGGTGACAAAGATCTCTCCGGATATTCCCACAATGTCACCCAGATCGGTCAGTTGAAAAATCGCGTATTCATTGCTTTCCAGAGTTTTATCATTCCCATACAATTGGATGGTGCCGGTTAAATCCCGAATCTGGAGGAAGGAAGCCTTCCCCATGGCACGCATGGCTGTAATTCTGCCCGCTGTGCTCACCTCCACCGGTTCCGGTGGGTTCTCGTGATTTGGGTTTTCCGGGAACATGTCCAGAATTTCCCGGATGTTTTTTTCTTTATGAAAATAATTGGGGTAGGGGTTCACCCCGGTTTCCCGGATCTGCTCCAGCTTATGGAGCCGTATTTGCGTCAGTTCGCTTTCCTGCATGAACGAAAGTTTTATCTTTTCTGACGGCGTAAACCACTTTCCCTTCAGGTTCCGGGAACCGGGGATTTGGATTTCTCCATACTCACGGGGGTATTTTTCTTTTTATTATAATAAATATCCATGGCTTTCCAGGTGGGCTCATACTGCTGGGAAGCATTCCAAACCATAAAGCCTTTTATGCCCGCATCCTCACTGGCCTTGATCTGGGCAACAATATAATCCACCAGGCCCATTTTCACAACCCGGTGCTCCCATTTTAGCCGGAACCCCTGAATCCAGGAAACAATTTTGGCATTCTCTCCCGCCCGCTTTTTTCCCTGTTCGGAAGTGGTGAAAACGGTGTAGTAGGGATCTGTATAATATTTTTTGGACCAGGTATAATGGGATGGATAGGCCATGGGAGCAATAATGTCCACAATGGGAGCCAGTCCCTCCATCTTTTGCCCAATGCGGTCTTGTTTATTTAATGGAATTCTCCCAAAAATATCCGCAGAGATAACCACATTCATCGGTTTTAACTGCGTTTTCGCTTCTTTCAGGAAACCTTCCACCACTCCGTAACGTTCCTGTAATCCCACATGTCCCAGATGTCCGTTATCCGCAAACCGGATATAGTCAAACTGGATTTCCTGAAACCCGGCCTGAATAGCTCGTTTAGCAATATCAATGCGGCTCTGTTTGAGGGAATGGGGAACAGGATAGTGGTCAAAACCACGGTTAAATACCACTACCCTGGCCACCGGCCAGATGCCGGCAGCTTTTATCTTCCGGATCGTTGCTGGCGGGATGGCTTTTTCATGGAACTGGTATGTCTGGGTATCAATCACAAAAACGTTCACCTGGTATAATTTTGCTTTGGCGATGAATGCATCCACTTTTTTGGTATTCAGAACGGTTGCATTCATTAAGTAAATTCCCCGGTAGAAGTCAGGTTGGGATAAAACCGGCATAGTCTCCGGAGAATTTACAATGGCCGATTTGTTTTCCGGGGAAGGTGTCTCCTTCATGGCGATGTTTTTTTCGCTCCGCTCATTATCGTGAAAAACCGTAATCACCTGGATTTTGTCCGCAAAAATATAGGTCAGGCTGAACGCCAGCAGTACAGCGGAAGCGATGGTCAGAATTTTTAAAGCATTTTCTTTTTTCATGAAATATTCTCCGTTTCTTTAATATCCAATCTTCGTCTTAAATCCGCAAACTTTCAATCTAAACTTTCTGTCTGGCTATTTTCCCACGCAAAAACGGGAGAAAATCCGTCCCAGCAAATCTTCCGTGGTGATTTCCCCCAGGATTTCCCCCAGATAGCCCATCACAGCATCCATGGATGCGGTGACAATTTCCAGATTACGGTTTCCCTCCGGGCTCACCGTTAGAATCTGGTCAATAGAATTTAATTCTTCCAAAATTTTTCGTAAATCTTCTCTTTGCCATGCGGAAAGCATCATCCCTTCTTCATGGACATGCAGGGAAGATATTTCCTTTTCCACTTGCTGGGTTAACTCCACAAGATTGTACCGGGTTTTTACGGAGATGGGAATAACCCGGGTTTTTCCCATCTCCATTCCCATTTCCTCTGCGATATTCGCAAGAGTTTTTCTTCTCTCCCACTCCGGATGGACAATATCCCATTTGTTCAATAAAATCCAGATAGACTGTATGTTCCCGGTCTCCGGAATCCGGGAGACCTGGGTTCGGGTGGATGGAATGGATTCCTCCGGAGGCAGGGATGCGTCCATCATTATAAAAACAATATCGCTCCGGGATGACATTTCCAAGGTAATCTCCATTCCTTTTTGTTCAATGGCATCACCTGGATTGTCCCGTAATCCCGCCGTATCCGTGAGCGTAACCGGAATACCGGCCCACACTGTGGAGGTTTCCACAGCGTCCCGGGTGGTGCCGGGAATGTCCGTGACAATGGCCTTTTCATATCCGGAAAGATAGTTGAGCAGAGAGGATTTTCCGGTATTGGGGGTTCCCATTATCGTGATGGATAGACCTGCCCGGTAAATATCCATTTTTTCCGCAGTGTCCAGAGAAATACGGATTTCCTCCATGACGTTGCGGATGGTTTCTTTCTTTGTTGTTTGGCTCTGGAATTCCAAATTTTCTTCCAGAAAATCCAGCTCCGCAGTGACATCTGCCTGAAAATTCAGCAAAAGAGAGCGTATTTTCCAGAGCCGGGTGCGGTATTGCCCATTCCGCCGGGCAATGGCGTTCTGGAGCTCGTATTTTCCCCGGGCTTCTATAATGTCGTGGACAGCCTCCGCCGAGTCCAGATTCATCTTTCCGGAGAGATATGCCCGTTTGGTGAATTCTCCTGGACGGGCCGGCTCCATCCCCAAGGAGTACAGAATTCCCAGAATCCATTCAATAATAACCGGATTCCCATGGCAATGGATTTCCACGGAGTCCTCCCCCGTATAAGAATCCGGGGACAGGAAGGGAAGAACTATCACATCATCCACATGGACGTTCCCGGATCGTATATCTATGATATTTCCGTAAACTGCTTTACGCGGAAATTCTCTGAGATTGATATTTTTGCCGGAACGGAAAAAAACGGAGGCGGTTTTTTCCAAAACCCCGCTTCCGCTTGCCCGGATAATCGCTATCGCACTTCTTCCGGGAGGAGTGGCCACCGCACAAACCGGATGAGCCATTTATAATTAGCGATTTTTTTTGGTCTGGGTTTCCAGAATCATGGTGTTCCCGTTCCGGGAATCCACAGGTTCTTCTCTGGATAACACCCGGTGTTCCTCTTCCTGTTCTTTTTCATAATTGGATTTAGAATCAGTTTCCACCAGAATGGCGGTGTTCTGGTTGTCATCCTGGTATTCTTCGGAAAAATCATCCGGAATATCGGATTCCATATCATAGACTTCCGGAGATGCTCCGGTGGCTGTTTTCTTCTTGGTAATCCGGATTCTTTTATACACACCGTTGCCCTCGGATTTGGTTTCCACACTCTCGCTGTCTTGCAATGCCAAGTGGATAATCCGCCGCTCGTATGGATTCAGTGGATCCAGAAGCCGGCTTTTTCCCGTTTTCATCACCTGGGAGGCCAGTTTTTTAGCCAGTTCCGCCAAGTGCTCTGCCCGGCGTGCCCGGTAATTTTCCAGATCCAGAAGAATTTTGGGTTGGCGGTGGATAAATTTTTCCACAATCAGATTGGCCAGGAACTGAATTGCTTCCAGAGTTTTGCCTCGTTTCCCAATAATAAATCCGGCGTGGGGGGAGGATATTTCCACATACAGCTTGCCGTCTTCCTGGGTTTCAAAACGCACAAATTTGGCTTTGTACCCCATTTTGTGCAGAATAGTGGAAATCACCCCTTTGATGACAACATCCACCGGTGTTTTTCCTTCCACTGCGTAAATATGGTAAATTCCGGGTATTTTGTTACCCAGACCCAGGAAGCCCCCGGATGCTTTCTGGAATATCTGGAGTTCCAGCTCATCTTTGGATATTCCCAGGTACTCCGAACTCAGTTGGATCGCTTCTTTTTCATTGTTTGCATGGGTTTCAAGTATCTGCATATTATCTCCGTTAAGAATCAATTTTGGTTTTTGCGTTTGTGTACAACTGCTGGACCACGGAAAGAATATTCGTGACTGTCCAGTAGAGAACAACACCGGAGGGCATTGTCCAGAATATGAATAAAAGAATAAACGGCATAAACATCATCACTTTCTGCTGGCTTTCATCGGTGGAAACGGTAGTGAATTTTGTTTGAAGAAATTGGGTAAGAGTCATGACTATGGGCAAAATATTCAAGGACAATCCCCCAATCAAAAACATGGCCTCCGGAAAACGGTACACGGTATCCGGCTGGGAGAGATCATCAATCCATCCGGAGATGAAAGGAGATCTCCAGAGTTCATAGGAGTCTGAATACGCGGTATATAAAGCAATAAAAATGGGAATCTGGATCAGAATGGGCAAACAGCCGCCCAGTGGATTGACCTTATTATCCTTATACAGAGCCATTGTTCTTTTCTGTTTTTCCTGAGGATTATCCTTATATTTCTCATTGATTTCTTTCAGCTTGGGCTGGAGGATCTGCATTTTTTTCATGGATTCTGCCTGTTTCTGGTTCAGTGGCCAGAAAATCGCCTTGAATAAAATGGCAAAAAGAATAATACCCACTCCATAGTTGGGAATGAGCTTATACAAAAGCTCCGTGATTACCACAATCAGATCCCGGATGGGGCCGGTGAATCCAAAGTCAAACGCTTTGTATAGATCATCATGGATTTTGGACAGGGCCGGGATCTTCTGGAAATCTTTTGTGGAAAGATCCACATAGTCCTTTACCTTGGGGCCGGAATAAACCCAGAAATGGTATTCCTTTTTTTCCCCGGGCTTAAGGGAAAACCCTTTCTGGGATAAATGCAATTGTTGCGGAGAATTGGCCGATTTCGGGAAATAATAAAGGCCGTTGTTCTTCTCCATCGGCTGGATGGTCATGTTCATGAAACGGGAGCTTTTTCCAAAAAAATCCACACTGTCCCGGATGGTTTTGGAACTATCGTCTGACCCGGAGCAACCCAGCCCCAGAAAACTGGATGAGCCGGAGGATGTTCTCAGGGTTTCAAACTTTCCATTGGCAAAATAAAATGCGTAAAACGACTGTTGTGTCCGGGAATTCGCATCCGGGGACTGTTCCACCGGACCAATGCCCAGTATGGGGAGAAAGTATACCTCCGGTATTTGGATGTCTTCCCTGCCGGTATTGACGAACTCCAGCGAAAACTGCCAGTAATGGTATTCATCATAAAAGCGAAATATCTTACCCACTTTGAGCCGGGCTTTTTTCCCATCCGATAATTCCGTGCCGGCGTACAGCTCTTGGTAATCCTTGGACGGACGTGGTTCCAATGTAAACTCGGCGTTTCTCATATCCTTCTGGTTTTCCGGATTAAAATAGGCGGTGAATTCAAAAGGATCCTCCGCCAGATTGATGGAATCCTTTAGTTTATTCACGCTGTCGCGGTGTTCCAGTCGGAGGATTTTTCCTCCCCGGGAATCAAAGTGGACATTGAAATGCCGGGTCTGCAAAACATATTGGGAAGAGTTTTTTCCTGTGGAAACAATGGGTTTTAATTCCACCCCCCGGATATTCGCAGAATTAAGAAAATAGGTGAGGAAAGTGAGAGTAAATAAAGGTATTCGCAATCTCAAGATGGTCCCCTTTTGGCAAAGAATGGCTTCTCTCCCGAAAATAGATTAATATAAGGTTATTTTAATAAGGCCGTATGTGCCGTAAAGCTTTTTCCTGTCGTGATCTGTCCATAATTTTATATTTTCTCGCCGGAGGATTTTCAAAAATATATTGATAAAAAGGGATTTTAGTTCGATGTATACACTGGGAATGAATAATAAATTTTTGTCATCTTTGCATGTTCTTGGGATAATTTCTTTCTTATTGGCCTTTTTTTGTCCGCAGCTTCTCTGGGGGGTTCCTGGATGGTATCCACCGGTGGCCATGGATGGTGGGGCCCATGACTATAAACTGGACACCGACAAACAAAGTGGCTCTCTGGCTCTGGTTACACAGAAAATACGGGGAGCCTTTTCTCCGAATGCTCCCGCAAAGATTGATTTGTGTATTCTTTCCTTCCGCAATGGACGAGCTGTGTCTGTGGTTGCCCATACCGTGGATCTGAAGCCCTCGCCCGCGTTGTTTCCCGTGAATGCGGATATTGCCGTGGCGGGGAATAAAACCGTCCTTGTATGGCAGAAAACAGATTTTTCCAGCGGGAAAACCATTATTGAGTATAAATATACGGAAAACGGGATGGAAACCTTGGCCAATCCAGAATCCGGTGTAAAGCGTCTGGATTTGGATGGGGTACTGGTACTACCACAGTTGGAAACCGATTATTCTGGAAATATCTATCTGTTTTTTCAGAAAGAAAATTCCGCCAATGTTTTCACTTTTTACCGTGCCAAACTTAAAAACGGCCGTTTCACAGATTTTCAGATGCTCGTGAAGGATATTCATTTTATCGGGCGGGGGGCATTTTTCCCGTCCGTGAGTGTTTCCGGAAACGATATGCATGTGTTTTACCAGAGTAGGGGACAGGACAGTTTCAAGGATAATATTCATTATTTTAAAATATCCGGTTCCGATAGATCAGATATCCAGAAGATCACTTCCCGTGATTATCATAATTTTTCTCCCCGTGCCGCCGTGTTTGGCAACACCGTCCACTGGGTATGGCAGGCCAATCCAGAAAAAAACTGGGAGATATTTTATCAATCGTTCAACTCTCCGGTTAGGAAAATTTCTGCCACCAATGCGAGTTGTTACAATCCACAGATTGCGTATTCCAAAAAATCCGGAAGAATTGTTGCCTGGTCGGATCACCGGAAAAATCCACCCCAGATTTTTGGGATTTTTCTGGACAGACCAATGAATGAACTGGTGGGGGTGAATCACCAGATATCGGAATCCCGGTTTGATGCCAAAAAACCATACCTTTTATCTTCTTCCGCCAACGTGGATTTATATTACCTCTCTGGTGGCGTTTTATACCGCCAGCGTGCGGATACAGAAGCAGAAAAACTGGTGATTTCCTCCCGGACGCATCCGGAAAAAAAAGCGGTTTCCCGTAATTCTGCTTCATTTTCATGGAAAGCTCCCAAAGATCCGTCCGGAGTCCAGGGCTACGCTTATCTGGTGGATAAATCTGCCGGGACCAATCCGGATTTGTATAACCTGCCGGGGACAAAGACCGGGCTGTCCATTGATTACATGGAGCCAGGAATATACTATCTGCATCTGCGGTATATGGATAAAGCGGGGAATGAATCAGAAACATCCCATTATAATTTTATTATCGATTCAGGTCCTCCGGGAGTTCCAGATATCTCTTCCCCCACGCATAAAGAAAGAGTGGGAAGCAAAGCCAGGACGGTGGTTTTCAACTTTTTATCCAAGGACGATATTGAGGTTACCCGGTATCATTATTCTTTTTTGCCATATATTACCACCAAACTGGAAAAAAACACAGAAAAAAATCAGGCGATTTTCAATAATGTGGAACCCGGCACTTACTATTTCCGAATTCAGGCAGAGGATATTGCCGGGAACCGTTCCGCCTATGGGAATTTTACCGTGATTATTGATCCGGAAAACTCCGGTTCTGTTTTTGATATTTTTTCCAACATTACTGATGGGGAAGTGAGAAACAACCAGTTGGATTTTTCTATTCCGTCCCAGGGCGAAGGGAAGAAAATTTCCGGGGTTTTTCTTTCTCTTGGAAAAAATCCATCGGATCCGTATCAGGATAAGTTTATTGTCCCAACAACATCCAGCGAGGGGAACCTAAGGTTTTCCCGGAATATTGAGAACCTTCCTAAAGGAGAGGTTTATGTGGCTTCTGTGGGTGTCCAGTATGCGGACAAAGGAAAAGCCTCTGTTAAACATATCTACTTTTCCCGTGCGGAAGAAATAACCAATGTCATTCCACAGGAAGAACCGGAGCCTCCAGCAGAAATACAGAAAGATACCGGGGAATCCGGCGAGATTTATTCCACAATTCCCCATCTGGAAAAGCCACCAGCGGTAAAACCTCTTCCCAGCATTCTGGTGAATCCGGGAAACGGGTATTATGAAGTCCGGTTTTTTGCCCCAGCGGAGTACCAGTATGCAATGCATGGGTTTTCCTGGGAAATCTCTGACCGCCAGAGGTTACCGGGGCTGGAAGTGAATTCTCATGGGCAGGAGGAGTATCTGTATAACCTGAAGCCGGGAGAATACTATATAAATGTTCGAATGATTCTGAATGACAAACCCTTGACAGAGGCAGGTTACTACGCTTCCTATCGATTAATTGTTGGAAAAAAATCCGCTTTCCCGTCCAACCTGGTTATATGGGGTGGCTTATTGGGATTTCTGGGAATTGTGTTTCTTGTGAGGAGGAGACTTTTTTACATTTTGAGCAGGTTTTTTAAGATTTGATACTTATGAAAAAAATTTGGATATCATTAATTCTTTTGGTGGTGGTTTGGAAATCTGGTTTTGCGTTTGAACCCATGCGGGATGTGGAATTGATTGATACCCACACAAAAATCTGGCTGGAAAAAACCATTGTCCTCAAGAAAAAAACAGTTTTGCTATCCGTCAAAGAAAAGAATAAGAAATATACATCCAAAGAAATTTACCGTTTCCGTAAACCTCCGGATATTATCAAACATTTTGCTCTCGCGGATGGGGATTTGGTGGTGGTATCCTTTCATGACCAGCGGGAGATTGTTTTCATTGTTTTTAATTCTACCGGGGATATTATATATGAGAAAAAAGATTTTCTGAAATTTGAGATCAGTGATTTAGATGTGCGGGTAGACTCCGATGGGAATCCCGTTGCCCTGATCTATTCCATTCGGAATTTCAATCATGTTGTGTCCATCTGGAAGCTGAACCAGAACCAGGATATTCTTAACAGCGAATTTCCCATCGACCGGATTTTCCTTCAATGGTCAGAAAAAAAAGTACATCTTTTGTACCGGAGTGCCGGAAGTATTTACTGGAACGTGTGGCGGGACGGAAAATACCAGAGGTATAATCTTCCATTTTTTGTGAAGAGACCCCAGTTTATTCAGATGAATAAAAACATGTATTTAATGGCCTTTGATGTCTATGGAAATTTATATAAATTTTTCATTGCCGGGAAAAACGTGCAGGCACAGAAGGTAATGTATTCCAAGGAATTCCTGTATGCAGATGACATTATTCCGGTTCGCTATGAAAAAAAAATCATTGTCTTCATCCCCTCGCGGAAATTAAGCTCTGTATTCCGGATTGATTTTGATGATTTTTCCGCTCAGGTACCAAAAATAGAATTCCAGAGCCGGCGGATGATGACCGGATTTTATTTTGTGCCTCTTCTCAGAAAGGATGGACTTTTCTTTAACGTGCTTTCTGATATTAATTTTTTGTACACAGAATCCTGGGATCTTTCCCAGCCCTATCTTTCCGCATTCGACTGGCTTATTCGTATGACGGGGAATTCTCCGGAGCTGGTCATGCGTTGGGAATCCTCCAGCCCGAATTTTGGATATCGTTATCTTTTGACGGGTAATAAATATGCTGACCCGCTGGACGACATAAAAAAAATTCCCGGAAATGAATTCAAAAAAGATAATCTAAAAGGCGGTATGTATTATTTTATTGTCCAAGCGGTGGATGGGAACCAGAGAAGCTGGGTGTACCGAATTCCCATTTACTGGAAGTATTCTCCCGCTGAACCCTATATTTTTCTATTAAACGAAATTTCTCCCCGTACCATTAAATCAGGAAATATGGAATTCTTTATCAACAATCTGGATAATGTGAATTATTATGCGTCCATCAGTTCTGCACCCAAAGAGAACCCATCGGCCATCATCGAGCATGAAAAAGGGAAAATTACGATTCCGGCAAATCTCAAAGCGGGGCGGTATTTTCTTCATATCCGTTCCAGAGATCCCAAAAGCGGTCTTTTCAGCAGTACAAACCATTATCAGTTTTTTATCTATCCGTACAATCCGGAACAGGATGAAACATTAAAAGATAATGCGGAAAAGATGGGAAAGCTTCAGTTCATTCTGCAAAAAATACGTGAGAGCAGAAAAAATCCAGAAGAACTGAAAAAATGGATGGCTGAATTAAAAAAGCTTGAAAAAAGCATGAAAGACAATTGAAAGAAAAATCTTATTATCCCGTTATCCATGATTTTTTTTCCCATTCCAATTATGAAGCAAGTCGCAGGTTTACTCTGCAAAATGGCTATTCTCCGGAACCTCTGAAATCCCTGGTAAAGGAGAGGACTCTCTTTCCTTCTGCGACTTCCTATATCCATATAGCGGGAACGCTGGGGAAAGGATCGGTGGCCACGTATCTGTACAGAATGATACAACGGGAGGGACATTCCTGCGGTCTGTATACGTCCCCCCATTTGATTCATCCATGTGAAAGAATACAGCTAAATGGAGTAAATATTCCAGAAAGAGAATTATACAAATTTTTCAGATATTTCCGGATGTTTTACGATTTGTCCAAGATGAGCTACTTTGATTTTTTTACCCTTTCTGCGTTGGAATATTTCCGGGAAAAAAATGCCGGTTGGGCGGTATTGGAAACAGGATTAGGGGGGCGCTTGGATTCCACTAATGTTGTTCAACCTGCCGCAGTGGTTCTCACATCGATTGCCATGGATCATGAAACGATACTGGGGGATACACTGGAGAAAATAGCATGGGAAAAGGCGGGAATCATCAAAAGCGGGACTCCGGTATTCTCCGTTCCGCAAAAGGATGAGGCACGCGGCGTTATAGACAAAGCAGCCCAGGATGCGGGCAGTCCGGTGCATTATTTTCCAGAATCTCTCTGGGATCAGGAAAAAACGTATCTGCAGAGAAATTACAGCTTTTCCCGATGGGTGTTTCTGAAACTGTTTGGATTTTCCCCGGAGGAAATCCCGCCGGATATTCCGGGGCGGCTGGAAATACTCAGAAGAGATCCCCTGATTATCTACGATGCAGCCCATAACCCGGCTTCCATGGAAAATCTCGCACACGAAATTCTGCGACTTGCTGGGAATAAAAATATCGATACTCTTTATATCATCATGAACAGTATGAAGGAAAGAGACATGAGGATTTATCGCATTATACTGGATTCTATTCTGGGGAAACAAACCAGAATTCAGTATTTTCTTTTCCCCATGAGGGATCCCCGTTTTTTTTCAGAAGATTCTGGGGATTCCTTTCCGGCGTTGTCCGCAACATTATTCCAGGAATGCAATCATACCCCTGGAAAAAATATGTTCCTTTTTACGGGCAGTATGTACCTTTATAAAAATGTGCTGTCATTTTTGAAAGATATTTTTAATACAGAAATATCATCGGATAATTCATAGTTGTTGCTTATGGATTCCCGTATATTGTTGAGATTCCCATTATGTGTGCGGATTAAATTCTGAAATACGGTATTGTCCATTTCCAACCTTCGGCCATCTTTCAGAAGATCATCCTTTCCATCTGATCCAATGAAGACAATGTCCCCCGGATTCAGATAAAAGATATTCAATCCCGGATTCCCCTGATCCGCCATTCCAAATTTTTTCATGATGACGTTCTGTTCCATAATGCCGGTGGTTTTATCTCGGAAAAGGATGGGGGCAGGATGGTCAGCGTTAATGTATGTCATCTTTCCGGTTTCTTCATTCACCAGTCCCATGATACAGGAGACATACATATTGCCTTGGAATGACTCAAAAACCCGTTGAATATTGATAAATATCTCCTGAAGCCATTTTTCCGGCACCAGATTTAACACTTCTTTTTCCGGAGCAATGGGGGTAAGATACGCATTCACAATGGAACCAATGACCACGCTACCCCCGGCTCCCTGCAGGGATTTTCCCATGGCGTCTGTGTTGATAAAAAAGACACAATGCCCTCTGTCCCGGAATAGGAGGGAAGCGGTTATAATGGAATCCCCTCCCGCCTGGCTCTGGTGATTTCTGTAATAAATCTTTTTCTTCTGCTCAATAAACCATTCGGTTTTGATGGCTGAATTGATATTCATATCTTTGCTCAAAGGTAGCACGAGCATCCCGGCTAAAAAATAATCCACATCTTGTTTTTGCTTGAGATACCGGAGCTGATTCAGTGATTCTTCCAACTCAACGGTCCGGTTTTGTACCTGGGTTTCCAAATCGTCTTGATTTTTCCGGACAACGTCTACCATCCGGGTAAAACTCCGGGCCAGATGCCCAATTTCGTCCTGGGAGTGAACGGGTATATCAAGATCATAGTTTCCGGAGGCAATCTGGTGTGTGGATTTTTCCAGTTTTTTTAGTGGCCTTATGATTTTACGGGTGAAGAGAAAGGATATTCCATTGGTCAGAAGAATAATCATCCCACCCAGAAAAAACAGAATATAGCGGTATTCATTTAACAGATTATATTCTGAATTTGCATCCAGATCCAGACCCAATATGGCAATGGTCTTGGATCCTTTTTTTATTGGAATGTAAACGGAAAACCAGGCACCCCACTTATCTTGGGTTATTGTTTCATCGTATGTAATTTTTCCGGTAAGAAACGCATTCCGGAGTTGTGGAAATTCGGAGATGTTATATATTTGTCCAATGGAAACTGATTTGGCTTTTTCTTTTTCATCAATGACTCCATCCTGATTTTTATCCTCCATCTCGTAGTCTGCATCTGTGATAAAAATGGTCAGATTATTTTCAATGTCAAACTTTGCCAGAAGATATACATAGGCGATGGTGGTTTTTTTATAAAGTCTGGAAACAGCTTTTTGCGGGATATGCCCGGACTGATAATCGGGATAGAGATTTTTGAGACTGCCCGATTTTATTTTTCTCAGTATCTGTGTGAGATAAATCCATTCGTTTTCTTTTTGAATATTTTCTCTGATATTTCTTGGAATAAAATTTTTGCTCTCACCCGGTTTCATACTAATCTTTTCCGGGGCATGGGTTTCCAGGAGTTTCAGACTTTGATGATGATAATGCTCCATCGCATCCAGAGCTCTTTTATCCATCAAAAACAATCCGGTCTGTCCCACTTCAATGAGGCGGCGGAGCATCTGTTCCTGGATGGAATTGGAGAAATGCCTATGCAGAAGGACAATTGCAAGAGCGACAGAAAAAATAGTGGATAGAAATATACCCAGATTGATTTTTTTTGTGAAAGTCATCCGCACAGTTCAGGAAACATAGTTTAACTCTATAGTCAAGACAATTTCTGGTTCGGTTTATGCAACCGCCTGGCGTTTTTATCCGGATAATAGTTTGTTATTTGATATCCTGAAGAAATTTTGCATAATCCTCGTAAACGGAAGAATCCAATAAAATGGATGCGTGGGATTTTCTGTATCCAATAACTCTTTTTATGTTTCTTCTTTCAGCATAAGTCCTCACCTTTTCTGCTGGAGTCAATTGGTCAAAGAAAGCGTACTGGATCAATACCCTGTCCGGGTTTATGTTTAAGGGATAGCTTGTGGGGCTGACAAGGGAATACGCATTCCGTATTGTATCATCATTACAAAAAGGGCTCCGGAGATCATTCCTGATATTATGGAAGACGGGGTGGAATATAATGGTGTTCCAGTCCAGAATAGGAATCATCAGGGCAATATGATCAAATTCACGATCTGCGGCCAGAATAGTGAGGGCAGAGGCACCAATGGAACCGGCCCATGCACCGATTGTAACGACTCCTTTGCTCCGTAAAAACTGATAACCCACATTCAATTCCGAGGAGAGAGCATGGAGGGTATTTATGTTGGTAAGGACATTTCCTGTGATCAATCCTTCCCCTTCCTTTTTGCCTTCCTTCCGGCGGTCAAGGTGATATGGTAAAACATAAACAAGTACGGCATAGCCACGTTTTAATTCTTCATAGAAAAATTTTCTGATAAAACGGAAGGCAAAATCACTGACCCCAAATCCAGGCACCCACAGAATTGCTTTTTTCCCATCCCAATCTTTTGTCGTAAAAAAGTAGTAAAATATTTTATCGTTAAAATATTCTGATTGTGCGGATAAGCGTGATGCAACGATGGATTTTCCATCAATGGGTTTTAATTCCCAACGAACTCCTGGTTCGGGGGTTAATGGCTTTTCTTCTATTTTGGAAAATTTTGTATAATCATCCTTCCGGGAAAAAATGGCAGAGACCTCAGCCTGGGAACATGGTTTTACCTCTTTGGAAATGCTGTTGTTTATACTATTCAGACTGGAAATATCTATTTTTTTAGAAAAATATGCACATCCGGAAGGCATGACAATAAACGCCGATAGTAACATAAAATGAAAAAAAGTTTTATAAATCATTCTTCTGCTCCGAGAGGGAATAAATCCACGTCCCTAAGCAGAGAAAATATGATTGGATGTCAACAAAAAAGGGA
This sequence comes from Leptospira biflexa, assembly GCA_020721865.1. GTDB lineage: Bacteria > Spirochaetota > Leptospiria > Turneriellales > DYLW01 > DYLW01. The sequence continues at coordinate 11,703 of DYLW01000001.1, read as the reverse complement.
ATTTGCCACCGTCCCCAAAGCTTTTTGCAAATATAATCAGAAAAAATAAAAAAAAGATTGCAATTATCACAAAGTATTAAAAAACGTGTCCTGGTTTTGCTTATGAAAGTGAAAATGAAGAATAAAGACAAAATTTGGACTGCGACCATTGATGGGCCCATTAAATCCGGCATGGAGTTTGAGCTGGCGGATAACTTGGAGAAAGTATTGAAAGATGGGGAAGTGCCCAAACTGATCATTGATATGAAATTGGTACCATATATTAATTCTGCTGCATTAGGTATATTTCTGAATGTTTACCGGGAAATAGAAAAAAGAAACGGAAGGTTTGCCCTGTGTGCCATCAGCAATGATGTGGATAATCTTCTGGATATCACCAAACTGGAATCCGTTTTTGAAATTTTTAAGACTGCGGATGATGCTCAGGATTCTTTTGAAGACTGACCTCTTTGTCAAACCTTTATAAAATCTGGTTTTTTCTGTTTTTTACGGCATTAGGTATTATTGTACCCAACCAGGGGCCCTATTTGTATAATGAGATGAAAATCAAAGATCCCGGGATTATCTTTATGGCCATCCAGGGATTATCGCCTTTTGGGGCAATCCTGTTTGGTTATCTATCAGACAGGACACTTTCCATACGCCCGTTTATCATCATCCAGACTTTGCTGGCCGGTATTTTTACCATAGGGGTGGCTCTGGTGCCGGATGGATGCCGCTATAAACCGGAAGTCATGCTGGTTCTCTGGGGAGGTTATGGGTTTTTCATTGGAGGGATATTACCCTTGATGAGTGTTTCCTATCTCCAGAGTGGGCTAAAATCGGACGGGTTTGGCAGAATCCGATTATTTGGCACCCTGGGATTTATGATTGTGAATTTAATTTTAATTCCCATGGTGGTGCCTCGTAAGCACCTTATTCTGCTGGCAGGCATTCTGTTTATTGTGAGTATCATCCCCACTTTTTTTTTACCGGCGGGCAGAACCATCCGGAATGCAGAACGCAGGCGGATCAGTCCGGAGTATTTGTTTTATTTGATTAAAAATCCGGCTTTTCTCCTTTTTCTGGTGGTTATGTTTTTATTTTATTTTCAGTTCACCCCGGCAGAATATATTATCTCTGAGTATATTGATGCCTTTTCCTTTGATTCCCTTTGGGCTCTGGGGCATATTGAGACCATCCCGGCCATCTGGTTTCTGGGAACGATGCTGGAGATTGGATTTTTCTGGATTTCTCCATGGTTAATCAAAAAAATGGGGATTTATCCTGTGATAATGATGACTTTCTTTTTTGGGATAATCCGGTACGTCTCTCTGGCCATTTTTCCTCTGGGTTTTTTTGTGGTGGTGATGCAGATAATTCATGGGGTTCATTTTTCTCCGGCGTATCTGGGCAGCATTTTTTATCTGGAAAAGAATATATCTCCGTACCGTCTGGCCACAGCCCAGGCCGTCCAATTGGTGATTTCCCGAGGGTTGGGGGCAGGTTTGGGCATTTTATTTCTGGGGGATCTGGCAGGGATGGGCGGATTCCGCCTGGTATTCCTGATTTCCATGCTGGCATCCGCTCTGGGGCTGGTTTTGGTATTTTTGCTGCAAAGGGTTACCTTCCGTTATCCGTTTAAAGATATCAAAATTTAACCGATAATCATCTATGAAACGGATACTATTTCTGGCGGCAGTTTTGGCAGTATTCACTCTAAATCTCACTGCCGATGAGTGGAAAAAAACAGAGGCCAGGGTGGACTGGCAGAAGATGGACATCCTGTATACCCTGCGGGTTCGGATGGACAGGAAGGATCCCCGATATAAAAATGATATTCTGCGGGAAACCGCAAAGGATATGATCAAGCAGGAAATGGGGGCTTTTCTGGAGGGATTGGTTGTGGATGACTCCCATTTTCTGGGGGACTTTCTGAAAGATTCCAACAGTTTTTCCGAACACTATTCCATTTTTATGATGAACCGAGATATATCCAGTTTTTTTATCCAGGGAAATATTCTGAACACATCCGTATTTGTCAAAATCCGGGGAAAGGATAGTTTATTGGCGGTGGTCCCGCTTCCGTGGAATACGGAAAAATACCCTATTCTTCAGGACGATACAGTCAACCCCCGTTTTTATCAAACATCAGGTTATTTTCCGGCAGACCACGAATCCGTGACTCCGGAGGCTTTTGATTCTATTCTGGTGGACGTCTCTGAAATGGATATTCGTCCGGCATTGGCGCCCCGGGTGTACACAGACTCCGGCAGGCTCATTTATGGTCCGGAGTTCCTGCAGAAGCGTTACGGAGTGGAGCGGGGGATTGTAACCTATGTGGAAGATTATAACAATGTAAAAGAAAAGAACCGTTTGGGGAAAAATCCGTTCATTACTGTTGCCCTTTCTGTTTCCGGTAAAAACATGACCGATGTGGTGATTTCTGATAAGGATGCTTCCCGTTTTCTGGCGGAAAAGAAAAATGTGGAAAATTTATTGAAATGCAGAGTGGTTTTTTTAATAAAAAAATAAAAAAAATGATTCAGCTTTTAAAAAAACCACCGAAATAGTAAATACGGTGGTTTTTTTCTTTCCCATGCTAAGCTCATAGTAACACAAAATAATCAGTCCTCTTGTCATCTAACTTCAAATATCATGAAATAACGTTAGTTACGTTCTTTCTATGCCCATTCCGAAGATCAATTCGTGAGGATTGGTTTGGGGAATACGGAGGTTCCCCGGTCATCACAGATAATGATTCAAGGAGGAATCTATGATTATCAACCACAACATGAGTGCGATTAATTCGCAACGGGTATTGAAGTTCCAGAACTGGGAAGTAAGCAAAAATATGGAAAAGCTTTCCAGCGGTATGAGGATCAACCGTGCAGGGGACGACGCATCGGGTCTGGCTGTCTCTGAAAAAATGAGAACCCAGGTCAATGGCCTGCGTCAGGCAGAAAGAAACGCCGAAGACGGCATGAGTATGATCCAGACCACAGAAGGATATCTGCAGCAGGTCGCTGAAATTGTTCAGAGAGTGCGGGTGCTGGCCATCCAGAGCTCCAACGGTATTTATACCGATGAAGACCGCCAGATGATGCAGGTGGAAGTTTCTCAGTTGATTGATGAAGTGGACAGAATTGCTTCCCAAGCTGAGTTCAACACCATGAAACTTCTGCAGGGCGATTTTGCACGTGGCTCCAGAACCGGATCCATGTGGTTCCACATGGGACCCAACATGCACCAGCGGGAAAGGGTTTTTATCAAAACCATGACAGCTCTTGCATTGAACATGCGCAATCCGGATACCACATTGGTCAGTCTTTCCACTGCTTCCAAAGCAAATGAGATCATTGGGGTGATGGATGAGGCACTGTATACCATCAACAAACAGCGTGCAAATCTTGGTGCGTATTTCAACCGGCTGGAACATTCATCCAAAGGCTTGATGAATGCTTATGAAAACATACAGGCTGCTGAATCAAGAATCAGGGATGCTGATATGGCTGAAGAGATGACAGGGTTTACCAAGAACCAGATTTTGATTCAGAGCGGTACGGCAATGCTTGCCCAGGCGAACGCAAGGCCACAGGCAGTATTACAACTATTACGTTAAAGCGGATACAAAGACGCTGGGGGAGACCGCAGAGGTGGTTTCTCCCGCGTTTTTTACGCGAAGATTTGAAAGCTTCATAAGAACTCCATTCGGGTGCCTGGGAATACCGGGACTCGGGTTATTCCTGGGTGTCCGAATAGAAAGAAATTTATTAAGACAAAGGAGTGTCTTATGATAATAAACCACAACATGAGTGCGATCAATTCGCACCGGGTTCTTAAGTTCAACCAGTGGGAAACAGACAAAACAATGGCCAATCTTGCGTCCGGGGAAAGAATCACCCGGGCTTCGGACGACGCATCCGGACTGGCAGTGTCTGAAAAAATGCGTACCCAGATTATGGGCTTAAGACAGGCAGAAAGAAACACGGAGGATGGAATGAGTTTTGTCCAGACCGCTGATGGTTATCTGGGTCAGATCGCTAATCTGTTACAACGGATTCGGGTACTGTCCATACAATCGGCAAACGGTATATACACACACAAAGACCGGGAGCTGATGCAGGTGGAAGTCTCGCAGTTAATAGATGAAGTGGATCGGGTGGCATCCCAGGCGGAGTTTAACAGGTTTAAACTTTTCCAGGGGGATTTTGCCCGCCAGAGTAAAGTGGGATCCATGTGGTTTCACATGGGGCCAAATATGTACCAAAGAGAAAGAGTATATATTGGAACCATGACCGCACAGGCTTTGAATCTGCAGCGAAATGCTCAGATTATATCGATTTCATCGGTAGCCTTGGCGAACGAAACCATTGGAGTCGTGGACAATGCGTTGGAGAAAGTCATGAAGTTAAGGGCAGATTTGGGAGCCTACTCAAACCGACTGGAATCCACATCGAAAGGACTTATGCAGACCTACGAAAATGTACAGGCCGCAGAGAGTAGAATTAGAGATGCTGATATGGCAGAAGAAATGGCCACATTCGTTACACAGCAGATCTTAGTTCAGAGTGGTACGGCGATGCTCTCTCAGGCAAATATGAAAAGCCAGTCTGTGCTGAAGTTGTTAGGCTAAGTTCTTTTAGTTTTAAATGGGGGCTCCCTCGCCCCCATCCCTCCTTTTCTCAATTGCCGTTTTCAGACATTTTTCAGAATTAACCACGTTTTCATGAAAATTTCTAAATATAATATCTTTGTAGTAATCCTCTTTTCCCTTGCGACCGGGGCAGTAGCCTCCTGTCCGGAATTTCCATTCAATCAAACCACCAGTGCCCATCAGTATCGTTTGGCCATACTTTGCCAAATGGAGGAAAAAAATTTTCCCCAAGTGGTGGCTCTACTGGAACACGGATTGCGGAATAAAACTCTGGAACAATTACCGGATATTGGAATGATTATCCGCAAAATCACGGAAAGCAGGGAAGGGGTGGCCGCCTTGAAAAATAGCGGGATTCCCCTTTACCAGATCATCCCTTCCGAGGCGGAATACAAAGTGATAGCTTTTCTGATTTTGCGTGCGGATCGGGAGTTTTTTCTGGATGTATACCGTCATCGGCCATTTTTCCTGCAGAACAGTGAGTATATCCGGATTTATCCTTCCTTGGGGAAGAAAGAGATCCTGGAATTTATAAAAGATTTTCCCGGCTCAGTGGAGGAAAAAAACCTTTTCATGAGTGGATATTCCCGGTTTTATGGGGATTATCCGGAAGCACGCCGGTATCTGGAATTGGTAACAACTAAAAATTTTATTTACTGGAAGGAAACTTTCCTTCTGGACATGTCCCAGGGGAGGGATGGCACATCATCCATGGAAAATCTCAAAGCATTTGGCAGGGATGGATATTCTTTTCTTATTAGTGTTTATCTGGAAAAAGGGGATTTTCTCCGGGCGGAGGAGCTCATCCGCAAGGATATGGAATTCCAGGTTTTTTTACATGAGGAAATGATCCGCTTGTATGTGATCCGGGAAAAATATGAAGAGGCATACCAAATTTTTTGGGATTATTATCTGCAAAGAAAAATCTCCGCTGCGGATGCGGGCCGGATCCATCCATGGTTTGCTCCTCTTTCTCCCGCAGTAAAAGGGACAATTCTTAAAAGAGTCCATAATAAAATCCGCTCCGGGAAACAGATTGGGGAAGATCTCACCGACTATTTTTACCGGGAATACATAATGTTTTCCATGGCCATTGGGGACACCCGGACTTTCCGGGAAATATTTCCCCATGCACGCCTGGATGGGAGCAGGGTGCGGGAATTCATCCCTATGGCGGAGGCAAATCCGGAAAAATTTTTCCGTGTGTTTCTGTATTATCATTTTTTGAAAAAGCATTCCTTTGCCCAAGATGAGGATGGAAGAAAATTTTTGTATTTTCTTTATCAATCCAGATACTGGAAGGAATTCCTCCTTTACTCCTCGCTGCTGGAAATAGAACCCCGGACTGATTTGGATTTGTATTATCATAAAGCTATTGTCTATTATTATCTGGGAATCCATGACGATGCGATAAAAATATTCCGTGAAATCTACCCATACCAGAAATCCGGGGACTATCTTCTCCTCATGGATTATCTGGGAGTTCCGGAAGTTTTTCCTGACCAGAAAGGAAAGGAAACCATTCTGGCGGCATCCGCGTCATCGGCATATTTCCAGGCACTGGAATCACTGAAAAGGAATGATTCCACCTCTGCGGTTCAGAACATCAAAAGCTATCTGGAAGATCCCAAAGACTATGGAAATAATGCGGTGAAAATTCTGTTTTTCCTGAACCGGCTGGAGAATTCCCAGGACGCCACCACCCTTATTTTCCGGATGATCCATTTTCAGGAAAACCAATGCCGCCGTATGCCTGCTTTGGCTCCGGAAGTGGTGGAAAAATGTCCGGATGAAAACTGTCTGCTACTCCATTATTATCCTCTATTATGTGAATTCCGGAAAAATCCATCCCATCCGGAATGGGGAAAAATCCTCCGTTTTTATTTATCCCGTCCGGAAGTGGACTATCTGCATGGGGAAATACGGGAGCATCTTTCCGGGAGGTAGGGTGGCTCCGGAGTTACAGAATTTGCACGGACAGCTTTTTCTGGAACACTTTTTCAAAATAATCTTTTTTTCTCTCTACGCTCCAGAGCTCCAGAGTGAGATCAGATTTGCCGGCAATGCCCAGAGTGATTTTATTGCCGGTGGATTCCAAAAGCTCCACTCTTTTCACCGCATAGGAATAGCTGTTGTCCAGAGCATCCGCGATACGCAGGATAGCGGACAGCTTTAACACAATATCCTTATCCTCCTGGGACAGGGACATATATTCCAGATGGGATGGTTTGGGCAGGCCTTTCCGGTGGTAGCGGGCAACCAAGGCAATGATAAATTTATCCTTATCTGAAAATCCCAGAATTACGGAATTATAAATCAGATAAAATGAATGCTTATGGTGCTGGCTGTAATCTATAAAAATCCCCACATCGTGCAAAAGGGAGGCCGCATAGAGTATCTCTGAATTGGCAGTGGACAGATTGTGGGTGTCTTTGAGCAGATCAAACAGTTTCATACCCAGTTCTGCACACTGCCGGGCGTGGATTTCATTGACATTGTATTTATGCATGATCTCTTCCAATCCCTTGGTACGAAACATTTTTTGTCTTTCCAGATAGATATGCTTATTTTTTTTCCGGTAAATAAAATCGGCCAGAGCCCCGTCCCGGAAGCCACGGGAGGAGACAAGGGATGCATCCACATCCAGAATACGGACAATGTTATGCAGTAACACAACCCCGTGGGCAATAATATCGGCACGGGTGATATCCAACCCCTTAATCTTGGCAATTTCCCGGGGGGTCATCTGTTTGATTTCTATGGCCAGCTTTTCCAGATTTGCCGTGGGAATAACGGGTATTCCGTTTTCCTCCGGTAGCTTGAAACGGGCAGCCAGAATATCCAGAATGTTTTTTGCGGTACCTCCGGTGGAAAGCCCCATGTCGATTTTATATTTTTTAATATCGTTGAGATAGGGATGGATCACTTTTTTAATATAATTCTCCATCATCTCATAATTGGGGGGATTATCTTCTGCGGTGAAAAGTTCCTTGAGCCGAACCGTGCCCAGACGCAGGGATTCCATGAACAGAATATCCTTTTCATTGGCAATGGATACCTCTGTGGAGCCACCCCCGATATCATTCAGGAAAAAATTTCTCCCATTGAAAGGAGTATGGGCCAGCACACCATAATATACCATACGGGCTTCCTCTATTCCGGTAATAACTTTTATTTGCAGGGATGTCTCTTTCTGTACCAGTCGTAAAAATTCCTCCGGGTTTACTTCCCGCAGGGCGGCGGTGCCATAGGCCAGGGTGGTTTTGCACTGGAATTTTTTTATGGTATTGGCAAAATGCCGCAGGCCTTCCACCGCGTTTTTGATGTTCTCTTCATCCAGCTTCTGGGACAAAAAGACGGAGTGACCCAGCCTGGCCTGTATTTTATCATAGTAGAGAAGTTCGGTGCGTCCCCGCATATCAATGGAATGGATCTCCAGCTTGATGTTATTGGAGCCCACATCGATAATGGCAATATTCATTCTTTAAGGAATTTTGCGTCCACTGGCTGTAAATTTATTTTTTATTCCACTCGCTGGAAATATCCAGTAACTGGTACACTTTTCTGGGGATATCATACAGGTATTCCAATCCATCGGCCAGGAAAGATTCCCCCTTTCCGTGGAGAATCACGGGGACGGGATGGGGGGTATGGGTGGTCACACTCAAATCCTCCATATTGCCATGATCAGAAGAAATGATGACCAGTTCTTTCTCTGTATCCATCTCCTCCCAAACCCCCTGGAGAAATTTATCCAGAATGGTAATATTCTTTTTGGCCATCTCCCATTGGCCGGAATGACCCGCTTTGTCCGTGAGAAAATATTCATACAGAATCAGATCATAGTCCCGTGCAATCTTCACCAGAGTGCGACCCCTCTCCACCGGATCTTTGATTTCAATATCATAACCTCGTTTCCTCAGGAACCAATGGGTGATATCCATATAGATACTTTTATTGTTTTTTAAGTCTTCCAGCGTAAAGAAAGGCAGACCGGTTCCGTACTGGATCATAGTGGACGCGGACATCAGCCGCTCTTTCCGGGGGGAGTTTTTCAGCTTTTCAAAATACCATCCGGAATATGCGTTGATTAAAGTGGCTTTCCGGCCATTCTCTTGAAAAACCTTCAGTATGGATTTGTCTTTGAGGTAGGGACGGAGAGTAAAGGTGGGGTAGCCGTTCACATGGCGTTTCAACAGAGCAGGGCCGTTATATCCCGTAAACAGGGCGGTCTGGCCAGTGGCCGATTGGGGCAGCCCGGGAATGCCCATCTGTGCGTCCGCCCGGAGGACAATGCCCGGATAATCCTGCCAAGACGCTCCGCCCAGAATGGAAAAAAACCGGGAAGCGTATTTTGCAAAAGGATTTATCTGCGGATTATCCTCACCAAACCCAATGCCATCAATAAAAATATAGATTATAGTTTTGGGTAAAGACTCCATTATTTCATAGAATCAGACCGATTTTCCTGCTTTTTTGCTGCCGATTTTTCCTGATTTGGTGAATTCTGGAAGTCCGGAATTTTTTGCAATGAGTTCCCGCACTTCGTTTCCGGAAACCACTTCTTTCTCCAGTAATTCCCGTGCTATGGCTTCCAGGGATTTTGCATGTTTTTTCAGCATCGCCTTCCCTTTGGAATAGGCACCATCCACAATGGTTTTCACTTCTTCATCCACACGGCGGGCATACTCTTCCGAGTGGTCGGTGGGGCGGGAATAATCTCTTCCCAGAAAAACCGCACTGGATTCGCTTCCACTCAGGCGAAGCGTACCAATTTTCTCCGACATTCCCCATTCCGATACCATTTTTCGGGCGATGGTGGTTACTCGTTCAATGTCGTTCGAGGCTCCGGTGGTGATATCCCCAAAGACCTGTTCTTCCGCGAGGCGTCCGCCCAGCAGAACCACAATCTCATCTAACCAGTAGTTTTTGGATTGCAGATGCCGTTCTTCTTCCGGCAAATGCTGGGTGATGCCCAGAGCTCTTCCGCGCGGGACAATGGTCACCTTGTGGATGGGATCGGAATTTTCCAGAATGGTGCTGAGCAGAGCGTGACCGGCCTCGTGGAAGGCTATGATTTCTTTTTCCGGATCTGTGATGAAGAAGGAGCGTCTCTCCGGTCCCATCATCACTTTATCCCGTGCGTTATCCAGATGACCCTGATCCACGCTTTTTTTATTCTCCCGTGCGGCCAGAAGGGCAGCCTCGTTGATGAGATTGGCCAGATCTGCACCGGTGAATCCGGGAGTTCCCTTTGCCACGGTTTCCAGATTGGCGGATTTCTCCAGCGGAACCTTGGCTGCATGGATTTTCAATATTTCTTCCCTGCCTTTCAGATCCGGGACATCCACCACCACCTGTCGGTCAAAGCGACCTGGACGCAGGAGGGCTGGATCCAGCACATCGGCCCGGTTTGTGGCTGCTATCACAATGATTCCGTCATTTTCCTCAAAGCCGTCCATTTCCACTAAGAGCTGATTCAATGTCTGTTCTCTTTCATCGTGACCACCACCCAGTCCGGCTCCCCGCAGTCTTCCCACGGCATCAATTTCATCTATGAATACAATACAGGGTACATTTTTTTTGGCCTGGGAAAATAAATCCCGCACCCGGCTGGCACCAACACCCACAAACATTTCGACAAAATCAGACCCGGAGATGGAAAAGAACGGCACTCCCGCTTCCCCGGCCACGGCTCTGGCTAACAGGGTTTTACCGGTACCGGGAACTCCCACCAGAAGCACGCCACGGGGAATTTTTGCACCCATTTCGCGGAATTTTTTGGGCTCACGGAGAAAATCCACCACTTCCACCAGTTCTTCCTTGGCTTCTTTTACACCAGCCACATCTTTGAAAGATACCTTGTTTTTCATATCCGCACTCAGTTTGGCACGGGAACGCCCAAAACTCAGAGCACGGTTTCCGGTGGACTGGATTTGCCGGAACATCATAAACCAGATGAACCCCAGTACCAACACCCACGGAAGGATGGCTATCACTGACCGCCAGAAATAATTTTCCTCCTCCGCCTGTCCCTTGAAAAATTTAATCTGGTTTTTACGCAGAAATTCCAGCAGGGCGGGATCTGTATAAGCTATATAAGTTTTGAACTTAACATGCTCATTCTGTGCGTTCCGGTAAATACCTTTCACCGTTTTTCCCTGAATCAGAAGGGGGGTTTTTTCCGATGTGATTATCTTCCGGGATTCTACCAGCGTCAGAAAATTACTGTATGCCAGTTCCTCCACATCGGTCTGGTCATTCCGGACCATCTCATACATGAGAGCACTCAAAACAACTACAAGGAGTATCAATGCTACGTTTTTCATAATATCTTTAGTTTTCCAATATACGGAATTTCCGCTTATCTGTCAAAAATAAATCCATTCACATGCTTACCAGAGTTTTTTTCCGTCGTTAACCCGGAATTTCCGTTCATTTTATTCTGTTTTTGTTTTTTCCGTTTTATCCGGCCGATGTGCCTGCACCATTACGGACAAATTCCGGAAAACATCCGATGACGATTTTATATCTCCGGATATGATATGCTTTTTTGCCAAAAGGACTTGTTCATCCACATTAACAAGGAGGTCATTTTTTGTTTTTTCCGTGAGTACAGGAAGGAAGTATTTTTTCCGCACCCACCCCAGAGCCAGAATCCCCGCATAGACCGCCAGGATGGGAGAAAATGCCCGGAAGTACAGGATGGCCATTCGGTCGGCTCGCCAGGATCCATAGATCAGGAAGTTAAAATATGCCCATATTACGGTGATGGTGAGGAAAGCCAGCAGGAATTTCCACCGGCGGGGCAGATCAAAGAACGTTCCCCAGAACCGGAACGCCAGAGCCAGGAACAGAAAGATGAGCAGGACATTCACACCTTCGGAACCAAAAATTTTGTCCCAAGCATCCGCCACGCTCTGGATATGATGGGATATCTCCTGTATGCGGGCGGTCAGGTCTTTAACGGGTTGGATAAAGCTATTGATGCTTTCTCTGATGGAGTCCATTTTTTATTCCCCTATGGGGCAAGCTCCATATCTCTGGCGGGACGGCAAGGGGAATTT
>DYLW01000062.1 GCA_020721865.1 Leptospira biflexa | reverse complement strand
CCTTATAAGTCTGGATGAGCCGGTTTTCTTCTTTTCAATGTGATGGAAAATCCAGAATGGGGGTATGGCTTATACAATAATATCCCGGAATGATCCAGAGGTGTATGCCGCTCTGGTTAGTGAGAACAAGAGACAAAATGAATATCTGGAGCTGATTGCATCGGAGAATTTCACCTCCCGTGCGGTACTGGAAGCCCACTCCTCCACCCTGACCAACAAATACGCAGAGGGCTATCCCGGAAAACGATATTACGGCGGTTGTGGCCCATCGGACGTGGTGGAGAACCTTGCCCGCGACCGGGTGAAAAAACTGTTCCACGCTGCCTATGCGAATGTCCAGCCCCATTCCGGTGCCCAGGCAAATATGGCGGTATTTCTGGCTGCCCTCCGTCCCGGAGACACGTTTCTGGGGATGGATCTGGCCCATGGCGGGCATCTAAGCCACGGCTCCAAAGTGAATTTTTCCGGTCTGTATTTTAACGCGGTGGGTTATCCGGTGAATGAGAACACCCATTTGATTGATTTTGACAAGGTGCGTGCTCTGGCAAAAGAGCATAAACCCACCCTGCTGATTGCCGGGGCCTCCGCATATCCCCGGATCATTGATTTTGCCCGCTTCCGGGAGATTGCCGATGAGGTTGGTGCTCTTTTTATGGTGGACATGGCCCACATCGCCGGAATTGTCGCTGCGGGGCTTCACCCATCGCCCTTGCCGCACGCTCATTTTGTCACCTCCACCACCCATAAAACCCTCCGGGGTCCACGAGGTGGCATCATTTTGAGCAATGATCTGGAATGGGAGGCTAAGCTGAATTCCCGGGTCTTCCCTGGAGTGCAGGGTGGCCCGCTGATGCATGTGATTGCGGCCAAAGCGGTCGCATTTGGGGAAGCTCTACAGGATTCCTTTAAAGAATACCAGAGCAGGGTTTTGGAAAATGCCCGTGCCATGGCCGATCAATTTCTCCGTAGAGGTTTCTCTCTGGTTTCCGGGGGAACAGACAACCACCTGATGATTGTCAATACGTTCGCGTCCAAGGGGATCACCGGCAAGGATGCCCAGGAAAAGCTGGAGAATGCCGGAATCACCACCAACAAGAATGCCCTTCCTTATGACCCCAATCCGCCCGCGGTGGCCAGCGGTATCCGGCTGGGCTCCCCTGCCCTCACTACCCGTGGGTTGAATACGGACGATTTTATTCAAGTGGCCGATATGATTTCCGATATTCTGGAGCATCCTGAAGATGACAAAACGCTCCAGAGTGTCCGTGGCCGGGTTGCGGAAATAACCCGGAAATATCCCATGGATGGATTCCAGCTTCCATAATACCGCCTATGAGTCTGATCCTGGGAATTGATATTGGCGGGACCACCATGAAGGGTGGGTTCATTGACCCCAAGGGAAACCTGACCGCCCGGCATGTGGTGCCCACACCGGGAAAGGAAAACAACGAAGTATTTCTGAACGCTCTCTGGGAATTAATCCGGGAACTGCTGGATTCGGCTGGCGATGCCGAACTCATCGGCATGGGCATTGGGGCTCCGGGGCCTCCCATCCACACCGGGGAAGGAATGATCATCCAGGCTTCCAATATGCCGGGGGTAAAAAACGCTCCAGTGGTGCCTTTTATCCGGGAGAAATTGACACAGAGGGGGATGGACATTAAAATAAAAATAAATAATGATGCCAATGCCGCTGCCCTGGGACAGATGTACTTTGGAGCGGGGAAGGAATTTGCGAACTTTGCGGTGATCACTCTGGGAACGGGAGTGGGCGGTGGTTTGATTCTCAATAAACGCCTTTTCTCCGGTTACCATGGCAACGCCTTTGAAGCCGGCCATATTCCGGTTTTTTATCCCGGCAATGAGGTTCCCCCCCGCCGGTGCGGATGCGGGTCTCTGGGTTGCCTGGAAACCATTGCCTCCGCCACGGGAATCAAAGCATACTATAAACTTTTCACCGGGCAGGAGAAACGATCCATTGAAATTGTGGATCTGGCAAAAGCCGGAGATCCGGATGCCAAAAAAGTTTACCACATTGCTGGATGGGCTCTGGGCCATGTGGCAGTGAGTCTTGTGCATATCCTGAATCTGGAAGCGATCATCTTCACCGGCGGTCTGGCCAAGGCAAAGGATCTTCTTCTACCGGAAATTGAAGCCATCACCCAGGAAAGGGTTTTTCCCTTCTTGAGGGAGAGATTGAAGATTATTTTCACGGAAGGGGATGAAAATTCCGGCATCAAGGGAGCCGCATCCTTACTGTTTGACTATGCCTGATTGTCCCGTCTGCCACAGTAAAACAACTCCATTGCCGGGAACAGAAAAATTTTCCCGGTGTGTCCAGTGCGGAGTGGTTGTCCATAACCGGGCCCGCTCCACAGAGTATGAGGACGATTATTTTGATAAAGAATATAAAAACCAATATGGCAGAAGCTATCTGGACGATGAGCCCCAAATCACGCAAAAAGCGGAGGACCGCATCCGGAAGCTGACGCGTCTTTTCCCGGAAATTACGGACATGCCATTTATACGGATTCTGGAAATTGGCTCCTCTGCCGGTTTTTTTCTGGCACGGGCGAAAAGCCGGGGTTGGAATGTTCTGGGTTGGGAAATTTCCCGGAATATGGCAAAATATGCCAACCAGAATCAAATTCCCACCGTACAGGGGGACTTTTTATCTCTCTATGAAAAATGGAAAAAAAATCCGCAACATTTTGATATTCTGGCGGCCTTTTATGCGCTGGAGCATATTCCTGACCAGAAAAAAATCTGGGAGGCTTTCTCTGCGATGACCACGGAAAACGGCTTTCTACTTCTGGCTCTGCCTTCCACGTATGGACCGGTTTTCTATTTTCATTTTAACCGTTGGGAGAAGGAGCATCCCGCGGATCATTTTGTGGATTATTCTCCTTTTTCACTCAAAATGGCCGCCCGGCAGTATGGCTTTGATCTGGTGGCAATTTTCCCGGAAAGTCTGCATCCGGAGCGTTTTCCCCTTGCGAAACATTTTGGGAAACCTCTGGCTCCGGTGTGGAACTGGATACAGGATGAGTTTGTTTTTGCGGACACATTTTATGCAATATTAAGGAAAACAAATGGGGATTAACCGCCGGATAATCTCTTTTGAAATCTATCTGTCCCGGTGGAAAGAAAAATTCCGGGACAATTCTTCCCTGAATCCACCCATCGGCAGGGAGGAGTTGAATAAAGAAACCGGTAGCCTGCTTTTGCTTTCCGGTCCCGCCGATGGGTCTATTCCTCCGGCCATAAATATTCCGGTAGTTTTTTACCCCGCAGAGAATATTCACTGTGCCCTGGAAAAGCCGGATTCCCGCCGTGTTTCCATTACTCAGGATAATCCGGAGAGTATTCTTTTTGCGGCATACCTTCTTTCCCGTTTTCCTTTTCTGGAAATTCCCCGGCGTTTACCCTCCATGGACGGCAAGGGAGACATTTCTGCTATCCCCCCATCGGCTTTGAAAATTTTTATGGAGGCCATTCTTCTGGGCAGAAAACCCTCTGCGGCGTTTTTATTTCTCCGGCAGAGTGGACTTCTGGATGGGATCCTTCCAGAGCTATCCGCCGCTTATGGAATGGAGCAGAATAAATTTCACCTGTATGATGTGTTCCACCATCTATTGGCCAGTGTGGACGCTGTGGAGACGGCCTCTCTGGAGCTACGCTGGTCTGCCCTGCTGCATGACATTGGTAAGGTGAAAACCCGTCGCCCCAAAAAAAACGGGGAGTTTTCATTTTATAACCATGAAATAGAATCTGCCCGTATGACTCCGGTTATTCTGCGACGCTTTGGAGTGGAGGACAAATTGGCGGAAAAAATAGTCTTTCTGGTGCGGAACCACATGTTCTATTATACGGATGACTGGACAGACCGTGCCGTCCGTCGTTTCATGAAAAACATCCCGCAGGAAAACATGAAGGATCTGATTCTCCTGCGTCTGGCCGACCGGCGAGGCTCCGGAAAGAGAAATTATTTTCCGCCCGCCATCCGGAGGCTTCTGGAACATATTGATACCGTGCAGAAAAAAGATTCCGCTTTCAAAGTGACGGATCTGGAGATCAACGGGCATGATCTCATGGAAGCCGGCATTCCTGCGGGGAGGGAGATGGGTGCCATCCTGAATCACCTGAAAACCCTGGTGGAAAGCGGGCGGTTGGAAAACAATCGGGACATATTGCTACGGGAGGCCGGGTCACTTTTTCACCGGTAATTCTCCATCCTCGTGGCATCCTCCTTTGCAAAGATGGTGGACGGCCGGTCATAAATTCCAAAAATAACCGATGCAACGTTTTTTTCGAACCTTTATAAGGGAAATCGTCCGGACGGCATCAGAAACTGTACTCCTCCGGGCACAGGTTACCCTGCCATTGCAGATCAAGCTCCAGTATCCTCCCAACGCCACGTATGGGGATTATTCTTCCCCCAATGCCATGGAGCTGGCAAAAGCCTTGAAAAAAAATCCCCGTGCCATTGCGGAGGAAATTGCCCAGGAAATCAGAAAAATGCAGGCAGAGAAACCCGGACACAGCGGAGAGTTTTCCATTGCCGATGTGAGGATTGAAGGGCCGGGATTCATCAATTTTTTTCTGGCAGATTCTTCCTTTGCTGACTTTTTATCCAAGTCCTTCCACGTAAATGATTATTTGGAAAAAAATTTTAAAGGGGAGCATAAACCGCAGGAGAAAATTAATCTGGAGTATGTCTCCGCTAATCCCACTGGCCCGCTGAACATAGTCTCTTCCCGTGCGGCAGCCCTGGGGGATACCATTTCCCGGATCCTTTCCGAATGCGGATATTCCGTGAATCGGGAATATTATGTGAATGATTACGGCAACCAGGTGGAAATTCTGGGGCGAACATTTGTCTACCGTTATGCCCAGAAATTGGGAATATCCGTGCAGTTGCCGGAAGATTCTTATATGGGAAGTTATATTATTGATGTTCTGGAAGAAATACTGAAATCCGGGAAAATCCCACCGGAATTACAGATGTCTCCGGAAGAAATGAGTGCCATTTTTTCTGACGAAATCCGTAAAGCAGAATACCTATCCCGTACCGCCGGCATTTTTGGAAAAACTGGTCTGGAGATGATTCTGGGCGGCCAGAAAAAAGATCTGGAAAATTTTGGGGTGTTTTTTGATCTCTTCTTCTCAGAGAGAACCCTCCATGAAACCGGAAAAGTGGCTGTCGCCCTGGAACTTCTCCGTAAGGCCGGCCACACCTATGATGAGCAGGGAGCGGTGTATTTCCGTTCCACAGATTTTGGGGATGAAAAAGACCGGGTATTGATGCGGTCTGACGGCCGGCCCACATATTTTCTGGCCGATATTGCTTACCATATAGATAAATTCCACCGGGGCTTTACCACCCTGTACGATATATGGGGACCGGACCACCATGGATACATACCCCGCCTGACCGGTGCACTGGAGGCTTCCGGCATCATAAAAGAGAATAATAGTTTTTCTGTAATTATTGCCCAGCAGGTGAATCTTCTGGAAAACGGCAAGCCGGTGGAGATGAGTAAACGTGCGGGGAAATTTCAGACCATGAAGGATCTTCTGGATATTATTCCGCTGGATGCCGCCCGGTATTTTTTTCTGATGCGGGCCATCTCCACTCCTCTGGATTTTGATCTGGACCTGGCCAGGGAAAAGTCCAGTAAAAATCCGGTGTATTACATCCAGTATGCCCACGCACGTATTTACTCCATTTTCCGGGAAGCAAATATCGATGTTTCCCACATCGGCCTGGCGGAAGAAGAAATTCCATCCTCATTGCAGTATATTATCCCCGGAGACAGAAAAAAGCTTTTGATGAACCTGTCCCGGCTGGGGGAGCTTCTGGAGGACATTTCCCAGAATCTGGAGGCCCATCGCCTTGCCTCTTTTTTACTGGAAGTGGCCACGGATTTCACAGAATTTTATCACGGAAAAGATAACCGGGTCGTGGAAAAACTCCGGGACAATCCGCCGGAGGGAAAGGTTCTGGTGATTCTGGCAAATATTACCCGAGAGATTCTGGAAAAAGGGCTTTCCCTGATGGGCGTAAGAGCCCCGGAAAGAATGTAAAATGTACCGCATATCCATCAAAGAGAAATTTGAAAGTGCCCATTACCTGTACCGCTATTTTCCGGATGGTTCGGACGAAGCAGTTCATGGCCATACATTCTATGTGGAAATTCTTATGGAATCCCCGTATCTGGACAATGGGATCAGCCTGGATTTTACTCCTTATGAGGACACTCTGAAGAAAATTGCCGCAGACCTGGACCACCGTCTGATCAATGACCACCCGGCTTTCCAGAATCTCAACCCCACGGCGGAAAACATTGCCGGGTATATCTACCAGGAATTACTGAAAAATTCTTCTTTACGGGAAAAGGAAAGAATTGCCGAGGTGAAAGTATATGAGGGCCCGGATCACTACGCATCGTTTATCCCCGATGTGCCAGGACAGATCCGGAAAATTTTATAATTAAGACATGGAGAAATCATGAACCAAAATAATCCTGCGGAAAAATTGCTGCACTACTCCTTTGGTCTTTTTCTGTTTTTCTCATTCATCTCCATCAGCGTTTCCCAGATTTTCCTGTTTCTGAGCACAGTGTTTTTTCTCTGGCTGATGATCACAAAGCGGAAGGAGATTTCTTTCCATTTTCCCACATCCATGAAAATTCTGGCCATCCTTTATCTCTGGGCAACTTTTGCCACACTGTTTCATGAAAACAAGGCAAAAAATTTCCGGGAATTCACCGATTTATGGTTATATCTTCCGGTACTGGTTCTGGCCAATTTTTATTTTCTCCGCAAAGATTTGTTTCCATCCGCGGTAAAATTTTTTCTGGCGGGTGCCCTTTTCACCAGCTTTGTGGGCATCCTGGAATATATTTTTCTGGTGGATGCCAAGGGCTTATTCAAATACGGCCTTTCCCATGGCATGGATCATCCGGATGTCCGGCTGCCCATTGTGATGGGCGGAGGACGGGTGGCGGGATTCATGGGAAATCCTCTGACGTATTCCGGCGTCATGATTCTACCCACGTTGTTTTATTTCCTCCGTATTTTTTTCCCCCAGAGTCGTTTCCCCGGATTGTTCAGCCGCCCGGAAAAAACAATGAACCAGAAGCAGTATTTTCTCCAAACCATTCTGGGATGGGTTCTGTACTTTTTCAATCTTTTCGCAAGTGCATCCAGATCGGCCACTTTGGGAATATTGGCAGCGATGACCCTGGGGGCCATGCGTTTTTCTCGGAAAATATTTTTTATTCTCACGGCCATTCTGGTCATTTTTTTCGCTGCCGTCATGACGTTTTCCCCTTCTTCCCGGTATCGTATTGCTCTCATTTTTACCCATCAGGAATTGGGAATACAGCAAAGATTTGTCACCTACCGCGTAGCCACCAATATTATGAAAGAAGCTCCCATGACCGGAAAAGGACCTCGGAATTTTGATGTCATGTATAAACGGTATTTTCCGGAAGCACGATCCTATGATCACGCCCATAATGACCTTCTGGATAAGGGAGCATCCTGGGGAATTCCGGCCCTGCTCCTGTTTCTAATTTTTTATCTGGTCCCCGCTGGGCAGTTCTGGAAAGCAATGCGGAATCCGGATCCGGAAATTTCTTATTATACGGCCATCGGGTTTTTTGGTATTGTGGCGTTTTTTGTGTCCGGAGTTTTTCAGTGTTACCTCACAGATAGCGAGGACATCGTTCATTATGCAATGATCCTGGGTCTGGGAGAGCTGGCACTGCGGCGGGCACAAAAGGAAAATTAAAGAGATTTTTTTACAAGAGCAACAGATCTTTCCTGGAGGTCTTCTTCCAGAAAAAGGTGATCATCCGAATAGTAATCATCCTCATCCGAACCAAACGCATCCGCCGGATATCCGGAGTGTTTTTTCTCTATTGGCCGGGAATACCCCTTCTTCAGAATCTGGATGGATTCACTATAACTTTTAGATAAATCCAGCTTTTCTGAAAGCAAATCATCCAGATCATCTTCAATGAAATTAGTCAATTCCTTAAATTTCTCAATATAATCATCCCGCAGATGGTTCATACGATAGGATGGGGTCCGTGGATTTTTTTCCGGGGTTGCTTTTTCCATCTTCAATGAAGGCTTTGTTTTTTTCCCTGAAACGTCAAGATTTAATTAATGCTTATTTTTCTTTATTGCATAAATCCCATAAAAAGTTTATCCATTATGAGCCCATCCGCCAGAAAGTACATATCACAAAGTGAATTCACAGAAAAACTGAAGAATATTCGAGAACCGGAGTTTATCCGGAAATCCTGGGAAATTGTCGAGAAAATCCACGCCATCCGGGAGAAAAAAGATTTTCTCATTCTGGCCCATAATTATATGCCTCCGGAAATTTTTTATTCAGTGGCGGATGTGACGGGGGACAGCTTTGAACTGGCAAAGAAGGCAATGAATGCCACGGAATCTTCCATACTTTTTGCCGGTGTCCATTTCATGGCAGAAACCGCAAAGATTCTGAATCCGGGAAAACGGGTTTTTGTTCCGGATATGACCGCCTCCTGCTCCCTGGCCGATGGAATCAGCATTCCGGAAGTCCTTCGCATGAAAAAGGAACACCCCGGGGTTCCCGTTCTTTCCTATGTGAATTCTCCCGCTTCCGTGAAATCCCTCTCCGATGTGATTGTCACCAGTGCAAATGCGGTAAAAATCGTGGAGAAAATGCCTGGAAATGAGGTCATTTTGATACCGGATAAATATCTGGCCGCAAATGTGCAGAAAAAAACCGGGAAAAAAGTCTATGTTTCCCGTGCTTCCTGTGTGGTCCATGAGCTGTTCACAGAAGTGGATACGGAGATCGCGGAGAGAGAAAACCTTCTGCTCCTTTCCCACTTGGAATGTCGCCCCGGAGTGGCTCAAAAAACCGCTTTTTCCGGCTCCACATCCCAGTTCCGGAAGGTCATTGGCGAGAACCCGGACAGGGAAATCCTGCTGATGACGGAATACTCCATGGTGGAAAATTTATCCATCGATCTGCCACACCGGAAATTCCGGAAACATCCGCTATTTTGCCCGCACATGCAGAAAGTAACCCTGGAAAAGATCTTGTATGTAATGGAAAATGAACCGGTGGAAAATGAAATATTCATGGAAGAGCCTCTCCGGAAAAAAGCGGAAGCGGCTCTTCTGAAAATGCTGGAGCTTTCTGCTTAATCTTCCGCGAAATTGAATTTTCCGGCTGCGGAGATCAACGCATTCCAGACCGGTGCCACCGGCGGAGCATACACGAAATCCATCCATGCTATGTCCGAGGCCTTTGCACGGGCGTAAATCAAAGCCGCAGCGGCGTCAATCATCCCATAAGAATCGATGGTTCCGGAATATGTCGCTCCCAGTATCTGGCCGGAGTTTTCCTCCAAGAGAAGGCTCATCTTGATTTTTTCCGCTGCCGGACAATATCCCGCACGGGATGTCCTCTGGGCAGACACTTCCTTCACGGAGAAACCATGATTTTTGGCTTCCTCCATACTCAGTCCGGTCATCGCGTAAACTTCATCAAACAGTTTGAAAATCTGGGATCCCACAATGCCGGGGAAGGGAATATCATCCGATACCATATTCATACCGGTGATCCGTCCCTGCTTATTGGCCGTATGCCCCAGAGGAAAAAAGACATTTTTTTCCAGAAGATGATGGTAAACCACGGCACAGTCTCCGCCGGCAAAAACATCCTTCACATTGGTTTTTCCATGACGATCCACAATAATGGCTCCGTGGGAATCTAACTCCACGCCGGAGTTTTTCAGAAAACCGGTGGCGGGTTTTATCCCCACTGCCGTGAGTAGCAAATCGAACTCATCGGAACCGTTTTCTGTGTGCACCACCACTTTTTCTCCGTTATCTACTTTTGTCACCTTTGTATCAAGCAGAATCTGTACACCGTTTTTCTTCAGGTTTTGGAGAATGGACTTGCGGGCACTTTCCGGATAGCGAGGCATGGGTGTGGGCAACGCTTCATTGATGACCACTTCCAGTCCCATTTCTTTCAGTGTTTCTGCCATTTCCAGTCCAATGTATCCCGCTCCAATGATGGCTGCCTTTTTTGCCGCCGATGATTTTACATATTTCTGTATTCTTTCTCCGTCCGGAACCGTTTTCAATTCAAAGATATTTTTTGCGGAATAATCAATAAACGGAAGTCGAATGGGAGACGCTCCGGTGGCAATCATCAGCTTGTTATAAGAAGTCTGAACAATCTTGCCTCCGGCAATATCCCGGACTTTTACTTTTTTATTCACAGTGTCCACTTCCAGTGCTTCATGACCAATGCAGACATCCGCATTATTCCGTGCCCCAAAAGCATTCGCTGTAAAGTGAACCAGAGAAGAAAACTGCTCAATTTTTCCGCTGATGGCATAAGGAAGTCCACAGGCACCATAGGCAATCACTTGGCCCATCTCCAGCATCCCGATGCTGGATGTTTTATCTTTTCTGCGGATTTGACCCACAGCCGAGTTCCCCGCCGCATCCGCTCCGATAATCAAATAATCATAATACTCTTTTAATTCCATGATTGTTTCTGGATTCCGTCCAATGGCCGTCAAGAGGAATTTATGATATTGATATGCAACCCGGATAGCGATCCCATAAGGCGGATTTTAGTTGCAAATTAAAGTCC
>DYLW01000061.1 GCA_020721865.1 Leptospira biflexa | reverse complement strand
TTTATGTGACATAATGTTTTAGGTGACAGTCACCTATACAAAAGTGACTGTCACCTAAAAATGGTTTACGGATAAACCCCATCTGAATTTTGGATTTATGAGTTACATACGTATAACATTGGGCATTCTTGCTGTTGCTTTTCATTTTCTGGTGGCACTTTTTTTTATTCCCTTTCCGTATTCCATACGGGTGGGGATTGGGCGGTATGTTCTGGGTTCTTGGGCGGTGGTTTCCACTTGGATTTTTGGGATAAAGGTCATTGTCCATGGTGAAAAACCAAAGGTGCCGGGAGGCACGCTGGTGATAGCCAACCATATCAGCTATTTTGATATATTTGTCCTGGCGTCGTTATTTCCCACTGTTTATTTATCCAAAAAAGAGGTGTTGTACATCCCCATGCTGGGCTGGGGGGCTTATGCCATCGGTGTGGTTTTTGTGGATCGGGGAAATAGAAAATCCGGAGCCAAGAGTATTGAGGACATGGTAAAAAGGCTGCAAAGTGGAGCCACATTGGTGGTATTTCCGGAGGGTACCACGACGGATGTGGATGATGTCCGGGAATTCAAGATGGGAGCATTCAAAACCGCCATTCTGGCAGATATACCGGTTCAGGTCATGGCCTTTACTTATGAGGACTTTGAATTAGAAAGGTGGAAAGACGAAGGGCTGGGGTCACACATTTCCCGTAATACAAAAAGGGGGAAACACGTGGCTCATGTGGTCTATGGAAACGTACTGCACCTGCAGGGAATGGATGTAAAAAAAGCTGCAGATCTGGCCAGTGATGAAATGAAGCGGGTGCATAAAATAGCCAAAGAAAAACGAGATGAAGCGGAGCAATTGAAAAAGCACGCTAATGGATAATCCATACATATTCACTTGGCTTATTATTGGGGTGGTGTTGGCCACGTCCGAATTGTTTATTCCCGGAGGGGTGGTGATCTTTCTGGGGATATCCGCTTTTCTGATTGCCGGTCTTTATGCTTTGGGGGTGTCCATTTCCGTTCTAGATTCCATCTTTATATGGCTGGCCATTTCCATCTTTTTTGTTCTGGTTGTCCGTCGGTTTTTTATAAAATTCTGGCCATCGGAAGAAAAAAACGAAGAAAGCACCTTCTCGGAAATATCCATCGGCAAGCTGGTCCGGGTTGTCAAAAAAATAACCCCGGAAAACAACGAAGGCCGTATTTTTCACGCGGGAACAAGCTGGCCTGCCCGGAGCGAAAAAGGCGAAATAAATGAGGACGAATACGCAAAAATTCTTTACAGGGATGGCACTTCATGGATTGTTGAAAAGACGGGAAAAAATATTACGGAGGATTTATGGGAGATTTGATAACAGTTGGGGTGATTATCGTCGTGGCCTTTGTGCTGATGACATTTAAAGTCATACCCAACCACCAGAATGCGGTTCTGGAAAGATTGGGACAATATAAAAAGACCCTTTTACCGGGTTTTAAATTTATTATCCCCTTCATTGACCGGATTGCCTATCGGCACGACATGCGGGAACAGGTTCTGGATATTCCTGCCCAGCAGTGTATCACCAAGGACAATGTGCAGGTATACGTGGATGGGATTGTCTTTCTCAAGGTGGAGGAGGCTCATAAGGCCAGTTACGGGATTGGGGATTACATTGTCGCCGCTATTGGACTGGCACAGACCACCATGCGTTCTGAGATTGGGAAACTGGAGCTGGATGACACCTTTTCTGAAAGAGAAAAAATCAATGAAAATATTGTCCATGAAATCGACAAAGCGGCAGAACCTTGGGGTATCAAGTTTATCCGCTACGAAATAAAAAATATTGATCCCTCTCCGGAGCAATTAGACACCATGGAAAAGCAGATGGAAGCGGAACGCCAGAGGAGAGCGGATATTACCATGGCCGATGGAGAAAAAGAGGCCATGAATATCCAATCGGAAGGAAAGCGGCAGGAAGCCATCAACATATCGGAAGGAAAACGGCTCAAACTGGAAAATGAAGCCAAAGGAAAGGCAAAAGAAATCGAGCTGGTGTCTGTCGCCACTGCGAATGGTATGAGAAAGATAGCGGAAGCCCTGACAAAGCCGGGCGGAAATCTGGCATTGCAGTTGCGGATTCTGGAAAAATACATTCAAGACATGGGAGAAATTCTGCAGAAAACCAATGTGTCCATTGTCCCCTCTGATCTCGCGAATATGAAAGCCTTCTTTGAAGGAATTAACATGGTGGGCAGTGCCATTCCGGAAGTCACAGAGAAAAAAGGAGCAACCAAATGAGTATTTTTTCCACAATATTCTGGATTGTTATTCTGGTATGGTTTTTATATAAGTTTGTCCGTGCCATCCGCATTGTCCCTCATCGTCAGGAGTACCTGGTGGAAAGGCTGGGGAAATACCACAAAACCCTGGGTGCGGGATTCCATGCCCTGATTCCCTTTATTGACCGGGTCGCATATATCATTGATCTGAGGGAAAGGGCGATTGAGGTGAGTCCGCAGCGTTGTTTTACCAAAGACAATGTTAAGGTGGAAGTGGATGGAATCATCTATCTTCAGGTAATGAATTCCTATAATGCTGTTTACGGAGTTACGGACTATGAACGTGCTTCCAAAGAGCTGGCCCAGACCACCATGCGTTCCGTGATTGGAACTCTGGATTTGGATACCACTTTTGAAGAGCGTGCCGTGGTGAATAATAAAATTATCCAAACCCTGGATGAGGTTGCAGAAACCTGGGGAATCAACGTGCTGCGCTATGAGGTGAAAAACATCATACCGCCCAAGACAGTGGAAAATGCTATGGAACGCCAGTTGAAAGCGGAACGAGAACGCCGGGTGATGATAGCCTCCGCAGAGGGAGACAAGCAGAGTCGCATCAACCGCTCTTTGGGTTTCAAGGCGGAAGTGATCAACGAATCCGAAGGGGAGATGCAGCGACGTATCAATGAGGCGGAAGGTAAGGCAAAAGAAGTGGAAAGCATCACCCATGCCACAGCGGCGGCCATTGAAAATATGGCGGCGGCTTTTTCCGCACCAGGCGGGGAAGACGCCATGAAGCTGTGGCTCAGCGATCAGTATCTGGATATGCTTCCCAACGTTGCCCGCAAGGAAACCAGTGTGTTGCTTCCGGCCGATATGAATAACATCTTTGATGTGCTCAAATCCATCCGGATTACCCCTGACATAAAAAAAAACTGATTGAAGCTCCTGCCTTGGCCGGTGATTTTACGGATCATCTGAAAGAGGCTCTGAAAAACCCCCAGGATAATCTGGGGGTAATTTCCAGTCTTCTGGCATCCATTGGTAATGAGGAAATTTTGTCTGCTGAGGCAAAAATGCTGGCCGGGGTGGCTTCGTATTACACCGGAGATTATGAAAAATCCGTCCGATGGATGGAGGAAGCTATAGCGGAAAGACCGGAGAAGGTGAAGTGGAAAGAACACCACCGATTAATCACGGAAAAAATCTCCCGCCGCCGGTAACATGCAATCCATAAAGAAACTGGATCCCCTGACCATTTCCCAGATAGCCGCCGGGGAGGTGATAGAAAGTCCCGCCGGGGTGGTCAAGGAGCTGGTGGAAAATTCCTTGGATGCCGGTGCCCGGGAGATCCGGATTTTTGCCACGGATGCTGGTTACCGGGAAATCCTGATCACAGATGACGGTAGCGGTATTTCCAGAGAGGATCTTCCTCTGGTATTGGAGAGTTTTGCCACCAGCAAACTGGAAAAAATCCATGATCTGGGGGTAATAAAAACCATGGGATTCCGGGGAGAGGCTCTGGGGGCCATCCGTTCGGTTTCTCAGGTCAGCGTGGAGAGTATCCGCAGTGGAGAAAGCCGGGGAGCTATGGTCCAAGGTTCCGGAGACACTATCAGTGATATAAAGGCCAGCCAGATTCCCCGGGGAACCCGAATAAAGGTGGAAAACCTTTTTTTCAATGTGCCGGTCCGCCGGGAATTTGCCTCCGACCGGAAGAAAATCCGGCGGCAGATCATTGAGGTGATCACGGCAGCGGCTTTGGCCAATCCCGGAGTACATTTTTATCTGGATGTGGACCAGGGGGAAGTGCTGGATTTTCCCGCCGTGGAATATCGCCAGGAACGGCTGGGGCAAGCTTTTGGCTCCGGCTTTCTGGATGGGCTTCTGGCACTGTATCACGAAGAGGAAATACCGGCTTGGAGAAATACACGGCTTCACGTGGAGGGCTTTGTCTCCAATTTTGATTTTTACCGCTCCAATCCTTCCCTGATAAAGTTTTTTATCAACAAGCGTATCATCCATTATAAAAAAATTGTGGGGATTTTCCGGAACGTATACGGAGAGCTTCTCCCCCCCAACCGCTTTCCTGCCGGATTTTTATTTCTGGATATGGATCCGCAGTGGGTGGATGTAAATATCCATCCTCAGAAGAAGGAGGCTTCTTTTCGGGATGAAGGGATTCTGGATGCTTTCCTGCGAAAAGCCCTGCGAACCCTGATTGAAAGCCCCCATCCCATCCGTGCGAAAAAATTGGCACGGCCATCCCGCAGGTCGGAGGATCTGGCTTTCCATCCGGCACTCCATCCCATGCAATCCCTGGAATTCCATCCATCGGAGACACGTCCTGCTCCGGAAAGGCAAAATCCAGAGGACAACCAAGAGATGGATCCGCTCACCCATGCGTTGGATGGGAAACCGATGAATATTTCCCCCCCTCCTGTTTCACAATCCTATACGGGAGTGACAGACACCCTGCCCCCATCCTCCGATCCGGAGCCATCTACTGTAAAAGAAATAAAATCGGGCGGAGAATTCACGCTTCCCCGGGAGCTACATACTCGGTTATTCAACACGTTTATTCTGGGCTCATCGGAAGAGGGAATTTTTTTAATTGATCAGCATACTGCCCATGAAAGAATTAATTATGAGGCTTTCAAAAGAAAATTGAGCCGGGGAGAAAATCTCAAACAGATGCTGTTGGCTCCCCAGCCGATTGTTTTGAGCCCGGCGGATAAAGATCTCATCCGGTCCCATGGGGAAGTACTGGGAGGGATTGGCTTTGAGTGGGAGGATATGGGTCCCGCCGGATTTGTCCTCCTTTCTGTTCCTCATTACCTATCTCCGGGAGAAACAGAGACGGCATTTTTCCATTGCCTGCGAATATTGAAGAATACGGGGACAGTCACCCCCGGTGATCTGTTTGACGCTCTGGCAAAAAATCTTTCCTGCAAGGCGTCCATTACCGCCGGCTATGATAATTCATTGGAAAATATGAAGCTGCTTCTGGAGGAACTCCGGAAATGTGATGAGCCGCACCGGTGTCCCCATGGCCGTCCCACCGTAGTGTATCTGGGACGGGAGGATGTTTTTCATTTTTTTAAGCGGACAGACCAGCGGTTTAAATAAAGAATTAATTTCTCAAATGCAGCGTGGCGGTGACTGATATGATTTTTCTCCTCTTTTGTCATTTCTGCGAAGGTTTTGCCGGATGGTTCATGAAAAAAAACCGGATCATAACCAAAGCCGTTTTCCCCCGCCGGTTCCATCGCAATCCGTCCCTCCACTTTTCCGGTGAAGTATACCACATTGCCATCCTTATCCATGGCCGCAGCCACCGTGACAAAACGTGCCTTGCGGTCTTTTGCTTCCAGACCCTCCAATTCCCGTAGCAGACGGGAAATCCGGCCTGGGTCATCTTCCCCATAGCGGGAGGAATAAATTCCCGGAGCATAGTTCAATGCTTCCACTTCCAGCCCGGAGTCCTCTGCGATAATGCAGAAATTTTTTTCCTCTTCTTCCAGCAGGGAATACAGAGCATGGGCTTTCTTATGGGCATTTTCCAGAAAACTGATCCCATCTTCCACCGGATTATAGGCATTCCGGATTTTTTCCGGCAAGGATGCTATTGTTGACAGGTGGAAGCCGGAAAGATCGCTTTTCTCCCGGAATATGCCTTCAATTTCTTTCAGTTTCCCCGGATTTCCGGTGGCAAGAATCAGATTCATCTGGCATGTAAATACATTTACAGTCTCTTTGTCAATTAAAGATTGGATGATGAATGGAGAAACCATTCAAATCCGGAATGGTTCCCTGTGGATACCGGAGAACCCGATCATCTCTTTTATTGAAGGAGATTATTCCGGAGTTGATATTTGGGCAACTACCCGGAGCATTGTGGACGCCGCCGTGGAAAAAATTTATTCCGGCCAACGCGTTATTTTCTGGAATGAGCTTTTTATTCAGGACAAAGCGGAGGCAATCTACGGGGCCGGATGCTGTCTTCACAAAAAAACCCTCACGGACATAAAAAAAACCCATATTGTATTGAAAAGCTCCGTATCCCCCACGCAGCATAAACCCGTAAAATGCGTGAGCCAGGAAATAATCCACCGGCTGGATTTGTATGCTACCGTAATCCCCTTGCGTCTCATTCCCGGCATTGGCAGCATTTTACCTTCCGCCATGCATCCGGATATTGTTGTGTTCCGCGAAAACCAGGATTTTTTTGCTCCCCGGATTACCATGAATCCGGCCAATGTGTCCTACCAGAAATTGAAGAAAATTCTGAAAAGAGAAAACGTATTAAAGAAAATTTCCGATCCCCGAACATCGGAATATTTTATCCTGCCCGTCTCTGAGATACAGACAAAGAAGATCATTCGGGCAGCCATAAATTATGCAATGGCGGAAAAACGCAATTCCATAGCTGTTGTCCATAAATCCCGGAACAATAGAAAAATGAATGATAAAGTTTCCGCCTGGATACGGGATGTGGTGAGGTATGAATTCCCGGACACCACCATTCTGGAGGATGACTGTGGAAATAACCCACCATCAGATAAACTTCTTATCCGGGAAGAGTACACGCAGGATTTTTTTGAGTTTTTCCTCTCTAATGTAAGAAAATATGATATCATTGTTTCCAATAATTATCTGGCCGATTCCATTGCCGCTCTGGTGGCTTCTCTGGTGGGGGGATTCCAGAATTCCTTCCAGATTAATATAAACCCGGAAAAGGAAATCTATATCTATGAGCCAGTCAAACCTTCCCAGCCCAAATATGCCGGATTGGACAAGGCAAACCCGGTTCCTTTGCTTTTTGCGGCCTGTGAGATGCTTCATAAAATGGGCTGGGGTGAAGTATCAGAAAGGATATGTGCATCCATGGAGAATGTCCTCCTCTCCCGCAGAATGCCCTATGAACTGGCCATCCGGATCAACGGAGCGACTGAGCTAAAAGACTCAGAATTTGCCAAAGAAATTATAAAAAATTTATAGAATTATTTTTTCATAAAAACCCTTGACGTTGGTTTTGCTGTGGTTTATATAACCTATGGTAGTTGTCATTGGAGAAATACTCTTTGATATCTTTCCGGATTACCAGAGAATTGGGGGTGCTCCGTTTAATTTTGCATACCACCTGAAACAACTGGGGCAGGAGGTGAGGTTTTTCTCACGGGTGGGCAATGATAAACCAGGCATGGAGATTCTGGAAATTCTGAAGAGCCATGGCTTTTCCCCGGATGATATACAGATAGACAAAAAACACCCTGCCGGTTCGGTGAATATAAGCATGGATGAGAATGGAATCCCGGTCTATGAAATTGTGAAGAATGTGGCTTATGATTATTTTGTGTGGAATGAGACCCTGGACTCCGCCCTTGCCAGTGCACGGATGCTGTATTTTGGCAGTCTGGCCCAAAGATCTGCCCAAGCGTTTGTGCAATATCAGAAAATATTTTACCGCAAGGATCCCAAATCCATTGGTTTTTATGATATTAACCTGAGGCCCCGCTCCTATAGTCCGGAAATCATCCACCAGTCTCTGGGATATACAGATATTTTGAAATTATCCTTGGAAGAATGGGAAACAATAGAGAAAATCTATGCCACCGGTGACAGGGATTTTAACGCTTTCCAGAATTTTCTTTTCCATAATTTTCCCATAAAAATGATCATTATAACGAAGGGTAGCCGTGGGAGCGAGGTTATCCAGCCCGATGGTCATTTTCTGGTGGATGCAATCACCGTTCCGGAGGTGGTGGACACGGTGGGTGCGGGGGATGCTTACGCTGCCGTCTTTGCTCATGGAATTCTTTCCGGATGGGGGCTCCGGGAAACCTCCCAGCGGGCGTCCCGTTTTGCCTCTCTGGTATGCACCTTTCCCGGTGCTCTGCCATCGGATTTGTCTGTGTATAAAGAAATTATGAAAGGGAATTAAATTGATTTTATGCTTGATACCGCAGAGCCGTAATGATTTTCTTCCGGAATAGAATATTATGGTGGAACAATTTATACCCAAATGGCTGGACGCACTGGAGAGAAGATTTCCCTGGTTTCAAATTCCAAACTTGGGGCTGTATATTGTGGTTCTGCAAAGTTTTGGCTTTCTTCTTTCTGTAATCCGTCCGGAGCTGAACATTGCCCAAAGGCTGTCTTTGGATCCCATGATGATCCTGCAGGGGGAGTGGTGGCGGTTGTTTACCTTCCTTGCCATCCCTTTATCCAGTGGATTCTGGATGATCTTTGTGCTCTGGTTCATCTATTTCATCTTTTCCGCTCTGGAAGCACACTGGGGGGCATTTAAACTCACTTTTTATCTATTTCTTTCTGTGCTGCTGACCATCCTTTTTGCGTTTACTTTTTCCGTACCCGTGGATACTTTTACAGAAATTGAATCCACTCTGTTTCTGGCCGCAGCCGTTATGATGCCGGACTATGAAATCCTGCTGTTCATGATCCTGCCGGTGAAGATGAAATGGATGGGCTGGCTCAGTGTCGCTTTTCTTTTGTTTCAGTTTTTCTTTGGCGGATGGCTGTACCGTTTTTATCTGCTTCTGGTTTTTGCCAATTATTTTATTTTCTTTTCCGGCCACCATTTTTTCTGGGTCAAACAGAGATACCGGAGTTACCAGTTTCGTAAACAATGGAAAAAATAAAAACCTGTGAATCCTTTGAGCCGGCACAACTGCTGGCTAACCGGCATATCCAGACCATCTATCCGGTTTTTTTCCGTCGCCACAAAGCCTATTCCGGAATAATGGAGCGATGGGAAACTCCAGATGGGGATTTTCTGGATCTGGTTCTCACAAATAATTTTTACCGGAAAGAAAGTTCCGGGTTTCCCATCATATTCTTACTCCACGGTCTGGGTGGGGACATCCGATCCCAGTATGCGTCGGCTATGATGGATTTGATGGAGCAGAAAAATTACCGGGGAGTTTTTATTCACTACCGGGGATGCTCCGGGGAGGCAAACAGAAAACCCATTTCCTATAACGGTGCGTTCATTCAGGATTTTGAATATGTCATAAAAACTTTCCATAAAAAATATAAGTCTTCTATTAAACTCGCAGTGGGGTATTCCATTGGCGGTAGCATCCTTCTGAACTATTTAATCCATCGGCCCAAAAATCCCCTCCGGGCAGCCGTGGGTGTTTCCGTTCCGTATAATTTGTCCAGTGCGTCCCGCAGCATTGGGAAAGCCTTTTTTGGAATTTATGAAAGACATTTGCTTCGCTCATTGAAAAAATCCACCCAGCGGAAAATAGATGCGGGCATTCTTCCGGATAGGCCCTCCCTTAAAACCATCCATACTTTATGGGAATTTGATGATGCGTTCACGGCACCCATTCATGGATACCGGGATGCGGCGGATTACTATGAAAAAGCATCCACGGGTTCACGGCTGCACTCCATCAAAATCCCGCTCCTGTTGATACACGCACTGGATGATCCCTTTATGCTTCCCACCGATGCACCGGCTCCGGAATCCCTCCCCAAAAATATTTTGTCCAATTTTTCCCCCAGAGGCGGACATGTTGGTTTTGTGGGGAAAAAATCCAATGGCTCCCGTTTTTGGATGGAGGAATGTATCTTTAATTATTTTCATAATCGGCATTAAAAAATTGGTAATCATTTTTATTTTTAGTATACTGTAAAGAATGAAAATAAAAATCACAATCAAAAAGGAGACATTATGGCAACTATCACACTGAAAGGGAACAAAATTCACACTGTGGGAAATCTGCCGGCCGTGGGAACAATCGCACCGGATTTTACCCTGACAAAGACCGATCTAAGCGATGTAAAATTAAGCGATTTCAAGGGAAAGAAAGTGGTACTGAATATTTTCCCCAGTCTGGACACCGATGTGTGTGCAGCTTCCGTGAGACGTTTTAATGCCGATGTGGAAAAACTTGCGAACACTGTGGTCTTATGTATATCCCGGGATCTTCCGTTTGCACACAAGCGTTTTTGTACAACAGAAGGGCTGGCCAATGTGGTATCCCTTTCTGAATTGCGGAAATTTGAATTTGGAGAAACATACGGAGTGCGTATCACAGACGGACCGCTGGCTGGCTTGATGTCCCGTGCCGTGGTGGTACTAGATGAAAACCAGAAAGTGGTGTACACAGAACAGGTTCCGGAAATCGTACAGGAGCCGAACTATGACGCCGCAAAAAAAGCAATTTAAACGTAAAAAATGTAAACCCCGGACACATATCCGACAGAGAGGTTCAAACCACCCCACCTTTCTGAAAAACAGATGAGGGTGTCAAGTAATTCAGGCTGGAATGCACCCTAGTGTTATTATACCACTCTAAAAATTTTGCAAAAAGTTTTTGGTATTCGATCAAAGATAAATGATTGGGAACCCTCGCAGCAAATTCCCTCAATACGGTCTGATTAAATCGTTCTATTTTTCCATTGTGCTGGGGGTTCGAGGACGAATCAAATGATGCTCAACCTTCAGATCAAAAAGAACCTCTGTAAAGGGAAAATAGAATTCACCACTGTGCGGAAAACAGAATTCACCACCCCCT
>DYLW01000017.1 GCA_020721865.1 Leptospira biflexa | reverse complement strand
CCAGAATTGCCACCGCCAGAATTGACGGGAAAGGTTAAAGTATCGTCAAATTCGATTGAAATTGATTGACTGCTACCGGCTGTAACAACTATATTCGTACAAGATGAAAGATGTTCGAGGTCTGTAATGTTTTCATAGAATTCGCCAGCGTCTCCGTCAGGATCCACAGAGCTTCCATTACCGTCATGATCAAATATAGCAACGATTTGATATGTTCCCGGAGCTAAACCCCGCGTAACAGAACCGCCATTTACTTGTATTTCACCTATAAGCCCCGATGGTCCATTATTAAAATGATCTGATGAATACTGCACATAAATTTTATTAGTTGAACTTACAGTACCCTGCGAACCGTTGTACGTTGCTGTTACCGTCAATAAACCGGTTGTTCCTCCGTTGGTTACAGTAACAACACAGGTTGCGGTCTTTGCCCCATCCTCAGTTGTTACTGTAATGGTTGCTGAACCAACCGCTATGGCAGTAACCAGTCCACTGGCACTGACGGTCGCTTTTGACGTATCAGAACTCGACCAGGTCACATTCTGGTTTGTCGCGTTAGCCGGGGCAATTGTTGCTGTCAGCTGTTCGGTACCACCGGTGAAAATTGTCGTGGCTGACTTATTTAGAGTTACACCGGTTACAGCCCCCGGAGAATCAGGAGCTCCTGTGGCTGGATCAGAAGAACATCCTGTTATTGATAAGAGAGAGAGAAAGAAAGAAAGAAAGAAAGAGAAACATTCGCTTCATAATAAAATCCTCCTGTAGAATTTGTCCCGCTGTTAGTGGAAATTCATCAGCGGTGATATTCGCATTTCTTTAGCTTTCCCACCTGTCAACTTTTTTTTCATTCTCTGACATTTTTTCCATATTTTTTATCAAAGAGCTTATACCCATATAACCTCTGACACGATGCATACGTTCTTCTGCCTGAATTATGGCTACGGCAAGCCATCGCTTTTCCATATCGTCTCCCTGTCACTTCTTAACGCGATGCATAAATCTTTCGAGTGAACTATTCAAACTTTCAATCGGGTTCATTGAATATACAGTCATATAGAGATACGGAGAAACACCAAGCTTACGAACAGTCAAGGTTTCTCCATGCCTTAGCGGACGCTTCTTCCCATATCAGGATTTATTTTATCAGCCCAGAGAGACCGTGATGACATCAGCACCATAGCCTTCTCGTAATTCTGTTCAGCGTACACCTCGTTTATACGGTGCTCAACTTCGTCCCTCGTCTTGACCGGAACATAAGAGGTACTGGAAGAGGAAGAATGGCTGCCGGAATACGATGAACCAGAATACCGGTGAGAAGAAAATGATGAGGAACTTCCGGAATAGGAAGAACCGGAGGATCGGGATGAAGAGGATGAACCGGATCTATAGCTCCCCCCTCGTCCGGCCCGGGGATGGATCTGGAATAATCCCGGCATCAGGAATAATATGAGAAACATGGACAAGATCGCGAACCAGGGATAGCTGCGGGTTTTCATAAAACCACCTCCATTATTTTTCCAGAAAACGATGCTTTGCTATCAATGAATTTAGAATACAGAATGGCAAGTAATTTCCAGCTCCCACGCGGAAATTCGGAAAAAATCAACTTTTGGAAAGCGGGAAAATGCGTTTTTTTGTTAAATTCAGAAAAAAATAAAAAAAAACATTGAACATTTTTCCATGGAAGGGAAATATGTAGTTGATGAGCTGGAAAAGATTTATCCATAACTATGTGGAGACCGTATCCACTGCCGCAGAGGATTTTAACCAATCCCAAGCGGATATGACATGGGCAAGAATCCAGTCTGCTTATCAATCAGAAAAGCCGGTTATTACGTTATCCCAATCCATCAGAGAATTTTTTATCTATTCCGGAGCGTTTTCCCGTCCGGCCGTTTCCGCATTCGCCGTTGCCGCCATTGTTCTGGGGATTATTCTCTTCCCATCCCGGAAAGCATATCTGGTACCGGAGTTTATCAAAGGACATCCCCATTTGCTGGTGAATGGTACCAGGAAGCCAATTGAGATCAACCAGAAGATTTTTTATCCGGCGGATATTGTTACCTCAGGCGGAGATTACGCAGGTTTTTCCATGGTTTCCCCGGACGGCAAAGAGGAAAAAAATATAATCACCGTGGAACCAGATTCCAGAGTGGAAATACGTCGCGAGGAAAAAAAGGATGCCGGCAATGACACCCCCCTTCTGGCCACTGTTGTGAACATAAAAAGCGGTTCTTCTGCTGCCAGTATCCGCAAATTGGCATCCCATGAAAGATTTTTTATGGAAAATCCCATCACGTCTGTGGAGGCAAAGGGAACCCGTTATCTGGTGAGTTATGAACCGGAATCATCCAAAACAGATATCGTGCTGGCAGAAGGCAAAATAAAAATATCAGAAAAAACAGACGTGATCCATGCGGGGGAAGAAAGTAATGAAATGATCCTCCAGCACCCATCCATGGTGGAGATAGAGAAACTGCCCCGGAAATCCATCTGGGTTGCCTCAGACATTATTCCGGATCCGTATTTAAAACAATTGAAAAAAATTTCCCGCAAAATACTTCCATCCATTCTGGATTATTCTTCCCTGGACAGAACGGGAATCCGTGCCGCACAAATAAAAGACAGGATCATCTTTGGGGTTTTTGCGGGCGAATTAAAATTTTCTCCGGTTTACCATCGGCGGTTTATTGCTGCTGTATCCAGAGATAACCTGCTCCGTGTCCTTTTTCTGGATACGGAAAACCAAAGGCTCATCTGGGAAAAAAAGCTGGATTCCGGTATTGTCGCAAAACCGGTAATTACAGACACCGGACTGTTCTATGTTTCCGGAGATGGCCATATTGTTCAGCTCAATCTTGCATCGGGCAGGGTACAATACAAAAAGAAAATTTCCAGTTCGTCCGCAAATCCCGTTCTCTATAAAGCATACCATCCCGTTTGGGATAATATTCTGATTGTGGTGGATAATTACCGGATGAGTGCAATAGTTGCCCATAATGGACAAAAAATCTGGTCAAAATCACTGGATAAAAAAACGTTGGTCCACCCAGTTTTCAGAGAGCAATTTATCACCATTAATGAAAGAGGAGATATCGCCAGTTATTATCTTTATAACGGCGATGTGTTATGGCGGAAAAATATTCCGGGGATAAAACGCGAGTCCCATCCGATTGCGGATTCCTGGATGAACGACCGTTTCTATCTGGTGAACCCGGCAGGAATATCCTATGCCCTTCACAAGGAAACCGGAAATATACTCTACTCACTTGATCTGGAAAACCCTGTGATTATGGAGCCCTATGTAACCCCGGATACCGTGCAGTATTTCACAAAGAATTCCGTCCTGAAGGTTACAAATAAACATGGGAAACTCCTCTGGGAGAAAAAATACCATAATCCCAATGCGGAAAATAAAATATTCCATCTGGGAGGATATACTTTTCTGGTGGGCAATGACTATGTTTATAAATACTCCATCCTGGATGGGAATCTCCAAAAATATTGGGCATTCCCCGGAGCCAGGGAAATTCTGCTCTCCCCAGGCATGGACTTTTTTATTGTACCCATGATGGATGGGCGGATATTAACACAGAAGATGCAGCTTTAGTTTTAAAAATAAAGGATGTAAAAAAAAGGAGCGAATATGAAAAAAATTGGAGTAGTTCTTGGACTGATTGCCGTAGCGGCCATCGCGTTTTCCGGTTGTTCCGGTAAAGCCGATGAAAAGAAAAAGAACTTTGTGAAAGTGACGTTTCTGATTGGTTCTGTGGAAAAAATCAGTGCGGATAACCAAAGAATACCAGCCCGGGTGGGAACAACCCTGACAGAAAACGATACCATTAAGACTTATGGAAGCAATTCCACTGTGGATCTGCTGGTGGGTGAAGGTTCCAAAGTGCGTCTCAAAGGGGATTCAGAGCTGGCTATTTCCAAAATCCTCACCAACCAGAATGGAGAAAGCAGCAATATGCACCTTGCCATTGGTAAAGCACTGGTGAAACCCAAAAAGCTGAAACAGGGTGAATCCTTTGTTATCAGTACTCCCACCGCTGTTGCGGGTGTTCGTGGTACAAAGTTCATCGTCTCAGCGGATGAAAACGCCAATACTCAGGTTGCTGTAACCGAAGGAAAGGTTGTTCTGAAGAAAAGAATTCCTGCATTGGAAAAAGCGGAAAACAAAGAGACCATAGAATACTCTGACATCATTTCCGGAATCGATAACGCTGTGGATGAAGGTACTGTTATTGAGAAAAATAGTGTGGCAGAAATCACCAAAGCCCAGGTGGAAAAAGAAAATAAAACCATTGAGAAAATGATGGATGTTGCCAAGGAAGTCAAAGAAGAAAAAGCGGATTCCAGCAGTAAGCCGGAGTTGAAGAAGGAAGTGGACACCAAAATTAAGGAAGCTTTCGCTGCATCCCAGGTAACCAAGGCAGCGGATCTTGCCAAAATTGGTGATGTGAAAAAAGTGGAAGTGAAAAAAATAGAAGCCGCTCCCGCAATGAAAGAAGATCTTCAGGATCTGAAAGAACTGGAAAAACCTGTGGATGAAGCTAAAATCCAGAAGGCAATGGAAGAGGCCAAAGAAGAAGAAGAACGCGTAATCCAGGAGCAGAAAAAAGCAACAGAAGCAGCCAAAGTTCAGCCCCAAACTGAACCTGTTGTGAAAGAGGAAACCGCAACAGAAAAAGCGGAAAGACTCAGAATGGAGACTTTTACCAATACTGTTATCATTGTTGGTAATGGAAGCTGTTCCAATCTGCCTGGCAGAACTGTTCTGAAAACAGACCGTTTCCCCAGAGTTGCCAACGGAGAATGGAATATTTCCACCTTTAATGGAATGGTACGGTATAAAGAAAGCTGTATTGCCAATATGAAAGTGGAACTCATCAAAGGCGGCCAGAAACGGATTATGCCTCTGGTTGAAAAATAATCAGAAGTAAAATTTGATTGAGTAAAAGCCCGCATCGCGGGCTTTTTTTTTATTAAACGCCCCGGGCTAAGCGGTGGCCATTGATTCGTCCATCTCATGAAAAACCATTCAGGATACGAAACAATTTTGCAGACAGGCTGGATATCTGGTAGATGGAAAGATCTTTTTCCCAGACACTATCCTCACACTGAGAATCCATAGGGCTTTCTAGCGGGAACACTTTGACCACAATCCGATGGTTGGTGATGGAATGGCGGAAGCCATCGTACGAGCTGAAAAATTCCCAAGGGTTATGGCCAGACGGCCAGTCTTCCTCCGGACAGGAGGACGCCCATAATCGGCCTTCCTTATCATAAACCTGAGAAAGAGGCAGGAAATGGGAACGCAGAAAAGGAAAGCCTTTGGGATTTTTTTGCAACAGGTATTCCCTGCCTTCTGCAGTGTTCTGGAAAACGGAAAAAAACACCCAAAGGATATCTTTTATAGCCGGTTTCTCTTTTGGCGGTAAGGAAAAATCCGCCGTATGGGCAGCGTCGCAGTTTTTTTCCAGAGGGCATATTCCACAGGATGGAGTCCCGGGGGTGCATATATTCTGACCCAACTCCATGAGGGCTTCATTCAGATCTCCGGGATGAACTCCCAAATCCATCCATCGCCGGATGATGATCCGCACTGGATTTTTTATGCCACCAGTGACTGGGGCGAACTGCAATCCCCTGCGTATAACATGCTTGGACCAGGGCATGGCGACGCCGGAGGCCTGGGCTAACTGCCCCCCGTATATCCGGAAGATGATTCTTTCCAGATTAGCATCCACTGCCGGATGTTTTTCCCCAAAGGAGAGAGACAAAATAGCAGATGCAGTATAATCCCCAATGGATGGCAGCGATGCCAGATCCTTATGGACGGCAGGAAATTCCCCGTTGTATTTTTCCACCAGAATCCGGGCGGCTTTGTGGATATTTCTTGCACGGGAATAATAGCCCAGTCCGGAAAAAGCACGCAGAACGTCTTCCTCCTTGGCCGCCGCCAGAGAAAACACATCGGGGAATGTGGTGAGAAAATGTTCAATTTTATCCGCAGCATACTGGATTCTTGTCTGATGCAGAGAAATTTCTGAAATCCATACATGGTATGGATCCCGGGTTTTCCGGAAGAAATAATTCTTCTTGTTTTTTTTGTACCACTCCATCAGGAGGAGGACAATTTCTGTTTCATTCCGGATGCTGGACATGGGTCAATGGGCATTCACATAATACAGAATTCCAAAAAAATGAGAAACGCTACCGCCCAGTACAAAAAGATGCCAGATAAAGTGATGGAATTTTAGACGGTGCATACGGAAGAAAATCACCCCCAGGCTGTAGGAAAGCCCGCCGATGAGCAACCATACCAGACCCATGGGCTCCACGGAACGATACAGGGGACGAACGGCGATGATGATGATCCATCCCATTCCCAGGTAAATAAATGTGGATAACAGTTCCAATTGACCGGTGAAAAATATCTTCATTACAATACCAATAATGGCCAGCCCCCAGATCACCCCGAATATGCTCCAGCCCCAGGCACCCCGCAAATTAATCAGCGTGAACGGGGTATACGTTCCGGCAATGAGCAGGTAAATGGAAATGTGGTCCATCATTTTGAAAAAGTTCCGGGCACGGGAAAAGGCAAAACTGTGGTACAGCGTGGAAGACAGATATAAAATCACCAGAGTGGCTCCGTATATGCTCATGGCCACCACATGCCAGGCGGTTCCATAAATGGCTGCCTGCACCACCAGGATGGAGAGTGCCGCAACTCCCAGGACCACTCCCAGGCCATGGGTAATCACATTGGCCACTTCCTCCGCAACGCTGGTTCTATATTCATTCTGAAAGATTTTTCTTTTTATTGTATTCATAATTATTCCTATTCAATGACGGGGATGGGACCGGTCAGCAAACCTTCCCGGAACTGCCGGTAGTAGGGTTCTTCCGTTTCCATAAATTCATCCGTGGGAACAATCCCATGGAGTTTGCCGTTAACCATGAGGCCAATTCGGTCCGCCAGCTTGCGTGCCAGTTTCAGATCATGGGTGACAATTATAAAAGAGCTGTGCAACGTTTCCCGGATTTCAATAATTAAATCCGCAATGGCGTCTGTCAGCACCGGGTCCAGCCCCGCAGTGGGGTCATCCATGAGCAGGAGCTCCGGATCCATGGCAATGGCACGGGCAATGCCGGCACGTTTCTGCATTCCACCGGAAAGCTCCGAGGGAAGCCTGGATTCCACATCCTTCAGACCGGACCGTCGCAGTGCCTCAATGGCCTTTGTGTTTGCCTCTTCGCGGGAGATTTTCTGAAACCTGCGGATGCCAAAGGACACATTCTCTCCCACTCGCATGGAATCAAACAATCCGGATTTCTGGAATACGTAACCGATTTTTTTCCGGACTTCATCGGCTTCTTCTGGCTTCATTTTATGGATATCCCGGTTAAAAACGGTGACTGTCCCCTTTTGCGGACGGAACAAACCCACAACGGTTTTCAGTATCATAGTTTTTCCGCTTCCGTTTTTTCCCATCAGGACAATGGTTTCATTATTGGTGAGCTGGAAGGAGATATCCTTTAGTATGGCATTATTGCCAATGACCAGCGAAACCCCGGATGCCTGGACAGCGAATTCTCCCATAGAGTTAGCCTGCCGCCCATGGACTGGACGTAAACAAGAAAAGAAATAAGGATATATATTTTTATTGGTATAAAAATTAACCCCTCTAAAATTAAATAAACTCTGGAAAAGATTCAGAGTTTACTTCCGATCCATGGATGGACTTTTTCAGAGGTTACTTAATAATAATTTATTGACACCGCAAGGGAAAGAAACAAGGGAATCCGTGGTGAAAGTGAAAAAGAAAATCTGTGATCGGAGTATCCACGAAGAGGTACCCCACCGGCTTTTAATTATCACCGAAGACGAAAAAGAAAGGGAGATTATCTCCCAAGTGGTGGAAGAAAACTTTGATGTGGATATTTATAACTCCACGTATAATGATAATAATTTGGAAATAATTAAGAAGGAAAAATTCCATCTGGTTTTTCTGGATGTCTCCGACCGGAATAAAACCGGTTTTGATCTGCTGAAAAATATCAAGGCCAAGGAGGAATCCCTTCCCATCCTGATCATCTGCAAAAAAGATCCCTCCCTGGAGCTGGCGAACCGGTTTATTCCTCCGGACGCCATTGACTATATCAAAAAGCCGGTGACGGATTATGAGTTATTTTTCCGGCTGAATATGTATTTCCGCTTCTTTTGCGATAAGAAACCCAGTTAATCCACGGGAGGGCGGGCTTACCGCTAAATGCCGGGTTAGTGTTGTCGTTATCAACGGGAAATCCACAATCAGAATTTTTTTTGGCTCCATATAATTTCCCCGTGTTTGTTTTTATAAATTATTAAAGAGTGTAACCCAAATAAAAAAAAGCCAACGTGGGTCAAAAGGGAAAGAATTCCAAAAAATCTGTCAAACATACGTTTTAAACAATTGTTTACATTTTCTGTCGGTTTTTTAAAGTGCCCCAGCCACTCAAGGAGGAAAAATGAAAAATATTACGGTATTGGGATTGACAGGACATTCCCCTCTAAGTTCCAAACAAAGCATGAGGAAAAAAATTTATTTAATGCCCGTACTCATGGTTCTTTTTCTGGGTTCATACGCAGGATTCCTGTACTCGCAGGAAAATCCCAGCCCGGACAATCCGCCATCGGCAATAGAGGATCCCACGCCTGCGAATCCGGATGCAGACAAATCGGCGGAAAAGCAGACATTCACCATCCAGGGAGTGGAAATCCCCATTGAAAAAGCCATTGAGCTGGTCATCAAACAGAATCTCACTCTGCGAGCCGCCAAATACGATCTGGTGATGACAGACACCGGCCTGCGAAAGCTGAATAAAAAATACGCACCGGTGGTATCCGCAGAAGGCACCTATTCCAAACAGAAAAACCCCACCTCCGGCAGCACGGTTTTCAGCGGCACGGAGATGTACCAGATGAACGCTACCGCGTCCATATCCAAATTATTCTCCACCGGAACCTTGGTGCAACTGGGTGTGACAGAAAGTTTTTCCGATTCCAATGATTCCGCCCTCGCCATGAATATGGGGATGTCCACCGTGGTGATTAAACCGGAGGATCCCGCCTACCATAAGCCCAATTTTTCCCTGATGATCCAGCAGGAACTCTTGAAAAACGCATTTGGTTATTCGGATAGAAAAGATGAAAAAATGGCCATGAATAATGCAAAAATGCAAAGAGACGGCCTCCTCTTTGAACTCTCCGGCCTGGTGGTGAGTGCCCTGGTGGATTACTGGCAGGTAACCATACAAAAGGAAGCCCTGAAAAACGCCGAACTGGAGCTCCAGAGTGCCCGCACTGTCCGTAATATTATTGCCCGGAATATACGCATCGGTCTGGCCGAACGGTTTGACCTGAACCAGTATAATGCCCTGGTGGAAAGTGCAGAGGCAAAAGTGGCTCTCTCCCGTCAGAATTACCAGGAAGCCGTCCGCAAACTCCTGCGTACCATCA
Source organism: Leptospira biflexa (assembly GCA_020721865.1). Taxonomy (GTDB): domain Bacteria; phylum Spirochaetota; class Leptospiria; order Turneriellales; family DYLW01; genus DYLW01. Next base: position 39,669 of record DYLW01000017.1, on the reverse strand, counting down.
ATATGCCTCCGGAAACGGCGGTGGAAGGCGTCACCAATCTGGTGGATACCCTGCCGTCCATGGATAAAGACCAGGCTCTGGCCGCAGCATTTACCAAACGGGTGGACTATAAAAATGCCCTGCTGAATCTGGAAAATGCGGAAATGGAAGTGGATAAAAGCGAAAACGGAGCCATGCCTTCTGTGAGTGCCAAATTTCAGATTTCCTCCCATGGGCAGGATGAAAAGATTGGACCGGCATGGGGCGATGTGGGAGCTCTCACGTATCCCGCCTGGAGTGCCGGGGTGAAAATGAGCTACCCCCTCTGGGATGAAGGCGTAAAAACAGACGTCCGAAATGCCCATCTGCATGTGAAACAGGCAAAGATTAACCTTGAGGACTTGCGACAGGAAATCCGGGACGATGTGACAAACAAACTGGAACGCGTCCGCCTGACCCATGAGGTACTCCTCAAATCCCGGAACGCCCGGACCCAGTCAGAAGCGTATTACTACCTGTTAATGCAGCGTGCCCGGCAGGGAAAATTCAACTCCGTTCAAGTAAAAAACGCATTGGATTCCGTGACCCGTGCCCGGCAACAGGAATTGGAAAGCCTGGTGCAGTTTAATATCGCCCTGTTACAGTATGATCTGGCCAAAAATGAAATCTTTGACAGATACAAAATCGACATTGAACGCATCATAAAAGAGGTGGATTAATCCGGGTGGAAAGCGGAGAAAAAGCATCCCCAATTATTGCCCATAAAAACTCTCTGGCATACCCGGTTTCCGCCGGGGATGCTCCCATCCGCCTGGTGGATAAAGCGGCGGAAATTGAAAAAGCCACCGCCTCCGTGAAACTGGGCGTCCACCAGAAACTGGACGTGATCCTCAAAGAAATCCGGCATCTCCAGGAAATGGCAAAAGAAATCATGGAAAAAGCAGAGGAAGACATTGCCCTGCACCACATTCCCTGCAACTTCCCCAAAAAACCGGGAGATACCATCTATCTGTACCGCAGAAAAAAGAATGGCACAAATCCCCCAACCGATGTATATTTCAGTCGGCTTTCTCCGGAGGACTGGAATGGCGAACCCATCGACGAGTATATGGATGCCTACCGTGTGCAGCCGGATTTATCCTATGAAAAGCTGGAAAATGGATAATATGGGATAAGTAAAGATGAATATATTGAATAAATTCATAAAGGCCATGGTGACTGTCACCCTATTGGGTTTTTCCGCCGGATGCGTGCACATTGGGGAGGATTCCCTGGAGCATCCCTTTGGAACCCGCTCCTTCTGGGCGTTGAAAATCCGCGGGGATGTGGAAACGCCGGTGGCTGTCCCCGCCGTCTTTATTGGATCTGGCTCCAACGTGGTGGCCTATAAAGCCGTGGACTCCGGGATTCCGGATACGGCGGTGTTCCGTGCCATTGATGCTTTTGATAGCCAGATTGCACCCATTGAACATTCCCGCTATGGCTCTCCATCGGACGTGGATATGGATAGGAAGGTGACCCTCCTTTTTCTGGACATAGACGATGGCTATACCCCAGGAAATTCGTACATTGCCGGCTATTTCAATCCCATCGATCTGTATTCGGATAAAAGTGCGTATTCCCAGCTCAAGCGGCATTCCAATGAGCGGGAAATTCTGTATATTGACACATATCCGGCCGATGTACAATCCTCCGATTTGCTGGGGACAGTCGCCCATGAATACCAGCATCTGCTGCACTACAACCACATGCTCACATATAATTACTCGGAGGAAACTTGGCTGAATGAGGGTCTCTCCGAGCTGGCATCCGATATCACCGGATATGGGCCGCAGACCTCCCGCCTGAACTATTTCTGGAACACCGATGATGATTCCCTGATTGGTTGGGATGGGCAATTATGGGATTATTCCCATGTGTACACATACTTCCGCTATCTGGCGGACATTTTTGGGGAGGAAATCCTCACCCGCATTTTCCAAAGCCCCAAACCCGGCATGGAATCCATCAACCTTGTGATTCAGGAAGTGGCGGACGGGAATTATCTCTCGAATTGCGGAGATCACCGGCAGGCCGGGTATGAGTACTTTGATTGTTCCTACCGTTTTTTTCTGGCCAGCCTTCTGGACGCGAATTCCGGAAAAAGCGGAACAGACAGCAATACATTCACTATTGTCCCCTATACCATGACCCATAAGCCGGCCTATATTCCCGCCGCGTATTCATCGGGTGCCCAGACACTGTACCCATATTCCTATCGTGTGGTAAATGGATCCAATCCGGGGATTACCGGCACCACAAGCTTTACCATCTTATACAAATCCGGGGGTAATAAATATATTGTATACAACCATTCTGCCGTTTCGCAGGCATCGGGGACAGTCACCACAACCAGCATCCGGGCACCGGACATGGAAATGGTGACAGTCACCCCGGACAGGCCGCAGAAGATAGACTACCATATCCAGATGGACCCATCGGCGGTGGAAAAACTGGAGAGAATCCATCCCTGAGACGATGCCGGACGCCCCTACCCTTCCTCCGGTGGACAGAGAAGATCGATACGCTTTATCTGGAGAGGAAGCCCGCTTCCGTTAAATCAATCTTTTTTCAGCGTTTGGCCGTGACAAACTTACCTTCCCACTGGATTCCCGAAGCGTTGGGGTCGTGGGAACATTCGGATAAAATTATACCTGCCCCGGTTTCAACCGAGCATAAATTAATATAAAAAAGGTTGAAAAAGGAGGACGTTATGAAAGAAGCCATCCTTATAAGACGAAGAGTGCCAAAATCAAATAGATTTGGAGGTCTTGACAAAGGAATACAATTCGGAGGTTCATTGAATTGTACAACGAGAATGGATGTTGGAAATGCTGGGTTATTTATCCCCCTGGGAAGCGTTGGATCCTATTATTTGCACTAACAAAAAAGTGCTTGATTAATTGGGGCCAGAACACAGATTTACGACCAATAAAATATTGATAAAAATAGAATAAAAAAATTAGGGAGTTTTTTAATGCCAATCATATCTATGTTTTACGGAATAATTATCCGAATGTATCTGATTGATAATACGCATCACAATTTACCACATATTCATGCTAAATATTCTGAATTTGAAGCATCTATTACTATTGAAGATGGCGAGATTCTTGCTGGTAAATTACCAAGAAAACAATTGAGATTAGTACAGGCGTGGATCGAATTACACAGAGACGAATTAATAGCTGATTGGGAAATATCAATTAGTGGCGAAAATCCATATAAAATTAATCCATTATAGAGGTGATTATATGTATTGGGATGTAAATATTGTAAAACCAAAACCTGAATACAAAATATATGTTGAAATAGAGGATGGAAGAAAAGGTTTATTTGACTTGAAGCCTTATCTCAATAAAGGTGTTTTTAAAGAACTTAAAAATATAAACTATTTTAACCAGGTAGGAATCTTATTTGGAGCTGTAACTTGGCCAAACGAACAGGATATAGCACCAGAAACATTAATTAATGAAATGAAATTGGTAGATGAAGAGCCAGTATAACAAATCTTTGCACCGATATTTTTCCGCCTGCCCGAAATTTTTGGCAAGAGCTCCCTAATCATTTCCCCATTTTGTCCATTGATGAATTTATAATCATGCCGGACGTCGTCAGTTTCTACTTTGGGATATTCTTTTATATTTCTTTCCGGCGTCCGGGTGAGGATGAAATTCCGGACGGAAAATGGCAATAGTGACGTCACCATATCAATAAGATTTTATTCTCCCTGATATATACACTCACATTGATAAAATGACACCCATCGGCGGGTTTTGAACCACCAGGATTTTCATGTCCGGAAAGGGGGATTCCGGTCAGCGTTTGGCCGTGACGAATTTTCCCTCCCACTGGATTCCCGAAGCGTTGGGGTCAGTGGGAACATCCAGCTCATACGGGAAATTCCCCATAAGGTATTCATGGATTTTCGCGGCGGCGTCCTTGCCTTGTCCCATCGCGAGAATCACAGTGGCTCCGCCGGTCACGGAGTCCCCGCCGGCAAACACCCCTTTTTTCGCAGTGTGGTAGGTTTTTCTGTCCACCATGATCACACCCCATTTATTGGTGGTGATTTCTTCGTCTTCATCCGCAATCAGCGAGTTCACATCGCAGCCCAGAGAGAATACAACAGTATCCGTATCCAGGACAATCTCCTCCCCGGAGGGAATGGGTTTGCGTCTGCCGCTGGAATCCGGTTCAGAGAGGACCATTTTGGCACAACGCATCTGCTTCACATAATTATTCTCATCTCCAATGAATTCCACCGGGTTGGTGAGCCACATAAAATTAATGAATTCTTCTTCTGCGTGTTCCAGCTCTTCCGTCCGAGCCGGTGCCTCCGCCCGACTGCGGCGGTATACGCAGGTGACGTTTGCACCCAGACGTTTGGCGGTGCGCATCACGTCCATGGCCGTATTTCCCGCACCAATGACTGTCACCTTGTTTCCCTGAAAGAGCGGGGTTGCGTTTTTGGGAAATTCATTCGCACCCATCAGGTTCACACGGGTCAGGTATTCATTGGCGGAATAGATACCATTCAGATTTTCTCCCGGAATTCCCAGCATTTTGGGAAGCCCGGCACCGGAGGCAATGAATACCGCGTCAAAGCCTTCCTTCTGCAGGAGATCATCCACGCTCAGAATTTTTCCAATGATCATGTCATACGCAAACTCCACCCCAATCTGCTCCAGAAGGGCCAGATCTTCGTCTATGATCTCAATCGGCAGGCGGAAACGGGGAATGCCGTATACCATCACGCCGCCTCCCCGGTGGAAAGCTTCAAACACAACCACCCGGTGTCCTTTTACCCGCAGGTCATAAGCGGCGGTGAGTCCAGCGGGGCCGCTTCCTATGATGGCCACTTTTTTACCGGTATTGTCTTCTATGTATGGCTGGCGGCTGAATTTATTTTTTCTCTCGTAATCTGCAATGAACCGTTCCAGGTATCCAATGGCCACCGGCTCGTGTTTTTTGCCCACAATACAGACCGCCTCGCACTGTTTATCCTGCGGGCACACCCTTCCGGTGATTCCGGGAAGAAAATTACTTTCCCGCATCACTCTGGCAGAACCTTCAAAGTCTCCTTCTGCGATTTTTTGGATAAAACCGGGAATATCAATCCCCACGGGACATCCGGTCACGCAGAGGGGTTTCTTGCAATCCAGACACCGCTCCGCTTCCTGCATGGCATCTTTGATATCCAATCCCAGAGGAACCTCACTGAAATTTTTAATCCGGTCCTCCGGTTTCTGGATGGGCATCCGGACGCGAGGGATTTCCATTCTTTCTTTGGTAGACATTGGTTTTCTTTTTGTGTTGTTTTCCATAAGTTTCTCCCGTCTCAACCGGACACCGCTTCCAGGGCGATTTTTTCCTGGTTTTTAAACATTGCCTGGCGTTTCATCAATTCATCAAAATCCACTCTGTGGCCGTTAAAATCCGGTCCGTGGAAACAGGCAAAACGGGTTTTATCATCCACCGTTACCCGGCACGCTCCGCACATACCGGTTCCGTCCACCATAATGGCGTTCAGGGAAACCCAAGATTCGATGCCATGGGTTTTTGTGAGATCCGCGACTGCTTTCATCATGGGCACGGGACCCACGGCCAGAGTGGTGGACACTTTTTCTTTTTCCATAATTACTTTGAGAGCATCGGTGACAAAGCCCTTGATGCCGGCGGAACCGTCATTGGTGGTTATATAAACCTCATCGCAGACTTCCCGCATCCGGCTTTCCATTAAAACCAGTTCCTTACTCCGGGCTCCCACAACGCCGATGACTCTATTCCCCAGTTTCTTTAAGTCCCGTGCCGTGGGCAAAACCGCACCGGCTCCATAGCCTCCACCCAGAACCACAGCCGCCCCCTCGTATTTGGAGACATGGGATCGGACCCCAAGAGGCCCCACCACGTCCATGAAAGATTCTCCCTTTTCTTTACGGATGGCCTCTGCGGATGTCCTCCCCGCTTGTGATATGATGATTTCAATATAGCCTTCTTTTTCATCCCAGCCACAGACGGAAATGGGAATCCTCTCACTGTTGGCGTTGGGCCGGAGTATGATAAATTGTCCCGCCTGAATTTTTTTAGCAATAAAAGGGGCTTCAATCTGGAAAAAGTATGTCCCCGGACAAAGAAATTCCTTTTTTCGGATACGATATGACTGTTTATACTGGGTTTCTACCATCGTTGTCTCCATTTTTTTCCGATCGCCATCTATTTGGTATTCTCATTCTAAAATTAGAATAGCTTTAAAAACTGATCCATTTTTTATAATTCAGAGTGATAATCAAGAATTATTTCAGGAAAACCCCGGATTTTCTGCGGGGCACCTCGGTTCGATCTCCGGAGGGCGACCGTTCTTCCCAATAAAGTTTTTTTCTGTTTTTCCGATAATAAACCGATGGGAATGGGAAAAAAACTTCGTTGGGGACTGCTCCTTTTTGGGGCGGGAGTTCTGGTGATTCCCGCTGTACGGGCGGATGATGAATACCATCCCCGGTCCATATCCAGAGAAATCAACTCCTCGTCCGATGAGCTGGCCCCGGTTTTTTCCATGGATGGAAAGACGCTGTATTTCTGCAGGGAAGGACATCCGGAAAATACGGGAGTAAAAAACCTGCCGGATGACCAGGATATCTGGGTTTCTCATCTTCGGAAAAACGGTTGGAGCACGCCGGCTCACCTTGCCGGAGGGTTCAACAGCCAGACCTATGACTTCCCCATTGGTGCTTCTTCTGATGGCTCTGTTCTTTACATCGGCAATATGTATTCTCCGGATGGGAAAATTTTTCCCGGGGTTTCCAAAACCCGCCGGAAAAACGATGCCTGGCAGTGGCCACAACCCATGAAAATCCAGAACTATTATAATTATTCCAATCTGGTGAATTATCACATTTCTTCCGATGAAAAAGTCCTGATACTGAATATGGAAAGATCGGATACTTATGGGAAAATGGATATCTATGTGAGTTTTCTGGAGAAAAATGGTGAATGGACAGAGCCGATGAATATTGGCTCCAATGTGAATTCCCTGCACCAGGAGGTGACCCCGTTTCTGGCAAAGGATATGCGTAGCCTGTATTTTGCCAGCAATCGTCCCGGCGGATGGGGCGGTTACGACACTTATGTCTCCCGGCGTCTGGATGACACCTGGCAGAACTGGAGTATTCCGGAAAACCTGGGCAATAAAATCAACACAAAAAGAAATGATATAAATTATGTGATTGCTCCCGGCGGTCAGTATGCGGTTTTTTCCTCCGATGTTGCCGGCAGCAAGGATTTATACCAGATAAAAATCCCGGAAAAATTCCGGCCAATGGATGTACCCGTAATAACCGGCGTGCTTGTTGATTCTGAAGGAAAAGAAGTTTCCGGTGTCCTGTATTTTTCCGGAAAGGGTCTTTCCCGTTCCGCCGTAAAAACTGATGAAAGAGGCCATTTTACCTGGATTGCCCCATCGGCAGGGGAATTTACGGCAAAAGCCGCAAAGGATGGATATTTTCCCATGTCCAGAAAATTTTCCCTGGCCGCAGGAGAAAAACGTCATGAGAAATTTACTCTCACTGCACTCGCACAGAAAGCCACCCTGGTTTTGCAGAATATATTTTTTGATTATAATTCCCATATCATCAAACCGGAGTCCTTTGAAGAGCTGAATAATCTGGCGGAAGTGCTTCAGACAAATCCACAAATGGCCATTGAAATTTCCGGCCACACAGACTCCACCGGCAACCGGGAATATAATATGGAGCTGTCCAGAAGACGGGCGGTAGCCGTTAAAAATTATCTGGTGGAGAAGAAAATCCAATCGCAAAGAATCCAGACAAACGGCTATGGGGACACAAAGCCCATTGCAGCGAATGACACAGAAAAAGGCAGGTCGCTAAACCGTCGTGTGGAATTTACCGTGATGAAAAATTCCTGACATATCTGTTATTTTTTCTTCCAGCAGTTTTTCCATGGCTTTTGTGATAATTTTTCTGACATGGGGACAGTCACCCAAAGGTGAATACTGGATCATAAAATCCCGGTGCGTTTTATTCTCTCGGTATTCCGGACGGACAGCCGGCGGACGGAGGGTATACACCAGAGAGTCCGGTGGTCTTTTACAAATAAATGTTCCATGATGCAACAGCCGTCCCTTTTTTCTGGCCTGGGAATTTCCGGAAATTTTCCGGCATTCCCCTCTTTGCTGAAGACAAATATCGGAAATACCGGCCAGCCGGAGATTGAGATTTGCATAGGAGGAATCCCTGAAAGAATTGATGATTCCACCCAGTATATCCGAATATGATTTTTCTATATTAAAAAATTGAGGATACCTGGACATGGGCAGAATCAGGGAGTAATTCAGAATATCCGGAGCATGGACCACGGCACCCCCTCCGGAAAGCCGATGATAAACCGGATACCGTTTTTTCCGGGCATAGACTTCCGCATCCGGATCCTGGTATTTCCCCAGAATCACCGCCGGGGCATTCTCATAAAAAAAAAGGACTGCCTGGCCGGGGAACATATTATTTTCTATAATGTCTGTTTCCGCTTTCAGGTTCCGGAAAGCCGATGTGCAATGACTCCGAATCTGGATCATTTACCGGAAAGAATATCTTTTACTTCATGCACGTCTTTATCCCCTCGTCCGGAGAGATTGATGACAATCATCGGTTTCTGGCCGGGGTTTTTTTCTGTATATTCTGCTACCCATTTTTTTGCGTATGCTATGGCATGGGCACTTTCCAGAGCCGGTATGATTCCCTCCGCAAGGGATAATTCCTGAAAGGCGACAATAGTTTCTTTGTCAGAAATAGCAACATACTGAACTTCTCCGCTTTCCTTGAGATAGGAATGCTCCGGACCCACTCCAGGATAATCCAGCCCTGCGGATATAGAATGGACAGGGGAGATCATCCCTTCTTTATCCTGCACCAGATATGTGAGAGCACCATGCAGAATACCGGGGGAACCCGCTTCCAGGGCGGCGGCGTGTTCTCCGCTTTTCATGGATTTACCGCCGGCTTCCACTCCGTATTTCTGGACTTCTTTATCGCCCAGGAAAGGATAAAACATACCCATAGAATTGGAGCCACCACCCACGCAGGCAAACAAGGCATCCGGAAGCCGTCCCTCCGCTTTTATAATCTGGGCACGGGTTTCCTTCCCGATTACAGATTGCAGCTCGCGGACAATCCACGGGAACGGATGTGGCCCAATAACAGAACCCACTAAATAATGCGTATGATCCGCGTTGTGTGCCCAATCCCGCAGGGCATCATTCACCGCGTCCCGGAGGGTTCCATTCTCATCTCCGGAGCCGATGACTTTTGCCCCCAGCAGATTCATCCGGAAAACGTTGAGTTCCTGCCGCCGCATATCCTCCTGCCCCATATACACCACTGTCTCAAAACCCATAAGTGCCCCAATGGTAGCGGCGGCCACTCCATGCTGACCGGCTCCCGTCTCCGCAATGATGCGTTTTTTGCCCATAAAGCGGGTCAGAAGCCCCTGCCCGATAACATTATTAATTTTATGGGAACCCGTATGGTTCATATCCTCTCGCTTGAGATACACCTTTGCACCCCATTTTTGGGATAAACTGGCGGCGTGGTAAAGGAGACTGGGACGCCCTCCGTATTCCGATAACATACGGTTGAGTTCTTTTTGTCCCGATTTGCGGAACTGGAGATAGGATTTTTCCAGATCCTCCAAAACCCCCAAGAGCAGTTCGGATACAAATCGGCCTCCGAATTTTCCAAAATAACCCATCGTATCCGGTCTTTTAACCATGCCGAATTCCGGGGTTTTTGGGTATCCCGTAAAGAATTTTTTGGTTGCATAATACAACCTTTATGCTATAAAGGACTATGGAAACCACAGAATATCTGGAATACCTTGAAAAGAACCTGAAAAGTCTGTTGCCCAAGTCCATACCCCCGGAACACTCCTCCCTGTTTCTGGATTTTTCCCGGTTGTATCTTCCCATGCTCCCGGCGGAAATTGCCGGATTTCTCTCCAAAGATGATGCCACCACTCACCTCGTAAACCGATTTTCCTTTTTTCTGAAAAAAAATCCGGATGAAGACCATCCCTTCCAAAGCCAGATTGTGGATTATTCAGAAACCGAAGTCTGGATGAAGAACTCCCTGATCCTGGAGATACAGAGTAAGGAAATGCCGTTTGTTTCTGATTCCCTCCTTTACTACCTTCAGGAAAATGGTATTTCCATCCGAAATATCATCACTCTTTCCGTACGCACCGTTCGTTTTGGGGGAATTCTCGCTTCCGTCACATCCCGCTCCAATCCCCAGCCAGGATTTGAGCAGGAAATTTTATCTGTTTTTATTCTGGACTCCTCCCACATTAAAAATCCGGAAGCAATCCGCAAAGAGGTGGACCAGATCCTGCAGGAAATCCATACGGTGGTGTTTGACTTTTCCGCCATGAGCTATTCCATTGAAGCAAAATTTAAACCCAAAAACAGAAAATTTATTGAATGGCTTCTGGATGATCACTTTATTTTTATGGGAACAAAGAGCCCCCGTACCAGCCAAGGCATATTCCGTATCCATCCGGACATGAAACTTACCCAATGTTTTTCCCATGAAGATAAGGAATCCGGGATATCCTTTGCACGGACAAGCCAGCTCACCCGAATCCGGAGCCGGAAACCTTTGTTTCTGATTACCATTGACCAGGATTTTCATATTGCGGGGATTTTCAGTCGCAAGTCCGAGGGTATTTCATCGGAAAAAATTCCCACCCTATTTGCCCGCATTGAAAAATTTTTCTCCAACAAGGAGATGGGAGTTTCCACATCCAGCGAGACAGATTTTCTTTTCGCGTATAATCTGTTTCCTCTGGAATTCCGTTTCGCGGAAAAAATTGCGAATCTGTACCCGCTGGTTCGGGTTATCAATAGTGCCCGCATCAGCAGAGAGCCATCCGTTAAGTTGGTTCCGCTGGAAAATGGCCGGATGTATCTGGGGGTATTATGGCCCATCGGCAAGTATAATGAAAATATAGAAAAAAAGACGCGGGATTTTCTGAAAGAAGTAAAAATGGAAGTGACCCACCATGAAGTGAGAGTCCTTTCTTCCGTTATTTTTCATTTTTTTGACCTTCTCTCAGCGGAGCAAACAAAGAACATCAGTCCGGACAATTTGATTTCCATGGAAGATAAGATTTTGCGTCTTCTTTTTGACTGGGATGATCTTGCTTTCGAGAGCGTGGAGTTAAAATACGAGAAAGAAAAAATCACGGAAATTAAAGAGAATATTTTGGCGTATATTCCCAATGATTATAAAAGCAACCACAATGTTCCGGTTTTCATCCATGATCTCCACCACATTCTTACCATGAAAACAAATCCATTTGTTCTGGATATTGATTATAAGGATGGAAAGACAATTCTGAATCTGTATTCCCAAAAAGAATATTCCCTGACATATCTGGTGCCCATGCTGGATTATCTGGGATTAACGGTACTGGAAGAACGCAGCTATTCCATTCCCATGCCGGAGAATCAGATTTTTCTATATAAATTTTATCTTGAGTATAACTCCAAGCCCATCTCTGATGAATTTTATATAGAAAAATTGGAACACGCGATAAACGCTGCCATTCTGGGGAAAACAGATTCGGATTTTATCAATGCCCTGGTTTTGAGTAGCCCGCTTTGTATTACCCAAGTTACCCTTCTGAAAGCTTTGGTGAATTATCTTTTCCAGATAAAAAGAAAATATACCCGGATCACCCTAAAAAAAGTACTCACAGAAAATCCGGATATGTCCCGCTCCATTGTGGATTATTTTGAGCTGCATTTTCTTCCCGCCGTGAGTGATCCGGCATTGCTGGAAAAATTTTTGCGAAAGGACCGCCGGACGCTGGGGGAAAAAGCCACATTGGAGGATATTATCCGTTTCCGGAAGGAAAGCATTGCCGCCACTCCGCTGAAAAATCTGATGGAGACAGAAATTTTCAATGATTTCAAAGCCATCATTGATTCCATGCTGCGGACAAATTATTTCCATGGCAAAGAATATCTGAGCTTTAAAATTTCCTCATCGGCGGTTGGATTTATGGAAACACCCCGGCCCATGGTGGAGGTCTGGGTTTACCATACCCATCTGGAGGCCGTGCATCTGAGAGGGGGGAGAATTGCCCGTGGTGGCATCCGCTGGTCCGACCGGCCGGATGATTTCCGGACAGAGATCTGGGGCTTATGGAAAGCACAGATGGCAAAGAACACCGTTATTATCCCCACCGGCTCCAAAGGTGGCTTCATCATAAAAGGGATGGAAAATAATCGGGAAAACGGCGTCTGGGCATACCGTACATTTATGACGGCTCTGTTGGAAATCACGGATAATTTAACCGCAGCCGGAATCCAGCGGCCAGCTTCTGCTGTCTTTCTGGACGATCCGGATCCATACCTTGTTGTGGCCGCAGATAAGGGCACTGCCTCTTTTTCCGATTACGCCAATGAAATATCCACCCAGAAAGGTTTCTGGCTGGGGGATGCTTTTGCCTCCGGAGGGGAGCGGGGTTATAACCATAAAGATCTGGGGATTACTGCCAACGGTGCATGGGAAAGTGCCCGATGGAACTTTTTTCTGGAGGGGAAGAACGTCTTTAAAGATGCCTTCACCGTTTGCGGCATAGGGGATATGGGCGGGGATGTCTTTGGGAACGGGATGATTTATTCAGACAAAATCCGCCTGGTGGCCGCATTTAACCATCTCCATATTTTTCTGGATCCCAATCCGGAACCGGAAAAATCATATCAGGAAAGAAAGCGATTGTTTACTACCCCCAAATCGGGCTGGGATCAATACAATCCCAAACTGATATCCAAAGGTGGCGGGATTTTCCCCAGAAGTGCTGCATCCATATCTCTCTCTATGGAAGCCCAAAAAGCTCTGGGAACAGATAAAGACACGATGAGCGGAGAGGAGCTCATCACGGTTATTTTAAAGGCTCCGGTGGATATGCTTTTTAACGGAGGAATTGGAACATATATCAAGGCATCCTGGGAAACCCACCATGACGCCGGGGATTTCACCAATGATTCCGTGCGGGTGGATGCAAAAGATCTGCGGGCAAAAATGGTGGTGGAAGGCGGTAACCTGGGACTTACTCCTGCCGCCCGGATGGAATTTGCCTCCCTGGGTGGACTGGTGAACACCGACGCTTTGGATAATTCAGGTGGCGTGGACCTTTCCGACCATGAGGTGAATCTGAAGATACTCCTCAAGCTCGCGATGGAGGAAGGCCGGATAAAATCCATGGAGGAAAGAAACCAGATTCTACAGAAAATTTCCTCCAGTGCGGTTTCTCTGGTCCTGTCCAATAATTTCATCCAGAATAAAGCCATTGTCTATAACCAGTTTCTGGAGAAAGAAGAACAGGAATTCATTGCCAATAGTGCACCATTTCTGGAAAAAGAGCAGATCATCAACCGGCACGCCTCCGCCATTCCGGACCAGTTGGAAATCCTGAATATCATCCACAAGGAATCCAGACTGCCCCGCCCCTTGCTCTGCAATCTGATGGCCTCCGTGAAGCTATATGCCCAGAGGGAAATCCGGCTGCACATCCCGTCTCTGGACAGTTTTTTTCTGGAAAGATATTTCCCTGCGGAACTGGCTGCGTACAAAGATTTGTTTCCCCGCCACCATCTGGCCAGGGAAATCATCTCCACTCTCATGGTGAACTACGTGGTGGACCACGCCGGTATTGGTTTTTTTGAAAAGACCCGATTTCTTCTGAATCTGGATGTGAACCGCAGCATTGATTTATACATGAAAGCGTCAGCGGCACTGGATGCGGGAAATTTCCGGCTGGCACCCTATTTCCCCAACGCCATAGACAGAAAACTGGACATCCCCTATGATGTTGCCACCATTATGAACCTTTACAGGGTCATAGAAAACTCTCTATTCCGGATGATGGAAATTGCACTGATCTATTTTCCGGATAAAGAAATACATCCAGAAGATTTGAAACTGCCTCCGGTGAAGGACACCCGCTGGAATGAACCCTGGGCGGAAAAACTGGATCCGGTCATTGTGGAAGAAATAGGCAAAAACTGGCTGCACATTGAGGCCCGCTTTCTGGCCAAATTTCTCCAGACAAATGTTGATAGTTTTTACCAGTATTACAGAGAATCCGCCTTGTTTCGCTTGAAAAAATCTCTTTACAGCATAAAAGCCCAAAACCAGTGGGAGGTGTACCATTTGATTTCCCTGAAAAGGAAATTCTGGCAGGGTGTGAGTTTTTACTACCTGAACAAGCGGGAAATTAAAAAAGACTTTACTGCGGAGTTGGAACAGTTAAATAAAAACGGACAGTTGACCCTTTCTGTTATTGGTGGAATGCTGGGTTATCTGTTCGATGACGGTGAACGGTAAAATATGAGTGATAATGATAAAAAACCCACATCAAATGTATTAAAAATTGGAATTTCCGAACTGGACAGTCTGGAAGAAAAAGTCCGGGCGTTTATCAATATAAATTTAACGGCAAAGAACAAACGTTTCATTATATCCCGGGAAGAAGTTCTGGACAAGGACGGAAAAATCCTTCTGAATAAGGGGGAGGATATTGACTTTCCCAAAGTAAAATTACTTAAACGGATATTCAAGGAAAAAACTATCAAAACGTTCCAGCCGGACGAAGGGGTGGTAATCATCTCTGATATGTCTTCTCCGGGCGGCATCCAGCTTTCCATGGATCTGGTGACCCAGATTATGAACATTGGTGGCGGAGCATACGAAGCATTCATCGACCGGGTGGACAGCTTCAAAGAAATGAGCGGATTTCTGAAAAAATCCCTGTTCCCCAAGCTGGCCGTCATCGGTTTTATTCCGGAAGCCAGGCAGAAAGAAGAAATGCTGATATACTCCGCTATACGCCGGGCGGATCCATATATGCGGTTTCTGGAAGTCACCCAGCCGAATGTGAAACCGAACCCGGTTTTTCCCGCGTTAAAACAGGTCTATATTTCTCCCAGTGATAAGGAATCGTGGAAGCGGTTTATTCTGGAGATCATCGCAGAATATACAAAGCCATATAATATTGAGGAAAGATGACAACGCTATTGGCAACCCTGATGCTATTTTTCTCCGGGAATCTTCCGGAAGGTTACCAGTTTCAGAATCATAAAATATTCCGGGAAAAACCAGTTTCCGCTTCCGGCTGTGCCGATGTGGGGCTGGTGCGTATCCAGGGAGAGACGTATGCGGATTATGTATTATCATATTGCAGGAGGGAAAGCAATCCAGATGGGGCCACCTACCAGGTTTTCCATATTCAGGATGGGAAGCAGTTCACCATAACAGATTTTTCCCGCTATCTATCGCAATCCATCGGCCAGAGCGTTCTATTCCATGATGACAAACGGCTGTATCTGTACGGGACTTCTCCGGATTCCAGCCAGAATGTGCTGTTCATCATCCAGGAGGAAAAAGCATTTCCCATGGAATATGCCTCCATTTCCCGGAATGGCGTGGGAACAATTTTTTCCCATAAATCCGCTTTTTTCTTTCTGGAGCCACTGGAAGAAGCCCGTATAAATCTCCGCCAGATGGAATTTCCGGATAAAAACATACGCTCCATCCCTTGGAAGAGTTTCACTTATCTGGCTCACTATTCATTGCTGATTTTTGAAAGCTCCCGGAGCTCAGACCAGTATGGGCTCTATTCCTTGTCCACAGATAAATGGATTCTTTTTCCTTTCTCCAACGCATGCGAGCGTTTTTCCGGACGGAGCGAAAGAGCTTATCTGGATTTAACCTATCCGGTTGCCAGCCTGAAAAACGAGAAGTATATATATTTTAAAATTTACATCAATGGCGATTTTCACTCCCAGACCGGCTATTTTATGGAAGGAGAAGAAGCGGGAGTATTCATTGACCTGAAAAACGGAAATCATGTGATCAAGGTGGAAAAATATCAGGCACAGATCACCCAGGGCGGAGAAAAAAAATACGTGGCAGCGAAAAACATAGAACAGTTATATCCGTTGAAGATAAAAATCATCAATAATAACAGATACAGAATCTATCTCCAAAAGGATACTTCCGGAGAGAAACCCTTCCTCCTTCAATCTGTGCAATGCGAATAGAAAAAATTTTATACATTATTCTCATAGCCCATACGTTGTGGAATCCCGCCATGTATGGACAAACCTCCCGGGAAAAATTGGATTATATTAAGGGAGTCTGTGATCTGCCGGATGAAGATACGGCCATCCGGTGTCTGCTGGCGGAGTCCAAAAAATATCCAAAAAATGAGCACATATGGTTCAAACTGGGTTGGTATATGCAGAAGCGGTCCCTGGATGAAAAAGCAAAAGAATACTATCTGGAATGCGTGCGAATCAACCCCTCCCATGCGGGAGCATACATTAACTTGGGGAATATCTATCTTGCCAGGGACGATGAAAAAACTGCAGAAACATATTACGCAAAGGCCATGGCAAACGCCCAAGATTTACCGGATGTGCATTATAATATTGGCGTTCTGTATATGAAAAAAAACAATCTGCAGAAAGCCAGAGAACATCTGCACAAATCTCTGGAAATCAAGCCGGACGATCCGCAGGCACACCTGAATTACGGCGTGGTGTATATGCGGCTGTATCAGGAAAATTCAGAAAAAAAAATGATCCAGTATGCAAAAGCCCATTTTCTCAAGGCGATTGAGCTGCAATCCGGCTATGCAAACGCGTATTATAATCTGGCTATGGCTTGTGAACACGAAAACAACCCCGGCCTGGCCATTCGCTATTACCGGGAAGCAGCCCGATATTATCCGGATCACTCCACCTTTAAAAGAAAATCCCTGAACAGAATCCGCTATCTGGAAAGCACCCGATAAAAAAACCGGACAAATGTCCGGTTTTTCCATTTTGAGAAATCAGCTTTAATCAGCCTATGGCTTCCTTTCCCCTCTCCCCGGTACGGATGCGAATGACGTCTTTTAATTCGGTAACAAAAATTTTGCCATCACCAATATTGCCACTTCTGGCTCCATCGATGATGGCATTAATGGTAGGTTCCACAAATTCTTCATTGACGCCAATTTCAATCACCGTTTTCTTGAGGAGATTCACTTCGTGAACCACCCCCCGGTAGCTTTCATCATATCCTCTTTGCTGTCCCGCACCCAAAGCGTTGGAGACAGTCATCTTTGTAACCCCTGCTTTTTTCAGAGAATCCTTTACATCGGTAAGCTTATGGGGTTGTATTACTGCTGTTATAAGTTTCATATCTACTCCTTATCTCATTCAACAGTGAATATCTGGAAGCCTTTGTACGCTTCCTCGCCGTGCTCACTGATATCCAGACCCTTCAGCTCTTCTTCTCTGGAAACCCGGATTCCCATGGTCATATCCAGAACTTTAAAGATGATGATCATGGCAACAAACGACCATGCTGCAATGGTCAGCGATCCGATAATCTGGGTTCCCACGGTTGCGGTTGCTCCAAACACACCGGTAGCAAGCCCTCCCCACAATCCGTTCAGACCATGGACCGGCCAGGCACCCACCGGATCATCAATTTTGAGTTTGTTCAGGAGGACAACCCCTCCAATAACCAGAACTCCGGCAATGGATCCGATAATAATGGATTCACCATTGGTGACCTGATCACACCCGGCAGTAATGGCAACCAGACCAGCCAGCATTCCGTTTAAGGTCATACTTAACTCCGGCTTTCCAAATAGTATCCAGTTTGCGAACATGGCAATCACTGCACCGGCGGTGGCAGCCAGAGTGGTATTGACAGCGATTAATCCCACTGCTGCGATATTCTCAGAACCATAGAATTTTAACTGGCTTCCGGGATTAAACCCATACCAACCTACCAGAAGGATAAAAACCCCCAGGGTCGCAAAACCCAGATTGGAGCCTGCCAATACATTGGGAGTACCGTCTGGTTTAAATTTGCCAATGCGGGGTCCCAGAACAATAGCACCCGCCAGACCGGCAAAGCCGCCCACTGTGTGCACCACCAGAGATCCGGCAAAATCCGCAAATCCCATTGCCTGAAGCCAACCACCGCCCCATTTCCACATCCCGCTGATGGGATAAATGAACGCGGTAATCAGAGCACTGTAAATCAGATACACGGAAAATTTGATTCTTCCCGCAACGGAACCGGATACAATGGTGGCCGCTGTGGCAGCGAAGGCTACCTGAAATAGGAAGTCAATCTGCGGATGCAATGCTCCAGGTGCGGTTGCCGGTGATTCGGTATTGGCAAAAAATCCGCCAAAGCCAAAAAAACCACCGGCAAAATCTGCACCGGGATACATGAGCTTGTAACCGATTAACCAGAACACCAGTGCCCCAATAGCCAGGTCAATCAGGTTTTTAAACATGATATTTACTGTATTTTTGGTGGCATTCAATCCGGCTTCGACCAACGCAAAGCCAGGTTGCATAAATAGTACCAGCACGGCCGCTAAGAAAAGCATCATGTTATCCAGGCTGTACGCCGCGACGTTATCTGCCATTGGTTTCACTTCTGCTTTTGGGGCGGGCGTTGCTTCAGCCGCTTTCTCTACCGACGCGGCCTCCTTTTTCACCTCTTCCTTGGCAGCTTCCTGGGTAAATACCGGCATTGCCAGGGCAATGACCAGAAATCCCAGAAGGCTCCATCTGCTAATTGATTTTATTTTCATATTAACCTTCCAGCGGATTGGTACAAATATCATGCCAAAGCGGCTTCTGGGCTCGCTTCGCTGCACATGTCCCCATAACCGGCATCCTGATTATATTATATACACATTGAATGGGAACGGGACCGGCGGTGGTCCAAGGGAAACCCTCATGGTTGGGCAAAAAATAATGGATGTGGATCAATTACTGTTTAAACATAATAAAAAATTTTTTAGAAGTTCCTTGAAAAATAATGGACGTGGATCAATTACTGTGTAAACATTATTTGACCAGATTCCCCTGATTCGGGAAAAATAATGGACGTGGATCAATTACTGTGTAAACAGGAAGAAAGACTATACTACAAGGAAGGAAACAACAATGAATAGAAAAATTCTGTTGGGGTTGATTGTTCTGGCTGTGACCTCCTCCAGCTGGGGGAAGGACGAATCGGCCTATGATATCATCAAAACCGGGGAGGAAGCGATGCGAGGGAAAACATCCATTTCCCGGATGAAAATTATTGTGGAACGTCCCCGGTATAAGCGGAGCATTGTGCTGGACGCATGGGACGAATCAGGTAAAGACCGTTTCTTTCTGCGGATTGCGGAACCGGCAAAAGACCGGGGCGTTACTTTTCTGAAAGCGGGAAAAAACATGGTCTGGCAGTACATCCCAAAAATCGGGAAGGAAATTAAAATTGAAGCCTCCCTCATGTTTGATTCCTGGATGGGTTCGGATTTCACCAATGACGATCTGGTGAAGCAGTCATCCGTGATCCATGATTATGAGCACACTTTCCTGCCGGAAGAAAATCCGCACCAATATAAAATCCAGCTTGTTCCCAAATCCGGACGTGCGGTGGTCTGGAGTACAATTATTATACATGTACGGAAGGATTTATTGCTTCCTGTTCGGGAGGAATTCTATGACCACAAGGGACGGCTTAAAAAGAAAATGATTCTGGAAGACTTCCGGACGATGGACGGCAGGGTGATTCCGGTGAAGATTAGCATGCTCACTGTGGAAAATAATCGGCCGGTTTCCAGAACCATACTGCAATACCAAAAAATACAGTTCAACCGGACCATTCCGGAGCAGATATTTTCCAAGAATAATCTGCGTCAGTAGCGGAAAAGAATATGCTGAAAAATGCTTATAGAAATGTCTGGCGAAACAAGCGTCGCACCATCATCACCCTGGTGACAGTCACCCTGGGCACCAGTTTCATATTAATGATGCGTTTTTTCTCCTATGGATCCCATGAGGAAACCATAAAGAATGCGGTGAGTCTTTCCAGCGGGTATGTCCAGATTGCGGCAAATGGCTGGCTGGAGAACAAACCGCTGGAGAGGGCATTGGATGCGGATTCTTCCCTGCTGCGGAAAATTCATTCTGCCGGCGTGGAGACCATCGCACCCCGGATTTTCAGCTATGCCCTGGCAACGAACGGTTCCTCCAGCCGGTTCATCACCGTGGTGGCGGGGGATCCGGAGAAGGAAAAACTGGTCACGAATCTGTATAAAAGAATCCTGCCCGGACGGGGGGAATATTTCCGGAACGGGCATGAGACGGTCCCCCACCCGTATAACAAAGATAAAATCAAAGTCTATTATGGAATCATCGGAAAGGGGCTTGCGGAAAATCTGGATGCCGATGTGGGCTCTCTGGTGTATCTGGTGGGCTCCCAGTTTGACGGATCCATTGGAGCCATTCCGGTGCGGATCACGGGGATTTATCTGGCTCATGACACGGCCCTGGATAATTCCACGCTGTTCACATCTCTGGAAGGAGGAGAAGAGCTGTACGCACTCTCCGCCTCTCTGGCCATGGAAGACAGGGATGGACGGGATCCTTCCCTCCGCAGATATACCTCTCTGGTTTTGGGGGTGAATAATTACCGGGATGCGGAATCTCTGGTGGAAAAGCTCAAGGAAATGTTTCCCACTCCGCCTCTGGCCGATGGAGAATCCAGAGAAAATTCTTTGAATTATGATCCGGTGGTGCATAGTTACGGAGAGCTCATTCCCGGCATTATCCAGCTCATGCTTCTGGACCAGATCAGCGGGGAGATCACTCTGGCTTTTTTAATTATCATCGTGGCTTTTGGGGTTTTGAACACCGTACAGATGTCTCTCCATGAGAGGTACAAGGAATTCGGGATTATGATGGCCATTGGAACAAGGCCCGGATATATCATGCGGATGGTACTGCTGGAGACATTTTTCATTATGATGCCGGGTATCCTTGTGGGAACCATCATCGGGGTGGGTTTTGGAACATACTTTCACATCCATCCCATAGTATTCACCGGCAGTGATGCGAAGATGATGACGGATACGGGTTTTTCTCCGGTAATGCCGGCTTTGGTGGATATCTCTGAGCTGGGGATTGGGATTCTGAGCATTGGGCTTCCTTCCCTTGTGTTTACCATGCTGGCGGTTTTGCGGATTTCCCGGCTGCGTCCGGTGGAAGCTATTAATTCCATGAATTAAGGAAAAGATATGAGCAAGTTATCCATATTTATCCGGATGGGGATCCGGAATATTCTGCGGCAGAAAAAACGCTCTTCCATTGTGTTTTCCGCTGCCGCGGTGGGAATGCTGGGGATACTCTTTGGAGCAGGATTTATGAACGGGATGTTTGCCATGTTCACGGATTCCGCCATAGAATCCGGAATGGGGCATATCCAGATCCGCCCGGAGGGTTATGTAAAATCCCGGAAAACGGGGATGGTTCTGCAGCGGGGGCTGGAAATACAATCCCATCTGGAGAAATTAAAAAAGAAAAGCCCTCACTTCAACTATGCCTTCCGCATGGAAAGGGAAGGGTTGATCCGGATGGGCTCGGACAGCGTGGGTGTGGTTATTTATGGCGTGGATCCGGAGATGGAAAAGGGCATTTCCCGTTTTGATGAGTGGCTCATCCGGGGGGAGTATCTGAAATCTCCGGGCGATGAAATGACTATTTTGATGGGGAAGGCCAATGCGGATAAAATGGGGCTGGACACCGGAGACTATGTGATCCTCTCGCTGGCAAATGCCCTGGGAGATCCCGTGTCCGTGCGTGTCCGGATTTCCGGAATATTCCAGTCCATAGCAGAACCCATCGACAAGTATATGGTGCTGGTGGAACGAGGCCAGCTTTCCCGTATCTATCTGGGAAAAACCGGGATAAAAAGCTCCGGGTACGCCGCCATTCTGGCACATTCCATGGTGGATGTCCCAATTTTGAAGAGAATTCTTCAGGACAATCTGCTGGCTGCGGGCAGTACAGCGGGAAAAGTGGAAATTGCGGACTATGCAGATCTGGAGCCCGGCATTGCCCGCATGATTGAAATATCCCGGAGTTCCATGATGATCTTTTATGTGATTCTTCTCTCCGGTTTTGCCCTTACTCTGATGAACACCATTCTCATGTCCGTAATGGAGCGGACACGGGAAATTGGGATGATGATGGCCATGGGAGCACGCGGGACCATTATTTTTTTACAGATAGTGACGGAATCTGTACTTCTCTCCGCCCTGGGTTCGCTGGCCGGCATTCTTCTGGGGGTTGTGGTGATCCTGGTTTTATCCGGTCCGGGGATTTCCCTGGCCGCATTCGCAAAAGGCATGGAAATGATGGGAAAATCCGGCACGCTCATCTACCCCTCTCTGGCATGGTTTGATGTTATTTCCTCATTTTCCATTGCCATGATTATGAGCATTGCCGCATCCGTTTATCCTGCCTGGAAAGCCGTGCGGATGCTGCCCGTGAAAGCAATTTATGACAGATAAAAAGGAGGTTAGCATGGCACTTGTGGTCACCCAAAATGTTAAGAAGAATTTTACAACGGGCGATGTGACTGTCCCCGCTCTCCGGGGAGTTTCCCTGGAAATCCAGCCCGGAGAATTTACCGCACTCACGGGGCCGTCCGGTTCGGGAAAAACCACTCTGCTGAATTTATTGGGCGGTCTGGATGTTCCCACGGAAGGCCAGATTCTGATGAATGGACGGACATATACGGGCATGAAAAAAAATGAACTTTCCGATTTCCGGCTCCATCACATCGGTTTTGTATTCCAGGCATACAACCTGATTCCGGTTCTGACCGCTCTGGAAAATGTGGAGTACATTCTGATGCTGCAAAATATCCCCAGCCAGGAACGGAGGGAACGATCCGCCCATCTTTTTGCGGAAATGGAAATGGAGGATTTACTCCACCGCTTTCCCCGTGAGCTTTCCGGCGGCCAGCAGCAGCGAGTGGCTGTGGCCCGGGCACTGGTCACCAATCCGGACATTGTTCTGGCGGATGAACCCACGGCAAATCTGGACAGTGACTCCGCTTTCCGGCTTCTGGACATCATGGCGGAGATGCAGCAGAAAAGAAAAACCACTTTCCTGTTTTCCACCCATGACCCCAGAATAATGGGAAGGGCAAAAAGAATTATCCGCATGACCGATGGGCAGATTCAGGAAGAGAAAAAATCGGGCGGTGGGAGAAAAAAAGCATGAAGAAAATTACCCCGTTTATTTTTGTGCTGCTTCTATCATCCTTTTCCGCATCCTCCGGAATTTTCCCGCAGGATGATGCCGTCACCGAAGAAAGCGGGGGGAGTGAATTACCGGAAAACAGTATGCCGGATGAGGAAATGGATTCTGCCGGTGAACCGGGGGAATTCATCCTTTATGGATTTTTCCGGAACATGGCCCATGGCATTATTTCCGATGAGAAAAAAATGGTCTCCTCCCACTACCGTGCCCGTCTGGGAATGGCTCTTTCCCATGAAAAACTGAAAGCGGATTTTTCTGCGGATACGGATTTCATTATCGCCAACTATACGGACTCTCCGGAGTTTGATCTCTACTGGCGTTCCATGGTCCGCAACCGTGCCCTGTCCCTGGAGAAGGATTCCCCATCCAGAGAATACCTGGCACGGGAGAGCGTGCACCGGGCAACCATTGCCTATGAATCCCAAAAGCTGATTGTGAAAATGGGGCGGTTTGCAGATTCCTGGGGACAGTCCCGTCTGGTCAACCCCCTGGATCTGATCACTCCCTCCGGCCCGTTTCTTTATGACATGGAAGACCAGCCCGGGGTGGATGGAATTCTGGCCCAGTATTTCACCGGACAATTCAATTATCTGGAATTTGCAGTGATTCCGCTGCGGCGTCAGGGCGGCGGGGCGGATAAAATGAACGCAGAGGATGTGAACTTTCTTTTCCGGCATAAAATTACTCTGGATTCCACGGACTTCTTTTACACCGCCGGAACGCACTATTCTTCCTATGTTGCCGGAGGGGATTTGAATGTGACTGCACTGGGTGCATCGTTCCGGTTGGCGTATCTCTACCGCCGGAATAAATCGGTCAGCATGCGGATAGAGGACCCGGTAACCGGAATCCCCATGGAAATCAAAGCCCCGCACAGAGATGTCCATACCGGGGTGGCGGGGTTTGGTTATGCTTTTTGGGGGAAACTCCGGACGAACATGGAAGTCCTCTATAACGGATCCAACATTCGCGAAATTCCGGAGCTGGAACCCCTGCGGAATCTGGAAATCCTCACTCCGGGAACGTCCGCAGATGATGCTGCTTTCTATGCCACAGCCGGGCGATGGGTCACCCATAATCCCTGGTTTTTCAACATCGGCCTGGGGATGGATGCAACCCCGGTTCTGACTCTGGACTTCATTCTGTTATATGACATTGAGGGAAATGCCACATACCTGAATCCGTCCATTACCGGGAGCCTGGGAGATAACGCAAACGCGGTCTTTTCCTACCGCCATCCAGTCGATTTTAAATCTGGAAAAGAGAATGATTTCTCTTCCATGGAGACGGAAATCCTGGCCATGATCCGCTGGTATTTTTAAAGGGCAGGAGTAAGTGATGCCACCAACCCATACAATCTGCCCCCATATTCATTGACGCCGTCCGGGGGATTTTCTTAGTGAACCAATGTCCACCCTTTCCCGACTCCAGGAAAAACGCCTCATCATTCTAACCGGAAAGGGGGGGGTGGGGAAAACTACGCTTTCTGCGGCTCTGGGTATTGCACTGTCCAGGATGGGGAAAAAAGTCCTTCTCTGTGAAATCAATACACAGCCAAAGATACCTTCGTTCTTTGGCAAAAAAATCGCCGATGGAGAAATTGGAGAGCTGAAGAATAATCTTTTTTCCGTACACATTCTACCCAGAGAAGCCATGCGGGAATATGGAGTTATGATTCTCAAATCCCGGCTTCTGTACAAAACAATATTTGAAAATAAATTCGTGGCGAAATTTCTGGGAGGTTTCCCCGGATTAAATGAACTCCTGACTCTGGGAAAAATCCGTTATCATGAAAACCAGAAGGACTCCGCCGGAAAACCGCTGTATGACACCATCATTGTGGATGCTCCTGCCACCGGCCATGGGATTTCTCTGCTCCAGTTCCCCATTACCATTCTGCGGGTTCTGAGCCGGGGCCCCTTGGCCGATGAAGAAAAAAAACTGTATGATCTTCTGACTGACCCCAGGCGTACATCCATTGGAATTATTACCATTCCGGAAGAATTACCCGTGAAGGAATCTCTGGAACTCCGGGAGACCATCATCCGTGAATTAAACATGCCGTTTGGATTTCTGTTTTTCAACTCCTTCATCGGACCGGTTTGTGATGACTCCCAGAGAGAAACCCTTTCCCGCATGGGGGATATTCCGGTTCCCATAAAATCGTCCGCAGATTTCACTCTGGAAAGGTCATCTCTGCACCGGAATTATTTCTTGTCCGTCTCCGCAGAAATATCCGGCGGGATTCCCTGTGTTCCATTCATTTATTCGGAAAATTTTGGGCTTGAGCAACTGGAACAAATTGCGGATTTTCTGACCGCTCCGGAGGTGGCCAGTGACCATAGATGAAATTATCCAAACAAAAAGAATCCTGATTAACATCGGAAGCGGGGGGGTGGGGAAAACCACGCTTTCTGCGGCCATTGCCCTGCGGGCGGCATTCTTGGGGAAACGCTCTCTGGTGCTCACCATTGATCCGGCCAAACGCCTTGCGGATGCTTTGGGGATTGATGACATTACGGTTGAAGAAAAAAAAGTCCCGCTTCCGGCTTCCGCAAAAGGCTCCATGAGTGCTCTCATGCTGGATATGAAAACTACATTTGACAGGCTAATGGAAAAAGAACTTCCACCCATAGAATTCCAGGAATTGGTGGAGAATCCTGCATACCGTGCTTTTTCCACCAGCCTGCCCGGGACGCATGAATTTGCAGCACTGCAGAAACTCTATGAAATGGAACAATCCCAGGAATATGATTTTATTGTGCTGGATACGCCGCCGGCGGTGCATGCCTTGGATTTTCTCTCTGCTCCTCAGAAAATATTCGATGTGTTTGACAACCAGATCACCCGCTTGCTCATCCGGCTGTACTCCGGCTCTGACCACCTGGCTCTTAAATTGTTTAGCTTTGGCAGCCAGGTGATCCTGAAAGGACTGGCACGTTTTGTGGGGATGGAAGCTCTGGACATTATCGCTGCATTTCTCACCCACATCGACGGCATTGTGGAGGAACTGAAAAAACGCAGCGGACAGATTATTGAAATGCTCCATTCTCCGCAAACCGGATTTATTGTGGTGACTACCCCTAATCCGGTGGCGGTCGCGGAGGCTAAATTTTTCTTTGAAGAGCTGAAAAATAGAAAACTCCCGGCCAATGGAATTATTATCAACCGTGTCATCTCCACACCGGGGGACATTTCTTTCCCGGAATGGGGAGCCACGGAGCCGGAGACAAAAAAAAAGCTGGAACAGAATTATGAAAACATCCGGAAAGTATCCCGGATGCACCGGAATCTGATTGCAGATCTGGACGATTTTATCCAAAACAACAGGGATATTTCCAGCGAATTTTACCATGTGGAAATTCCTTTTGAGAGCAAGGAAATCCATTCCATTGAAGGGATTGAGAATATCATCCGATACCTGCACAACAATGAATAAGTACATTTCTTTTCTCTCCCTCCCATTTGTCCTCTTTCTGGTATCCGGTTTTATTATTGCCTTTTGCCTCCGTGCGAATTCCGTGGACAACCAGATTTACATCGGACGCTTGCAGTATCATAGCGGAGGAGACTGGTATTCCAACCCATCCAGCCTCCCCAATTTAATCCGGTATTTTAAGAATAAAACGCATTTCCATATTGCGGATAAAGAAATTGTTGTCTCTTTTGCGGATAACTCATACCGCCGGGCAGCCATCATCTATTTCACGGGTCATGGGAATTTTTCTCTCTCCGCACTGGAGAAGGAAAATCTGAGAAAATTTCTGGATTCCGGAGGATTCCTTTTCGCAGACGATAATTACGGGATGGATAAAGATATCAGAAGAGAGCTGAATTCCCTGTATCCCCAAAATCCTCTCCGGGAAATACCCCCCACCCACAGGATATTCCGTTACCCGTATCCCATGAAAAAGGGATTTCCCAAAATCCACGTCCATGACGGCGGAAAATCTGTTGCCTATGGAATCTTTCTGGACGGAGTTTTAAAAATTATCTATGCCCACAATACAGACTTGGGAGATGGCTGGGAAGATCCGGACATCCATAACGACGGCCCGGAAAAAAGGGAGCTGGCACTGCAAATGGGAACCAACATTCTTTATTATGCCCTGAATTATGCGGTGGAATACTGAATCAAAAATATTTATCCAGCAGCCTTCCGGCTTCGTTGCGGACAATTAGGCTGGGATGAGAATTATGCAATACCTGAAGTCGCTTTTCCGCAGATTTGGAATTAAACTCCGCAAGCTCCTGGATAATGACTATCAAAACCATCTCATCTTTTGCGTGATAGGATCGTTGCATAAGATAAGAATAAGTTCGCTCATCCTCATACCATTTCAGGGTCTTTATTACGGATGATAAAACATCGGGATTGTTTTCATTCAGATGGAGAAGAATAGTCAGATAATATTTTTTTGCCTTTTTTTCTTCCGGGAATTTTTTCACCAGACTAAAGGCTTCTTCGCGAACAAGCCATTCCTTGTCATTAAAAGTCTTCACAATGGCTTCCAGATCTTGCGGGCTTGTTTCCAGTTCCTGCAAAGCACAAAGTGCCCGCCATCGGATAAAGGGATTGGGGTGATCCAGAAAATGGATCATATCTTCTTTGTAAGACTGGTAACGATTGGCTTTCACCGCAATTAAAAATGCTTCCACCACCAGAATTTCCGGGTCAATGATTGCTTTTTCCAGAATGGCCGCATTTACCGCATCCGGTTCACTCTGGCGGATTGTTTCCACATATTGTTTCTTTTCCCTCCATTCCATAGCATCATAATCGGCCACGGTAAACTCCGGTGCTTTCTCTTTCATGGAAACACAGGAAAACAGAAGCATAATGCCCATGCTGATGAAATATATTAATTTGTCTTTTCTCACTTCTCCCCGATAGCTAAAAAAAGGAACCCGGAATGGATTCCTTTTTTATGGTCAACACAGTTTTTCACTTTGAAAAGGCTTCGCTCATTTTTTTGGCAGCTTCCATTACTTTTGGATCCTGCATATATTTAACCATGACCGGTCCGCTTGCTTCCACCATTTTCTGTGTGGATGCTTCTAACTTCTTGAAAGTTTCTTTGAGCTCTTCCGGTACTTCATCCTTTTTGTCTTTCATCTCAGGATATTTGGCATTCAATTTTTCCATCTCCGGCTGCATTTTAATCATAGCTCCACCAAACGCTTCCATGGCCTTTACCACATCATCAGCATTCTGGGCTGCAGCTATGGATGTGGAATAAGAATCCATAACACCAATCATTTCATTCATTAGCTTTTTTACATCACCATATTTTCCTCCGCCGCAGGAAAACGCAAGAACGGCAAGCAAAGTAATACCAATAGCCAAACTTTTTTTCATATTTTCTCCTTGTGATTTTTATCCTTCCCGTTCTTTTCATAAATAAAAAATCCTAAACCGATAATGGTTTTATACTTTCTGAAAAAACAAGAACAAGATTGAATACTCAGGGGATTCAGAATGTCAATAAAAATATTATCGGATTTACGTTAAATTCCTGCCTTGGGCAAAAGGGAGTTAAGGAGGTCGATGGGTTTTCCCATGCGAGAATTTGCCACACGAAAGCAAGCAAAACTCCCCACCGCCGGATGGCCGTGCTGAATCCGGTGAAGCTGATTTTGGGGAATTATCCCATCGGCCACGAGGGATATCCGGACGCTATTTAAGGAGACGGATTTTTCTGAGCGGATTAATCCCCAATCCCACAGAACTTACATGCCAGAACCTCCTATCCCGTCAACAAAAACCCGCAAAAACCACGCCTTTGGGCGATTTCCCCCCCCCAAAAAAAAGACATCCGGATGTCCCATAAATATTTCTCCCTATGGTAGATTATGTGAAGAGATAAACGCTTTAATGGCGGGGCTTTGGTTCGCACTGCGGGACGTCCATGGATATCCCGCAGTCGGTGGGCATTCTCTGGATTCAATCGCAGGACGCTAAAAAATTGTATTGAAAAATGGCACACATTTTAGTATATTACTTTAATGAATTGTTTTGGGATAATCAAAAAAATATATGGCTAAAAGAAAATGACAATAGCCTCCTGCCAACAAGGCATTCGCCGGCACGTAAACCACTTTATCGACAGGACAGATGGATGTCGGTTTATCGCAGACTCTGGATCCAAACGATTGTCTGGGCAGTGTAAAAGAAAATGATTTAGGGACAACCGGTAAAGGTGCGGAATATCACCAAAATTCTTGACAACGCTAATCGACAAATAGAATCAGTCTTAATGGAAAGTCTTAATGAAATCAACGGTATTGTTAACCCACCGAGGATATTTCCTCGGTTTTCCGGTTCATATCAGTATCATACTTATTTGTTTACAATTTTTACAATTAAATAAAAGAAATTACAATGGATAATGAGAAAGAAACCATTCTGATTGTTGAAGACAGTGAAACAAATATTCAAATTCTTTCCCAATCCATGGAAAATGAATATCATATCAAAACCGCCACCAGCGGAGAAAATGCGTGGGCAATTCTAAAATCAGAAAACCCACCGGATATTATTTTGCTGGACATAATTATGCCAGGAATTGATGGATATTCCCTGCTTGAAAAAATTAAAAAAACGGATGAATTGAGAGATATACCGGTCATTTTTATAACATCCAAAACAGAGGATGCGGACCAGATCCATGGATTTGCACTCGGTGCCATTGATTATGTTACCAAGCCTTTTAATCCAAAAGTGGTTCAATTCCGGGTGAAAAGTCATCTGGAGTTGAAGAAACGAAGGGATTTGCTGGCACGCTGGTCTGTAATTGATGAGCTCACAGAGATTGCAAATCGGCGGGCATTCAATGATACCATGAGAAAAGAATGGCGCAGGAGCCTCCGAGAAAAAACATATTTATCCCTTCTCATGATTGACATTGATAATTTTAAAAAATACAATGATCATTACGGCCACCCCGCCGGTGATGCCTGTCTCAGAAATATTGCCGGTGCAATCAGTAAAACCCTGTGCCGCCCGGGGGATTTCTGTGCCCGGTATGGGGGCGAAGAATTTGCCTGCATCCTTCCGTCCACAGATTTAAACGGAGCCAAGCATATTGCAGGTAAAATGTTAGAAAATGTCTCCGAATTGAAAATACACCATGCACCGTCCACTGGTCGTGATTTTGTGAGTAT
The DNA here is from genome assembly GCA_020721865.1 of Leptospira biflexa. Lineage (GTDB taxonomy): Bacteria > Spirochaetota > Leptospiria > Turneriellales > DYLW01 > DYLW01. Next base: position 9,287 of record DYLW01000017.1, on the reverse strand, counting down.
CAGCATTGGAATCCATTCTGTGGTACCGGAAAACTCCACCGCCATGTCTGCGATTATTGAAAACGCGGATAAGGCCTTGTATCTGGCAAAATCAAAGGGGAAAAACCGCTTTGAATTTATAGCTTCCGTAAAACCCTGAGGAGAAACCCCAAGCCGATTTTATATCCCGTCGTAGCCAATCTCCGCCAGCAATCGTTCCCCTCTGCAGAAAGACCCCATCCCCGCACCAATCGGGAAACCGGCTGCACGCAGGAAACACGGAACCATAAGCCACTCCTTCGGTTTTAAAACCATTCCACCGGGCAAGAAAAAAGCTTGTAATTAAAGAGAAAATTTTAATTATTGCCTCTGGATAACAAAATTTCATGGACTCATTCAATCAAAAAGAATTTTCTGCTCCGCCAGATTTGGGCGATTTTAAATTCGGACGGGAGTTTGTTTTTTTCAACCCATTTGATGACCGGCTGCTGGAGTATGTTAACAGAAAAAAGGCGGAACTTGTCCAGAGAGAACGGGATTCCCGTGGGCGTCAGGAAGTCATCAAAGGCAGAGCGTTTACGGAGGAAGCAAAAGACCTGATTGGCAGCATCCTCACTCCACCGGACAGCTCCGCAGAAAAAATGAATTTCAGCAGCGAGAATATTGGCCGGCTGATTGATATTTTCGTGGATAAATATTCCGGAATCAAAGTTTCTCCATACCTGACATATCTGAATGAGGCTTATTTTGACAATATCACGGAAAAAGAATTAATCCAAATCCTGCGGTATTTTACCCATTCTGTACGAATATACTCCCGTGCCTTTTCTGTTATGAAATATGACCGTCTGCTGGGGGCATATAAAACCATGACGTATGCCAATCTGAACCAGCAGGATAAGGAAAATCTATATTTGCAGAAAAGAGATCCACTTTTTCGGGTACGGAAAGACAGGGTGACATTTATACGTGTTACGGATGAACTCAAGGCTGATATCTTTTTTTCAAAGAGGTTCTCAAAAACCACGCTGGATAAAATGCACTCTCTCTTAATAATTCCCATGCACCGGCTCCATGTGCTCAGCTATCTGATCTTTTTTTATTTCACCCCCAAAGGGGAAAAAATCTATCCCAATCTGGACCAGCCGTTGATATTATCCAGACTGGCAGAACTGGCACCCGCCCTGAAAAGCTTTATCCATGAAAATATTGATGTGACCCCGGACAGGATTTACAAGGAACTCCGTAAAGATCTCCAGGCCGCGTCCAATATGGGAACCCAGTCCATTATGATTATGAAAATCCATCCGGAGATTCCCATCACGGAGGCACAGTTTAAAACAATAAAAAATAATTTGAATGCGGAGCTGGGTTACAACGACAAAATTATACTGGTACACGCCGGTTTGTTATACGTAATGATAGAAAAAAGTGATCCGCAGTTTATTCTCAGCCTGCTAAGGAAAACCATCCCAAATTTCCGCCTGGAGACAAGGAATTTTCCGGACTTTGGCTATAACTACTATTCATATTTTTAACCATTTCTTCAGATATTTTCCCGTGAGCGAGTTTTCGCTCCTCACCAGATCCTCCGGAGTTCCGGCAAAGACAATTTCTCCGCCTTTGGCTCCCCCTTCCGGCCCCAGATCCAGAATCCAGTCCGCCGTTTTGATGACATCCATATTATGCTCAATCACCAGAACGGTGTTGCCCTGTTCCACAAAAGTATGGAGGACCAGAAGCAGTTGACGGATATCCTCAAAGTGCAGGCCGGTGGTGGGTTCATCCAGAATATACAGGGTTTTTCCGGTGGATCTCCGGGACAATTCCGTGGCCAGTTTTACCCTCTGGGCTTCCCCACCGGAAAGCGTAGTGGCCGGCTGTCCCAGTTTAATATAGGACAGTCCCACTTCTTTCAGTGCCCCCATTTTTCCGGCAATGGCGGGGATGGCGGAAAAAAAATCATTGGCCTCCTCCACACTCATTTCCAGCACATCATAAATATTTTTCCCTTTGTATTTCACTTCCAGGGTTTCCATATTATACCGCCGGCCTTTACACACCTCGCAGGTGACGTACACATCGGGCAGGAAGTGCATCTCAATTTTTTTGACCCCATCCCCTTCGCAGGCTTCGCACCGCCCCCCCGCCACATTAAAGGAAAATCTCCCCGGTTTGTATCCTCTCATTTTACTGGCAGGTAACTGGGCAAATAAATCCCGTATGGGAGTGAACGCACCAGTATACGTGGCCGGATTGGAGCGAGGCGTCCGGCCGATGGGACTCTGATCAATATTGATGACCTTATCAAAGATGTCCGCACCTTCATGGGATTTATGTTTACCCGGCAGGATATGAGAACCAAATAATTTCTTTTTGAATATCTTGTACAAAATTTCATTAACCAACGTGCTTTTCCCGCTTCCGGAAAGACCGGTCACGCAGATAAATTTTCCCGCAGGAAACTCCACGTCTATATTCTTCAGATTATTTTCCGCCGCTCCCCGGATGACAAATTTCTTCCCGTTCCCCTCCCGGCGTTTTTCCGGGATGGGGATTTCCCTTTTTCCGTTGATGTAATCTGCGGTCAGGGAATTCTTTGCTTTCAGCAATTCCTTTTTCCCCCCGGCAAAGACAATTTCTCCGCCGTGGACTCCCGCACCCGGACCCATGTCAATGATGAAATCCCCGGATTCAATGGTCTCCTCATCGTGCTCCACCACAATGACCGTATTGCCCAAATCCCGCAGATTCCGGAGGGTGTGGATGAGCTTTTCATTATCGCTCTGGTGCAAACCAATGGAAGGTTCATCCAGTACATAAAGAACACCCACCAGTGCGGAACCAATCTGCGTGGCCAGGCGTATTCTCTGGGCCTCTCCGCCGGATAGCGTCCCCGCCGTCCTGTTCAGATTCAGATAGCCCACTCCCACGTTCATCAGAAAAGACAATCTGGATTTTATTTCTTTTAATATTCCCTCCGCAATGGTGGCCTGGGTTTTTTCCAGTTTTAAATGTGAAAAAAAATCAAAGGCTTCCTCAATGCTCATCCGGGTGATGGCATCGATATTTTTCCCAGCAATGAAAACGGACAGCGGTTCCGGTTTGAGCCTGGCCCCGTGGCAGACATTGCACTCCATCTGTACCATGTACTGTTCCAATCTTTGCCGTATGGAATCTGAATTTGTGCTGCGGTAGCGGCGGTGCAGATTGGGAATGATTCCCTCATATTTTCGTGTGAAGCTATAATTGGAATCCTCATTCTGGAATTCAAATTTCAGCCGAACATTTTCATCGCCATTTAAAATAATATTTTGTATTTTTTCCGGCAGTTTATTCCAAGGTTTGTCCAAGGAAAATTTATGTGCTTTGGAAAGCTCGCTCATCATCATCTGGTACCAGGTGGAATCCGCCGTCCAACCCAGACCGGATGTGACCACGCCCTCGCGAACAGATTTTTCCGGATCCGGGATCAACAGATCGGGGTGAAATTCCAGATGATACCCCAGCCCGGAGCAATGGGGACAGGCACCATCCGGGGAGTTGAAGGAGAAAAGCCGATGTGTGATGGCCGGAAAGCTGAAACCGCACACAGAGCAGGACAAAGCCGCCGAGAATATTTCCTCTTCTTTTCCCAGAGAGTTTCCATTGGCATCCAGAAATTCCGTTTCAATCCGGGCTAGGTTTTCCCCTTTGCTCAATGCCAGTTCGATGGATTCCGCCAGACGGGAGCGGATTTCCTCTTCTTTTCCAATCTGCCACGCAAGCCGGTCTGTTATCAAATCGATAGTATGTTTTTTGTTCTTTTCCAAATCCGGGGCATCCTCCAGTTCATAAATTGTCCCATCGACCCGGATGCGGGTGAAACCGTCTTTCAGAAGCCGTGCAAAAATATCTTTGAATTCTCCTTTCTTGGACTGGGCGATGGGTGCCATAATATGCAGGCGGAATTTTTCCGCTTTCTCTCTGGTCTGGCCAATCTCAAAAACTTTGGCTACCATAACGTCAATGGGCAATGCTTGCATGGGACCATGACCATTGGGGCAATGAGGTTCTCCCACCCGTGCAAAAGCCAGACGCAGATAGTCATAAATCTCCGTGACTGTCCCCACGGTGGAGCGGGGATTCCGGTGGGTGGTTTTCTGTTCAATGGAAATGGCGGGGGACAGTCCCTCAATGGAATCCACGTCGGGTTTTTCAATCTGCCCCAGGAACTGGCGGGCATAGGAGGAAAGGCTTTCCACATACCGCCTCTGTCCTTCCGCATAGATGGTGTCAAAAGCCAGGGAGCTTTTTCCACTGCCAGACAGCCCGGTGATCACCACCAGCTTGTCTCGTGGTATTTCCACGGAAATATTTTTCAGGTTATGCTCTCTGGCCCCCCGGACGATGATGGATGCACTCATAAGCTAAAATTCAGCCCGGAGCGTAACCGTAAAGATAAAAGCGGCTATCTGAGTTCACAGAGTTTTTTATCTCACTCTTCTCCACCCCCCGCTTGTGCTGCTTGCGGTGAGACTGCCGAATCCGAGCTTAGTCGAAGCAACTCCGCCTCAATTTCCTCAATCGACGGCAGAGAAGACTCGAGTGGGCCCACGGCCGTATCAAAGCCCGGTGTTAATTAGTATGCTTGGGTCTGCTCCCCGCCGGTTATAATAAATCCATCACCATCTTGCCGTCGTATTTGGGATTACCTTCCAGGATTTGCTTGTGGGGATTAGGATACAGATCCAGGGATTCCAATGCAAGGTAGCCCAGTAGTGGCGGAATCCCCTCCGGTAATTCCATTACATTCAACTCGGCTTCCCTGTCAAAAATCCTGATCTGTACTGGACTGTAAATCATACGTTCCACAACACCGGTAGCTGTAACAACATCCCTCTTGCTTCTTTCTTTCAGGCCCAGCATTCTGATTTTATCCACAGGCAGACAGATCATGGCAACTCCGGCATCTACCAGAAAATCCACTTCCATGCTGCGTATTTTTTCCGGGGCAATATAGCCCTCTTTGGCCGCACCTATGTCATAGGCATTTTCTAATATAGCTTTTTGTACAATTTTTCCCATGATATCCCCTATGTAACCCTTATGGACATAATACACATTTTTTTACCAAATGGCCAATTTTCCCCCATGAAAAATCCATCGGTGGTGAATTCTGCTTTCCTTTTCCGCTCCTTGTATAATTGGCTCCCTCTCCATTTTCATGCTGCCACAGACGGTGTTCCAGATCGACGTGCTGCCGGCGTAGTAGATTCCAGGAGCCGGAGACCGATGTGGGGAGCAAAGCGAGGAGACGCCGAACCTCTTGCGGAAGATATCCACCGCGTATTATGTCTCATAACTGCAACCCTCCCCCAAAGAAAAATTTATTGACAAGCATATTCAATGCAGTATTATGGAGAAAATAAACATCCAAAATTTTAACATTACAACCATCGCTATATTGGATTTGGAGGAATTATGCTATTACGAAAAATCTATCCGGTCATGGTTGCCGGAATACTATTGGCCGGCGGGTCCTGCTCCGGGGTGAAGAATTTCTATTTTGAAAATCCGGACAATGCGGCCGATGTGGAGGCCATACTCAAAGATAAATCCACTCTGGAGATTGGGTATACCTCCCCGGACAGCTCCGCATCCGTCACGCAGAATCTGACCCTGCCCACAACCGGAGCTAATGGCACCACCATAAGCTGGGTGGCCACATACACTTCCGGCGGGGGGGATGCCTCTTCCGTGGTGGCCTCGAATGGAACGGTGAACCGTCCCTCCTATTTTGCCACCGACGCCGCCATCACTCTCACCGCCACCCTGAGCAAAGGCACCTCCACCGATACGAAGGTTTTTTCCATTACGGTGATTAAAAAAGTCCCGCAGAAAATCCTGGCCTCCGACGGTGCCGCAAGCGATGAATTTGGGAGGAGTGTTTCCGTGAGCGGGAATTATGCCATTGTGGGGGTGCCTTATGTTGATTCATATAAAGGTGCCACCTATGTTTTTGAGAAGGTGAACGGGACATGGACAGAGAAACAAATTCTAACCGCATCTGACGGGGCCGCTAATGACAATTTTGGATGTACCGTTGCCATAAGCGGGGATTATGCCATTATTGGAGCGTATGGCAATGATTCATACAAAGGTGCCGCGTACATTTTTGAGAGGGGGAACGGGACTTGGAGTCAAAAAACGAAGCTAAGTGGTGAGGCTGCCGACGATTATTTTGGCAACAGTGTTTCCATTTCCGGAGATTATGCCATTGTTGGAGCTTACAAAAAGGATAATTCCAGCAAAACAGAACAGGGTGCAGCATACATTTTTGAGCGGGATGGATCAGGAAACTGGAATCAGAAACAAAAACTTCTGCAAGGTACACCAGATGGAGCTACCGGTGACCATTTTGGCAAAAGTGTTTCCATAAACGATAATTTTGCTGTTGTTGGGGCAGAAGGTTATAATTCAAACCAGGGAGCTGTGTATTATTTTGTAAGAAATGAAGCCGGAAACTGGACACAGGTGGAAAAATTGGTGGCGACTGGTGGTGAAGCAGAGGATTACTTTGGCTCCAGTGTTTCAATCAGTGGGAATTATGTTCTCGTGGGAGCTCACTTGGAAGGCACCGGACCTGGAGAGCCTTCGGCACGAGGGGCAGCCTATATTTTCGAAAACAATTCGGGAACATGGTCTCAGGAGAAAATTTTAGCCTCTGATGGGGCAGCCCAGGACCAATTTGGCTACAGTGTTTCCATTTCTGGTGCTTCGTTTATCGTGGGATCACATTTAGATGATGATCCTACTCTTGGGTCAAATCTGGGATCAGCTTATATTTTTAGAAAAGACCCTCCATGGATGGAAAAAAATAAACTAAGTGACCTCACCAGTGCGGGAACCCATCAATACGGAACCAGCGTACATACAGATGGAACGGTTTTCATCATTGGTGCCCCTTTACGGAATGAAACATACGACTCCCAGGGGGCGGCGTATATCTATGAATAATCGGGTGAAAATCCTTCCTTATGTTTGCACATTTCTGTTCCTCTCCATCGGCGGGCTTTTTCCCCAGGAAACGGGGACAGTCACGCAAAGCCAGACCGTGAAACGGGTGGCGGTGATCGCATTTGCAAACCTTACCCGGAGTGAAAATTATACCTTCATGGCCACCAGCATAGGCGATAACGTGGTGACCAGCATCCAGGAGCTCAAACGCTTTGATGTGGTGGACCGCCAGAAAATAAAGGCCACCCTGAAAAAAGCCCGGCTCCGGGAAGAAAACGGCCTTTCCAAAGAAGAAGGGCAAAATATTTCACGGGAGCTGGGGGCGGATTACTATATTCTGGGTTCCTTTTCTGCCATTAAAGACCAGATGCAGGTTTTTGGATCCATTTACAAAACCGCCGATATGGAACTTGTGGGAGCGGCAAAAATTGCCGGGGTCATTGACGGCACGGTATTCCAGACGCTGGATGAATTCGCGAAAAAAATGGCCCAGAGTCTGGATAAAGCCGTGCCCAAAGATACGGTGACGCTCATCAAAAAATCCATCCCCTTTGAGCTGGGGGTTTCCGGCCTGGGGTTTTACAGCCTGGGATTTCTCAAGGACGGATATCCTTACGGCTATGGCGGAGCGGCGTCGCTGGCGGTGCGGAACATCCTCTTTGATAAAATTTATCTGGGTTTTATGGGCGGTTATGCCCAGTTCCCCGGCGGGAAGTCCGGCTATGAGAGTTTTACCGTGATCCCGCTTTCCGGCAGGCTGGGATATGAATTTTTCCTTTTCCGGGGATTTTCCATCCTTCCCTATCTGGAATCCGGAATGGACCTGGGGCAGATGAAGAAAACCGCCGCCACCCAAAGTTATTTCCTGTTCTCCTACGGCGGGGGCATCCACCTCCGCATTACGCTGGGGAAAAAAATGTTCACCTTTATAGAAGCAGCGGGACACATCCAGGCCGATGAGGAGATGAACCCCTATATCCAGGCCCAGGCCGGGCTGGGCTTCCGCATTTAGAGACGTAATCCCAGCGACGTCCCCCCGGAGACATATCCGCCGCCTTTACAGCGACATAGCGACGGTTGAGGGGATTTGGCAAGCTCCCTGCGGAATTTCCAATAATTCAGATTTCTCAATCTGCAGAACTCTGCCTGCGACAAATTGGATGTTTTCCATTCGCTCAAAACTATTTCCCATTCCATGGGATTTTCATTGATTGTTTCCATGCCAGGAGCATAGCACATATTTTTTATTTGTCAAGGATGGGTTTTGACGGTTACATTATTTTGACCGGAAATGAAACCCCTGCCATCCGGGTGAAAATGGTGGCCATGGTGCGGGTTTACAGGTAAACTGAGGCAGAAAAAGAGATTGAAGGGGAGGAATGAGGGGCATTGAAATAGGGATGGCGAAAATCTTTAATCTCTGGCTGATTTAATATGTTCACTTTCTATCATGAAGTAGATCAGAGAATAATCGCCAACGTAGTTTGCTATTTCATGTAATTTTTCGTTTTTCGGATCGTTGCCAAGGTGTGAGATTCTTGTTATTGACTTTTGGATGTTGTTCAGTTTTCTAATCAGGTGATTTAAAAAAATGACCGTTATTTGATTTTGGAAATATTATGGGCTTTTCGATTATATTAAGTAATACAGTGTCGTTATCGTTTTCCGCTCTTTGCCTAATAAAGTTTTTCAGTATTGCCCATCCAAGAAAAAACCCCACGATTTCATTAATGCCACTCTCATTGCCATCCGGGCAATGGCTTATCATCAGTGAGGCAATTAGGAACATTGAAGCAATTTTATGCCTATCCATATTCTTATATTGATCTTTCATTCTTGTTCGGAATACATTTCTCACAAACAAATATTTTTCATACAGGATTTCTTTAAATTGCTCCTTGCCTAAGCATTCAATGTTGAATCTTTTTTCTATTGCATTCATTGTGGGCAAAAAACTCTTTTCCCACAATGATTCATAAGTACTCCTGTCCAGCTTAGTTTCTGAGCTCATTCAGATCCAAAGATTCAACATCGGCAGCAGCAGATAAGGTAAATCTTACTTCATTGATTGATATTTCGTCATTATCTTCTTTCAGGAATTCGGCAAATTCTTCTGCACTTCTTTTCCTGGTCAATTCCTCTGGAATGTCTAGTAATAGATTTTCCATTGCTTTCTCCATTTTCGTTTCTATTAACTTATTGGTATAATTATCGCCAGTGACAAGCTTTTTTTATGCTGTTTTTGGGGAAATCCGTAAGTTCTCAATAATCAGGTATTTATATATATACAAGGTAGCAGGGAAATAATT
>DYLW01000087.1 GCA_020721865.1 Leptospira biflexa | reverse complement strand
GGGGTGCAGTCCAATCCCCAAAGAATAGGGATTTTCTTGCATGTCAGAATAATTGGCATTCAACATTTATTTCTTGCATGTACATAAACAAAATTCATAATATGATATGGAATCAAAATTGATTAAATACCATCAAATATATGCACGGTCAGATGGAGACCATTTTACATTTCCCAAATATACCACACAACTCATAAATCTGGCCAATCAGAATGCACAGGGAACACGTCCAAAAGTTGTAGGAAAAATGTCTGATTTGATAACAGAATTTTCCGGTAACACTTTGCAAGAATGGGGTCAATGGTATAGAGTTAGAAAACCAGAAGCCATTGATGAGGCAGTGGAAAAGGTATACTCCATGGTAGTCGCTCTGAAAGAAGCCATCGCTCTTATTGATAAAGGAATGGTAAAGGAGTACATTGAGGATCTGCTTATTAATAAAACCTTCCAAGGATTTAAAATACAAAAAAAGTATCTTATCATTTCTGGGAAAAGAAACACAAATGGGATACAAATGTGCAACAAGCGAGGAAGAATCCCGGGGAATTGATGGATATATTGGTAATTTCCCGGTATCAATAAAGCCCAAAAGCTATCAATCTATGAAGGGGTTATCGGAAATCATCAATGTAAAAATTATTTACTATGAAAAAGGAAAAAATGGAGTTTTTATTGAATACGAACCATTTGATTAGTGGTCAAATCCAGCTCGGAATGGGTATCCGGCATTATGTACGGAGAGTGGGATACCGTATATTCCCCATTTTTTCCTTCCAGGGAATCCACCACATAAAATTTCAGATTTTTTTCCTGGTTCGTGACAACGGGAAATCCGTAAAACAGATTATGGTGTTTAAACTCTCTCTTTTTGCCTGTTTCCGTTTGGATAAAGTCCAGATATTTTTGCAACCGATTTTGGATCTGATATTTGCTCGCTTTAATGACCGTCGATTCCTGAAACACATTTGCAGCCAGATCTTTTTCCATTTCAATCCCCATGGAATTTCTTCCGGAGACCATGGCGGCCAGGGTTGTTGTGCCCAACCCGGAAAAGGGGTCCAGAACATGATCCCCGTAAATGGAATACATCTGGATCAGCCGATGTGGTAATTCCAACGGAAATGAACCATTTCTCTTGCGGGCATCCGAATCCAGATTTTGCCGGACTCCTTTGAAATCCCATAGATCAGAAAACCAGACATTTCTTTCCATCCAGAAATAAGCCGACTCCTGACGGATTTTTTTCTGCTCGCTACTGAATTGTCTTTTGTCCCCTTTACGGAATATCAGAATATACTCATGTTCATAAGTAACATAGGCCCCGCCCGGAAGCATACCGCTACCCATAAATTTATTGGGAGCATTGGTTTGTTTTCTCCAGATCAGGGGAGGAAGAGAAATAAAGCCTGCCTGGTGCATGGATTGGACAATTCTTGTATGATTGGGAAAAAGCTGAAACCGTCCATCGATTGTCCTCACCGCATCCCCAACATTGATGGCTATAATTCCGCCGGGGACCACCGCCGGATAGATTTTTTGCCAGACTGTGTCCAGAATTCTATGCATTTTTTCAAATGCCAAATTCGGGTCTATGGGTAAACTATCCCGAATGGATGAGTCCATTTTCATAAACAATTCATCC
>DYLW01000016.1:33726-49411 GCA_020721865.1 Leptospira biflexa | reverse complement strand
AAATATCCGGGGCTTCGATACGATTTTTCTGGTTGTCGAGTAGTCGCCAAGCAACGTATCGAGACACAGCAAAAATCACTCGGCGACCGGGCGGAAGTCTCCGGAGAGAATGACGGGAACGCTGGCGTTATGTCCCCCTTGGCATTGCCCCGTGGCCTCCGCATCTCTGCGAGAAATCTGCGGTCTGCCCATCGCCATAGAGAATATTTCCTTTACAGTGCAAAAAAATCGGACAGAGTAACCCATGGCACACCATTCCGGGGCAAAGGCAATACTGTATGCGTTTCTGGCAAATATGGGGATTGCGGTTTTGAAGACTGTCACCAGTGTGATAACCGGTTCCGGTTCCATGATGGCGGAGGCCATCCATTCGTATGCGGACACGGGAAACCAGATTCTGTTGTTTCTGGGTTTGCGTCGTTCTGCTAAGCCGGCGGATGAAACCCATCCTCTGGGGTATGGCAAGGTCACCTATTTCTGGAGTTTCATTGTGGCAGTTCTTTTGTTCTCCATGGGTGGGATTTTTTCTGTTTATGAGGGCATGCACAAACTATCTCATCCGGCAAAGCTGGAGAAAATTGTCATTGCTCTGGCGGTGTTGGGATTATCCATTTTGCTGGAGGCGAGCAGTCTGTACGGAGCACTCAAAGAGATAAAGAAAATCCGGGGGGATAGGAAGTTACTTCACTGGATAAAAGAATCCGCTAATGCGGATCTGATTGTGGTGTTGGGGGAGGATGCGGCGGCCATCTTCGGTCTGGTACTGGCATTTGTTTTTTTATCCATTGGAATGGTTACGGGAAATCCTGTTTTTGACGCCATTGGTTCCATTGTGATTGGGCTCATCCTTATTCTGGTGAGTACATTCATTGCGGTCAAAATTAAATCCTTGATTATTGGACAGGCTGCATCACCGGAGATCCGGGAGAAGGTACGAGAAATACTGGCTTCGGAAAAAAGCGTCCAGGAAGTATATCATATTATAACCATTCATTTTGGTAATACAATAATGCTGGCGGCAAAGATCCGTTTTTCTCCCAATATCAGCGTGAAAAAAATATCGGAGATTATCAATCGGCTGGAAGAAGATATCAAGAAGGAATTCCCGGAAATTGAGTATACTTTTGTGGAGCCGGATATTACGGATTAAGAAAATGGGCACCGGAGTGCCCGTTAAATGATTTCAGGCTTCTATTTTTGATCCCAGCAATTTCAGAAATTGTTTCATCCATTCCGGATGTGCCGGCCATGCGGGGGCGGACACAAGGTTTCCATCGGTTATTGCATTGCTGAAGGTTTCATTGGGTCCAATGACTTCTGCGGCTCCTGCTGCAGTGCACTCTGGTCCCACGGCTGGATACGGTGCCACCTTTTTTCCTTTGATGCCGTTTGCGGCCACCAGAATCTGGGGGCCATGGCAGACTGCTGCAATGGGCTTATTGGTTTCCACAAAATGGCGGGCAATTTCCACCACTCTTGGGTTGAGACGAAGGTATTCCGGTGCTCTTCCTCCGGGCAGTACCAGAGCGTCATAGGATGCCGGGTCCACTTTGGAAAAGTCAAAGTTGATGGCAAACCGGTGCCCTGGTAATTCCACATACGTCTGGTCACCAATAAAGTCATGGACTGCTGTCTTTATTGAATCCCCAGGTTTTTTATCCGGGCACACGGCGTCCACATGATGCCCAACCATTGTCAGAATTTGAAAAGGAACCATGGTTTCATAATCTTCACCATAATCTCCCACCAGCATTAAAATTTTTTTCTGCGACATTTTTTCCTCCGATTTTTATTCTTATTTTTATATCCCATATTATATATGAGAACATTTTATTTTCATTCATTATTTTTTTGTATTATTATTCATGCTGTTTTTTAAATCCTCCATAACGTATTCCATGTGGTGACTCATAGTTTTTGCGGCCTGGGCCGGATTTTTTTGCTTAATTGCGGAATAAATATCCTGGTGCTGTTCAAAGAGTTCCTTGTGTGCCTGCGGATTCTGGTATTTCCTCAGGCGGACGTCATAGCTTATTTTTTCTATCCATTGGTAAAGATTATTTGTCATGTGGATTAATACCACATTATTTGTTGCCTGGGATATGGCCGCATGGAAATTGGCATCAGAAACAAAACCTATCTTCCCTTCATTTTTAGCGTCCTCCATTTCTTTGAGATAAATTTCAATTTGTTTGATACTATCCACACTTGCCCGTCTGGCTGCGGTTTCTGCTGCCCAGATTTCCAGAATGGTGCGGATTTCCATCATATCAAAAATGGTGTTTTCTCTTTTTGCCAGCTCCTCAAAAACCCTGTCCATTTTCTGGGATGTCATGCTTTTTACATAGGTTCCATCCCCCTGTACCTGCTCCAGGAATCCCTGGGCTTCCAGTTTCATGATGGCTTCCCGCAGCGGTGGACGGGATATTTGCATTTCCATCGCAAGCTCTCTTTCTGATGGGAGCTTATCGCCAGGTTTTAACCGTCCCTCCAGAATTAATGTTTTAATCTGGTCATAGATTTCATCGCTTAATCGTTTGGGCTTAATTTTTGCAAACATTATTTATCTCCGTGGGTTCATCAGACTGACAGGGTGCATCACTTTTATACCGGTGCCTTTTGCCGCATCATGGAGTTGCATGGCACATCCGGGGCAGGGAGCATACAAAACAGAAACGTTCTTTTCCTGGAGCTCCTCAATTTTTTCCTTGGCGATAGAGATGGATACATCGTAATTTTTCAGATTGAATGTTCCCCCAAATCCACAGCATCCAGATTTTTCCATGGGAACAAAATCGGAATCAATAAAATCAGTTATAATATTTTGCAAGTCTCCTTTTTTGTTTTTGTCATAATGACAGGGGGTGTGCAGGGATGTTTTTTCCGGGATGGATATTTTTTGCGAATACCCCAGAACATCGTGCAGAAAAACCAGGATGTCCATTACTTTATAATGGGGATTCCTTCCGCTCAGGGATTCCCCCAATTCCCCAATTCCATAACCACAGGTGGGGCAGGCGGTGATCACGTATTCTGCCCCGGCGGATTCAAACTCATCGGCGTTTTTATGAAAATTTTTCAGATACTGATCCAAGTTTCCCATGGTAGCGGCGGGTATTCCGCAGCATCGCCCGGACGGTGGAATAAAAACGGAAACCCCCAGTACATTTAAAATCTCTGTAATTTCTTCTCCCCAGTTATCATACACATAGTTTATGGCACAGCCCGGATAAAAGACAACCCGCATGCTTTCGTTCCGGGCGTAATGCCAGCCCTGGTATTTTTTGGTAAAACTTTTTTTGGCCGGGGTTTTCACATTTCTGCGGAACAGGCTTCCCGGAAGATGGCTTTTGAGGGATTGCAGAATATCCACCCGGGAAAGAGCATTATTGATGGCTCCTCCGGCATGAAGGACCGGTGACAGGGAAGCCATCACTTGGGGTTTTTCCATGGCTATTTCCAGAGCATATTTTTCTTTCCTGCTCATGGAATGGATTTCCCGGAGAATATTTTTTGCCTTGAAAAAGATCAGATCGGTCAGGACTCCGCTGGAGCAGGTTTCCCGGCATTTCCCGCAGTGGACGCAGTAATCCAGAACCGGATATATTTCCTCCGCACGGGAAATCTGGCCGTTTATGATAAATTCCAGCAGGGAAATTTTCCCTCTGGCAACGGAGGTCTCCTGGAAATTATTTTGATAGAGAGGACATTCCGCCTGGCAGACGCCACATTTCATACATTGTATTGTCATATCCTCCAGCTCATGCAGTTTTTCTGCAACCGCCGATGGATTTTGCCTGGACTGGTAATCCTGCATTAAAGTCCCACCTTCCCCGGATTTAGCAGATTTTTTTCATCCAGCCCTTTTTTTAGTTTTTTCATAAAAAGGATGGTTCCTTTCCCAAATTCTTTTTCCAGATATCGAGCTTTGGCAATGCCCACCCCATGCTCTCCGCTCAGAGTGCCATCGAGTTCCAGTGCTGCGTCAAATATTTCATCAATCGCTTTTTCCACCCGTTTCATCTCCTCCGGGTTGCGGCGGTCTGTCAGAATGGTGGGATGGAGATTCCCATCCCCCGCATGCCCAAAGGTGCCAATGGAGACATTAAATTTATGGGAAATTCTCTGAATTTTTTTCATCATATCCGGAATTTTACTGCGGGGGACGGTTGCATCTTCCAGTATTAATGTTGGCTTGACTCTGGCCAGACTGGATAATGCTTTTCTGCGACCCTGCCATAGTTTATTTTTTTCACTTTCAGAGCGGGCAATTTTAATATTTCCGGAATTTTTTTTGCATATTTTCTGGACAATGGCAAAATCATCGTCCACATGGGCGGGATGTCCGTCTAGTTCAATGAACAAAATGGCCTGGGCATCCACGGGAAGTCCAATGGATGTGGCCGCTTCCACGCTCCGGATAGTGTAGTTATCCAGAATTTCCATGGTTGCGGGTAATACTTTGGCTGCGATGATATCGGCCACGGATTGGGATGCTTTATTCAAATCATCAAAATCCACCGTCATGGCACGGGATGCTGCAGGACGGGGAGTTATTTTAAGGACAATTTCTGTGATTAATCCAAAAATCCCTTCCGAGCCCACCATAAACCCGGAGAGGTTGAATCCGGATGCCTGTTTCACCGTTTTTCCTCCCGTTTTTACTGTATTGCCGTCCGCATCTATAAATGTCATCCCCATAACATAGTCCTTGGTTACCCCGTATTTCAGACCTCTTAACCCTCCAGCGTTTTCCGAGACATTACCACCCAGAGTGGAAATGCTCATACTGCTGGGATCTGGGGGATAAAAAAAACCATTACGTTCCACTTTTTCCGCTAAAGTTTTTGTGATGACACCGGGCTGCACCACGGCATACATATCCGTGTAATCTATTTGCTTAATTTTGTTCATGGCGGATGTGGAAATGACACAACCGTTTTTAAGCGGAATTGCTCCGCCACTCAAATTACTGCCCGCACCTCGGATGGTGATCGGCATTTCCATCTTCTGGCATAGCACTATCAATCGGGCAATCTGTTCATCCGTTTGTGGTTGTACCACAATATCCGGTTTAACCGGTTTATCCAGAAAGGCGTCATAGCTATAGGACATTGTGGTGGCTTCTGTGGCCAATACTTTTTCTTTTCCCACTATTTTCTGGAATTCTTTCACAATGGCCTTACTGATCATATTCCTTCCCGGCGGTCTACGGGATGCCGCTCTTTATTGGTATTATGTATTATTGGTAATACCAATAATACATAATACCACATAGGCCATTTGTTCAGGAATGTCAAGAATTATTTAAAAAAAATTATATAATTATGGAAAATATAGAAAATCGGAAAGCGTATATCCGGAGCCTGTTTCCAGAATAAAAATTGCAAAAAGAATTTGACTCCCTCACTCTTTCCATAATCCAAACCTATGAAAAGCAGGCTTCCAGAAAACGGTGAACCACGGGCGGAAGCTCCCGTAAGAAAAACCAAAAAAACGGGGAAACGCGAAGATTCCGCTCCGGCCATCAAAATCCTCATCATTGACGATGATGCGGAACTGGCGGATATTATAATCCGGTCGTTGGATAGAACGCAGCAGGATTATGTTATCAAACATGAAGTACTGGCAAAGAATGGCCTATTTACTGCCCGGGACTGGATGCCGGATCTGATTATTCTGGATGTCCATTTTCCCGATGAAAATGGCCTTACAATTCTGTCACAGTTAAAAAAAGATAAACGTACGGAAAATATTTTCACCGTGCTCGCAACAGCAGATACCACCAAAAAGACCACCATTAAAGCCTTGGAAAATAAACCGGATGGCATTTTATATAAACCATTCACTATTGACCGCCTGGAGCTGGAATTCTACCATTGGTTTGAACTTATCAAAGCGAGAGAAGATGGACCCACCATCCACTTTGAAAATGGATTCCTGCGGAAACATTCACGGCTTCCGTTGCGGACAAATATTACGTACCGGATTTCCGAAAAAAGCGGGAAAGGTGAGTTCCGGCAGGCCGTCACCCAGGATGTATCCGGAATTGGTCTCAGTATCCGGCTGGTGGAGCTGCCGGAGGATGTAAGGAATAAAATATCTCAGATTGGAACAAAGATAGAATTCCATATCCAGATCCCCGGGGAAAACACCATGGTAAAGGATCTCACCGGAGAAGTCAAGAATTTCCAGACCATTGAGGAAGGGAATCAAAAAACGGATATCGTTGGGATGTCCTATCTGAATACACCCAATGAAATCAAATCCCGGCTGGTGCATGCGGCGTTTTCCCGGCTCCAGTCACGGATCAAAAAAAGGATATTTATTGGGGTTACCATTGGTATTCTTCTGGTGGCTGGATTTTTTTCTGCCAGTATGTTCCAATCCAAAATACGAGTGGAAAAGAAACTGGACGTATCAGAAACCAAAAGGTTGGAACTGGAAGCCGAAAAATCCGTTCTGGCATCCGATGTGGAAAATCTGAAAAATAGAAAAATCACTCTGGAGAAACAGACCAGGGATTTAAACCAGAAAATGCTCCAAATGCAGCAAAAGGAAAGAAATCTGGATGCTACCATCAAAAGGAAAGAAGCACGCATTCTGGAATTGGAAGGTTTGGTGAAAGACCTCACCGATGAGTGGCTCAAATTTCTGGAACGCCAGAAAGAACAAAAAGCAAATGATTCCAAACTCTGATGGCCGAATCCAAAGATATCGCAAGAAATAAAAAAGCCCATTTCAACTATGAAATAGTGGAGGATCTGGAAGCGGGGATTGTTTTGACCGGAACGGAAGTGAAGTCTCTCCGGGGAGGGAAAGCTAATTTGACGGACGCCTATGCCACATTTCGTGGCGATGAGCTTTTTTTAACGAATGCCCGCATTGAACCTTATGAATTTGGGAATTTTGCTAACCATGAACCAGACCGTTCCCGCAAGCTGTTGCTACATAAAAAACAGATTCTCCGTCTTAAGGGGAAAACCGCCCTGAAAGGATGGGTGATTGTACCGCTTAAAATGTATTTTCACCACGGCAAAGTAAAAGTCCTCCTGGGAGTGGGGAAGGGGAAAAAGCTCCACGATAAAAGGGCCACCATAAAAGACCGGGAGTCCAAAAGAGATATGGAGAGAGAATTAAAAAGCTCCTACCGGTAATGATTCCCGGACGATGGATTATTTCCCTGCTTTTTTTTCCGGTTATTTCTTCCCATTCATTGCCGGTTACTCCGGAAAAATACTACCAGGCAGCGGAGCACTTTGAAAAAAAAGAAGAGATAGCATCCGCCATCCTGGAATATAAACGATATCTGTTTTATGCCGGAAAAACCCTGTCTCCGGAGGAAAAGCGTATGCTCCGGGAAAAAGTGGTTTATCTTCATTACTCCGGTGGTAATGTCTCCTCTGCCCGGAGAGAGGCAGAGCATTATGGAAACCGGCCGATGGATGGATCCCCGGAAGCGGAAATCCGGAAAGCGAACTATCATTACGAATTGATGCGGATGGATTTTGTTCCCGGAGCCGGGAGCCTGTCTAACGCCATCCGCCTCCGGGAGGAATATTCGGATGTGCTCACGCCGGAAGAACATGAAGATCTGCGGTTTGTCACCATGCTTCGTCTGCACCGGAGCGGAGACAATCTCTGGGCAGACCGGATGACAAAATCCCCGTTTTCCCATCCGGAATATGAATCCGTCCGGAAAGCCCTGGAGAATCCCCGGATTCCCGGAATGCCTTCCGGCTGGAGATATGTATCTGGGGTGATTCCCGGAGGCTATTCTGTACTTTATGGAAACCCATCGACCGGGATAAAAGCCTTCCTGACGGTGAATGCTCTGGGTGTTTCCTCTTGGTATTTATTTGCAAACCAGTGGAATGTCTCCGGGGTGATTCTGGGGTTTTTTGCTCTGCGGTATTATTATAATTCCTGGCTTCTGGCTGTGCATGAGCATAAATTGGCACGGGAGGAATTCAGAAACAAATATATAGATAAACTGCTGAATGATCATTCCCTCCACGACAAATACTATCGTCCGCCGGAATGGAGTTTTATTTTAGGGAAAAAAGAATTTTAACAAAAGCCACCCCGCAGGATGGCTTTTTGGGTTCAGACAATACCTTGGGCAAGCATTGCGTCGGCCACTTTTATGAAACCGGCAATGTTCGCACCTTTTACGTAGTTGGTCCAGTTATCCACCTTGCCATGCTGGACGCAGGCTTCATGAATATTTCTCATGATTTGATGGAGTTCCTCTTCCACTTTCTCTCTGCTCCAGAATAGGTGCATCGCGTTCTGTGCCATTTCCAAGGATGAAACCGCAACCCCGCCGGCATTGGCCGCTTTGCCTGGTCCATAAAGAATTTTGGCATTCAGAAAAACCTCAATTCCTCCTTGGGTGGTGGGCATGTTTGCACCTTCGCACACGCAGAAACACCCATTGGCCACGAGGGTTTTTGCATCATTTTCATTAATTTCGTTTTCAATGGCCGATGGAAACGCAACGTCGCAAGGAATATCCCAGGGTTTTTTCCCTTTCAGATATTTTGTCTCTTTGAATTTTTCCGCATATTCCCAGATCCGGCCCCGGCGGTTGTTTTTCAAATCCATAACCCAGGCCAGTTTTTCTGCATCAATGCCATTCTCATCGTAAATGGTTCCATCGGAATCGGAAAGGGTGACCACTTTTCCGCCCAGCTCATTTACTTTTTCCACGGTGTACTGGGCCACATTCCCGGAACCGGATACTGTCACGGTTTTTCCTTTGATGCTGTCCCCACGGGTGGCCAGCATTTCCTGGGCGAAGAACACAGCACCGTAACCAGTGGCTTCTGGACGGATCAGGGAGCCGCCCCATCCATATCCTTTCCCGGTGATGACTCCGGAAAATTCATTGGCGAGCCTTTTGTACTGTCCAAAAAGAAACCCGATTTCCCTTCCGCCCACGCCCACATCGCCGGCGGGAACATCGGTTTGGTGTCCAATATGGCGGAACAGTTCGCTCATGAAGGACTGGGTGAACGCCATGACTTCGTTATCGCTCTTGTTTTTTGGATCAAAATCAGACCCGCCTTTCCCCGCACCAATGGGGGTGCCGGTGAGACTGTTTTTGAAAATCTGTTCAAAAGCCAGAAATTTTAATGTATCTTCTGTAACGGTGGGATGGAAACGCAGCCCGCCTTTGTATGGACCCAGAGCACTGCTCATCTCAATCCGGAATCCCCGGTTGACCCGGACTTCTCCGGAATCATCTACCCAAGGGACGCGGAATTGGATGACCCGCTCCGGTTCCACCATACGTTCCAGAATTTTTGCTTTCTGGTATGCGGAATTGGCTTTTACCACCGGCATGACCCATTCCACCACTTCCTTTACCGCCTGGTAAAATTTAACCTCTGTTGGATTTTTCCTTTGGAGGTTCTCCATAAAAATTTTTACATCTTCTGACATCGTGACCTACCTTTTTTCCCCATTCTATAAAGATTGGACTGGTTTTCAAGGATTTTCCGGAAATTTTTATTCCAGCTCCAGACGCGGAAATAAAATTTCCCAGGATTCTGGGATGCGATCCGGAAGGATGATATCATCCAGAGAGGATGGATAGGATGTTTGGGGATCCACCTGCAGCAATTTCAAAAATTCGGTGGTTTTATTTGGTAGAAACGGACGCAGATAAAGCATCAGAAAGATAATTCCTTTTATCAAACCGGAAAGAAACGCCCCCAGATTAGGTTCCTTGCGTTTGGCCATTTCCCAGGGTTTGTATTCTTCTATGGCGGAATTTGCCGCACGGGATATTTTGAAAATTTCTTCCAGTGCACGGGATACCGCATAGCTTTCCATGAACTCCAGGAAATTTTTTCCGGCCGATTGGGATATTTCTCTGAGAGTGCTTTCCACCGGATGATGTTCTCCGGATGTATGCAAACTCCCATTCTGGTATTTCTTTACCATGGAAAGTGTTCTCTGGGCCAGGTTTCCCAGGTCATTGGATAAATCCGTGTTGATGCGTAACTGCAAGGCTTCTTCTGTGAATCGGGAATCATTGCCAAAGACCATTTCTCTCATCAGAAAATACCGCAGGTTGTCCTCCCCGATTTTTTCCAGCAGGGTATGCGGGTCCAGAGCATTGTTCAGGGATTTGGACATTTTCATATCTCCCCAGCCCAGCCAGTATCCGTGGACTACCAGCTTGCGGTATACCGGGATATCGGCTGAAAGAAGCATGGTGGGCCAGAAAATTCCATGGGGTTTGAGAATATCTTTGGCAATCATGTGGTGAACCACCGGCCAGAATTTCGTGTAATTTTCTCCGTCCGGATAATCCACCCCGGAAACATAATTCAGCAGGGCATCAAACCAAACATAGGTGACATATTCTTTATCAAAAGGAAGTTCAATCCCCCAGGTGAGGCGACTTTTGGGTCGGGATATGGAGAGGTCTTCTCCCATCTGCAGCAGTTCTTCTGCGGTGGCAATCGCTTCCTTATGATACCGTTCCGGGCGGATGAGATCAGGATTTTTTTTCAGGGTATCCAGCCATCCGGGCAGATATTTCTGCATCCGGAAAAAATAATTTTTCTCTTTGATAATTTCCGGGGCAATGCGGTGATCCGGACAGAGGCCATCCTCTGTGAGTTCTTTATCCGTTAGATAGCGTTCGCAGCCGGTGCAGTATTTACCTTCATATTCGGAAAGGTAGATATCGCCTTTTTCATAAATTTTCTGGAGAATATTTTGCACGTTTTTTTTATGGTTAGCATCCGTTGTCCGGATAAAATGATTATGGGAAATATGCAGGGCTTCCCACGCTTCCCGGAACAGGGCGGAAATCCGGGTGGTGTACACATCCGGTTCCATCCCTTCCTTTGCCGCTGCCTTGACGATTTTATCTCCATGCTCATCCGTGCCGGTGAGGAAAAAAACATCCTTCCCCAGGAAGCGGTTGTGCCGTGCCATACTGTCGCAGGCTATAGTGGTATACGTATGCCCCAGATGGGGTTTTGCATTGACATAATAAATGGGGGTTGTGATATAATAGGCATTCTGTGAGGGCATACGTTATCCGCAAATAATCCGCGAACCCGTCAAATACATTTTGGTTTATGGGTTTCCCAAAATCCGGGCACTAAACTTCGGGTATTCAATAATATTCTTTTTATTTACAAAATACAAGGATATTTCACTCCCGGATTATGGTAAGTCTATCCAATGTATGGTTATCCATGGATGATAACCGATCAAAAAATGGAAAATTATCTTGGAGACATTTTTTCTAAATATGGTATTTCTTTCTCTGTCCCGGGTTGTTTTTTATTTCCTGTTTAACCCTGCGGAAAATCCGGTTTCCATCTGCAATGCATATCTGTCCTTTATTGTGGGAATGCGTTTTGATGTCGCTACCATATCCATGATATATCTTGTGTTCTTTCTGCTTCTCTTGATTCCCGTGAAGCAGAATGTGTATTATAAAATTATCCAGTATTTCATTTTCTGGGCGGGGGCATTCCTTTACGGTTTTATCCTGGGAGATATGGTCTACTATCCCCATGCCGGGAGACACACATCGGCGGAAATTTTTATTGTGATCCGGGAGTGGAAGGATATTATCCGGATGGGCGTAAAAGATTATCTTTTGATTCTGCTTCTTTCGGCTGGAGTTATTATCAGCATCTTACTGGTGATCAGAAAAATTATTATTAAAAATTTCCGGTTTGATAGAAAGACATTGAACTGGAAAGAAATGATTCAGTATTCGGTTTCCATTGTTCTGGTGCTTCTTCTGGGGGTTATTGCCATACGGGGAGGACTCCAGAGAAAACCCCTGATGCCGGCGATGGCATTTCACAGTGAAAACCTGTTTCTGGGAAATTTATCCCTCAACGGAGGGTATACCATTTTACGGGCACTCTACCAGAAAGACAGACTCAAAATGCCGCCCGGAGATCTGCAAAAATCATTTCTATCCATATCAGAAATATACCGGCAGAAAGGGGTGGAAAGAACCAATCCGGAATACCCCTTTCATGTGCACCGCTCTTCCACGGGGAATCCCAAAAATTATAATATTGTTCTCTTTATTCTGGAAAGTTTTTCCGCTAAGGATTTATCTCTTTACGGGCATCCCGCCAATGCTACACCGTTTCTGCATTCCATATCAAAAAAAGGATTTCTATTCAGAAATGGGTTTGCCACCGGCCAGCGTTCCATGGCTGCTCTGCCTTCGGTGGTCAGCTCCATTCCCACCCTGTATGGAAAGCTGTATATAAACTCCTCCTACCAGGCGAACAAGCAAACCGGATTGGGAACTCTTCTTTCCAAAATGGGATATAAAACATTTTTTACTTATGCTGCTTTTTCCGGGTCGATGGGTTTTTCCTCCTATGCAAAAATCGCCGGCTTTGATGAGATCATTACCAAAGAAAGCCTGAACGCCGGAAAAGAAATGGACGATGGAACATGGGGAACATTCGATCATTATACTTTTTCCGCAATGAATCAAAAATATCGCGAAAGCAAAGGCCCCTTTCTTTCCGTTATTTTTTCCCTAAATCCCCATTCTCCGTATTCCCTTCCGGCGGATTATAAAAAGAAATATCCCCCATCGTATCCCAATTCCGATTTTTTCAATGCCATGCACTATGTGGATGATTCTCTCCGGGATTTTTTCCAATTGGCGGAAAAAGAAAAGTATTTTAAAAATACAATCTTCATTTTAACTTCAGACCATACTTTTGGTGAAAAAAATGGGGTGGATCGGTTTCGGATTCCCATTTTATTTTATGCACCCGGAATCATCCCGCCCGGGGAATCCAGCCGGATCGCATCCCAGACGGATATTCTGCCCACAATTCTGGAGCTTCTGGACGGGGATGTTTTGTACTCCGGAGTGGGGACTTCTTTATTCTCCCCTGCTTCCGGACGCGGCATTCTGGACATGGGAGATTTGATGGGGTGGGTCGCGGATGATTATCTGCTGGTGATATCCAAGGAGAAAATAACCGGTTTATACAATATAAAGAAAGATCATTTTCTGGGAAAAAATCTGATCCGGGAATCATCGGAAAGGGAAAAAATGGAAGCCATGCGGAAGGAATGGGAGAGTGTCCACTATGCCCTTTCGTATGCTATCATTCGTAACCGTTTTGCCCCTTAAATATGCAGTGTAAGGGCTTTACGGTGTGAGAAAAAAATCCTTTCTGACCATACGGAGCAAATGGTGTTAGAAAGAAAATTGGGTCTGGGAACGGCCACCCTTGTGGTGATAGCAAGCATGATTGGAACGGGGATTTTTGTCACCACAGGTGAAATTCTGGGAATGACGCAGAATTCCTTTGTGGTATTGATTCTCTGGTTTGTGGGAGGATTAATTGCCGTATCCGGAACCATGGCATATGCGGAGCTTTCTGCCATGATGCCGGAGGTGGGAGGGGAGTATCTTTTCCTGAGGAATATCTTTGGCCTTTTGCCTGCGTTTCTCACCGGCTGGATATCCCTGATTGTGGGGTTTTCTGCATCCATTGCGTCGAGTGCACTGGCGTTTTCCACATACCTCACCAAACTGGCGTCCTCCAACCATTGGGTGTTTCTGGCGGAACTATTAAAGGAACCCTGGCTGCCCAAAGCGATTGCTATTTTTTTGATTGTATTTTTTGGTATTATCCATGCTCTGGGGGTGGAGGAAGGTAGCCGTATCCAGAATGTTCTGACCATTATAAAATTCAGCGTGGTGGCACTCTTTGTTTTCATTGGTATATTTTTCATTGATTATTCTCGCATGGACCGTCTTTTTACTAACCACCATCCGTCCGGAACTCTGCCCGATTTACCCACCATGTCCCTTTCTCTGCTGATCATAATGTGGGCGTTTTCCGGATGGAATGGTGCTACATACATTGCCGGAGAAATTAGAAATCCGGAAAAAAACCTGCCAAAAGCGTTATTTTGGGGAACCGTGCTGACCACATTTTTCTATATTGCCCTGAATGTGATCTTTCTTCTGAGCAGTGATTATGACGCAATCCAAGGCCAGAAAGCCGTGGGAGAAGTGGCCGCAACCCATTTATTTGGACAAAATATATCCAGTATTTTCACAGGAGGAATTCTGCTGATTCTTCTCTCCTCCATCTCCGTGCAAATGATGATTGGTCCACGGGTATACTATGCTATGGCCAGAGACAATGTTATTTTTAAGGAACTGGCCATTGTAAGCAAACGGTTCCAGACACCTATTTTTGCCATCATGGTGCAGACCTTCATTTCCATACTTTATGTCCTGTTCGTAAATCTGGAATGGCTGATGATTTATATGGGATTTTCTCTGAGCGTATTCCCCGTACTCACCGTAATCGGGCTCATGTATATGCGTCACAAATTTCCGGAAAAAGCCCGTCCTCACAGCGTACCGCTCTATCCCTGGGTTCCACTCTTCTTTATTGTTATGTCTATTGTGATGATGGCCACTGCCCTGCTGAAATGGACGGAATCCTCGCAGTTTGCCCTCCTGATTCTGTTCTCCGGAATCCCGGTGTTTTTTATCTGGCGCTGGATTATACAGAACTTTTCCAAAAAAAAATCGCCACAATAACCGTCGATGGATGAATATCTGCGTCCGGGAATTTTTATTGATTCGGATCATCCCGATGTGGTTGCCTATGCGGAAAAGATCACAATGGGCATCCAGGAGAATACTCTCCAGGCGATTCGTTTGTATTATGCCATTCGGGATGGGTTCAAATATTTTCCGTATAACATTGATTTGAATCCCCGTGCATTAAAGGCCAGTGCTCTTCTAAAAAAAAACCGGGGATACTGTATTGAAAAAGCAAATCTTCTGGCTGCCGCCACCAGAGCATTAGGGATTCCGGCACGGCTGGGTTTTGCCATCGTGAGAAACCACATCGGCACGGAAAAACTGGAAAAAATTCTCCGCACGGATAAGCTGGTATTCCATGGTTACACGGAGCTTTTTCTGGAGGGGAAATGGGTGAAGGCTACCCCGGCCTTTGATGCAGCCCTGTGTGAGCGGATGGGAGTCCATCCCCTGGAATTTGACGGAAAAACCGATTCCATATTCCAGGAATCGGACAGATCCGGAGGAAGATTCATGGAGTATATTCATGACTATGGAAATTTTCCGGATATTCCATATAGTAAAATGATAGAGGAATTCCGGAAGCATTATCCTCATCTGTTTGAGGATTTGGAAAAGAATAGTCCCGAAAGGAAATATAAAAGAGTTTTCTACATTTCTCCGGATTAAAATTTTTTACTCCCAGTATTTGGGCTGAAACCCTTTGGGGGAATTGATTTTAAAAATATTATCGTGTATGCTTGCGGTGACAAATCCGGCAGCCATGGCCTTTTCTGGAATCCCAAAATCCCAGTCCATCCCGGTCAGGATTCCCATTCTTTTTTTTCCGGTGTGTTCGGGATAAAAAAACAGAAATTCCTCCAACATTTTCTGGAGTTGATGGATGGAGTCTTCTTTTACCCTGCTTTTAATTTCATTAATAATGACCAGATTGATCCCGGAATTTGCCCATGCCAGCACATCAATTTCCATTTCCCTTCCTTTTTTTCGTACTCTGGAACGGGGATTTACAACTTCCATTTTATATTTGCTATATAATATTTTCTCCATGGAGGGCAGTGCCATCCCCTCCGTGAAATATCCGAATTTATCCCC
>DYLW01000016.1:0-33626 GCA_020721865.1 Leptospira biflexa | reverse complement strand
TTTTCTCCATGGAGGGCAGTGCCATCCCCTCCGTGAAATATCCGAATTTATCCCCTAGGCCGCCAATCTGTTTGCCTAATTCGTTTATCCTTCGGTCGGTTTCTTGCATCTTCCGGTCAGTTTCCTGCATCTTCCGATCGGTTTCCTGCATCTTCCGATCCGTCTCTGCGAACATGGCCCACACATCCTGGGCAGTTAACACTTTCCCTGCCATAGAGAGAATATAATCAAAATCTGTGATGGCGGAAAAAAAAAGAATATTTTTGACGGGTTCTATCCGGAATTGCGGGAAGGGTAGAGTCACATCCGCCGGCAAAGGAGGAAAAAGCCATGGAACCCCCGCTTTCATGTTACTTTCCCGCTCGGAAATTAACTTCCAGATTCGGAACCATCGGCGGGATTACAATGCTTCCAGTGCATTCTGCAAATCCTTAATCAGAACATCGGAATCTTCAATTCCGGCGGAAAGGCGGATGGTATTCTTTTTCACGCCAAAGGAAAGTCTTCTTTCTGCCGGCAGATACAACATAGTGGTCAGAAACGGAATACAAATCAGAGATTCCGTGGCTCCCAGACTCACAGCATGGTAAATTTCATTTAGATTATTTATCATCGTTTTTGCATCCTCGATGTTTTCTCCCACCTCAAAGGCCAGCATTCCACCAAATCCGTTTTTCATCTGTTTTTTGGAAATTTCATGGCCGGGATCTCCGGGTAGCCCAGGATAAAATACGGTTTTTATTTTGGGATGTTTCTGCAGAAATTCCGCCATGATCTGGGCGTTTTCATTCATTTTCCGGGCACGCAGATAAAAGGTTTTTAATCCTCTTTCCAGCAAAGATGCGGAATATGCATCCAGTGTAGTTCCAATGGCCTGCCGGGTGAACCATAGCTTTTCATAGTCTTCTTTGTCTTTGACGATGATCACGCCGGCCATGAGATCATTGTGACCCCCTAGGCCTTTGGTGGCACTGTGCACCACCATGTCCGCTCCCAATTCCAGAGGAAGCTGGTGGTATGGGGTAGCAAATGTGTTGTCCACCACAAATAGAATATTATGCTTTTTGGCCAGTTTGGATGTCTCCGCAATGTCGATGGTTTTTATCAGAGGGTTGCTGGGTGTCTCACAGAAAATCATGCGGGTATTGGGTTGGATGTATTTTCCCAATTGGGATGCTTCGGCAGCGTCCACCCAGTCAATACGGATTCCCATCCTTTCCAAAATCAGGGAGACTTTATAATGAGCTCCGTAAATATCATGAAACAGGATAATATGGTCGCCCGCTTTCAGATACGTAAAATAGACCATGGTGCAGGCAGCCATTCCTGTGGTGGAAATGATGGCGTCCACGCCGTGTTCCATTTCTGCGATGCGTTTTTCCACCGCCCTCACCGTGGGGTTATCATCCCGGTGGTATGTGTATCCATCAATTTCGCCATCGGTAATCTGCCGCAGCACCTCAAAAGATTCATACTCATAATTCACTGAATGGACAATGGGGGTAACCATGGGTTTATTGCCATAGGGGGTTAACGGGTCTTTCATATTCTCTCCTGAAATAATTTCACAATAAACCAATCCAAAGATTCCATCTGGGCAATCAACCAATATTCCAAATGGATTAAATCTTTACAGGCTGGAAAAGAGTTTGCCAATGCCGTCATGGCAAATTACCGCAATCCAGTACCCACCGTGGACATCATCATTGAATATGCGGGCGGAATTGTCCTGATTGAGAGGAAAAACCCTCCTTTTGGCTGGGCTATTCCGGGTGGCTTTGTGGAAGAAGGGGAATCCATGGAGAATGCCGCTGTCCGGGAAGCAAAAGAGGAAACCAGCCTGGATGTGGAATTGAAGCAGCTTTTGTATGTATACTCTGATCCTTCCCGCGATCCCCGGAGCCATACGGTATCTGCGGTTTTTATCGCAGAAGGGCAGGGGGAGCTCTGTGCGAAGGATGACGCTGCAAATGCTCAGGTTTTTTCTGGCAAGCTTCCGGATGTTATGGCCTTTGATCATGGGGAAATTCTGGCCGATTATTTTGCATGGAAGAAAAACGGAACATTCCCGGATCCCTCCATGAAAATGAAAAACTGATATGTCCTTCCGCCCAATTTCCATTAAATATATTGATAAATTTTCTTCCTGGGATCTGCTTCCGGATTCCCCGGCGGAGGTCTGCGTGATGGGTCGCTCCAATTCTGGAAAAAGTTCCTTTATCCGGTCCATTTCCGGCCAGAAAAAGAGCATCCATGTTTCCTCCACTCCGGGTGCCACAAAGAAACTTTTTTATTATGAATCTCCTGGATTCTCTCTTGTGGATCTACCCGGTTACGGATATGCAAAAATTGCCCATTCCTATAGGGATTTTCTGTCCGGAATGATTGGTGATTATCTTCTGAATCGCCCCAACATCATCAAAATCTATGTTACCATGGATATCCGCAGAGAAATAACAGAAGAGGAAGTTCAGTTGCTGGATTTTATGGAGACCAGAAAAATAGATAACCGGGATTTTTCTTTTATCTTTATTCTCACAAAAACGGATAAACTGAACCAGAAGGATTACAACAAAAGTATGAAATATTTTGAATTTAAAAAAAATGAGCTGGGCATCGATGAAATATTCCCCGTATCCAATTTGACTTTAAAAGGCTATGATAAAGTCATGGAAAGCCTTTTGCGTTAACCCACTGCTTTTTTTAATCTGTCCAGCAATATGTTCAGGGTGTAGATCCGGGCAAAGTATTTATCGTTGCCGGGAACAATGCTCCAGGGTGCATCCACCGTGCTGGTTTTCAGCAGCATGTCTTCCACGGCTTTTTCATATTGATCCCATTTTTCCCGGTTTCGCCAGTCTTCATCCGTCAGCTTATAGGACTTCAGTTTATCATTTTTTCTATCTTCAAATCGTCGCAATTGTTCTTCTTTATCAATCTGGATCCAGAATTTAAAAAGAACACACCCAAAGCGGATGATCGCAGATTCCATTTCATTGATTTCCTGATAAGCCCGTTTCCATTCCTCTTCCTTCGCGAAACCTTCCACCCTTTCCACCATCACCCGACCATACCAGGAGCGGTCAAAAATCGTGATTTTTCCCCGCTCCGGGATTCGTTTCCAGAATCGCCAAAGATAATGGTGGGATATTTCTTCTGACGTGGGTTTGGCAATGGAAACCACTTCATAACCCCTCGGATTCAGTTTTTCCGTAACCCGTTTTATGTTTCCACCCTTTCCGGCTGCGTCCCAGCCTTCGTATACGATGATTACCGGTGTCTTTTTCTCATACAATCTGTGCTGGAGAAAGAGCAGTTTTTCCTGTAAAAGCGGGAGTTTTTCATTATACTCTTCTTTTGTGATTTTCTGTGTTAAATCGATATTTTCCAGCATTGCCTTATCCTCCCGTGATTCCAATGGACCGCTGGAAGGATTCCAACGCTTTTTCCCGGAATGTCTTTCCCACGATTCCCTCCATGAAGCTGACCACCGTTTCCATGACAGTGATTTTCCCATTGTCCAGATCTTCTGTGGACACTATATGCCAGGGTGCCCAGGATGT
Organism: Leptospira biflexa; assembly: GCA_020721865.1. GTDB lineage: Bacteria > Spirochaetota > Leptospiria > Turneriellales > DYLW01 > DYLW01. Next base: position 30,063 of record DYLW01000016.1, on the reverse strand, counting down.
GTTCGTATCCCGGAACATTTCTTCCGCCGCTTTTATGTACTTGTCATACTTCTCATGTTTCTCCCAGTCATCGGAGGTGACCCGCCAGCGGTCTTCTTTTGACTTCTGCATTTTCTTCAGCCGTTTTTCCTGTTCTTTCCGGGATATATGCAGCCAGAACTTGATGATGGATGTTCCGTTATCCACCAGAGTTCTTTCAAACTGGTTTATTTCATTGCGGGATGCTAAATTTTCTTTTTTCCGGGCTTTTTTTTCCACCCTTTCTTCCAGTACATGCATGTACCAGGACTGGTCAAAAATATGGATAAATCCTTTGGCCGGGGTGTCCACCCAGAAACGTTGCAAAAAAGGTTTATTCCTTTCCTTCTCATCCGGAGCCATCACAGGAATCACCCGAAAGCCCCGTGGATCCATGGCCCGGGTGATATTGGAAATGATGCTTCCTTTTCCCGCAGCTTCCAGGCCTTCAAAAACCAGAATGACCGGAATATTTTCACCTTTCAGATATTTCTGAAGCATGAACAAATCTTCACCGGCTTTTTTCTTTTTATTTTTTATATCCTCCGGGGATATATTTTTCTTAACATTCAAATCCAGAATTTCCAGCATATAAATCCGATCATAAATAAACCCTTGTGGTAATGGCAAGGATTTTTTATGGAAAAAACGATTCTCCGGGGGGAAAGTTCATGCCGGAAACGCCATTCCATTTTTGTGTGAAATTCCGAAATTTGTTTGACCGGCAAGTCACCGTTAAAATCATTGTTTAATCCATTTTTTCCAGTAAATAACCGGAAAATAAATGGAGACGGGGTAATAAAAAGTTATATTATATGTGATCTGTTCTGGGTGAAGAAAATGATAGAGAGGTGGTTATGGAAAACAGTTTGTCTGTAAAAGTGGGAAAGGAAATTCTGCACAGCAATAAAGAAAAAGCGGCCGCTATCAATAAGTTCCTAAAAGAGGAGAATATAAAAAGTTTTAATATGATGAGCTCCCCCGGCTCCGGAAAGACCACTTTGCTGGAGAGGACCATTGAAAAAATGGGGCCACAGAAAATTGCTGTCATTGAAGGGGATCTGGAAACTGAAAATGATGCCAAACGCATCCGGGAAAAAGGAGCCCTTTCGTACCAGATCACCACGGGAACCACCTGTCATCTGGACGCCTCTATGGTGGAAAAAGCCATCGGCAAAATGGATTTAACCGGGATTGAATATCTGTTTGTGGAAAATGTGGGCAATCTGGTCTGTCCCGCTAATTTTCATGTGGGGACGGATCTCAATGTGGTACTCCTGAGTGCCACGGAAGGGGATGACAAACCCGTTAAGTATCCGGTTATGTTTCATGTGGCCGATGTGGTATTGATAACAAAAATTGAGGCCGCTCAGATTATGAATTTTTCCATGGAGAAGGCGATGGAAAACATAAAAAAAGTGAATCCCAAAATTCCGATATTTACGCATTCCATCAATGTGCCGGATGATTTTGAAAAGTGGCTGGAATTTATCAAAAATGCATGAAATGTCCATTGCACACGCTATCCTCACGGAGGCGGAAAAAATCGCCCAGGAAAACAATGCCCAGAAAGTAATCTGGGTACGGGTGAAGATTGGAGTCATGACCGGAGTGGTGACGGAACAGCTTCAATCTGCGTTTGAAATTTATAAACTCCAGTTTGAGGCCTGTGGGGAGCTGGAATTGATCATTCATGAACAGCCTCTGGTGCTCCAGTGCAAATCCTGCGGGAAACGAACCCAAACAACGGAGTATGTTCTCCAGTGTGAGCATTGCCATTCAATGGAGGTGGATATCATAGACGGGGATTCCATGTTCATTGAACAACTGGAGCTGGATTTAAAAGATGATATAAAATCCGGAAAAGGTTCCGCATAAAAAAAGGAGAAAACATGTGCCTTGGAATACCTGGAAAAGTTATTGAAATGACCGATGAAGAAGACGCATTTATGCGTATGGGGAAGGTGAGTTTTGGGGGGTCCGTGAAGGAAGTCTCTATGGCCTATGTGCCGGATGCAAAAGTGGATGATTATGTTATTGTTCATGCCGGATTTGCGTTAAGCGTTATTGATGAGCAAGAAGCCAACGAGGTGTTTGCCTATCTCACGGAAATGGGAGAGGCCATTGCAGAGCTGGACGAGAAAAGCCAAAGTCAATGAAGTACATGGATGAATACCGGGATGAAAAATCCGCCCGGGATTATGCACAACTGATCCGCCAGACAGTTTCGCGGAAATGGAGTATCATGGAAATCTGTGGCGGACAAACGCATTCCATCATGAAATTCGGGATTGATCAGTTATTGCCTCCGGAAATTAATCTGGTACATGGCCCCGGGTGCCCGGTATGCGTGACACCTCTGGAGATGATTGATAAAGCACTTCATATTGCATCCCAGCCCAATGTGATTTTCACCTCTTTTGGGGATATGCTGCGGGTACCGGGATCCCGGATGGACCTTTTTTCCTTAAAGGCCTCCGGCCACGATGTACGGATTGTGTATTCTCCCCTGGATGCGGTGGGCATAGCCAAAAAGAATCCGGATAAGCAAGTGGTTTTTTTTGCCATCGGGTTTGAAACCACCGTTCCGGCAAATGCCATGGCGGTCCTTCACGCGGACAAAATGGGTTTGGAGAATTTCTCCGTTCTGGTTTCCCAGGTACGTGTGCCTCCGGCCATGGATGCCATTTTATCCTCCGGGGATAATATTATTGATGGTTTTCTGGCAGCGGGTCATGTGAACGCGGTGATGGGGTACCATGAGTATTTTTCCATAGCGGAAAAATATTCCACTCCCATAGCGGTGACTGGGTTTGAGCCGGTGGATATTCTGCGGGGTTTTTATTTCCTCGTACAAATGCTGGAAGAAAAGGAATATTCCGTCCGGAATGCCTATGAACGGGTGGTCACCAAAGAGGGAAATTTAGGTGCTCAGAAAGCCATCTATGAAGTTTTTGAAAATGGCGACCAGAAGTGGCGGGGTATTGGAAATATCCCTCAGAGCGGTCTGGTTCTCCGGAATAAATACCAGAAATATAACGCATCTCTCCGTTTTTCCGTGCAGGATATCCGGACGGAGGAACCGGAAATCTGTATTGCCGGGGAAATTCTGAAGGGGAACAAAAAGCCGTTTGAATGTCCCGCTTTTGGGAAGGAATGTGTGCCGGAAAATCCGCTGGGGGCCACCATGGTCTCCTCCGAGGGGGCCTGTGCGGCGTATTATAAATATCGTCGGAGCTAACGTCTTATGAATGTTAAAAAAATCAAGATTAATAAAACCATTGAAAGCCTCATACCCAAAAACGTCCGGAATAAAATCATACGTTTCACCGTCTCATTGAGTGAATCCTTGCTGGAAAAGCTGGATGTCCATCTCCAACAGAAAGGATACGCCTCCCGCTCAGAATATATACGGGATCTGATCCGTGAGCAGATGGTGGAAGAGGTTTGGTCCGGGGATGATGACCAGGTTACCGGGGTACTGGTCATTGTTTATGATCCCCACCACCGGGAGTTGTCCCAGAAAATCATGGAGTTGCAGGAATGCACCCGTGCTTTCATCGTCTGTTCCACCGCAGTGAGTATGGATCACGCCAACATGCTGAACACAATTGTTATCCGGGGAAGACCGGTTGCCGTGCAGGAAATTGCCTCCCAGATTTCCGGCATAAAAGGTGTGAAATTTTCCCGCCTCACAAAGACCACAAGGTTTGAAAGCTGATGGACTTAACCCGGGAAGAACAGAATAAAATTTTCATCCTGTCCGCACCATCCGGAACCGGAAAAAACACGGTCATCACACGCCTGCTGGAATTCCGGCAGGATTTATCCTACAGTATTTCCACCACCACCCGGCCTCCCCGTGGAACGGAAAAAAACGGGGTGGAATACTATTTTGTGGATAAAGAGGATTTTCTTGCCGGAATTAATAACGGGGATTTTCTGGAATATGCCCCGGTACTGGACCGGTTTTATGGTACCCAAAAATCAGAAATTCGCCGGATTCTGGGGATGGGAAAGATGGTGATCATGGATATCGATATACAAGGAAGTTTCCAGTTGAAGGAAAAATATCCCGGCGTCCATAATCTGTTTCTGGTTCCGCCGTCTCTGGAAATTTTACGGGAGCGTCTTGTCCGGAGAAAAACGGAGACACCGGAGCAGATTGAAAAAAGGATGGAGCTGGCAAAAAAAGAAATGGAATTCAGGGAACGGTTTGAAAAAATTTTTGTGAATGAAAAACTGGAAAGTACAGTGCTTTCTCTCTCCGCCTATATTGACCAGACGCAGAAGCTTCCAGCGTGATAGATAAACCCTCTATTCTGGTGATCACCGGACCCACCGCATCCGGAAAAACTGCAGTTTTGGAAAAACTCTCCGGACATTTTCCTCTTGAAGTTGTCTCTGCAGATTCCCGGCAGATTTATCGATATATGAAGATTGGGACTGCTGCTCCCCCTGTGGAATTAATAGAAAAAATTCCCCACCATATTGTGGGCATCAAAAATCCGGATGAATCTTTTTCTGTGGGTGAATTTCGGAAAATGGCCATCTCCTCCATAAAGGATATCCTGCATAGAAAGAAGATTCCGGTGATTTCTGGCGGAACATTTTTTTATATCCGCTCTTTATGGGATGGCATCCTGGAAGAGCCGGAAATTTCCACTCCATTGCAGAATGAAGTGGACGCATTAACCGCAGAGGAAGTCCATCGGCGGTTGCTGGATGCAGATCCCCAATCCGCACTCCGGCTTTCCATGAATGATATCTACCGTCGCCGCCGGGCTCTTCTGGTGTCGCTTGCGGGAGAAAAACCATTTTCTGATTACGAGCCTTCCGGGGGAATATTTGGGGATTATGATTTCCATTCCTGGTACCTGGATGTTCCCAGAGAGATTCTCTACCGCAACATAAACCATCGGACGGAGACAATGATCCAGGACGGTTTGGTGGATGAGCTTCTGGAATTGTTATCCCGTGGCTATTCCCCATCCCATCCGGGGCTGAAAACCATCGGCTACCGGGAATTCTTTGAAAGCCTTGCGATAATGGAGCCATCGGCAAACTGGAATTCAACCCCGGAGGAGTGGGATTTTCTGATTAGGAAAAAATGGAACGATATGTCCTACCGCAATCTGGTTCTTGAAACCATTTCCCAAAAAACCAGAAATTATGCCAAACGGCAGCTCACCTGGTTCCGGAACGAACCAAGATTAAAAAGAATTGACCATGATTCCCTTGTTTTTCATTTATCCCAAGCTATCCAGCTCGGGGGATTTTATGAATAAAAATAACATACAGGATTTTTTACTGAACCAGGTGAGAAAAGACAAAATTGCCATCACTGTCTATCTGTCCAATGGGGTGCCCATAAAAGGGAAAGTCATCAGTTTTGATCAATTCACAATAATTATGGAAGCAAAAGACAAACAGGTAATGGTATACAAACACGCCGTGACCACCATCACTCCGGACGAAAGCATCACTCTGTACCATCCGGAGACAGAAGAAAAATAATTGATCCATGAGAATCGCTTTCCGTTTTCTACGGCTGATCCTTGCTTCCGTGAGTATTGGGGCGGTGGTATCCTTTTTGTTCTTAGGTTTTCTGAATGTTCCGGATGGAGGCAGTGCTATTGTTATCAACCAATTGGATAGAAAAGACATACGCTCTCTGGGGCCGGGTACACATTATCTGGCCGATGGATTCATTCCGGAAAAGTACCAGATCATTTTCATTTCCGGAGATGAGAACCTTATATCAATTAATTTTAAATCAGATTTAAGGTATACCCGTTTTTTGAATCTGCCGGATTACTATACGTTCAAGGCATCGGTGGGTCTGGCATATCGGATCAACCAGAAAAACATCCTCCGTCTTTTTTACATGAACAACCAGAAAATCACCAATATCAATAAGTTTGTGGAATCCCGCTTCCTGCGGCTTTTGGAAAAAAAGTTTTATGAAATTTATCAGTCAGAGGAAGATATTCCGGAATTACGAAAAAATTTCTCCCTGTATTTATCCGCATCCAATCCGGACTTCCGGAAAGACTGGCAGGATTTTTTCCACTACAAGGGGGAACCCCTCATTGAACTGGAGGAGGTGTACATCCACTCCATGCATCTGCCGGATTATTTTGTCTACCGCCAGATGACATCCAATCTGCCGGAAATAATTCGGGCAAAGAGGAATGCATTCCTTTCCCGGATTGATGAGGAAGCCCGGATTGAAACCCAGAAAGAGTCTGCCCTTGCGGATTACGAGAATGCGGAGCGTTTTTTGAAGCTGATTAACCAGAATTCCATGGTTCTCCAGTTTTTCCAAATTCAGAAATTAAATCCCAAAGCCACGGAAATTATCGTTGGACAAAACGGGACGCCGGTGGTTTCTGGCCCTCATAAAACGGATAATCTTCCGCAAAGCGAAGATAACACGTTGACCCTGCCGCCCATACGGAAAAATTAACGGTGGACGGGGAAAGGAGGAGAGATGAAAAAAAATAAGCCTTTTGTCCTGATCATGGCTGGTGGGTCAGGTACCCGTTTATGGCCACTTTCCCGGATCAAGCGTCCCAAGCAATTGATTCCGCTCTATTCCCAACGCTCCCTGATTGAGGAAACCATCATCCGGGCCAAAAAAATTACACCGCTGGATAATATTATCATTGGAACAAACAAGGATTTGATGGGCAAGATTCTGGCCTCTCTGGATTATCTCAAACATGAGAATTTTCTGATTGAGCCGGTTGCCCGGAACACCGCCCCCATTATCGCGTATTTTCTGGCCTGGCTACGGGAAAATAAAGTGGGGGAGGATGTTCCCGTTTTGGTGCTTTCTGCAGACCACTTTATCTCCCCTGTGGAAGCATGGGCGAAAACGGTGGAGGATTCCTTCCCCCATCTGGAAAGTCGGATTTGGTGTTTTGGGGTGCATCCCTCCCGTCCGGAAACCGGATATGGCTATATTGAACGGGGGCAGAATCTGGGTTTTCCGTCCGGTTGGGAAATCAAAGGTTTCAAGGAAAAACCGGACGCCCAAACAGCGGGGAAATATCTGGCCGATGGAAAATTCCTCTGGAATTCCGGTATGTTTCTGGCAAGGTTGGGAGCATTCTGGGAGGAGTTTCAGAAACACCAAACGGAAATGGCCGGCTTAGCGGAGAAAATTGCCGGGGATAGAAAGAAACTGAAAGAGTATTTTCCGCAAATGCCAAATATAGCCGTGGACTATGCTATCATGGAAAAGACCAGACATGCCGGGGTTTTAACCGGAGATTTTGGCTGGGACGATGTGGGCAGCTATGAATCCATTCCCCGGATTATGCAGCCGGATGAAAACGGAAACTATAATCCCACAGGAACAAAGTACTATTCTTTAAAATCCAGTGGAAATATTATCATTTCCGATGAGAAAAAAATGGCCATTGCTCTGGAAGGTGTGGAAAACTCGCTGGTTGTGTATAACAAGGGAATTCTGGCCATCAGTTCCCGGAAAGACGTGGATGGAATAAAAAAAATACGGGAATTGTTTGACGAAAAATACCGTTAAATCCCCCCAAGGAGTAAATATGAAATGGATGAAAAAAGTGGCGGTTCTTCTGAGCGGATTGGGGTTGGTTCCTCTTCTATGGGCCGACACAGCGGGGTCCCTGGGAGTGGGGGAAGAGCTCTATTATGTAATTAAATACACCAGTTCTGTAACCGGGAATGTCATTGGGGGATATGCAAAAGTTCAGATAGTGAAACAAATGAACTATAAAGGTCATGATGTGTACGTGGTGAAATCCCAGGCAAGGACATCGGAAATTCTGGATAAAATATTTAAAATCCGGGATACCCTCCAGACAGAATGGGACTATAAAAACCGCCGCCCCATCCGCAGTATGAAAAGCCAGAATGAGGGGAATTATCAGAATTATCTGGTCACCAATTACGACCACGCAAAAAGGCGGGCCACCTACTATCGTAAATTCTGCCGATGTGACAAACCGGGAAAGCAATGGGATATAAAAAACGGTTCACAGGAAAACCTTCCTGAGGGTGTCCATGATGTCATGTCCGCTCTTTTTTCCATGAGGGTGGATAGTCGGCAGGGATATCCCGGTCACAGTTTTTATATTGATATGTATGACGACGCCAAGTTGCAAAAATTTCAGATGAACATCATTGCTTATGATACCGTGACCACACAGGCGGGTACATTTAAAACAATGAAAGTGCTCCCCAAAATGGAAACCAGTGGATTTTTCAAGCAACAAGGTGACATCTTCGTCTGGGTTTCCGATGACATGAACAGATATATTGTGAAAGTCCAGGGTAAGGTTCCGTACCTTCCCGGTTCCTTCATTATTGAGCTGGTTAAGATAAAAAAAGGAACCGTGCGTTAATTTTCCACGTAGTGGATTTTATATGGGGCTTTATGGAATTCCGGGCCGGCATCAATGATGAGTTTCTGATCGTTCCAGAATACCGGCACGGGACGGTAGAGGGAACGGTAAAGTATCCATCCCTCCAGAAAAAATGGCTTTTCCTTGCTGACCGTCCAGACAATTTCCACAAAGCCTTTGTCATCCAGAGTGCCTTCCCATTTTTGGGATGTTGGGGATGTTTGGGAATGAAGGGAAAAGAAGCCGGAGAAAATGAGAATCCACGCAAGCAGAATTATTTTACGCATAACGCATTCTTTTTTTCCCGGCAATCCCGCCAAGTTTTTTCCGCATTAGAAAATAAAATATAAAGGAGCAAGTATGAAAAGTTTATTTAAAAAGATTATGCCGGTATCGCTGGTGTTCACCGTCCTGGCGTCTGGAGTTTTTTCTGCCACCCCGGAAACGGAAATGCAGAAAATGACCGGAAACATCGCTGGTTCCCTGGCAGATAAAGTGGCGTTTCTGAACACCTTGGGATTGAATGATTCCACTGCGGCTGCCAAAGGATTTCCCTTCTTTTCTGTGGGGGTCAGTGCTGGCCTGGGGTTGCTGGAAAATCCAGCGGCGAACCTGAATGCAAATCTGGCCCCATCCGTGAATACAGATGCAGTGCCTCTGGATATTGCGTATCTTCCGTTGCCGTATTCCCCCACCATTTTCGCACGGGTGGGAATTCCCGGAGTTTCCAAGCTGGATGTGGCCGCCAAATACGGATTGCCTCTGGATCTCTCAGCGAAAGGAGTCTCTTTCAAATACGCCACTTATGGAGGGGAAATCCGGTATTCATTCCTCCAGCAGACTTTTGTCATTCCCGGTATTTCCCTCGCAGCCGGGGTGGATCATTCCTCCGGAGAGATTTCCTGGGAGCAGGCATCTGCCAGTTACGGAAGCGTTGAAGGTACTCCCATCAACGTTGCTTATAAAATGAACAATGAATGGTCCATCACATCGCCATACATTTCCGCAAAAGCCGGAATTAACCTGCTCATCTTCAGTCTGGTGGGTGGGGTATCCGCGTATTTCCCCATGGGCGATGTGACTTCCACCTATTCCGGAACCGTAAACTCTGTGGCTGCGAGCTACAAAGAAACCGGAGAGCTTCCCTCCTTCCGGGCGAAAGCTCTGGCTGGATTATATTGGATACCCATTCCATTCTTCCGTTTGGGATTCCAGTATGATTATGAATTTCAAACCTCCAATATGGCGGTAGCCTTTACCACACAGTTTGTATTCTGATAAAATGCTTTTTATGGTCATGTTTTATTCCGAAGATGAAACATGACCATGAGTAACGGGAAGCGTAAAAAAATATTCCTGCTGGATGATGACGTTGCGTTTTGTTCCCAGATGGAATACCTTCTGGCAGATATTGCGGATGTGGATTCTTTTTATAATTATAATGATTTTTTAAACGCTGTGGAAAATGCAAGGCCGGATCTGGCGTTGATTGACCTGAATCTGAATGACCCGTACCATAATGGCTTTGATGTCATCATGGAAATCAAGAAGAAAAAAGATGCTCATCTTCTGCCCATGATTATGATATCCGGTGCGGACTCATCGGAAATTTTACATAAGGCTTTCCGCTCCGGGATTGAAGATTATGTCCAAAAACCCATAATTCCTGATATATTTATAAGCAAAATTGAGAATGTGCTATATATGTATTTTCAGAAAATACACATGAACCCTCTCACTGGTTTGCCGGGAAATAGAATCATTGAAGAAGAATTCTATTTGCGAATGAATTCAGGGAAGCAGTTCAGTGTTGCTTATCTGGATATGGATAACTTCAAACCATTCAACGACATCAAAGGAGTGAAAAAAGGGGATAAGGCCATCCAGCTCCTTGCTTTTGAACTGCTGGATCGTCGGAATGATTATACCAGAGAACAGCTCTTTGTGGGTCATCTGGGAGGGGATGATTTTTTTCTGATGGGTAATAAAAGCAAAATACGGGAAATGATTAATTCCGTGTATGAGAGCTTTTCCGCTAAAATGAAAAGCCTTTTCACAAAAGAAGAGGTGAGGCAGAATTATTACATTTCCGAAGACAGAAGCGGAGTAGAAAGAAAATTTCCTCTTCTAACAGTATCCGCTTCTCTGGTGCATATTGGGGCCATCATGGAGCTGGATTTTGAAACCCTCACGGAGTTTACATCCCGGCTTAAAAAAAGTGCAAAAAAAATTGAAGGGTTTTCCATTTATGAGCATACCCTGCTTTATCCTCCGGGAAAATCCAGAGAAAACAATCTGTTTATGGAAGAAAATCGGAATCCGCAACCCAAAGGTAATTCTTCAACAAATTCGGGGTAACTGCTCTCCTGCGATCATATCCAGAATCCTTCTGGACCCGATGGTGCTGACCATATACACTCCGTGAGAACCTCTATCCACTGCCCGTCCAATGACCACAGAGTCCTTTCCCTCCGGGTAGGAACGCATGATCTCCAGAGCCCGGTCGGTGTTTTTTTCTGGCAGGATTACCATCATCTTACCTTCATTGGCCACATAGGACGCGTCCATTCCCAGTATCTCCAGGGCACCCTGCACATTTTCCTGAATAGGAATCTTTTTCTCATCAATCTCCAGGCTCACATTCGCGATGCCGGTGGTCTCATTCAGGGCACTGGCCAGACCACCACGGGTCAAATCCCGCAACATGTGGATTTCCATTCCATCATCCAGAAGTCCCATGGTCATGGCAACCAGGGAGGCAGAGTCGCTTTCAATTTGGGATTCAAATTCCAGATTTTCCCGTTTGGCCATGATGGCCATTCCATGGCGTCCCAGATCGCCATTGATGATGATGACATCCCCTTTGCGGACGGAGGCAGGATTAATAATATGGGGGGTGACAATGACTCCAATTCCGGTGGTGTTGATGAAGATCCCATCTCCTTTTCCTTTTTCCACCACTTTTGTATCTCCGGTAATGATTTTCACACCGGAGGATAAAGCCGCTTCCTTTATGGAATATACAATCTGCCAGAGTTGCTCCATGGCCAGCCCCTCTTCAATGATCAGACCCAGAGTTAAGTAGAGCGGGCGTGCCCCAGCCATGGCCACATCATTGACGGTTCCATGCACGGCCAGAGAACCAATGTTTCCGCCTGGAAAAAAAAGAGGATTTACCGTAAAGGAGTCTGTGCTCATGGCCAGTTTTTCCCCGGGGGAAGGGAAAACAGTGGCATCGTGTTTCTGGTTCAGCAGATCATTGGAAAAAGTCGCCACCATCATGCTTTCAATCAGGTCGTTCATCATGCGACCGCCGCCACCGTGGGCCAGCGTAACCATGGGATATTTATCTATGGGGACGGGACACATCGACCGGAGAAGGGATCCCTTTTCTTCCGTGTTCATGCTTTTTATGGTTTCCATTTATGCGTTTTCCTTCAGCCAGCCTTCCCTGTATGCCCGCAAAAGCACTTTCAAGTCCGCAATCTGGTTCATCAATTCCCGGCCTTTATCCGAATCTTTGATGTACAGCCGGATATCTTTTTTTTCCAGAATAATGGTTTCTGTCCGCATATCTTCCTCCTGTTCAATGGCCTTTTGAGCGGATTCAAACGGTTTGTGGGCAGCCAGCAGAAAGCCAAAGGAATTGTAAATTAACGTGTATCCGGCAATGCCGGTTTCCTTCTGGTACGCACGGGAAAAACCGCCGTCAATGACGATGAGTTTTCCGTTCGCTTTGATGGGGCTTTCCCCTTTTACCGCTTTCACTGGCACATGTCCGTTGACTATATGAGCATCTTTGGGATCTAATCCGAATTCTTTTAAAATTCTGTCTACCATCTCTTCCCGGTCGCGGAATTTATAATACGGGTTTTTAATTTCTTCATGGGTTTCTTTTTCTGCCAGAAAATATCTTTCAAAAGTGGCCATTTTTTCTTTCCCAAAAAGCGGGGACATGGAGCCCGCCCAGAGATACCACATGACGTCCATGCCGTATCGTTTTATTTCCGGGTCATTCCGGGTGAAATAGCCCACTCTGGCCAGACGATCCACTCTGTCCAGAAAAGACTTTCCGCCATATTTTTCTCCACCAACTTTGAATTCCCGGAAACTTCCATCCTCATTCATGGCAATGCAACCATGGAAAAGAAGATTATTATTATAGATGGTGTAAATCCCACCCCGGGAGAATAAAAACCGGACATGACGGTGGAGCTTATCGCTGTTTGCGAAGGAAGCCACCAGCTTATCCATAACATATTGTTCCTGATCTGTCAGAGCGTATGGATTCTCCGGGTTAATGGTGGGGAAATGAGTATCCAGCAGAGAATAGGTTTTTCCATCCAGAAGGATGGTGCCCTTTTCATAATCAATTTTATCCAGGAGAAGACGATCTTCCATGTGGTACTGGGGACGCCTCCGTATGATTCTTTCCTCCAGTTTGAATTGGATGATGGAGATGGCCTTGTGCATCCGGGAAATCAGCTCAATTTCATTTTTGGAATATTTTCTGTTTTCACTTAGTTTGGGATGGAACTGGCTTGCCGGATCATTCTCATAGACATCCATAGCCAGGGTGGCCAGGGGGAGCAGGCTGATGGAGTATCCGTCTTCCAGAACATTGGTATTGGTGTAGCGAAGGGCAATCCTGACCACATTGGCGATGGCCGCTTCACAACCGGCAGCCGCACCCATCCACAGAATATCATGGTTACCCCACTGGATATCCACAGAATGGTATTCCATTAATTTATCCATAATAATATGGGGTCCGCCTCCCCGGTCAAAAATATCGCCCAGAACATGCAAATGGTCAATGGCCAGTCTCTGGATGAGCTCCGCAAGCTGTTGCACAAACGCATGGGCACGGGATGTTTCAATGATGGTATCCAGAATTGTCTGGTAATATTCCGCACGGTTCTGGATTCCCTCCTGTTCGCTCAGCAGCTCATCAATAATATAGTCAAAATCCGGGGGAAGAGCTTTCCGCACCCGGGAACGGGAATATTTGGATGCCAGATTCCGGGTGAGCTGGATCAATTGGGTCAGAGTTCTTTTATACCAATCATCCTTATCCGTGATATTTTTCAGGATCAGAGGGACTTTCTGCTGGGGATAGAAAATAATGGTGGCCAGATTTTTCTTTTCATCATCGGTGAGGGTATCCTGAAAAACGTCATCAATTTTCCGCCGGATAACTCCGGAAGCGTTTTTCAGGACGTGCAGGAATGCCTCATGCTCTCCGTGGACATCGGAAAGAAAATGTTCCGTGCCTTTGGGCAGATTCAGAATGGCGGTCAGATTGATAATTTCCCTGGAAGCGGAGGCAATACTGGGATATTTTTTTGCCAGCAGTTTTAAATATTGAAGATCTTTATCCAAAATTTCCATGATCACTTCTTGTTTTGTGCTCTCCATCGTCAAACGTTTACTGCGATGGGAGGGCTTCTGCGGGAAAAAGTGTTCCTTGTTCGCTCAAAAATTCCTGCGTGCTGCGGTCAAAATATCCCTCCGGAGCAAAAGACTCCCAGATCTCTTTGTATGCTTCCAGAAGCCATCGGCGGTATTCCGGGATATCACAGCGGATTTTCTCCGGATTTTTTTCCACAATTTCCCGTGTGGCGTATTTATCCTTCCCCCGGACCAGAAGATACTCCACTTTTTCTCCGGGGAGCACGCTGGGGAAATTTTTATCGTCGCGGTTCATATTCAGAATTTGCCTCACGGAAACAGAGCCTGCGTTATCCACCCGGTAGTCCTCCAGAGCCCGGCCAATGTTCCTCCGGAAATACAGATAACGGAATGGAATTTTTTCTTCTTTTAAAAGGATGTCATAGTGCCGGTACAGTTTTTCCATCCGGAGGTGGTCATTTTTCAGATCCCGGATGGAAACGCATTTTTTCATGCGGGCTAACATCCTCATCTGGGCTCTTTTTATATAAACCGGAATATCCTTGCGGCGGCACAATAAACCCCGGAGTTTCAGTTCCCCATCGGTAAACCGCCCAAAATACCGGTTGGCCACGGGAAAGCCCGGATCTCCTTTGGAGGGGAGAAATACCAGCCAGGAATACACTCCGTCCAGGGAAATTCCCACCCCGGTTTTTTCCTTGATTTCCCGGAAAAGGGGTTCCATATCTATTTCTGTGATAAATTCATTGGTTTTTGTTTCAGGATCTTTTTTCAAAAACAGGCAATCCGTGATGGCATGGACCAGGGAATATCCGCTTTTTTCTGCGATTTCCTTTGCCGTGATCAGCTTCTGCCGGCCAAACGCCTGTACAGCTTCATGGGATTCCAGCCGCCCGAATTTCGCATTCCGGTAGCCCAGATACCCAAAACAGGTGACCAGCAACCATTTCAGAGACATCTGCCGGATGTCTGCTGCCCGCCGGAGTTCTTCCAGTTCTTTCCTGTGCACGGGGTTTTTCTCTTCCTGCAAGAGGGATTTAAGAATTTTTTTTTGCTCCTTCAGGTATTTTCTGCGTGCCAGCAGAGGTTCAATGGAAAGGGAAACCACCCCTCTGCGGCGGTGGCAAATATGGGCATTGCTTTCCGGTACCTTTTCCGCCTCCGGGTCATTCCGGCAGCAGGTGCATAAGACGGTCTCCGGGGAAATGTTATGGATGACCATAATGGTGGGGTACATCTGCTCAAAGTCAATCTGGGCAATATTTTCCAGAACATTTCCCTGGCTGTAAATATCGGGTTCATAGACAAGGCCGCCTTTATCTATCCTTAAAAGTTCTGCCGCTTTCCGGGGTTCTTCAATATGGCTTTTTTGCCAGGGAACCAGATAATTTTTCCGCAGGGCAATTTCACTCTGCATCTGGGTGAGGGCGGCTCCGGTGGAAGAGCGGGCCATTTTCTGGACGGGGATACGGGAAATCCGGGAAAGTTCAATAATCCCCCAAAGATCACTTTCCTTATATAAGAATGAATTTTTGGAGTCAATATGCCATCGGCCAAAGAGCGGATAAGAAGGGGCACGGTAGATGATATTCCCATAGGAAGAATAGGAGGAGCCTTTTCTGTGGATCACCCTTTTTATGGGCAAAAGCTCCCTGTCCAGAAGCAGTGGGATTTTATATTTCTGGGATAGAAAAAACAACTCCGGAAAAATGATCTGGTCTCCAAAAGAGGAAAGAATAATATCCGGATCATACTTGTGCAAAGCAGAATTCAGCCATAAAAGAAGTCCAGCCGGATTGTGGGCAGGAGGATATTCCTGTGCAAACTCCACCTCATTTTGATAGTATACTTTGAGGCGGAGGGAATTCTCCGGAGAGTAAAACATCCGGTGGCTTTTTCCCAGGGACATTTCCATTATCCGGAAGTGCGGGATGGGGTATTCAAAAGAAGCCGGATCTTCTGCGGGGAATATTTCCTTTATCCGGTTATAGGCTTCCGGAATGATTTTTACCCGGGAGGCGGGATAAATATTTTTCTGGAGAAAATATAAAAAAGATGGCTCCATGTCTGAATGGTATACTTCCGCCCTGGAATAGAAATGGAATAATCGGCGGGAGATTTTTTTCAAAAGAGACGGCTTGCTCAGGACATAACGTGCCACTTTGATTTCCTCGTTCCGGTAAAAGTGCTTTCTTATTGTCCATTTCGGTTTTTCCGCAAGGGCATTGAGATCATATAGCCGCCGGGCAAACCGCCTCTGGTAATCCGGTGGGGCATCCACAAATATCTCCGGATAAAAAGTATCTCTGAAATGGAAAATCCTCCGGTCATCGGAGAGAACCCACAAATAAACGGTATTTTCCACCAGATACACATCAAAAAGAAATCCGCAGATTATGTCTTCAGGATTCGGATTCATTGTTTCTCCGGTTTTGTGAATCCAGCACTCGTTTGATCTCCTGGATTTCTTTTTTCAGGTTTTCATTCTTCTTTTCCAGTTCTTCGCATTTTTTCAACAGCTCCAGGGCGATGGATAAAAATACCGGATCCGATGGATTGGGAAACGCGGAGAGAACCCCCGTTTGGACATGGTATTTGGCGTAACGCATCAAAACATCAAAACCTTGTTTATCTTCTTTTCGCAGACTTTTCTTGAAAGCCTTTAACCTGTCCCGGAAATGTTCCAGAAGAAAAGAATATGGAGGAATGGTCCTTCCCATTTATCCCTTCTTTAAAACAATCCGATTTTCGCGTTTTCCCGCCGGAGGGGGAAGGGGGCTCCGGTAAAAATTCTGCATCTTTGTTTCCAGAATTCCCAGAGAACCACGGTAAGCCGGATGATCCATGTTTTTCTCAAAAAACACCGCTGGTATATTTTTCTGCCGGATACGAAGAATGGAGCGGGTGAGAATTTCAGCAAGGGCAACGCTTTCCTCAAAGCCCACATCCTTATCAAAAAGCTGTTTGTACGGAGAAAGGAAAAATGTCATGCTGAAGAAATCCGGTTTTTTCAGCAGATTTCCGGCCGATTCCAGAACATGGTAAGGGTTAAAAACCCTCTGCACATAAACCTGGTCCAGAATCACATCTGGGTTGAGACCGGCATTCAGGGCATGGCCGGACAGGGAAAACAGGGAAAAGCGGATGGCTCCGTCCACCACCAGCACTTTCCCGGAAAGAGAAGCCTCAAAAATCCACCGATGGGCGGCTGCAAAACCGGACGGGAATCCGGCAAAAAAACCCCCCATCCGGGGAACTCCGGAAGAAAAAACGGAAGACAAAGCCGGAGAGGAAACAGAAGCGGGATAGTGCATGGATGCACTTATTGCATTACTAATGATCTGTAAAGTATAATATAAAAAATGCAGAAGTAAACCGGGTGGCTCCCGGGTCAGGTTTGATCCATTGGGGAATAGTTATTGAAAGAATGAGCCGGTTACAGAAATAGTCTCCATGGACTCACTTACGGTACGGGTAAAAATCTATTTCTGGATTCTTCTGGCGTCATTCTCCACCAGCATCATTGTAATGGTGTTCTCCACCAATAAAATGATTGCTGAGGCTCATCTGGTGGATGTGGCAGGAGGACAAAGAATGCTGATGCAAAAAATGTCCAAGGAAATCAATCTTTATGTCGCTAACCCATCGGATGGGGGAAAGGAAATGGTGGAAAAAACCCGGGGGGAATTTGTCCGGGCACTGGAGGCATTCCGGAATGGAGATGAGTCTCTGGGCATTTCCCGGGTGGAAGAAAAGGAATTCATAGAAGTTTGGGAGGCAGTGAAAGAGAAATGGCAGACATTCAATACTCATATTGATGTTGTGCTGCGTGGGAATGCAGAGAACCCGGAAGGATTTAGCGATTCCCTGTCTCATATCAACGCGGAAAATGATTCCCTGACAGCAACCATCAACGATGCCGTCCGGGTTTTATCCGGGTTTTCCCAGGGAAGAAAAGATCTTATGGATGTGGTTTCCATTATTGTGTTTATCTTTAATGTTTCCTTGCTTTTTGTCGGATGGTTTTATATCCGGAATACTATTCTGCGTCCGATTCAGGATGCAGCCACCGGGGTGGAGAAACTGGCCAATGGAGACTTTACCCTGGATTTTGATGTACGGGGTAAAGATGAAATTTCTGCACTGTTCCAATCCATGAATAAAATGGTATTGCATATCCGGAATGTTGTCCTTGAGATCATGCGGGCCGGAGAATCCTTGTCCAGTGCATCCAATCAATTGAACGCCACTGCCCAGTCCCTGAGTGAAGCGGCCAGCCGGACCCAGGTGAGCAGTGAGACCACCGGAGCCTCTGTGATCCAGATTGGGGAGCAGATGACCATGATCATTGAGCAGAATGCAAAGAATGCAAAGGAGACAAATAACCTCGCGGAAATTCTTGTCAAGGAAGGGAAGGAAGGGAGCGAAACCGTGGGGGAAACACTGAAATCCATGAAACAGATTTCGGACAGAATTGGTATTATCAATGAAATATCCTCCCAGACAAATCTGCTCGCTCTGAATGCCACCATCGAAGCGGCACGGGCAGGGGAGCATGGCAAGGGGTTTGCGGTGGTGGCCTCTGAAGTGGGGAAACTGGCGGAGCTGAGCCAGAATTCTGCGAAAGAAATTGAAAATATTGCCGCCATCAGTTCCAAAGTGGCTGCCAATGCCCAGCGTTCCGTGGAGCAGATGATGAGCGGTATTCGGAAAACCGCCGATTTTGTATCTGAAATTTTTGCGGTATCCGGCGAGCTGGCATCCGGCGTGAAGGACATCAATACCGCCATGAAAGTTCTGGATCAGATGACGGAACAGACCGCGAGCACGTCCGAAGAGCTGGCTGCGACATCGGAGGAAATGGCCGCACAGGTGGAAACTCTTCAGGAAATATTCCAGTTCTTTCACATCAAAGAAGAAAAAAATTTAAACCCAGAAACTCGTGAAAAAATTAAACCTGCCCCCTCTACCGGGAAACTGCCGTCCGTTACAAAAAAAATCCCGGAGCGTCCTGCTGGAAAAAAAGAGGCCCATCCGGAAGAGAAGAAAAAAAGTCTACCGGCTCCCGTCCGGAAGGAGGAACCGGAAAAAACAAAATCCGTTCCCCATGCCGTTCCGGAGTCGCAAAACCTGCGTTTTGTTCGGTCTCATAAGACTGGCGATGAAGATCTGGAAGATAAGGATTTTACACGATTTTAAAAAAGGGAAAAGAATTTTGGAGGAAATATGGAGCTGATCAAAAAAGATAAGAAAAATGAACTTATGGAACTTTCCGGCGGAAATCTGGATTTGCTCATTGAGCTTTTGGGGAAGTATCTGGAAAATACTCCGGAGTTGCTGCAGAAAGCCAGAAATGGACTCAAAGATGGGGATGCAAATATGGTGGACTATGCTGTTCATACCATGAAAGGTTCCACCTTGAGCCTGGGTCTGGAGCCGATGGGAGAATTTCTGGTTCAGTTGAATATGAGGACAAAAAAGAAGGATCTGGATAATATGGAAGAAAGCTTTCGGCAGATAGAAGCCTATCTGGAAGATGTGAAGATTTATCTACAGGAGCTGACGGCGTAAACCAATCCAGGCAATATTTCTGCCGGTTTCCCCTCTTCTGTGGGAGTAGTAGTCCGGATGGAGGAAGTTGCTGGTATTTAGATCGTGGATATGTTCCTCCGGGATGCCGTTCTCCCGCATTTCCCATACCAGTGCCGATGTTAAATCCAGATATTTTTTGTCCGGTTCCGGATGGGGAAGTACAAAGTCATCGGCGAAATAGCGGTAAACGTCTTCCCTTACCTCGTAGGTTTGTGCCCTGTTATGCGGACCAATATAAAATTGAAATTTTTCTTTCCCTGCCTGCGGAAATAGGTGGGTTATTTTCTGCAGCGTTTGGGTGAATATCCGTTTCTGGACACCTTTCCATCCGGCGTGGATTCCACCAAAGATACGCTGTTCTTCATGGAAAAACAGAATGGGGATACAATCGGCAATCCGGATAATGGCGGCATGTTCTGCGGATTCGGTAAAGACGGAGTCCGCCTCCGCCCAGTATGCAGAATCCATGGGGAGGGTATTTTCATCCAGGAAAATCACTTCCTTACCGTGCACCTGCTTCAGAAAATGGAGGCGGGGATTATCATAAAACCTGCGGATATGTTCCAGAGATTGGGAGACATAGAGATCCTGCCCAATGGCGGGTGGGGTAAGAGAGGGGACATCCTCCGGTTTTCCCCAGAAGTCCAGATGAAGGGTGCCATAGGGCAGGGGAAATTCCCTGTGAATTTTTAATCCAATCATATATCCGCCTTTTCCGTCAAGGTTTGGATTCTCTCTCCCGTAAAAATTGAATCCGGGAGGCTTCATATCCTTTTTCGGTTTTTTTTATCTGTAGCAGGACTTTGTCTTTTTTCCGGACATTGGAAACAGTGGGTTGGAAAAAAGATATGTGGAAAAAAATCTTTCCGGGGCCATTTACGGCGGAAACAAAGCCATAGCCCTTCTCTGGAAAAAATTCCGAAACCTGTCCGTAGTATTCCTTATCCGGATCCTCCGGGGCGACCATTGCGATGAGGGCTTCTCGATGAGCGTCCGGCCGGGCTTTCTCTTTAACGGCCATAAGAAAGTTTTTAAACGATGCCAGATGTTTTTCAAAAAACGGATAGTCCATGCTCTGGTAAATTCTGTCCTCCCAGTTCTGGATATGCACCAGATTGCGGAGGTCTTTTCTGACTTTCTGGAAAATATCTTCCAGTTCGGAGTCTATGATATTCAGATATTTCATCAGCCGGATACTGTCAGAAAAATTATTTTTCACCACATAGTCGCTCACCGCCCGATATTCCTCTGATGCGGACCCCAGGCTGCGGTCTTTACTCTCTGTTGTGATAAACGGGTTCAGGAGCAGGGCGGTGCAAACTGCTTCCGCAATAATGCCCATGGTGATTACCTGCTGGTAAAAAAAGGAATTGGCCAGAGACAGACCGGGGCGAAATGTTTTATATATCAGAATCTGGTAATCCAGAAGCTGGATCAGATAGCACAGGTTGGATTTATAAACCGAATCCTTGAGGTAGGGAAAATAATAATCCCGGTATTCATCAATTTTGGAAATCTTTCCACGCGGAAGCTTG
The DNA here is from genome assembly GCA_020721865.1 of Leptospira biflexa. Classification (GTDB taxonomy): domain Bacteria; phylum Spirochaetota; class Leptospiria; order Turneriellales; family DYLW01; genus DYLW01. The sequence goes on along the minus strand of DYLW01000016.1, from coordinate 9,116 downwards.
AGAGAAAACTGGGGAAAAAACCGGGAGTAATACTGATCCAGACCTTCCTGGATTATTCCGAGAGTCTTCTCTTCACTCACTTTTTTACGGTGCCCGGATATGGGTTTTTCCGGAGCAGTTCCACAGGAAGAATTTTATCCCGGATCTCTACAAAGACCTCATTATATTTTTTCCCTGTCTCTATGAATCCCATCCCAAAACCCGCGTTCCACTGGAAGGAAAAACCACCGCTGGAGACATGGCCAATCGGCTCTTTTTTCTCATTCAGCAGTGGCATTTTTTCCCGTGGAATTCCTCTTTCTTTGAGCAGGAATTTAACCAGAGTCCGCCGGGGGTTGTTCCATATTTTTTCTTTTCCCAGATACTTCCCGTTCTCTGAGGTGATGAATTTGAGACCGCTTTCCAGAGGAGTGTAATCTTCCGAAAGTTCATGGCCGTACAGGGGATAAAACATTTCCATCCGCAGGAGATCCCGTGCCCCCAAGCCGGCGGGTGGAACTCCGTCTTTCAGAATCATTTCCCAAAGACGGATGCCATCGTCTTTTTTCATGAGGATTTCAAAGCCGTCTTCTCCGGTGTATCCGGTGCGGGAATAAAAGGAAAAATCCTCATCCAGCATCGCAAAATGGTAATATCCCAAATCGGCATAGGATTTGTTAAACCGAGGGAGGATTCTTTTCATAATATCTGGTGCTGCAACTCCCTGAAGAGCAACAAAAACATAATCCTGGGGCATCTGGATTTGTATGGAGGGGAATTTTTTTTCTGTCCATTCCTGAATGTACTGGAAAATTTTAAGGCCATTGACGGAATTCGCTATGATGAGCATAAATTGATCATCCACGGAGTATAAAGTTACATCGTCCCGGATACCGCCGTTTTCATTCAATACGGCATTATAGTAAACCTTCCCCGGGGTCCACTCCGGTATTTCCCGTGGCATCAGAAAACGGACAAGTTCCAGAAGGGCTCCCTTTTCCGTGGAGTGCAGGACAAGGGGGGTCATGTGGCTGATGTCAAAGATGGCGGCCTTGCTACGGGTGGCCTGGTACTCCTCCTTTATGGAAGTATAGAAAACCGGCATGGAATACCCGGCAAAGGGAACCATATTGCCGTTGGATTGAAGGTGGTGAGCATGGAGGGGGGGGTTTTTTAATTCTTCGGGGTGCATAACAACTCCAGTGAGGGTTTATTTTTCTTCTTCCGTATCCGATTTTTCCCACATAAAAAATCGCAGAAAATAATAATACCAGATAATGGGAAAAAGTGCAATCATAAAAGAATAATCGGTTTTCCAGGATATCTGGATCACCCAGATCACCGGAAGTAGGGAATAGACAAGAGACAAAAGAACCAACCGAGACGCTTCGTTTTCCGCCTCCCCATGAAAGGTCTCCAGATAGTATAGATTTTTCACAATTCCCCTCAACGGATATCCGGTTTTCTTTTTCCAGGAATGCAGATAGATACCATATAAAACGGATATGAATAACAGAAGAATTCCGGAAATAAGAGAAACCATAATAATCTAAGACCAGTCCTTATTTTTTTCCCATACCTGCAAGAGGAAAACCGCTCCGGAGAGTACAAACCCCAGGAAACCAAACCATACCCATACCGCAAGATCATTGCGGATTATATTAATGACATATTCCCCGTGATCATTCATCCCGTTAAACTGGACATAGTCATCGGCCAGGATGCCCCGCAGAACATCCGGCTCTGTGGTCCTCTGGCTGTGGTCAAACCGGTTTTCCCGGTAGGAGTACATGGGATAGATGCGGATTTCCGGATGCAACCCGGCCGATTTCTGGTTTCCGGAATAGACTTCCATGTCCAGGGTGTAGCTTTCAAAAAGGGAATTCACATTTTCTGATTTTCTGGACTCCGACATTTTACCGATAAGAAAATTCTTACCCTCAAAGGAGATAATTTCTCCGGTTCGGACAGAATGGGATTTTTCCACGGACGCCACCTTTCCGCCCAGCCCGGCCAGAACAACCACCATGGAAAGATGGATGATATCGGTGAGCAGACGGGAAGGGATTTTTCCCGGCAGAAAAAAATGTGCCGGGATTTTCAGTGTGAGATAGAAGACGCTCACCAGAATGACCATGAGAAATATTTCATTGGGGAGAAAACCGTACCGCCCGTGGAAAAATCGATACGTTCCAGTAAAAAAAATCGCACCAAATAGCATCGCCCAAAAAATGTGTTTCCGGATTTTTCCGGCGTCATAGACAAGCAATAAAACCGCTGTGGCCGCACCCAGAGGGGACATCCACCGGTTGAACCAGCTTTCTGTGAGGGAGGACATCTCTTTTCCATAAAGTTTACCCATCGACGGGAAAAGACTGCCCCATACCAGAATGACAAACATAAGAAGAAAAATGCCCCGTAAAAGGAATAAAATCTGGCTGGAATTCTTCTGCTCTGCCATGGAATCCGGCCTGGCTTTCCGGCGGAGGAATAGATATCCGGACACACCCAGAAGAAAGACAAGATACAGAACAAAGAAAAACCCCAGCTCGCTGCCCCCAAAGGCGTGGACGGAAGTGACCAGCCCGGAACGGGTCAGAAAAATTCCCAGAATGGATCCAATATAGGCCGTGTGGAGCCAGAATAAACGCACGCCCGCTCTCTCTGGCAGATGGAGATATGCCACCCCGGCCAGGAAAGGCAGAAGCGACGCGTTTTCTACCGGATCCCAGGACCAGAAGCCCCCCCAGCCCAGTTCATCATAGGACCAGAGAGCACCCAGAAGAATCCCGGAACCCAGAAAATAGACAGAAAACCACATCCATTTTTTTATCTCCTGTTTTATTTCCTTTATTGTTTCCGGGGGCATCTCCTTTGTCCATTCTCCGGAGAGTCCGGCTGCACTGCCCAGGGCATAGGGCACAATCAGAGCGATGTAACCCAGATATAAAATGGGTGGATGGATGATCATAGCCCAGTGGTGGAGCAGGGGATTCAGACCCCTTCCGTCCGGCACGGGAACAATCTTTCCGGAAGTGTCCGCAAAAAACCGGAAGGGGTCGGATTCTCCGGAAAATCCCAAAATGATCGCATAGAATAAGGACGAAATAAAAAAAATGGTGGCCACCGGTTGGGAGATTCCAGCGAACCGGGGCAAAATGGCTCTGGCTACATACCAGGAAAAAAGAAGGCTCACCGTGGCCCATACCGCCAGAGAACCCGCCTGGGCTCCCCAGAGTGCCGTAATCCGGTAAAAAAGAGGCAGGGATAGATTCACATTTTCCGCCACATAAACAGAAGAAAAATCCCTGAAAACACTCTGGTAAAGAATGATCAGAAGAGATAAAACCATCGCCACGGACTGGATTCCCAACCCCCACTGGATTCTGTGCAGAAACGCCGATGGATCCGAATCCTTCCCCCGGATGGATATCCAGAAAAGAAATCCGGCAGATGTTCCAAGGACAAATATATTTAAAAGGGAACCTGCAAAGAACAAGGCTATTCTCCCCGTCCTTCCGAATATTTGGAGGAGCAGCGGGCCAGTACTTTATGGGCAGAAAAAACACCGGGGGGACAGTCACTCCGCCCGTAAACGGCAATTTTCTGGCCCAGCCCCATGGCGTCCGGGAGAAAACCCCGCAAATGCACCATCAGGGAAGATTCATTCTCTTTTCCGGTCTTCGCATACCGCTGCCAGCCATCCTCTGAATACAGACGGAATTTTATTCGGGAGGCGTTTTTTTCCACAGATAATGGATCCATATAGCCATACAACACCGTCTCCTTTCCCGAACAGGAAGTTTTATTCCGGAGAAAAGTCTCCAACTCGTAGTGTTCCACTCCGGAATCCGACGTGGTATAAACCAGCAGGCCAATAAATAATGCCAGACCGGCAAAGAGTAAAAGCTTCCGCATGGCACCGATTGCAAAAGCCAGACGCAGGGGAAACCCCAAAAATGCGGCTATCGCAAAGGATAAATTCAAAATAGGGTTGACACCCTCTCCCGAAATCTATTTCAGGCACAGGAGGAAGTCCGGTGGAAATCCGGCGCTGTCCCGCAACTGTGAGGAATCCGTTCCAAGCCAGATACTCCTTTTAGCTGTATCCCTCGAGGATTGGGGATTAGTTATCGGGCAAGGCTTTTTTTCGGGATTCCGAAGAAATCTATTTTGTTCCATAACAAAACCCCCTCCAGGATAATAAAAACACATGGAGAGGAAAATGAAAACAACAAAAATATTTTTAAAGTTCATGGTGACTGTCACCATGGGGATGCTCTTGCTTCCCGGCTGTGCAAATGACGATGGGGATAATTCCCGCTTTGACTTAGAAGGAATCTGGACAGAGAATGTGGCATGGGATTCCAGCATCACCACACATACTTTCAGCTTTGACAACTGGAAACAGACAAATACGAAATCCGCGTATCTGGATAAACGGATTGTGAGCATTGACAATACGTCCGATTATTTTATTTACAGACAAAATGACGCAGACGCTTACAATCCGGGTAAGTATGGAAAAGTTTACTGGATTGAACCGGTGAATGGAACTTCCTATTATTGTACGATAGCCTATGACAAAAACAGCATAGACGAAGCAGTGAACGCTCCCACGGGAAATATGAACACTAATTCACCGGATAGCAATGGATGTGGTACATCCAGTCCCGGCTTTGCCTGGAGTAAAATCTTGAAGCAGTAACGGAAAAATCCACAAAATGCGAAAAATCCCGCTTTTTTTTGTAATCCTGCTTTTGGTGACTGTCCCCCAGTGCCAGAATCCGGGGGATGAGGCTCCGCCGCAGGAATCCTCCGCCCCCTCTGGGATTACGCAGGAGCAAAAAGATGCCGCCCGCAATGCCTTCTATGCGGAACATCCGGATTTTCGCTGTGTGGATACCTTGGTGAGTTTTTCCGGCACGGAAAATCCCTCGTTTCCCGTGGCGAATGCCTATGGCCCGCCTGCCGGCAGCGGGGAATATGCCGGCTCTCTGGATGTCTTTATGCTGGGCACAGAAAAAGAAGCGGTATTCCGCATTGCCGGTAAGGTTGCCGCAAACGGTGCGGGGGATGATCTGGTGATCTATGAAAACGGATTCAAAACCGCATCCGGAGCGTATTACATGGAGCCGGGTTTTGTGGAGGTCAGTCCGGACGGGATAAACTGGTATGGTTTTTCCCCTGCCTTTGACCCGGACTCCCCGGATAACGAAAACTCTTCGCCGTACAATGAGCTCTCCGGAAAAAGTGGCATGGCGGGCCTGCTTCCGGTTGTCCTCAACTATCTGACAAATCCCATCGACCCGGCACTGCCCTCTGCGGGAGGGGACCGGCTGGATCTGGGCAACGCCAAAAAAATCACGGACAGCTCCAGTAACGATCCCCTGACGTATACGTACGAAAATACTTTATCCGCCGATGGGTTTTCCAGCATTAAATATGTGAAGATCATGGATGGCTACACCTCCGCAAGCGTGGAGACCGCTCTCTCCGGGGACGGCAATCCCCGCAACGGGATGGATCTGGACGCCATCTGTTTTTTCCACACCCAAAGCGAATAATAATGAAATGGGGTTTCCCATATCTGACCTTTCTGGCGTTTTTCTGCCAGCTTCCCTGTTTGTTGGTCTTTCTCTGTGGGTTTTCCCTTTTTGCCGGAGAGGTTAAAGACGATAAGGAAGAAAAAAAACCTTCCGGGGAAATCACCGTGGTGGGCAGAAAAAAATATACATCCCCCACCAGCATTCTGGATTTCACCACCCCGTCTCCTCTGGCAAAATCCCCCGCAGATATTCTGGCAGTGGAAAACTCCCTGCGGATTGTCCATTACGGAGCTCCCGGCGGATATTCCTTCCTGATGATCCGGGGAAGCTCCCCCCACCAGAATGATGTGTACATGGACGGCATCAAGCTGAATGATCTGTACTCCGGGAGCTTTAACATGGAAAACCTGTCCCTCCTTATGTTTCACTCAGCGGAAATCTACCGGGCCTATCCTGCCCATCTCCCGGATCAGAACACCGGCGGTGCGGTGAATCTGGTTCCATATAACGCTAAAATCGGATTAAACGAGAGAAAAGAATATAATATGATTTATAAAATCCATGGGGACAGTCACCATAGCCTGGGAGCGGAAATTCTCCTTCCCAGAGAGAAAGGTTATCATTTTGCCCATGTTTCCGGATCCCAAAACCGCTATGAGTATGTCCATGATAATGGAACTCCGTATTACAATAAGGAGGATGACTATACAAAAATACGGGAAAACGAAGATTTCTGGAAGGCGGAATATGCCGGTTCCCATACAATAAAAAATACTGATTCCGAATGGAAATTTTTTGGGGATGGCTTCTACAAGGAGGCGGGAATACCCTCGGCGGTGGACGACCAATTGGCCATGCGGCAGGAGGAAAGCCGCCTTCTGGCCAGCATCCAAAACAGATATGTCCTGACTCCCTCCGCTTTGCTCGTCTCCCAGGCAGGAGGGAGCCAGAATTATTCCCGCACCACGGATAAAAATTCCAGCGTCTATGTGGGAAAAATGGTGGAACAACGCCAAGGTGCCACAGGATTCTGGAAAGAAAGTATTGTCTTTTTATGGAATTCTCACCGGCTGGAACCATTGGTCAGTTATAGAAAAGAAATATTGCTATTTGAAAATGATTTTGGCGATTATCAAATGGCGGATTCTCCCCATGCCGGCAGAGACACTCTGAGAGCCTCCCTCCAGTATGCGTATATACCGGATGGTTTGCTCCAAGTCATGGGCGGGGTCTCCGTCCACTATTCCCGGGATCAGGAAAAAAATATTGTCCAAGAATATTCCGTTGCCCATCCGGGTAAATCGGAAAATATTTTTCCCGGGGGCAATCTGGAGATCCGGCTATTCCCGGGATATATTCTTCCTTGGATGTTTTCGGAAAAGACCCAGGACAATTTGTATTTATTTTCCGGAATCCAATCCTCTGGAAGAATCCCCACATTCGCAGAAAAATTCGGAAACGGTGCGTATATCCTCCCGGGAGATCAACTGGAAAGGGAAACCCTCATCCAGGGATATGGCGGAGTGGAGGGACAAATTGGCCAGACATGGAAATGGCTGGATGGAGCACGCGGCCGTTCAGAATATTATTATAAGGAAATAAATAATTATATTGAATTTATACCCAATTCCCAAAATACATCCCGTGCCATCAACACAGATAAAGCCATCATTCAGGGAATAGAAAACTCTCTGGATTTATCCATCGCCCGCCGATGGAAAATGGATGTCAAATATACGTACACGGACGCCCGAGACAAAACAAAAATATCCGCATATCACGGAAAATTTCTCCCGCAGATTCCCCGCCATTCCTTCTCCTCCGGTTTGGCCGTGGCCAGCGGAAAATGGACATGGGATATCCGGTATTCTTATCTGGGGGCAGTATTCAGGGACAGATACAACTCCGCCTATTATTATATTGAATCCAAAAATATTCTGGATACAGGTTTATCCTGGACACCATGGAAAAATCACACGGCCACATTTGCCATCCATAATCTATTGAATGACCAGAAAAAAGATATTCTGGGTTATCCGGTTCCCGGACGATATTATTCGCTGGGCTGGAAAGGAGAATTCTCCCTTTGAAGGTGTTACTATGAAGAAACTTTTTTCCATGACGATATTTATTTCCCTCCTTTTTTCCCGGTGTGTGGAATTGTCTCCCCCCTCTGGAACGGATGCTCCGTATTCCCATGTTCTGGTTTTCTCCACCAGCGACTTCAATACCGGATTTCTGAATGTATTGTCCTTGGATGATTTTTCCCTATATCCGGACATTGCACCGGTGTCTCCGGATAACCGGGTTTTTGTATTCCAGAATTCCGCCTATATCCTGAACCGTTATGGATATGACAACATCCAGAAATTTTCCATGACAGAAGGATACCGGAATGTCTATGAGCAGTCCATCGGGCATTTGTCCAATCCCTATGGAATATCCTTTCTGAATGACCAATATGGGTTTATTTCTCTTTATGGGGACAGTCACGCCGTACTTGTAAATCTATTTAATGGGAAACCGGAGACAATTTTTCCTCTATCCTCCGTGAATGACGCCGATGGTATCCCGGAATCGGCAGCCGTATACCTGAAGGATAATAAAATTTATCTGCTGATACAGAACCAGGATAGGAATCAATCCCCCTGGCTGCCGGCGGCAACCTCCCGGATGGTTATCTATGATAAAATTTCTCTGGAGCAGATGGGAGTAAAAGAAGTCCCCTGCAAAAATCCGGATACATCATTCCATGAATATGCGGACATTCTGTATTTTGGATGTCCCGGCCAATGGAATAGTTCGGACGGGAAACTTATGTCCTATAATCCCTCCACGGAGACATTTGGAGAGGTGTTTAGTGAGGGACAGTCACAGGCTGCCCTTTCTCTTTCCGGAGCATTGGACATTACAAATCTGGAAGTAGTGGCATCAGACCATTTTATTTTCACCGCATACACGGATAATTTTGGGAAATCCCTTCTGGTGGAATACCGGGCAGGGGTTTTCCAGATCATCCGGGAAACAACCAACGGATATTTCTCTGATCTGGAAATCAACCCGGAATATCTTTTTGTTGCTGACCGGAATTTCACCGGTCCGGGTATACACATATACCACCGGGGGGATTTATCCTATTTCCGGTTCATCCCCACCGGGCTTCCACCGTATTCTTTGGGGGGAATATGAAATGGTGACAGTCACCCCAATAAAGGGATATTGCCAGCGTAATGATAAAATCAATAGATTTGTATCTCGGCATCTATCCGATAAAATTATTTTATACGATTAATATCTTTTAGGTATTTAATGTAATGGAGGGTTTACATTTCTGGGCAAGAATTCCAATTGATGAAATCTTTTTTCCGCATTTGGGCCAATGGGGGTATGACCCATCGGCCGGATGGATGCTGAATTCTTTTATTATAATAAAATGGTATTCCTGTATATCTCACTTTAAATGGATACGGTCTATATCGATTTTTTCATATAGTTATGGTGTCCATTGATGAGATTATGGTGTATCCGTTTTGTTCTTATGCCTATCCCACAGCTCCATGTAGTAGTAAACCCATCTTGGAGATGCTG
>DYLW01000060.1 GCA_020721865.1 Leptospira biflexa | reverse complement strand
CACCGGTATATGAAATGATTCTGGAAGAAGGGGAACTTAAAGGCAAAACTGCGGGTATCAAAGAAGGGAAACACGACGCCGCCCGGCGGATGAAAGAAGACGGTGTCCCCCCCAACAAGATTGCCATTTACACCGGCCTGAGTGAGGAGGAGATCCAGAGACTGTAACCGTCGGTTATGGCGTAGTGGGATGATTTTTAATATAATAATTAAAATCCTTTATTATATTCTGGCAATGTTATCCTGAAATCCCACCATTAAATGTTGTGAATTGTGATTGTGGTAATAAATTAGTCTTTTAAAAGTATCGGTTGGGCCATTCCTTCTACGGCGGAGCAACCTCTTTTCTGGTTGAAACGGCCTCCCGGATTTATTTTTGGGACAATGTTTGAAATTGAGATCACAGAAAAAATGGGAATCCTCTGGCTGAACCGGCCGGAAAAACGCAATATGATGAACTGGGAATTCTGGGATAAAATGCCCGCCGTTGTGGAAGAATTGAATACAAACAAAGATGTGGAAATTATCCTTATCTTTGGGCGGGGGAAGAGCTTCAGCATGGGTCTGGATCTTTTTGAATTTGCGGAGCGTTTTCCGGAAATGATATCGGCGGAAAATACGGATTTCCGGGAAAAATTGCGAAAGTTGATTTTAAAAATGCAGTCTGCCATCAATGCTCTGGATGAAAGCCCCAAGCCGGTCATCACCGGTGTCCATAAGCACTGCGTGGGTGGGGCACTGGATCTGATTTCCGCGGCGGACATCCGGGTGTGCACGGAGGATGCCATCTTTTCATTGCGGGAGGCAAAAGTGGGGATTGTGGCGGATATGGGCAGCCTCCAGCGGCTCCCCTATATCATTGGGGAGGGGCACACAAAAGAACTGGCCTTTACCGCCGGCGATTTCTCCGCCCGGAGAGCTCTTTCCATCGGACTGGTGAGTCATGTCCATGCCGATTATGAAACCATGATTGCAGAGACAAAAAAAATGGCCAGGGAAATAATTTCCAACCCGGCATTTGTCCTCCGTGGAGTCAAACATGTGATGAAGGCATCCAGAGATCTGGACATTACCGCGAAATTGAATTACATAGCCACCTATAATTCCAGTTTTCTGCAATCGTCCGATTTTAAATCTATTTTAAGCAAATTCGCCCAAAAAGCAAAAGAATAGTCTTCACGGGAAGACAACAGTTTCCAGAAAATCGGAAAATTCTTTTTCTATTTTTTCCTTGTCAGAGACCACGTACTCACTGAATAAAATGTGGTCTCCGTTTTCAATTTCCACCAGTTTCTTTTTGGTACTTCCCAATTGGGCAAAGCGTTCCCGCATGGTATCCGGGGAGGCCACATCATCTTTGGAATAAACAAAGAGCAGAACCGGAGCTTTTATTCTCCGCATGGTATCTTCGTTGTTCACGATTTTCCGCAAATCCACCAGCGGACGGAACGCCTCGTAATAATTTTCCACATACCAGTGCTGGATGTAGTGCTCATAGTTATAGCGTGGGTCTTTGGGATCCAGCACTGCTTTCCGGACTTTCCCATACAGCAACTGGGTCAACTCCAGACCGCCGGGGTAGTAAACCACTCTGGCCGCCGGGGATGTGAAATCCAGAAACGGGGAGGCAATGATGACGGCTTTTACCTTATCCGGATAGCGGGATGCCAGCCAGAGGGCCAGAAGTCCGCCGGTGCTGGTGCCAGTCACCACAATATTTTCCCCCAGATACTGTACATGATGAAATGCCTGGTCCACCAATTCCAGAAAATCACGGTAATTTTTGGATACATGATCGTCCTTATTGGTTCCATGGCCGGGGAGACGCAGATAGTACGTGTTCATCCGGTATTTTTTGGCAATCCGGTCGATGGTATATTCCCCTTCCGCACGGGAGGCCAAAAATCCGTGGATGTATAAAAGGGCGTATTTTGTCCTTTTACCGTCCGGAGAAAATCTCAGGATTTTTTCTTCATTCCCTGGGCGTGCCGGTGCTTTTACACTTTCCGCCAGGCGGTACTGGAAAAAACTCTCAAAATCCGTGAATTTTTTATATTCCAGATTTCCGGTATCCGGACGGCGGTTTGCAAGCACAAGAAAAGTGGCCGCAAGAACAGCCAGGACAGATATCCCAATCCATTTTTTCATATTATTTTTCTCCTTTTTTAGACGGTTTTTGCAAGCGGTAAACCCGGACAGCGTTATCCAGAAAATCAGAAAAAACCAGATAGCGGTCATCCGGAGAAATATCCAGGCCGGTGGGCTGGTTGCCTCCCTCAATATACTCAAGTACTTCCAGCGTTTGGGCGTCCACCACATAAATACGTCCAAAGTAATAACCTTTGAGGTGGTATCCCTTGGGATTATTGGGACCCCGGCAGGACACAAATAAATACTTCTCATCATGGGATAAAACAATGGTATTGGGAGAGTTGTACACGGGAATACTTTTGATAAATTCATCTTTATCCAGATCAATAACGTCCACTTTTCTTTTGCCCAGATCGGACACAAACAGACGATGGGTTTTTTTGCTCTTCACAATATGGCGTTTGGCCCCCGGCGGACCAATCTGTTTGACAATCTTTTTGGTATCCAGGGATATTTTGAGCACTCTTCCGGCAATGTCATTTCCGCCGGCAGCTCGGGAAAACTGGGCAGCATATAGAAATTTTCCATCGTCAGAAAAGGCCATGCCCCGTGGAATTCCGCCCGTGGATATGTTAAAGAGAAATTTTTTCTGATCCGGATCGATGGCGGAAATATTCGCGGAGCTCCAATTGGACAAATAGATTCGTTTATCCACCGGATTATATCCCAGGACTTTACTCCATTTTCCCTGTACAATCACCGTCCCTTTGTATGTATATGTCCCAAGGTCAAAAGCATGGGCGGAATTGTTCATCATCTGGGAAATCCAGAATTCATTTTTTTCCGGTAAAAGGAGCACTTCCACAAAGCCAGTTAATTTGGCATACGCAGCGGGAGGAGATATCCGTCTCTTGGCCCCGGTTTCAATATTGACCACATCCGCTCCTTTATCAGAAAGAAGGGGCATCACAATTTCATTGTTTTTGATAAAACCCACCGCTTTGGGCTGGGAACCCATTTTATGGTAGGAATGAAAATGGAGCATGGAGTTTTCCTTGTCCAGAATTCCGTAGAATGTCTTTCCGGAGCGTGAGAAATAATAATCCGGATTTTTTTGGATGATTTTTTTATATTTTTCATCATAGGAGGATTGGATGATTCTTTTTTCTGTTTTCCGGTATCCGGGGTTTTCCAGGGTGAGCACAAAACCCAGGGAATCTTCGTAAACCGGAACCCGGAAACGGACAGTTGCCATGGTTTTGTCTTTACTGGTAATCTGGTATGCAATTTTATTCTGGTTTACCTTGATGGTGGTTTTTTCATAAGGCTGGATGGTAATCTGCCAGTTTTCCTGACGGATCACATGTCTTTCATTTTCGGGAGGGAAGGTAACTTCTGCCGGGGTGCAGTTGGGATTGGTGCTTACCAGAATTACGGCAACAGCCCATTGAAATATTTTCTTCATGCTAACGGCAAAACTATTCGTCCCGTACTGTAAAGAAAAATTCTGGACTCTCCGTTTCTGCTCCCAATTCTGCCGGAGTGAGTGGCACATATCAATCCTCTGAATTTCTTCGCAAAATGAAAAAGGAAGTGGTGGACAGGCTACATACGTGCTACCCCCGTGCGTACCGGGAAAAAATCACCGCATCACAAAAAAATACCGTTTCTTTCTATGATAGCCTCAGGCAGAAAAAGGACAATTTCCCGGTGAATCTGATTGCAGAGCTGAAACGCAAAAGTCCGTCCCGTGGAGATATCCGGCCGGATGCCGATGTGGGAGCCATTGTGAGAAATTATAATTGTTATGCCAGTGCCATTTCTGTCCTCACCGAACCCTCCTTTTTTGGCGGATCCCCGCAGGATTTGCAGACTGTCCGCACGCTCACGAATCTCCCGCTGTTACGCAAGGATTTTCTGCTGGAGCCCATCCAGATCATAGAAGCCAGATTTCTGGGTGCCGCTGCCGCTCTGGTCATTGCCGCTTTTGCCGATGGGCCACAAATAGAGGAAATGATTTCTGCCGCATCCGATTATTCCATGGATGTCTTGATGGAAATTCATAATCGGCCGGATTTTGACAAAATACATCCATTTATCCAGTCAGGAAAAATCAACGTTCTGGGGATTAATAACCGGAATCTGCATACGCTACAGATTGATCTTTCCACGACAAACCAATTGCTGGAGGAAATATACAAGGTGATTCCGGACACCGTTGTGGTGGTATCGGAATCCGGTATTCACCGCAAAGAGGATATCCTTTCGCTTTCTCCTCGGGTGGATGCCGTGCTGGTGGGTTCTTCCATCATGGAAAGTGAAAACCCCGGAGAAAAAATTTCGCAGATGGGTTTTATCCGGAAAGAAAACTGTCCATGATTCCGATCTCTCCTTCCAGAAAGGATACCGTCTGGCTTACAGGATTCCTCATTCTGGCATTTATCCTCCTCTTTTTCAGCACCCCATTGTCGGAAACTTCCCGGATGATTACGCTCTGGTGGGATAAAATAATACAATGGAATGAAATGTCATTTTATCTGTTCCGGATGCCGTCCCTTTTGGATGCTCCGGATTTTCCGCTGGTATCTCCTTTGGGATTTTTTTTGCGGGATTATCTTTCTGTTTTTGGGATGAAATCTGCCGTCTTTTTCTTTATTGCCGGCAGCAGTATATTCTTTTCATTGAGAAAAAAAATTCCAGGAATGGATATCTCTTTCTGGATTCTGGCCGGTATTGTCTATGATCCTTTTGGGTTTTCCCTTCTGTTTGTTTATCTGTCCCTCTGGAGAATGTTTCCTTATAAAATGAATCAAAACCAGGCGTTTTTCCCCGTTCATCTTCTGGCTTTCTCCTTGTATATGCCTTCGGTATTGCTGTATTTTGCCTTTTTAAGGTATCACCGGATTCGTTATCCCCGGATATCCGGTTGCCACCGTGGACGGAAGTGGATTCCATTTTGGATTTTTTTCATTGGCTATCCGTTTTTTTTCTGGCTTCTGCCTCCTCACCATCCGGAAATTCTGGTCATTCAAATCTTCAAGGGAATATGGCAGCAGTTTTTTTCCGCCAATGGCATCTGGGATTATATCCGGGGACTCCCGTCTTTGCCTTCCTCCTGGGATTATCTGTTTTTTTTCCTGATAATCTTCCGTTTTTGGTTTGTTCCCTGGAGGACATTGCGGCAACACCAAAAGATGATTATTGTTTTAATCTCTGGATTTCTAATTTTCTGGATGATGCGTCTGGATTTGTCCCCGTGGATTAACGTTGGAATGGTGATGGTAATCCAGTGGCTCCCCCTGCAAGCTCCGGACGGGAAACGCTGGAAAAGATTTTTTCTTTACTGTTCCTATATCCTTATTCTTTTCTGGAATTTTCCGGATTCTTTTTCCCTGTCCGGAGGGATTTCCAATGAGAAAAAAGAAATTCATCCGGAAAATATAATTGTATCATTATCTCCCTTATATCCACCGGAAAGTCTGTTCCATATTCTGAACCAGAAACACAGAAGGGGAGAAATCCAGCGGGTTTATTTTACTGATCTGGGAATTTATCCGGATTTGCGGGATTTATATCTGGAGCATTTAAAAAAAACCGGGAAAAAATCCGGCTGGTTTTCTCCATCCCGTATGCATTCCGGATTTTTCCATCGGGAAAGACAGTATTATGGTTCCATGCTGGAAAAAACCGGAATTACAAAATATGGAGGGGAGGAGAAAATCCTGTTAAGGATATATTATCCGGAAAAATTTATCAATCACATCCGACCAGATGCCAGCGGAAAACAATCGCGTATTGCTGCATTAAAGGAAAAATATCCGGGGATCCCGGTTTTCCTATATAGATAAATTGACGGGAAGGGATTTCAGGGTTTTCTTGCCAAAGAAAATAACCCGGTGGTTTTCTATATCTCTTTTGATGTCCAACTCATCCAGAAGCTTGGTCATCACCAGCACTCCCCGCATAAGGGAAACATCGTTACTGAATTTTCCGGAACTTATTTCATCATTCAGGCTCACTTCAGAGAAACTGTTGAAAAGCCTCAATTCATAGATATTGTTTACCAGAGAATGCCGGATTACTATTATGAATTCATTGGAATATTTCACCGCGTTTTCGGCAGCTTCTGTGACCACTATGATCAGCTCATCCAACTCGTCCTTTGAAATATGATACTGATCAAAAAAATTCTGGATTTTGGAGCGTATTAACTGCAAAGGTCCCAATTGGAGGTCATTACAGGCAAAAAATATTTCAGAATTTTTTTTGTAGGAGGACCATTGGGTCCTATCCTTGAGGCGGTATTCATGATACTGGGATAATTCTTCCAATATGCCCTCATCCCGCAGTGAGAAAATGATATCCTGTACATTTTCTGTATTTATTTTTTCCCGAATTCCGGAAAAATTCCGGAAACTGAGATATTTTGCATAATCCTTCTCATAATCTTTCAGGTTGGACGGCAAATCTTTTTCCGATATCGCCAGAGCCATTTTTGCCCATCCGGTTATGGTTTCAATATCACCATGAACCCCTTCCTGCATAATGGATAGAATTAATTGTCTCAGATTTTGATCCACCGATATACCTTGAAAGATTTTGTGCTCCGGTCAAGAAAAAAAAATCGTGTTTTTATATTTTCCGGCAAAATTAAAATTCCCATCCGGGGCTTGAAGCCGTGGCGTATAATTTCCGGGGAATCCTGCCCCCGCGATAGGAATACCGGCCGGAAATCCAGGCCAACCGCATGGCTTTGGCCATGGAGACCGGATCCTGAGCTTGGGCAATCGCTGTATTCATCAAAATTCCGTCCAGCCCCATTTCCATGGCAAAGACAGCATCCCGTGCAGAACCAATCCCCGCATCCAGGATAATGGGTACTTTTCCGGAAAGAAAATCCAGGATCATCTGGATATTATTGGGATTCTGGATTCCGCGACCACTGCCGATGGGGGAACCCGCCGGCATGACCGCATTGGCTCCGCTTTCGTACAGACGAAGAGCCACAATGGGGTCATCGTTTGTGTATACCATCAAAAATAATTGTTCCACGCTATAGTGTTTCCGGATCAACTGGACTGTCCGGACAGTCTCTATGGGATCCGCCAGAAGGGATTTGGAATCCCCCATCACCTCAATTTTCAAATGTTTCAGCCCCATGGAAATAGCAATATGGGCCAGCCGAAGGGCTTCTTCTGCGGTATGGGCTCCGGCGGTGTTGGGAAGGAGGTTTATTTTATCAAGATTTATATAATCAATGATACCTTTTCTGTCTTTTTGTGCCAGTGGAATTCGTCGCAGGGCAATGGTCACCATCTGGGTACCGGATTCATGGTGACAGGCACGCATGGTTTCAAACGAATCATACTTTCCGGTTCCCACAATCAGCCGGGAATGCAGACGGATGCTACCCAGATCCAGCGGATCATCGCCCAATAACTCTTTTTCCAGATTCTCCATTGCTTGCCCAAATTCATAACCGACCGGATATGAAAAGAATTTTTATTCGGAATCCATTAATCGGACGGGAAGGTTATGGATTGTTCGCTTCCGGACCAGAAAAGAACATCTCCCATGGAACCAATCGGCGGTTTGTAATGCGACCCTGCTCCCAATTGCCATAACCCGCAATTCTTCCTTCCCTATCCGTGAACAGATAAATGCCATCCTTTCCATCTTTTGTCTGGCTGTTCGGGAGTTCCAATTCCTTCCCATAAAAGAGATTGCGGATTTGGAAATCATCCAACCGCAAGCGGGGGATCCATTGGATAATCTCATCCGCACTACGGCATTCCGGGAATTCTTCCGGGGAAGCCTCCATCCGTCCGATTTTATTTCTGGTCAGGGAAGATAAATGGCCGTGGGTCCCCAAGGCAAAAGCCAGATCCCTGGCCAGACTCCGGATATATGTGCCGGCGGAAACAGTGACCCGGAAGTGTATTTCCGGCGGATGCCATTTTAGCAGCTCAAAGGAGAAAATTTCCACGGTTTTTTCCGGCATTTTTGCCGCCAGTTCTTCACCGGAAGCGGGATGTTTTCTGGCCAGAGAGCGTGCTGTTTTCCCTTTAATTCTGGTATTGGAGAAAATGGGTGGAATCTGTTTTATTCTTCCGGCAAATTTTTTCATGGCTTCCTGGATTTGTGAATCTTCCAGAGGCGGAACCGGAGAAGTGGCGGTAATATTCCCGTCTTTGTCCAGAGTGTCGGTGGAAATCCCCAAAATAATGGTGCCGGCGTATTCTTTGGGAAGAGAGTGAAACAAAGGCAAAAACCGGGTGCAGTATCCCGTGGCGGCAATGAGCAATCCATCCGCAAAAGGATCCAGGATGCCTTCTATCCCGAATTTGTCCTTCCCGGAGATGTTCAGAAGAGACAGGACATATTTCCGGGAAGGAATCCCCGGGGGTTTATGGATCAGATGGAAGCAGTTTTTCCCCGCCAGAATGGAATCAGTGGAACCCATTGCCGTCATCCATCAATTCTTCCAGAATACCGTATTCTTTGATTTTTTTATCCAGCGTAAGGCGGTTAATACCCAGCAGGCGGGACGTTTTACTTTTATTAAAGAGATTTTTTTTCAGAAAGTGTGCGATGATTTCTTTTTCCACCTTCTCAACGGCAAATTTCAATATATCTTCTCCGGGATGGTCTGCCATTAAGGACGAATAATTAATCCAGTTCGCTTTTCCATCGGAAATGCCCATGGGCACATTTTGTCTTGCTAATGCTTTTTCCTCTGGAATTTGCGTCTGGGAAAATGCCTGTATCTGGATATCCTCTGCGTCCAGCATGGGCAGAGAGGACAGGATCACGGATCTTTCTATGATATTTTCCAGTTCCCGCACATTCCCCGGATAGTCATAGTCCATCAGTTTCTGGATGGCAGCGGGAGAAAGGGTCACGGATTTTCTGTTATTGTTCTTCATCGTTTTATCCAGAAAAAACTGCACCAGTAGGGGAATGTCTTCCTTTCTATCCCGCAGGGAGGGTACTTCCAGGCGGATCACGTTCAGCCGGTAGTATAAATCTTCCCGGAATTCCCCCTTCCTCACCTTGTCTTCCAGATTTGCGTTGGTGGAAGCAATAATCCGTACATCCACCTTGTATACATGATTGCTACCCAATGGGCTGAATTCCTTTTCCTGAAGAATCCGCAACAGCTTTGCCTGGAGAGAAGGGTGCATTTCTCCAATTTCATCCAGAACCAGCGTCCCCTCATGGGCGATGAGAAATTTTCCCTTTTTTTCCTCATCCGCCCCGGTGAATGCCCCTTTCACGTAACCAAATAATTCACTTTCCAGCAGATCATTGGGGATGGCAGCCACATTGATCTTCACCAGATTTTTCTGGTTCCGTATGGAATTATAGTGCAGGCTGGACGCAATCAGTTCTTTTCCCGTTCCCGATGCACCCATTAACAGGACAGATGCGGAGGAATCCGCCGCCATCTGCATTTTTTCAAAAAGAGAAATCATGGCTTTGGATTTTCCAATGATGTTATGGTAAGAGTATGTTTTATTCAGCTCTCTTTTCAAAGCCAGGTTTTCACTGCGGATTTCTTCCCGGGATTTTTCCACCAATAAATGTATCTGGATTGCCTGTGCCAGAAAGGATGATAAAATCTGCACCAGAAACTGGTAGTCTTCAAATTTGGAAACATTCTCATACGCAAATTCCAGAGTCAGAACCCCATATACTTTTTCCGCAAGGACGATGGGTGCGGCAAAAAAACTCACAGAATTTCTCTCCGCTCCGGTTTTATTCAGAAAGCGTTTCTCTTTACTGGTGTCCTGTATGGCGATGATTTTTTTGTCCGAGAATGCCTTCCCTGTAATGCCCTCCCCCGGTTTATAGACAGCCAGCAGTATCTGCTCATCGGTATAGTTTTCCCCCGCCACCACAAAAAGCTCATCCCGGACATCGTCATAAAGATAAATGGCACCCCTGCCCAGACGGATGTTTTTTTCCAGAACGCGGAACATATCCTCATAAATTTTATGGATATCATCAGACTTGCCCAGATAGCTGCTCAATTCCAGAAGCAAATCCTGGATACTACTGCGGTGGCGTAAATGCTCCAGGGCGTTTTTATTGGTGAAAATGATGGAAGCATAATTTGCCAGCAGTTCAATATATTCTTCATGATCAGAATTAAAGTTGTTCTCCCTGGAGGAATCCACAGAGATCACCCCAAAAGCTTTATTGCCAATTTTCAGCGGAACCGCAAGCTCGGAGCGGATGTCCGAACGGACTTCCACATAATAGGGGTCTTCTTTTGTGTTTCCCACGTTTCTGGTCTTGCCGATGAGTATACACCTTCCGGTTACGCCTTCTCCAATTTTCAACTGTACCTTTTCTGGTGTGTCCCCATCTAACCCCCGGAACGCGTGGATTTTCAAATATTTCCGATCATCATCCAGCAGGGCAATACTCCCGGAATCGGCTCCCGTCAGTTCAATGGCTGTATCCAGCATGGCGTGGAACAGATTTTCCGGATTTTCTTCGGATAAAAGACCCAGGGTGATTTCATGCAGGGTAACCAGAGGATTCGTGTAGCTTTCCATCTCGTTGCGTTTACGAAACGGAGTGATGGCGTAAAATATTTTTATGGTCATTGTTCGTAGAGGTGCCCGGCGAATTTAAACTGTTCAAATCCCCAAAAAAATTGACGTTCTGGTCATTGAGGCGAAAGGTAAATCCCCCAAATACTATACATCCTGCAGGATTTTATGTATTATAAAATGGATAGTTTTGAGCAATGGGCTAAAGGAGAGTCTTATACCATCTTTAATGAGAGCAGATGTTACGCATTTCGTTAAACCATGGTTTGACAAGGGGAAGGGCGACCCCTTGGAGATATATTCTCCATCCCATTAGGATTAATTCCACCATTTGTCAGGAAATCTCAATCGGCTTTGAAAGGATTG
>DYLW01000015.1 GCA_020721865.1 Leptospira biflexa | reverse complement strand
TATTGAAGCAGTCACATATTATGGCGGCTTGACTGGGCATCACAAATATAAAATTTATCCCATGGAAAATATCCGCTCTCTAAAAGAAATTCTGAATATGGCAAAAACCCAGGCCCGGAAAAAAACCATCGCCGTGAGCGTGGCCCAGGATCATCATGTTCTTCTGGCAGCGGAAATGGCCATTCGCCATGGGATTGCCAGAGTGGTTGCGTTTGGAAATAAACCTGACATAGAAAAAATAGCCAAGGAGAATGGCGTCTCTCTTTCCGGGATAGACATTGAACATGAGGAAGAAGATTCCATCGCCTGTATGAAAGCGGTGAAAGCCACTCATGACAAAAAAGCGGATATCATTATGAAGGGCAATATCACCAGTGCCCAGTGCTTGCGACACATTTTGAATAAAGAATACGGCCTGCGGCAATCTAAGGTCCTGAGCCATATTGGGGTGTTTGAAATCCCGGCGTACCATAAGCTCCTCGCCCTCACCGATGCCGGGATGAACATTGCCCCGGATTTTGCCACAAAAGTGGAACTGGTGAACAATTCTGTAGCCGTCATGCAGAGGCTGGGCATTGCCATACCCAAGGTGGCCGTGCTTGCAGCGGTGGAAGTGGTCAATCCGGATATGCCGGCCACTCTGGACGCCGCCGCATTGTCCAAAATGTCAGAAAGAGGTCAATTAGGAAATGTTTTGGTGGATGGTCCTCTGGCCATGGACAATGCCATTTCCAAAGAGGCGGCCATTCATAAAAAAATCCGGAGTGAAGTGGCGGGAGATGCGGATATACTTCTTGCCCACAACATAGAAGTGGCAAACGCAATTTATAAAGCAAATGTCTTCTTCTCCGGAGGTAAGGTGGGGGCATTTATCACCGGTGCCGCCTCGCCCATTGTGTTCACCTCCCGCACGGATGATGAAGAGACAAAGCTTTATTCCATGGCTATGGCCGCTTTATGATGGAAGCCGCATAATTCCGGACTTTTTCTTTACCGGTCAGCACCCGGTACACTCCGGACGCCAGAGCACTTAATTCATGCTCACCCGGATATACCGCAACCTGGCCGATGTGTGAAACATAGGACTTTATTTTTCTTACAATTCGGGTATCATGGGCCACGCCCCCGGTGATAAGGATCCCGTCCACTTTTCCCTTCAATACTGCGGAAGCCGCCCCGATTTCTTTGGCAATCTGGTACACAAAAGCGTCTAATATCTCTTCCAGATTTTTTTCGCCGGAGCGGATGCGGCGTTGTATTTCCTCCACATCGGACGTTCCGGTATACGCCACCAGACCGCCTTTACCCTGGAGCATCGCTAAGGCCCTGGGAAAATCAATCGCCCCGGATTGTATCAATTTTATCATATCCATAGCCGGCAATGCTCCGGAACGCTCCGGCGTAAACGGGCCTTCACCGGTTATGGCATTGTTCACATCCACCACTTTTCCCCGGCGATGCACTCCCACACTGATTCCACCACCAATGTGGCAGACAATCAGATTCAAGGATGTGTATTTTTTCCCCATTGAAAGCGAATACCGTCGGGCCACCTCTTTCTGATTCAAGGCATGAAAAATGGGAGAGCGACGGATATCCGGATGTCCGGAATAGCGGGCCACAGCATCCATTTCATCAACAATAACTGGATCCATAATATATGCTTTCACGCCATACTCCTTCGCTATCTCCTGGCCGATGACCGCAGCCAGATTGGAAGCATGCTGGATAGCGGCATTTCGTAAATCCTCCAGCATATCCTTATCCACAAGATATACTCCTCCGGGAACGGGCTGGATGAGGCCACCGCGAGCAGCAACCCCATGGAAGTGCACTTCCGGATAATTTTTATGCAAATGGTCATAAATCGCCTTTTTACGGAAATCAGACTGATCCAAGACACTCCGGAATCCGGAGAGTTCCTCTGCCTCATGATGTATATTCACAACATCCTGGGGCTGCTCATTGACAAAAAACCCGATTTTGGTGGACGTGGAACCGGGATTGATTACCAGTATATTAAATTTTTCCTGCTTTTTCACTGTACCCTCCGCCCAAATTTTTTGGTCAAATATTTTCACTGGAATATAAGAAATACTTGCCCCATGGAAATTAAAAATATCTTTGTCTAAGAATCAAGACTAAATTTATAAAGGGATCTGAATGAAAACAACCAAATATCTGTTAAATGAAAAAGACATGCCCCGCAACTGGTATAACATAATGGCCGATATGCCCAATCCGCCGGAAGCAGTACTGCACCCCGGTACCAAAAAACCGGTAACCCCGGAGGACCTCTCGCCCATTTTTCCCATGAGCCTGATTGAACAGGAAGTAAGCACGCAAAGATTCATCCCCATTCCGGATGAAGTCATGGATGTTTATTCTTTGTGGCGACCATCCCCTCTCTACCGAGCTCACCAATTAGAAAAGGCTCTCAAAACACATTCAAAAATTTACTATAAATACGAAGGTGTATCGCCTGCTGGAAGCCACAAACCCAACACTGCGATACCCCAGGCATACTATAACAAAAAAGAGGGTTTCACCAAGCTAACCACAGAAACCGGTGCCGGACAGTGGGGTTCCGCTTTGTCCTTCGCCGGCAATTACTTTGGACTTCACGTAAAAGTATACATGGTAAAAATTTCTTATGAACAGAAACCTTACCGTCGGGCAATGATAGAAACCTGGGGTGGTGAGGTGTATCCCTCCCCCACCGATAAAACAGAATCCGGAAGAGCTGTTCTGGCAAAAGACCCCAATTCCATTGGAAGCCTGGGGATTGCCATCAGCGAAGCCGTGGAAGAGGCTGCTCAGAATAAAGACACCAACTATTCCTTGGGCTCCGTGTTGAACCACGTCCTTCTTCATCAAACCATTATAGGCGAGGAAGCCATTCTCCAGATGAAAATGGCAGGAGATGATCCAGATATTATCATAGGATGCCATGGGGGCGGTAGCAACTTTGCCGGACTTTCGTTCCCATTTCTCAGAGAAAAATTCGCAGGGAAAAATTACCGCATCATCGCCGTGGAACCCAAAGCCTGCCCCACTTTAACCCGTGGAAAGTATGAGTATGATTTTGGAGACGTGGCCGGATTGACCCCGCTGATTAAAATGTATACTCTGGGACATGATTTCATGCCGCCGGGAATTCATGCCGGTGGCCTGCGGTATCATGGGGCTTCCCAACTGACTTCGCAAATGCTGAAAGAGGGATATATTGAAGCCCAATCCTATGAACAGAGAGAAGTATTCCAATCCGCTCTGTTATTTGCACGGTCAGAAGGTATCCTTCCCGCTCCTGAATCCAACCATGCCATCCACGCCGCCATCGTGGAAGCCCGCAAAGCCGACCAAGAAGGAAAAAGCAAGACCATTCTTTTTAACCTTTCCGGGCATGGTCATGTGGACATGGCAGCGTATACCAGCTTCCTTTCCGGGAAAATGGCAGACAGTGCCCTCCCGGAATCCGTTCTGGAAGAAGGGTTTGCCAGCATCCCCAAAATCTGAGGATACCCAGAGAGTATCCTGCCAGAAAAGAAATGTATCCTGCAGTACCTGCTGCGGGATACATAATCTTAATTTATCCCCCAAAGAGAAGATAAGCTTCTTGGAAACCCAGACAAGTGAATTCCGTAATGTTGACGCGAGCATCGCGGAGAATTTGGTACAGTACCGGGCACGGCGTGAAAAAATTATTCAGAATTTTAAGATAAAAGATGATATTTATATTTGCCCTTTCCTGGGAATTATTGAAGGAAATAAAACTGGTTGCATGGTCCACCCATCGGCCAATGTAAATCCATCCATGTGCCGATGGGAGCATCCCCAGAATTTTGGTTTTTACGGAGAGGGAATATGCTTGGTTTATGACTGCCCCGCCAAAGAAAACAAGTTATCGCTGGATACATCCTGCCTCTCCACCCTCCAATACTCCATCTTAGCAGGTCATGCACAGATATTGGAAATCCTTAATGCAATGGAAAAAATTAAACCAATTGGGGAATACTTCCCGGGATTTTATTCCCGCTGGCTTTTACGAAACAAAATTCCAGTAACCAGCTTTGAGACTCCATTAACCATTCGAAAAGAAAAGGATGACGAGCTTTTGGAATCCCTCGCTCTTTTTCTGGAAAAGAAATTTTATGCGGACTACATCCGCAGGGATTATCCCAAAACCGCCCGGAGGATCAGGATATTAAGGCGATTTTTGTTCCGGTAATTCTGGCAGATTCAGTAATTCAATGGATTCATTGATAAACAAAATCGTCCGATCAATGACCTCTCTCACCAGATAATTCTCAAAAAAGGTGGCATTCTCAAATTTTTTATTAAATACGATTTTATCCGTAGGATTCATACAGCTTTGGCCACCCATGGCAATACCATCTCTGATTTTTTCCCAGTATTCTTTTTGCTTTTTCAAAAATTTTGCGGCTTCAAATATGAGATAACGGGCATGTTTTCTTTTGGTTTCCCGCATCTGCATTTTCACATCTTCCCGGATTGCCTTAGCATAATCTTCCACACTCTGCTTCATTACATTGAGGAGGCGGTTCAGATTTTCCACTTCCATATAGTGATGATCTCTTTCTGCGGAAAAAGAAAATTCCAGCTTAACATGAGAATCTCCCAAGGCTGGCATGAACTCCTCCTGCCAGTATTTCATGATAAACGCCAGAATTTCAATATCCTCATCATCATTCCCAACCACAAAAGGAGAATATGAAAAAGCAGAGAGCATGGAATACGCAGCGATTTTTTCCTGTATGCTTTTTTTGCGGCTCACTGTTTTACCCACCGGTTCTTCAAACTCAAAACCTTCCGGAGCCAGAATTTTTAATTCATTATTCAAAGCCGCCAATTCTTTTTTAATTCGTGAGATGGTTTCCTGATTCGTTGAAGTCCGCACAATGCCTTCATATTGCTTAATGGTTTTTCTGATTTTTTCTATTCTTTCTGTATTATCATTTTCCATAGTACGATTTATTACACCCTTAATTTATGGTAAAGTATAAAATTATTTTCACGAGCGTGGATGATACAGCTTATGTGCTTCCCTTGTCTCATTGGAAGCCATGTGTGTATATATCTGCGTTGTGGAAATGTCCATATGCCCCAAAAGCTCCTGCACGGACCGAATATCCGCATTGCTCTGCATCATGTGGGTTGCAAAAGAATGGCGAAGTGTATGCGGGGTTATGTTCTTCAGAATATTTAATTTTTCTATTTTTTTCTTCAGAATTCTCCACGCACTCTTTCTGTCCAGATGACCACCTTTCCTTGAAATAAACAGGTACGCATTATTTTCATCTTTTAATAGCTGTGGACGAATCACGCCAATGTATTTATCCAGAAGTTCATTCGCAATTTCGCCGTAAGGGACAATTCGTTTCTTATCACCTTTTCCGAGCACTGTTATAAAACAGTTTTTTGTGTCCAAATCATGGATTTTCAAATTCACCGCTTCGGATATTCTCAAACCGGATGAATACATTAATTCAAACATAGTTTTATCCCGAAATTCCAATGGGTCATTTTCATTGAAACTCTGAAATAGTATTTTTATTTCGTTACGGGACAAAAAATCAGGGAGAACCCTCTCCAGTTTGGGTCTTTCCATATCTTGTATGGGATTAATCTGGATTTCATCATTGTTAAGGAGGAACCGGTAAAACTGGTTGAACGCTGCAATTTCGCGGGCTCTGGTCCTTTGGGATATTTTTTTCTTGTTTTCTTCTCTCAGGAAAGACTGAATGTCCTTGGCCGTAGCAACGGAAAAATCTTTATTTTCTTTTAGCAGAAATTTTGTCAATTTTTGCAGATCAGAAACATAAGATGATATACTGTTTCCTGACAGGCCTTTTTCATATTTTAAATAATCGGTATATTTTTTCAGTATTTGTGATTCCATTTCTCCCCTCATTTTTAAGTATACTAATAAATCGGCTGGAAATGGGCTTTGTTAAATAATTTTTTATCGAATGCTAATTAAGTTTACAAAAGCAGTTGGATTCCCATCTTGGGGACATGAAAATGTTTAAATATCTCGTTATCCTGTTTTTGGTGCCCCTTCCTCTTATATTTTTCTTTCAACCATTAATGGGAAATACTGAAACTCACAAAAAAGATATCCTTTTGGGGAAATTTTCACCTTCAACCCAGTCCAATTTTATTATGGTTGAAAAAAAATATCTGGCGGATAAAAGCAGAATTATTTATCTTCAAAAAGAGGCATACGAATCCTATAAAAAAATGTATCAGGAAGCAGCGAGGGAAAATATCCAATTACCCATTATATCCGGAATACGAACATTTTATCAGCAAAAATCTATCTGGGAGAAAAAGTATAACAATACTTATAAATTAAAATTTCCTGATTCATACAAAAGAGCGTTGGCCATTCTCAAATATAGCTCCATGCCCGGCACCTCCCGCCATCACTGGGGTACGGACATTGATATAATTGCCCTGGATAACCAATATTTCATCAAAAATAAAAAGGGAATCCGGGATTTCCAGTGGATGCGGAAAAATGCAGGGAAATACGGTTTTTGCATGCCCTATTCGGCTAAAAAATCTGATGGAGGAAGCCGGGAAAACGGTTATGAAATGGAACGATGGCATTGGTCATATACTCCACAATCAAAAAATTTGCTAAAGCAGTATAATGAAAGCATAAAACCCCAGGACATTAATGGGTTTGCCGGTGCTGAATATGCACAGAAAATCAATGTTATTCATAAATATGTAAATGGCATTGCACCGGAATGCAAGTAAACTCAGGAATTTAGAGTTTACATCCTGTCCCAACTCCAAAATGTGATCACAGAAGAAACCACGGAGAGATGTCAGAGTGGTCGAATGTGCACGCTTGGAAAGCGTGTGTGGGGAAACCCACCGCGGGTTCAAATCCCGCTCTCTCCGCACTATTTTTTGTGCAATATACTCCAGATTCCCAGAATCAACGAACCGCCAAAGAAAATAACAGCCAGTAATGGCATCCCCTGAATTCCCATGATATTATCCAGATAAGGACCTGGAGTGTTTTGTGATATGGAAAGGATCGCCCCGGTGATGAAACCGCCAGCAGCAACAATTCCGGCAGCAGATGATCCCGATCCTTTTCTCTCCTCTTTACTGGGAGAAAATTTGGATTCTTTCCATTCAATCTGAAATTTTCCATCGGAAACCATACTGACGGTATTAATTAAACTGGAAGGCAATTTTTCCATAAAATCCATATACTCCGGCAGTGCCCGGGCTATGGCTGAATTAAATCGTACTGGGGAAAAAAGTCCACGAAAAATATCCTGCATATAAGGACGGGAGATATCACGCAAATTAAGGTCAGGCTTGAGAATTGCCCCCACCCCTTCAATGGTAATAATGGCCTTGGCTGCCAGAAATAAATCACGGTTGAAAACAAGACCAAAATCACTTCCCATTGTAAGAGTCTCCAAAATGAGCTTGCCAATGGAAAATTGCTTGAACTGGGTTCCTGGCCATCTCTTGATTAATTCTGCAAGCTCTTCTTGAAAACCTTCGATATCCGCATTTTCACTGGAACTTGTGGTCATTTTTAAAATGTAATTAGAAGCTACATCATATTCGCCATTTACCAGATAATAGAAATATAAAAACATGTATTTCTTGGTTTCTTGGGAAAACCGTCCCACCATTCCCATGTCCACAAGACCCAGCTTGCTACGTCCAAAAATCAGCACATTGCCCGGATGTGGATCTGCATGGAAAAAACCATCGACAAAAAGCATTTTTAATATTGCCCTTGTGCCAATTCCGGCCAGTTTTCCACCGTCAATCCGCCATTTTTTTATAACTTTCTCATCATTAGGATTGATCCCTTCAATATACTGCATTGTCAGGACACGGCGAGTGGTAAAATCCCAGAAAATTTCCGGGAAAATAATCTCCGGATCATTTTTAAAATTTTCCCGGAATACTTCGGCATTTTTAGCTTCCAGCGTAAAGTCCAGTTCATTCATTGTGGTCTCTGCAAACTCATCCACAAACTGCATGGGGTGAAAGCGGGCAAAACCGGGGATTTTTTCCAGCCAGCCGGCTACTTTTCGCATAATCCGTATATCATTGATAATTATGGAAACAATTCCAGGACGCTGGACTTTTACCAGAACACGCTTTCCGTTTTTTAGAGTGGCTATGTGGGCCTGGGCCAACGACGCAGCCGCAATGGGATTAGAATCGAATGAGTTAAAAATCATGTCTATGGACATATTAAACTCACTCTCAACAATCTTTTTGATATCCAGATAGTTTACTGGGGGCACCCTATTCTGGAGTTTTTTCAATTCCTTGGTTATGGAAGCCGGGATTATATCATCCCGGATGGACAAAATCTGTCCAAATTTTACAAAACTGGGACCCAATGTTTCCAGTGCCTTACGGAACTGGATAGGAAAGCTTCCCGTGGTTCTCTGTCTTCCCAATGCCCACCGTATTACCTCAGCTGTGATACGGTTACCCAGTGACCTTTTTTTCAGCCCTTTTGTCTTGTAAAACTTTGCAATAAGAACATCATAAAAAAGATCAATAAAAATCCTGTTAATCTGAAGTACTCTTCTGAAGCTTGAATACGATTTTATCATTCCCACGATTATAAATACAAAAAAACAACGTCCTGTCAACTAATAAGTAAAAAAAACAATAATTTTATTTTTTCTTTTCTTTTTTTGGTTTTTCTATTTTTTCTGTGGGCTTGCTTTTTTTCTTCCGCAGTTTATCCCGGACCGCTTTTCTATCCTCTTTCAACTGAACCAGATCTTTTTTGTCTATCAATTCAATTAGACCCACTTCAGAATTATCAGAAAGTCTATTCCCAATTCGTAAAATTCTAGTATATCCACCATTTCTTGTTTTATATCTGGGAGCAATATCATTAAACAATTTGTTCAATACTTCTTTGTTGGAAATATATTTCTGTGCAATGCGCATATTATGAATTTTCTGGGCTTCGGTTACGGTTTCCTCCAGATTACCTTTCGCACGAGTTATCAGTTTTTCAGAAATCCTTTTTACCGCCTTCGCACGAGCGATTGTCGTTTCCACTCTCTCATGGTAAAACAAGCTGGTGCAAAGATTCTGCATCATTAATTTTCTATGGCTGGATGGCCGGTTTAATTGTTTAACACTATTCATTTTTCGCATAATTTCCCCCGTTTATCGGATTAAATCTCTCATTCCAAAGGTTAATCCCATTTCTGCAAGTTTGCTTTTCACTTGGAGTAAAACCCTGTCACTGTAATGCTTACTTTTTCTTAAATCTTCTTCATACTTAACGACAATTTCTTTTATATTCCGCATATCCAGACTCCGTAAAACGGAAATGGTCCGCACAGAAAATTCAATATCTTCCAAAGGAGATGTGAGTACATTCTTCAGCTTTTCATCCGTTTCATCGAATTCTTCCTCTTCCTCGTACATCTCTTCTTCAAAATTGATAAAAACGGTCATGTGCTCTTTTATAATCTTGGCTGCATAGGCAACCGCATCTTCAGGGGCTATGGTTTCATCTGTCCATACTTCCATTGTCAGTTTATCATAGTCTGTTCTCTGATCCACTCTTGTTTCTGTGATTTCAAAGTTAACTTTACGAATGGGAGAGAATAATGCGTCTACCGGGATAACACCCACTTCATCAATCATCTTTTTGGTAACTTCGGCAGGTAAAAACCCTCTTCCCTTGTCGATTTGGACTTCCATCCGTATGTCTGCATCTTCATTCAAATGAGCAATAACCAAATCACTGTTCATGATTTTAATCTGCTGGTTCACCCCAAAATCCGCCGCCGTCAGAATCCCGGCTCCCTTTTTTACAACCTCAATGGTAATGGGCCCGTTTCCATCCAGAAGCAAGCGCACTTTCTTTAAATTCAGGATAATTTTAGTGACATCTTCTGTAACACCGGGGATCGTTGAAAATTCATGGGAAACATTCTCAATCCGGATAGCTACAATAGCAGCTCCCTCAATGACGGACATCAAAACTCGCCGGAGTGAGTTACCAATGGTAATTCCAAAACCCTTCTCAAAGGGCTCAGCAATAAATTTCCCATAACCTGGTTTGGATTCAATATGGTGATACTCTACAACCTTGGGACGTTTCAATCCTTTAAGCAAATTCTTTGGTGTATCATTCTGTATATCATCTGCCATAAATTTTCCTTGTAATATTTATATCCGGCATTATTCCGGGCCGTTATTTGGAATACAACTCAACAATAACCTGTTCTTTAATGGGAATATCAACATTTTCTCTCGCAGGCAATTTTTTAACAATCCCAATACGCTGGTCATCATTTACTTCCACCCAGTCAGCGATTACGCCAACGCTCCTTGCCATTTTCAGATTTACCTTGACAAGTTCGCCGTCGTTCATTTTCTGATTAAAACTTATTTTGTCATCTATGCTCACCTGGAATGATGCTATATCTACCCGCCTGCCATTGACCTGTACGTGACCATGGGAAATAAAATTTCTGGCCTGGGCACGGGATGTAGCAAACCCCATCCGGTACAGAGTATTATCCAACCTTCTTTCCAAAAGGATTAACAAGTTTTCGCCGGTAATCCCTTTCATTTTGAGTGCCTTTGTGAAATAGTTACGGAACGGTCTTTCAAGAACTCCATAAATTCTTTTTACTTTCTGTTTTTCCCTTAACTGTGCAGCATACCCAACCAATTTTGACTTTCTCTTTGCGGGAGGTCCGGGAGGATTTTTCCTGTCGTTAAAAGTACATTTTTCTGTCAGGCATCGTTCCCCTTTTAGAAATAATTTCAAACCTTCTCTTCTGCAAAGTTTACAAACGCTTTCTCTATATCTTGCCATAATTTCCTCTTAAAAATTAAACTCTTCTTTTTTTCCGTGGTCGGCAGCCATTGTGGGGGATGGGAGTAGTATCTTTAATTAAATTTACCTTCAGTCCGGAGTTGGCCAAGGATCGGATGGCACTCTCCCTTCCCACTCCCGGTCCTTTTATATAAACTTCCACTTCATATACCCCATACTCTCTGGCTTTATCCACCGCATTTTTTGCTGCAACCTGGGCAGCATACGGTGTTGCCTTTCTGGATCCTTTAAATTCCGCATTTCCACCGGATGACCACGCAAGGGTGTTTCCCTCCATATCAGTAAAGGTGATAATGGTATTGTTAAATGAAGCATTTATATATACCCGAGCTTTGGGAACTTTCTGTTTGTCTTTTTTTACGGTTTTTTTCTCTGCCATCTAATATCCCTTTATCTTATTTTTTCTTGTTGGCAACAGTGCCTTTTTTCCCTTTTCTGGTCCGGGCGTTTGTTTTTGTTCTCTGTCCATTGACGGGAAGCCCTCTCCGGTGACGCAGCCCACGGTAGGAACCAATATCCATCAATCTTTTGATGTCCATCCCCACTTTAGTTCTTAATTCACCTTCAACTGTATACTTTTTTTCAATCTCTGTTCTGATCTTTCCGATTTCATCTTCCGTCAATTGATAAACCCTGGTATCTTCTGAAATACTTGCTGATTTCAGAATATCCTTGGACCGTTTGGGGCCAATTCCGTATAAATACGTTAAAGCTATTACGACCCGTTTATTGTTTGGTAAATCTACGCCCTCTATCCTTGCCATACTATCCTCATTTCTGTCTTTGTTTATGCCGTGGGTTTACTTTGCAGATAACCATCACATTGCCGTTTCTGCGTATTACCTTGCAATGTGGACATACTTTCTTAACACTGGCTTTTACTTTCATGTTAGTTCCCTTCCTTTGTCATTGTAGCATGCTGCATTTTCATAACATTTACCTCACTTCCCTTGGGCAATGTCATCAATATGGGACCATCGGAAGTAATAGCAACTGTATGCTCAAAATGTGCACTTAACTTACCATCCAATGTTCTTACCGTCCACTTGTCCCTGTTATCCGTAACAACTTTATACGTACCCTGATTAATCATAGGTTCAATGGCAACCATCATTCCTGCCTTAATTTTGGGGCCGTCCTTTCGTTTGCCATAATTTGGTATGGGCGGATCTTCATGAAGATTTTTTCCCACTCCATGCCCCACCAGAGCCCTTACCACACTATAACCATTGGATTCCACGTACTTCTGTATCGCTTCCCCAATGGCTCCGATTTTGTTCCCCGGAATCGCTTCCTTAATCCCAATGAACAAAGATTTTTGCGTGACCTCAATCAACTGCTTGGCTTCCGGAGATATTGCTCCCACCGGCCACGTCCACGCAGTATCCGAAAAATAACCTTTTAAATTAACTCCCAAATCAATGCTGATGATGTCCCCATCCGCCAATACCTGCTCCCTGGAAGGAATTCCATGCACCACATGGTCATTTACACTGGTACACAAACATCCGGGAAAGCCATGATAACCCAGAAAAGCACACTTGCCTCCGGATTTTTCAATATATCCCTGAGCAATCTGGTTTAATTCATAAGTAGAAACCCCGGGTTTTATGTAATCCCTCAACAACATATGAGTATCATAGGAGACCTTTCCGGAGGCTTCAAAAAGTGGCAATTCTTTAGCTGAGTATATATTAATTGCCATATTACTTGATCACTTGCTCAATCGCTCCGGTAATTTCATCCACAGAACCCAGTCCATTGATATTTCTCAGTTTTCCATTTTTTTTATAATAATCAATCAAAGGCTTGGTTTTTTCCTCAAAAACAACAAGACGATTTTTGATGGAATCCAAATTATCATCACTTCTACCTTCTATTTCCGCTCTTTTTAAAAGACGCTGTACGAGTTCATTTTGCGGAACGTCAATATTAACAACATGATCAATGCTCATGGAATTTTGGGCAAGTATTTTATCCAATGCAAGAGCTTGGTCTGTGGTACGGGGAAACCCATCCAGAATGAAACCATTCCGGCAGTCATCCATGGCAATCCTGTCTTTAATTAAACCAATAACCACTGCATCCGGTACCAATGCCCCTTTATCCATGAACCCTTTTGCTTCAAGTCCCAGTGGAGTTCCAGCCTTAACAGCACTTCTTAAAATGTCTCCAGTGGATATCTGCACAATTTTATATTTCTTTTCAACAATTTGAGCCTGGGTTCCTTTACCCGCTCCAGGTGCTCCCAAAAATATGATATTCATTTTCATAGCCCCGTTATTTCATAATCTTTGCAGTTTTCAACTGCTTTTTGGATTTATCCATAAACCCATCATAACGCCTCATGGTAAGCTGTGAATCAATCTGTTTCAGTGTATCCAGTGCAACGCCCACGATAATCAGAAGAGATGTACCACCAAACATATAAGCCATACTTCTATATTTTTGCAGGTCCCACAGTTTGATGATAACATCCGGGGCGATGGCAATGAATGCCAGAAAAAAAGCACCGGATAATGTGATGCGGTTCAAAATACGCTCAATGGTTTCTTCTGTCTGGACTCCGGGACGTACTCCGGGTATAAAGCCACCATTTTTTTTCAGGGATTCCGCAATGTCTTTGGGATTATATTGGATGGCTGTATAAAAATACGCAAAAAAGATAATCAGGATGACATAGATGATTATATATGTGATGGTTCCTGGGGTCAACCACGATTGTATTATTCCGGCAAAAACTTTGTAATCACCTTTCAAATATCCTGCCAACTGGGTGGGAAACAGCATCAAAGAAGACGCGAAAATAATGGGCATGACATTAGCAGCATTCACTTTAATGGGCAGAGACTGGCTGGATGCCTGCATTAACCGTCTTCCCACAATCCTCTTTCCATACTGTAATGGGATTTTCCTTGTACCTTCTGCCAAAAGAATGGAAAGGCCAATCATAACCACAAAAACAATAACCAGTATAAGAGCCAGAATCATATCCACCTGCTCTGTCTGGATATCCGCCCAGAACTGGGATATCGCAGGAGGGGCACCGGCTATAATACCGGCAAAAATTAAAAGGGAGATTCCATTACCAATTCCCTTCTCTGTAATAATCTCTCCCATCCACATTAAAAGAATGGTTCCCGTTGTAATGGTTAAAATTGTCAGGAGAATAAATCCAATACCACCACCATCGGCCACGAGGAAAATCTGCTGATTTTTGTAAATTTCCCTGTTAATGGCATCAATATAAACGGTGATTCCATAAGATTGCATAGCACAAAGGATAACAGTACCATAGCGGGTGTACTGGTTAATTTTTTTTCTTCCAAACTCCCCTTCTTTTTGCAATTTCTGTAACGAAGGAATCACTACCATCATTAACTGCATGATAATGGAAGCGGAAATATAGGGCATAATACCCAGTGCAAATACAGACAAACGCTTAAAGGCACCACCAGCAAACAAGTCAATATAATCCGTCAAACCAGGAGCATCTCCGTACGTGGACTGGAAATAATCGTTCAGTATCTGGTAGTTCACACCGGGAACCGTAATGTGTGCTCCAATACGAAATACAAACAAAATACCTATGGTAAAAAGAATTTTTTTTCGCAAGTCCGGAATAGTAAAAATTGTTAACAGAGTTCCCATTTTATTCCTTTTATTGAACTAACTCAATTTCCAGTTTATTCTCTTCCGCTAATTTTTTGGCAGAAGCACTGATACTGTGTACCATTAATTTTTTTCCGGATAACCTGCCAAGAAGAGTCTTCTGGTTGTCTGCTACATTTCCAAGAAGTTTAATATTTTTTGTCTCCCTGACGGCATTCCATTCTTTCAATAAATCAAGTGTAATGGCTACGTCAGAAAATTTATTCTTCTCTGCATAGACGGCTAAATCCCCAAAATTAATAATTTCCACTTCTTTTTGGAAAATATTGGTAAAACCCCGTTTTGGTAAACGTCTGTATAACGGGGTCTGCCCGCCTTCAAACCACGCTGGGACACCACCGCCACTCCGGTTTCTTTGCCCTTTGTTTCCACGACCGGCCGTTTTACCCAGTCCGGAACCAATCCCTCTACCTACTCTTTTTCTTTTCTTTTGTGCACCGGGATTAGGAGATATGTTATTCATTAAAATCCTCCACTTTGACCAGAAATCCAATCTTATTTATCATTCCTGAAATTTGAGGTGTCAGGTTATGCACCCGGGATTGACCAATTTTGCGTAATCCCAACCCCCGCAACGTTTCTCGCTGCCTTTCCGTCTGCCCAATCATGCTTCTGGTCATGGTAACTTTTACTTTTTTCATATTTACAACCCTTGTTTATTCCGCCATTCCCGCATCGGATTGATGGGCATTGGCAGGTTGATCCACGAGTATACCCAATTCTTTCCTCTTCTCATCTCGTCTCATTTTTGCATAGGATCCAAAAAGCACGGGAAGTGTAATTCCCCGCCGTTCCTTTGCCTCCTGAACGGTCATAAGCTGCTTCAATGCGTCAATGGTCGCTTTGGAAACGTTCAATTGGTTGCTGGTTCCCAAGGCTTTTGTTAAAATATCTTTAATCCCGCCTAATTCCACTATAGCTCTAACTGCTTCTCCGGCAATAATTCCCGTACCCGGAGCTCCTGGTTTTAAAAGAACGCGGGCAGACTTGAATTTCCCAACAACAGGGTGTGGAACGGTGAGACCGCTTTTGCTTACTTTGAATAGATTTTTCTTGGCGTTTTCTATGGATTTACGGATCGCTTCCGGAACTTCCTTTGCTTTTCCAAAACCCAACCCAACGTAGGATTGACCATCCCCAACCGCAGTTAGGGCACTGAAGGAGAATCTTCTACCGCCTTTTACCACTTTGGCAACGCGGGACATTTTTATTACCCTCTCAGTTAATTCAATCTCGTTGTTATTGATAACAACAACGTTACGTTTACCCATGTCTTTTTGTTTGGTTCTCTTTTTGCTCTTACGGCTGGATATTTTATCGTTCATAATATTTCCCTAAAGCTTCAGCCCCTTCTCTCTGAGTTTATCCGCGAAGACTTTTACAACACCGTGAAAAGGTTTGCCTCCACGGTCAAATATATATCCATTAGCCATACCAGCGGCATCTTTTTGCATAACCTGGTCAGCAAAAACTTCCGCCAATTTCTCAGACGTGGATTTGTTGGCTCCCGGAAAATCTTTCATTCCTTTGGAAGCGGAGGAAACAGTAACCAAGGTATTGCCTGTGCTCACTTCCAGCAACTGAGCATAAACGTGGCGATTGGAAATGTGGAAAATAATCCGGTTTCTTTTTGATTTATTCTTTGAAAGCAGAATTTTTCTGATTCTTGCTTTTCTTTTTATTTTATTTTCTGATAATTCCATCATAACACCTTTTAATTATTTTTTGCCCGCTTTCCCGGCCTTTCTTCTGACTTTCTCGGTCTCGTAGCGGATACCTTTTCCTTTATATGGTTCCGGCTTCCGGAACTCCCGGATATCCGCAGCCACTTGTCCCACTTTTTGCTTATCAATCCCGCTGATCTTAATCCTGGTAGGGTCCAAAACCTCTATTTTCACTCCGTCTGGGTGATTATAATTTATATCATGGCTGAATCCCAAACTCAGGTTAAGTACATTACCCTTCATGGCAGCCTTGTAACCAACACCTTCAAGTAGAAGAATTTTGGTAAAACCAGAAGAAACGCCCAGCACTGCATTATTTATAAGGGAACGTACCAATCCATGTTTCTGGCGAATTTCCTTGTCTTCCGAATTCCGG
The DNA here is from genome assembly GCA_020721865.1 of Leptospira biflexa. Taxonomy (GTDB): domain Bacteria; phylum Spirochaetota; class Leptospiria; order Turneriellales; family DYLW01; genus DYLW01. Next base: position 33,433 of record DYLW01000015.1, on the reverse strand, counting down.
CTGACTCTCAGGATCTTCTGCTCTTTGTTAATTTCCAAGGTGAGCCCTTGGAAAAGCGGTGCCTTCAATTCGCCATTTTTTCCCTTGACAGTGACTTCCTGTCCGGACTGATTTACATCCACCCCGGATGGAATTGTGATTGCTTTATTTCCAATTCTTGACATTACCAGATCCTGCAGATATATTCACCGCCAACATGATTATATTTGGCGTCTTTCCCGGACATAACTCCCCGGGGGGTACTGATTATACTTAGACCGATGTTATTCAACGTTGGATGAATGTCCTTCCATTGTATGTATATCCGTTTTCCAGGTTTGGAAATCTTGTTGATACCCCGGATCACAGGTTCTTTATTATAGTATTTAAGCTCCACCTTTACCATATTCTTACTTCCTTCCTTGAGGTTGGTAACCAAACCGATGAATCCTTCATTCTTCAGGATTTCCAATATGGAACTGATTGTTCTGTTCGTGCTTACAGCCACACTCTCATGCCCTGCCATCTGGGCATTTTTAATTCTTGTTAAAGCGTCTGCTATTGGATCTGATATACTCATAATTTCCTCATTTTTCCATAACTACCAGGAAGATTTAGTAACTCCCGGAATTAAACCCATGGATGCTTTTTCCCGGAAACATATCCTGCACATATCAAACCTTCTCATATAACCATGAGCCCTTCCACATAAAGGACAACGGTTGTATTCTCGGACTTTAAATTTTTGTGTCCGACTTTGCTTCACCAGCATTGATTTCTTTGCCATAATATTACCTGACCTTCTTAAATGGAAAATTGAATTTTTCCAGCAAAACCTTGGAATGCTCGGGATTTTGTGACTTAATATTGATGATCACGTCAAGTCCATGAATTCTATCAACTTTATCAAAAGTTATTTCCGGAAAAATGATTTGCTCTTTTATACCAAAACTATAATTGCCAAATTTATCAAAGGATTTGGGGGACAAACCTTGAAAATCCCGTACCCTGGGCAATGCAATATTGATTAATCTGTCCAGAAATTCATACATTATCTTAGATCGCAATGTAACCTTTACACCAATGACAAGATTCTCCCTTAATTTAAAGCCGGCGATGGCTTTTCTGGACAACGTTTTTACCGGTGCTTGGCCAGTGATCAACCTGAATTCATCCACAACCCCATCTATCAACTTTGGATTCTTGGTAGCTTCCCCCACCCCGCAGTTCAAAACAATTTTTTCAATTTTGGGAGCTTGCATGACAGACTTTAATGATAACTCTTCCTTTAACTCCTGACGAATCTGGTTGTTATACTGCTCCTGGAGTCTTGCATATTTTACTTTCACCGCATTATTAGCCATTAGTCAATTTCCTTTCCGGATGTAACGGATAACCTGACCCGTTTCCCATTTTTATCCTGTCCAATCTTTAGACGGGTACCCTTTTTTGCTTTGGCATCAAAATACATTACGTTGGAAATATGAATGGGGGCTTCTATTTCCACCCTTCCACCCTTTGGGTTTTCCTGGGTTGGACGGGAAAATCTTTTCTTTAAATTAACTCCCTGTACAACAACTCTGCCCTTTTCCTTGTCCAGAGCAAGGATCTTACCCCTGGCTTTTCTGTTTTTTCCGGAAATGACAACAACTTCATCATCTACTTTTAATCGGGTTTTTATTTTAGTCTTTTCCATATAAGCTCCCTGCTGGGTTATAATACTTCCGGCGCAAGGGAAATAATTTTCATAAATTTCTTCTCTCTTAATTCCCTTGCCACTGGTCCAAAAATTCTTGTACCTTTTGGATTTCCCTGACTATCCACAATCGCACATGCATTCTCATCAAACCGGATATAAGACCCATCACTTCTGCGGATTTCCTTGGTTGTTCGCAATATCACAGCTTTAACAACTGATTTTTTATGATCTTTTTTACCGGCACCATCTTTTAATCCATAAGCTGGGGTAGCAGTTTTAACCGCACACACAACTACATCGCCAATAGTCGCATAACGTCTTTTGGATCCACCAACAACCTTGATAATCTGCACTTTTTTTGCACCGGAATTATCGGCCACTTTCATATTTGATTGCATTTGCAGCATAATAACCTCCGATTAATCCACAACCTGTAAAAGCGTATATCTCTTCTTACGGGATATTGGCTTGGATGGAATTATGTCCACCAGATTACCAGTTTTTGCTTTATTTTCCGGGTCGTGAGCCATAACTTTTTTTGACTGTTTTATAAATTTTTTAAACTGGGGATGTTTAATTTTGTACTCAATGGAGACCACTATGCCTTTTTCCATTTTATCAGAAACAACGATGCCCCTTAATGCCTTTTTTTGATTATCCATACGTTCCCCTTATTTGGATTCCTGGTTAATACCATACTTTCTTTCGTTTTGTACTGTTAGTATGCGGGCAATATTTTTTTTCAAATGTTTCACCCTGGAGACGTTATTATAACTGGACGTTGCTATGGAAAAACGTATTTCCTGAAGCTCTTTTTTACTCTCATTATACAATTTCATAAGTTCACTTTCATTCATGAGATTCAGTGAAATACTTTTACCTTTTTTATCTTTTTTTGCCATACTTATCGCTCCAAGAAAAATATTTGAGTCATACCGTCAATTTATAATCGTTTTACTATCTTGGTCTTGATGGGAAGTTTGGAAGCCGCTCTTGTCAGTGCTGTGGTCATCAATTCCTCTGAAACACCGCTAATTTCAAAAATCATCTTTCCTTTTTTTACAATGGCCTCATAAAATTCTACCCCACCCTTACCTTTTCCCATCCGAGTTTCCGCTGGTTTTCTGGTCACAGGATGATCCGGGAAAATACGTATCCAGACCTTGGCTCCCCTTTTCACATAGCGGTTGATGGCAATACGGGCTGCCTCAATCTGGCGGGAGCTCAGTCGATCCGACGATACTGCTTTTAAACCAATTTCTCCAAAGGAAACCTCATTGCCACCCTTTGAATTTCCTCTCATATGCCCTGTATGGGGTTTTCTCCACTTCAACTTTTTGGGGGTTAACATATATTATGCCTCTCTTCTCTTCACCGAGTATTTATCTTCGTCGCTGTCTTTGACTTCAAGATAGTCCCCATTATACACCCAAACCTTAACCCCAATCTTACCGAAAGTAGTATCCGCTTCCGAAAATCCAAAGTCGATGAGGGCTCTTAACGTATGCAGAGGTACTCTCCCTTCAAGGTACTGCTCTCTCCTCGCCATATCTGCCCCATTCAAACGCCCGCTCACCATGATACGAATTCCCTTTGCACCGGAACGTATTGCATTGCGGAGAGAAGACTTCATGGCCCTACGGAAAGGCATACGCTCTTCCAATTGGATGGCAATAGATTCGGCCAATGCCTGGGCAGAACCATCCGCTTTCTGGACCTCGATTATCTTTACATCTATGGGTTTATTGACAATTTTGGATATTTTACCTTTCAAGTCCTCAATGTTTTTTCCCCTTTGCCCAATAACCAAACCTGGTTTTGTGCAGTGGAGTTTAATATGTATTTTTTCAGGGAATCTCTCTATTGTGGTCTTTACAACACCCGATTTGGGATATTTCTGTGCCACAATTTTTCTAATATGAAAATCTTCGTGGAGTATCTTTGCATAATTCTCTTTTTTAGCGTACCATACAGAATCCCACGTTCTGTTGATTTTCAGTCTTAATCCAATAGGATTTACTTTTTGTCCCATAAATTTTTCCTTTTTAATTAATCATCTGCTAATACAATCGTAAGCTGGCTGGTTCTTCTTTTAACTTGATCCGCCCGCCCCCGTGCTCTTGCCCTGAAACGCTTCCACAATGGGCCTTGGTCCACAAATATTTTTTTAACATATAAATCGCCTTCCTCGATGTCCGGGTTGATGATTTTAGCATTTGCGGCAGCACTTTTTAAAGCCTTTAATATAACGGTGGAGGAATTTTTGGGGACGTTCTTTAACATGTCCACTGCTTCCACAAATTCATAGCCACGAATGACATCCGCGACAAGTCTCATTTTTCTGGGTGAAATCCGTATCTGGCCTAATGATGATTTTGCTTCCATAAAATATCCTATTTTTTTGTTTTTTTATCAAGACTGGTATGCCCTCTGTAAGTTCTTGTGGGGGCAAATTCGCCTAACTTATGTCCAACAATATTTTCCGTTACAAATACCGGGATAAAGTTTTTTCCATTGTGAACTAAAACATTCAGCCCAACCATTTCCGGAAATATGGTGGATCTTCTGGACCAGGTTTTTATTGGCTTTTTATCATTAGCTACCTTGGCTTTTTCCACTTTCTTAAATAAATGCCCGTCTATAAAAGGTCCTTTTTTTATTGATCTTCCCATCTTCTATTCCTTAATAAGTGTTGTCTTAAATAATTCCCTAACGGCTGATGATAAATCTTTCAGAAACTTTTCTTTTATTTCTGGTTTTTTTACCTTTTGCCAATTGACCCCATGGAGAAACCGGATGACGTCCTCCGGAAGTTCTTCCCTCACCACCGCCCAATGGGTGATCCACAGGGTTCATGGCAACACCACGTACTTTGGGACGTCTGCCCAGCCAACGGTTCCTACCTGCTTTGCCAAGGGATAAAAGCTCTCTTTCCTGATTGCCCACCATTCCCACAGTAGCCATACACCGGTTGTGGATTTTCCTAGTCTCACCTGATGGTAATTTTATAATAGTATAGGCATCATCACGCCCGGAGACTGTTGCAAATGATCCAGCCGAACGGGCAATGGCCCCACCTTTACCAATCTGCATTTCAATATTGTGAACATCCGTACCAATGGGAATGCTCCCTATTTCAGCAGCATTGCCGATTTTTACCTCTGGAAGCACGGGGGCAGATATTAGAGTGTCCCCGGTTTTCACATTCGCCGGGGCAATAATATATCGTCTCTCTCCATCGGCATAACAGAGAAGAGCAATATTCGCCGTCCGGTTTGGGTCATACTCGATGCTTTCAACTTTCGCAGGTATGTTAAATTTATTACGCTTGAAATCAACGATGCGGTATTTTTTCTTATGCCCGCCACCTCTCCTTCTGGAAGTTATCCGTCCTTTGTTATTCCTTCCGGAGGAATTGCTTTCCCCTTGTGTAAGGGCCTTGAAAGGCTTTTCCGTTGAGATCAGGTCATTTTTTACTGTTGTCTTGAATCGAAGGGTTTGCGTTGTGGGCTTAAATTTTTTAATCATTATCAAACTCCCTCATAAAGTACGATTTTATCTTTTTTGTCAAGATAAACATAGGCCTTTTTTTTCCCTTGGGTTAGCCCAATGCCGTATCTGTTCCGCTTTTCCTTCGCGGGCAGATTGACAATGTTTACTTTCCTTGGAACCACGTTAAAGATCTCTTTAATGGCCATTTTGACCATGGGCTTATTGGCCCGTTTACTAATCTCAAAAACATAGATATTGGACTTTTCCCGCAGATACTCTGTTTTTTCACTGAGAACCGGCTTTGTTAAAATATCATATACGTGCATAATTGCCCTCTTATTTTTCTCCGATAAATCTGGAGACCATCTGCTCCATAGCGTCTTTTGTGACAATCAAACCGTGGTTGTAGTAAAGTAATCTTGCGGAGACCCTATCCACATTTACCCATTGAATCCATGGAATGTTTCTGAATGCTTTTTTTGCAGATTCTTCCTTGACAACCAATGTAATTTTTCTCCGATTTTCATTGGAATTTTCTCTGAGTTTCCGGTTTTCTGAATATGCTTCATAAAAAGGGGATGCCGCTACAACTTTTTTAATGCCGGAGAAGGCAACAGATGTTTTGAATTCTTTCAGCAATAACTCATCGAGAACCACAAGGGCATTTCTTTGTATTTTATCCAGAATTATATTTCTGTAACCAGCAATCTTCTTCTTTTTTGTGATCGCTTGGTTGTATGTTCTGGGAAGAGGACCAAATACAGTTCCACCCCCAACCCATACTGGGGATCTGTTTGACCCGGAACGAGCATGCCCGGTCCCTTTCTGCCGCCATGGTTTCCTGCCACCACCACTCACCTCTGAACGAAGCTTTACTTTGTGTGTTCCCTGGCGCATATTGGCATTTTCTGCCGTTATCAATTCCCAGATAACATGCTTATTCACTTCTTTTGAGACCAGAGTATCCGGCAGTGAATAAGAACCTTTATCTGCCCCGTTGAAATCCAGTATCTTGATCATTCTTAACCTCTATTACTTACCATAAAGAAAAACTTCTCTGCCCTGGGGACCAGGAACGGATCCCTTCAACAACATAATTTTATTTTCCGGGTCGATTTTTATTATTTCAATGTTTTTAACGGTAATCCATTCATTGCCCATTCTACCTGGCATTCTTTTCCCTTTAATAACATTTCCCGGTGTTGTACCTGCTCCCACGGAACCAGTGGAACGGTGTAATCGGGAACCATGGGTCTTTCTACCCCCATGAAATCCATGACGCTTGACAGCACCCTGAAATCCCTTTCCTTTGGAAATGGAACGCACGCTTATCTTCTGACCTGCTTCAAAGATTGTAACACCAATCTGCTGACCAATCTGGAGATTTTCCGGATAATCCCTTAATTCATAAAAACCGGAAACATGGACATTAGAGGACTCATTTAATTTTTTCTGGTGCCCTTTCAACGAGAGATTCAGATCTTTTTCCTCGGTGATGCCATAACCCAATTGGAAGGCACTGTATCCATCTTTGTCCTCTGTTTTTATTTGGACAACATAAGATGGCTCCGCCTTTACTACTGTAACGGGTACCATTTTTCCTTCACTTGTCCATATCTGGGTCATACCCATTTTTTTTCCCATCAGCCCTTTCATAGAATCCCCTTAGGATTTAATATCGACGGAGACCCCCGCCGGTAATTGAAGTTTCATTAATGCGTCAATGGTATCTTCGTTTGGCTCTAAAATATCTATTAACCGGGAATGCGTTCTCATTTCATACTGATCACGGGAATCCTTGTTAACAAAGGTTGAGCGCAGAACAGTAAATTTTTCCACTCTTGTGGGCAAAGGCACAGGGCCTGCAATTTTTGCCCTGGTTCTCTGAACTGACCCAACAATCTCACGGGCTGACTGTTCCAGCAGCCCGTGATCAAATGATTTTAATTTAACTCTGATTTTTTGCATGATTTTTATTCAATAATCTTGCTCACAACACCGGCACCGATGGTTCTTCCACCTTCGCGGATGGCAAACCGGAGACCTTCATCCATGGCAATCTTGGAATGTAACTCCACCACCATAGTGATATTATCCCCAGGATTCACCATTTCTACCCCTTCCGGAAGTTGAATTTGACCGGTTACGTCGGTTGTTCTGAAATAAAATTGAGGCCGATAGTTGTTAAAGAAAGGAGTGTGTCGACCACCCTCTTCTTTGGTCAGAACCAACACTTCCGCACTGAACTTTTTGTGAGGTGTGATACTGCCGGGCTTGGCAATAACCTGGCCACGCTCAATATCATCTTTCTTGATCCCGCGAAGAAGAACACCCACATTGTCCCCTGCCTGACCAAAATCCAGCAGTTTGCGGAACATCTCAATTCCGGTAACGGTGGTTTTTGTGGTGTCATGAATTCCCACAATCTCCACTTCCTCATTGAGATTGATTTTTCCTCTTTCAATCCTTCCGGTAGCAACCGTTCCACGTCCCTGAATGGAGAAAACATCTTCTACTGGAAGCAGAAATGGTTTGTCCACATCACGCACAGGATCAGGCACATAAGCATCCAAAGCATCAGCGAGCTTAAGAATGGCACCCTCTCCATACTCTCCGGTATCTCCTTCCATTGCTTTTAATGCGGATCCCGCCACAAAAGGGATTTCATTCCCGGGAAACTGGTATTTATTCAGAAGATCCCGCACTTCCATTTCTACCAGCTCGAGCACTTCTGCCCGATCGCTTTCTGGTAACATATCCACTTTATTCATAAAAACTACCATTCTGGGCACCCCAACCTGGCGGGCTAACAAAATGTGCTCTCTTGTTTGCGGCATGGGGCCATCAGTGGCACTCACCACAAGAATAGCGGCATCCATCTGGGCAGCACCGGTAATCATGTTCTTTACGTAGTCGGCGTGTCCGGGGCAGTCCACATGGGCATAGTGACGCTTCTGTGTCTCATATTCCTGGTGTGATGTAGCAATTGTAATTCCCCTTTCTCTTTCTTCGGGAGCATTGTCGATTTCGTCATATGCTACAGCTTTATTAGCTCCCCCGAATTTTCTTGCCAGCACAGATGTAATGGCGGCTGTCAGAGTAGTTTTTCCATGATCCACGTGACCAATTGTTCCAACATTCACGTGCGTCTTACTTCTATCAAATTTTTCCTTCGACATTTCAAGGCTCCTTCTATATTAAACTTAAAAAAATACGCAATTGAAAAACCAATTTATAAAAGCCCGGTATGACGACAAGGATAATTTAATTTGAAAATCCCGGAAATTTTATTTGTTCTGGAATATATAATTCTGCCTATTGATAAAATTTCTGATTATTTAAGGAATAAAGAATTGACTGGGTATATTGGATATCAATTATGGACGAGAGGAAAACATGCCAAATATTAAATCAGCAAAAAAACGGGAAAAGCAAAATATAAAAAGCTATGACCTGAATAAAAGCAAAAAGTCCACTGTAAGAACTTATGAAAAAAAGGTTAGGAAAGCTGTTGCCGAGAATAAAAAAGAAGAAGCACAACAATTTCTAAGCATGTTTTTTTCCAGGATTGACAAAGCAACAAAAACCAACCTATTCCATAAGAATACAGCTAACCGTAAAAAATCCCGATTAACGGCGTTGGTATCAAAAGTAAATTCATAAAAATCAAGGGCGATTAGCTCAGCTGGTTAGAGCACCTGCCTTACAAGCAGGGGGTCATAGGTTCGAATCCTATATCGCCCAATCCCCCCTCTCAAACATCAGTATTTCATTTCAAACAGATCACCACTATGAAATCTTATACCAGCATGGAAGGCAGGAGATGACATGGAAGGAGAAACATTTGTTTCCAATTCATAGTTCATGGAGCGAACCGCATAGGAAACACTTACCATAATCTCTGTCTGCTGTGTAATGGAATATCCTCCGGATACATAAACGCTACCCATATAACCCAGCATTGGCTTTTTCACATAGTACTTTCCCTCTTTGTAGATACCAAAGAAATAGGATTCTCCCACATCCAGTCCTGTGTAAAGACGAATTCCATATTTTGTCAATAAAAGCGGGATGGGATATTCAATCCGGAGAAATACATCCGCCAGATTTCCATTGCCGGCCCCGATTTTACTGTAATCGGGAAAATCCTTCACTTCTGCCGCTGGAACATTGGTAATATAATAATTACTGCCAATGGAATAATTCAGATAGGTTGTTTTTACCCCAAAGGCAGCGGAAACCCCAGTGCCCATATAATCCCCAATGGCCAGACTGACGCCAGGCTGGATTTCTGCCGCGAGGCTCTCCATTAACGGCTTGGCTGATGCCACCTGAACCCCCAGCGTAAATGCCATCATTAATAGTATTATTTTTTTCATGTGTTTCTCCTATGCCTTTTTATTATAATTTACGTTACATTTTTTCCTGCGGTTTGGATTTTCCTTCTTCTTTCTTCTCATCATCCGTAAAATCCAACCGGATTTCCTGAACTTGGGACATCTCTTTGATGATGATCCCCGCGATCTTCTGATAAGAAACCTCACTATCAGACAACTGGGCGACAGAAATGGAATTCTGTATCCAGATAATGTTCTCATCTTTCAGGTCGATAGCACGGGTGTACATCTTCTTATTCCTGTGGTCAAAGTGGATTACAATCAAATAATCCACATAATAGTTTTCTTTTATTTTTTTAACGGCAGCAAGCTTCAGAGGTCGATATTCTTGCGTGTATTTCTTAATGGTGGCATCATTTTTTATACGAGCTTCCACATTTTCCACAGCACTTCCCATTTGTACCCCATATAATGCCTGGAATTGTTTCTCATCTTCTCTGGGCATTGTGCTCAAACTCATTTCCCTGGAGGTGAGATTATAAAACGGTATTGTCTCCCCTCGCTCCAGATAATGGAAATCATTGAGCATGAATGCTTTCACATTATACCCCTCCCGGAGAAAGGAAATAAGTAATTGGTTCTTCTCCCGGTTTGTTAGATTGGAGATCAACGCAATATTGGAACCCTTGGGGATGGCTTTAGTAATATACTTATTCTCTGTCAGGTATGTTGTGAGAATAATTTTGACTTTGTCAATGATATTGAAAATGCCAAAGCCCAGATATCCGTCCACTGTAAAAACAATCTCTGACTGCTGGGAAACCAAATACATTTTCACGTTCACCCGAAGGGAATCATCCGCCGGATCATAAAGATAATCCCCATAAATCACAGCATCCGCTGAGACACTTTTGCGTAACTTGGCAATATTATTCTCATCAATGGCCTTGAGCAAATCTGCCGGCTTGACACTTTTATCTTTAACAGCTTTCCCAAATTCCTTTGGCTGGTAAACAGTATACTTATCATCTTTGGAAAGCGTGCTGGAGATGGATAGCGGTAACGAGTTGGCAAGAAAATCCACATCCGGGATATTCTGGGAATTTTTAAACTCCACAAAGGCCACTTCAATCTTATCTTTATCTTTGGCAAAAAGATACTCTCCGCTTAGAAAAGCCAGAAAGAAAAATAGAATAGAAAGCAAGCCGCCTTTTTTCATGGGGTTACTTTTTGGCTTTGGAGCCGGCTTGGCCCTGTATGGTCTGGATCATTTTCCGGATAATGGATTGGTAACTGTCACTTTTTTGTGCCGGATAATTATGTACATAAACCAGATCCATGGTGGTCAGGTCAATGGCCCTGGCCCAGGAATAGCCCTTATCCCAACCCTCCATGGAAAGAAGAATGATATAATCCACCCCCCATTCCTTCTGCATGGTCCGGATAATCTCCGCCTTTGAATTTTCAAAGTTGTAAATATGCAGTTTATACACATTATCAAACATTTTATCAAACAGAGTAGCGGTATTCTGTGTGGAATTTGCTTTTATATTGGCGATATAGGCCACCCGCTGGAAGTCTTTAATATCAAATACATCCTTCGTGGTATAAAAGTCCGAAGCGTTTACTGCCTTCACCTCATACCCGGCCTGCATAAATTCAATAAAAACCGCATTTTTTACCTGGTTATCCCCTTTTATGAACACAGCGATTTTTGATTTTGCCTCGATGGGTTTTTTAAGGTAATAGTAATCCTCTGAGCTTTTGCAGGAGCCCAACCCAAAAACCACCAACATCACACCAAGAATGATCCATGATTTTGTTTTCATAACCTTTCCCTTTCCAAATAATTTTATACTGCTAAATCCAGTCATGCGTGAACCATTCTATAACGGATTGTTATTGTCAACAAAAATCTGTGTTTTTTTTGGGCTTATGAAAACAGATAAAAAAATTGGACTGGCTCTAAGCGGAGGTGGGGGGAGGGGAAGTTATGAAATGGGAGCACTGAAATATTTGTATGAAAGGAAGATCTACCCTGGGGTTATAGCCGGAACATCCGTAGGAGCCATCAATGCGGCTGCTCTGGCGTCTGGATTCACCATAGAAAAACTGGAAGAATTCTGGCTGAACACCAGACAGAGTTCCATTTTCCGATATTCTATCTGGAAAACCGTTTCCGGGTTTTTCCGGAAATCTCACACCCCGGTTCTGGACACAACCCCGCTGAAGAAACTCCTGACCCGTGAAATTGATATTGAAAAAATACGCACATCGGCCATTAAAGTTTTTATTCCTGCGATCAACATTCGCACAGGAGAGCTGGAAATTTTCTCCAATGATACAATCACCGTCCAGCACATTATGGCATCCGCAGCGATACCCATGGCCTTTCCGCATATAACCATCGGCAGAAAAAATCACTACTGGGACGGTGGCCTGGGGATGAATACCCCCATTACCCCACTCATTGATGCCGGGGTGAAAAAAATCTATGCGATTTTGCTGGCTCCCCGGGGTGGCGATGACAATCCTCTACCCAGAAACCGGGCAGAAGCATTCCAGCGAATTCTGGATCTGGTGCTGATGGGATCATTCGAAACAGTTCTGACATCCATGAAGCCGGAAAAAGTCAATGAATTTCAATACCGGCTCCAATCGGAAAATAAGCCCATTGTCATGCACATTATCCAGCCAAGGAAAAACCTGGGAGTTCAGTCCTTTCTGAATTTCAGCAGGGAGCAGGCAGAAACTTTCCTGCAATTGGGGTATGACGATGCAAGAAAAAGCCTGACGATCAGGTGATTTTTACTCTTTCCCAGAGGTTATATTTTGAAATCATTTTATAGAGGCTTTCCTCCAGAATGTCCATTTCCCGGCGATAGGGGATGGATACATCATTCTGGAATGTTATAATATACGTGGAAATCCCCCGTACTGCTTTTTTGATATCGCCACTTTTGATGGCTTGTGCGATATCCATGTATAGACGGGTTGCCAAGCGGTGTTTCATTTTCGTATAAAATACAGGATCTGACGAGGTAATATCTTCAATAATGGCGTCCACCTCATTTCTGAATTTCACATTGGGATAATTACAGAATCGTCCGGAGAATAGTCCCAGATAATAGGATAGCTTATCCTGATTTTTTGTAACATAAGAGGCTTCTATTTTTTTGTATAATTCCTCGGCCTCCTCATCTAATTGTGACCGAACATAATGAGACAACCCTTTTCTGGATATTCTGGATTTGGCCAGCTCATCTGGATTGAATATTTTTTCCATCTGTTCATCCATATTCCCCAAGGCAAGCTCATCGTACTCACGGAAGGATTCTGTCAGGGTTTTCAACAGCAACATCACATATTCATTATTCATGATTCCCGGCTTATGGGCGGAAGTCCGGATAAAAAACAGAAAAGAGGAAATGGTTTTCAGTAATACAGGCTTATCCTTTCTGTATAAAGCAGTTTCCAAAAGCTTCTGGAATATATTAGCAACGGCAATGCGTTTATCTTTTTTTTTATTTTCTTCCATAGCCGAATAAAGGGCGGAATATTCTCCGTAATAATAGGAACGATATTTTTTCTGTATGGGCAGGACAATGTATTTGAATATTTCTCTGGAATTATTTTTCACCAGATTTTTATAGGATTCCACCACATAATCGATATCGTACACAGAACCTCTATCTATTCTTTATTCTTGAATATATCTTTATATTTTTCGGAATGATCCGTTGTACCCAAAAATTCTTTTTGTATAAAAAAACCATTACCATCAGAAGTATCATCCGGCTTTATGTCCTCTCTCACTGGTTGGGGCTCATCCGGAGGATTTTCATTATTGATTTTCTTGATGATTCCATCCAGTTTCTGGAGAACCTGGCTCAGGGATGGGTTTTTCAGGGATTCCATAATCTGAACAATTTTTATTTCCAGCATGGCCCGGATTTCCCCGGATTTCATGGACGGGAACATATTCCATTCATTGTAAAGTGTGAACAAAGAATTAAATACAAAAATAAGCTCATGACCATCCCATTTTTGTGCCATTTCTTCCATTTTTTTCCGGGCATTTTCCGTAAAGCTGGAGATGGTAGTAGTATTCTGTATGGCATTGTTTTTAAGCAGCACGATGTTTTTTATGGTGTCCAGAACATCCCAAACAAATCGTTTTAAATCCAAGCCATCGTCATAGACAGAATTTATCTCCCGGAGGGTTTTTTGGAGATTGGAAGTCTTAATCCCATCCAGAAAATTCGCATAGGATTCCGCTGGCAATGTTCCCAAAACTGAATAAATATCATTTAAAGTGATTTTTTCCCGGTGTGTAAATGCGATAATGCTGTCCAGAATGGAAATTCCATCCCGCATGGAACCTTCCGCTTTTGCGGCAATAAATCCCAAGGCATCCTCTTCAAAGGGAATTTTTTCCGCATCCAGGATAAAAGACAGCCGATTTGTGATGTCCGGCAGGGAAAATTTTTTGAAGGGATAATTCTGGCACCGGGATATAATGGTCTCTGGTATCTTGTGAAATTCCGTGGTGGCCAGAATAAATACCACATGCTCCGGAGGTTCCTCCAGCGTCTTCAGCAGAGCGTTAAAGGATTCATTCGTGAGCATGTGCACTTCATCAATTATGTAAATTTTATAACGGGAACTCATGGGAGAAAAGCGGACGTTTTCCCGCAACTCCCGGATGTGTTCAATCCCCCGATTGGAGGCTGCGTCCATTTCCACCACGTCCACATGGTTGCCCTGGTTGATTCCCCGGCAGTTATCGCATACCTCACAGGGAGTCAGAGTGGGTCCGTTCACGCAATTCAAGGATTTTGCTACGATTCTGGCCATGGACGTCTTACCAATTCCACGGGATCCATAAAAAAGGTAGGCATGGGATATGCTACCGCTGGTTATGGAATTTTTCAATGTCTGCGAAGCGTGTATCTGCCCCACTATGTCATTAAAATTTTTGGGCCGGTATTTCAGAGCAAGATTAATCATCCTTATTATGCCTCCACCGGATTTTTACCTTTATTAAAAATTATCATTCCCAAAGAAATCATCCGGAGTGACCACCTCTTTTCCGCTATTTTGTCTCCCCGCGTCCTCACTGCCCCCGCCACTGGAAAATCCACCCGACCCTTTTTCTGTGGGCTGGGTTCCCGGTATAAATCCCATGTTATAAATACGGTCACAGCCTTCATGGGGAAGCAGGCCGGTGGAGGCACAAATGTTCGTATATACGATGCTGCCGAATTTGGCCACCGATTGTTCATCCTTTATGGTGGGAGCCAACCGACGCTGATAATTACCCCAAACCGGTGTGACAATATTACCACCACTCTGCCCGTTGCCCAAAGTCTTGCTGGAACGGTCATAACCCATCCAGATGGTGGACGTATAGCGATGGTTATAACCAGCAAACCAGGCATCCCGAAAATTACTGGTGGTCCCCGTTTTTCCGGCTGCATAACCAGTGTACCCCACAGAGCGGATTTTTGTACCCGTTCCAGAATTCACAACATTACGGAGCATATCATCCATGACTGCACAGGCAGAAGCGGATATTACACCGGATTTGTTTATTTTTCCGGTCTGCATCTTGTCAAAAATATTCCCGTTTTCATCCACAATTTTGGTATAAAAAACCGGCTGGATTGCATTGCCTCCGTTGGGGATTACGGATATGGCCCGGGTCATCTGGTACGGAGAAACCTCATAAGTCCCCAGGGCAATGGACAAATTAACAGGAATCTGGCTTCGATCTACGTACAACAAATCGGCCAGACGGGGAATGATGGAAGACAAGCCCACATCCCTGGCAATGGCGATGGAAACCAGATTTACTGAATATTGGAGAGCCTCCCTTACGGTAATAAATCCCCGGAAATCCCCGGCATAGTTGGAGGGAATCCAGCTTCCTCCCGCAGGGTCCAGAAAAACCACCGGTGTGTCCGGGTAGACGCTGGCCTGGGTCAGCTTCTTTGTATCGATGGCAGCCGAATAAAGCAGTGCCTTGAACGTGGAGCCGGGTTGCCTTTTTATCTGGATGGCCCGGTTCATCTGGTTCTGGGAAGAAAAGGGCATCCCCCCCACCATAACCGTCACCTCTCCGGTCTGGTTGTCCATCTCTATGAATGCACCCTGAACATGATCCACAGAGGCGGTAATGGAGTTCTCCCTTAAATACACCAGAGTTTCATCCAGATACCGGACGCCGCCGGTCCCCAGATTGATTAAATCTGTGTATTCCATCAGTTCGCGGGAAAATTTCAGGGCAATTTCATACTGTTTCAATGTCCGGGGGTTATCCATCTCCGGCAAATCAAACGCAAGCTGAAGCAAGGGAAGAATGTGTGTATATTTCTCCGCAATTTCTATCTGGCGGTGAAACTGAAATCCGGATGATACCTTATTCTGTCTTTCCAGTGCCCTCCATAATTCATCCTGGGCAATGGCCTGGTGGTCCAAATCCAGACTGGAATAAATTTTATATCCTCCCGTATACAGACCTTTTTTCCCTAATTTTTTTTCCAGGATACCCCGCATCCATTCCGAAAAATAGGGGGCCTTATCGGTACGGTTTCCAAACGCAGTCACATCCGGGGATGTATTAATGGTTTCATAAAAATCCAGCATCTTTTTTATCTGGATGTACATGGTTTGGCGGTCTATATGACCCATGGCAAACATGTTATACAGAACCGCCCGGGAACGATAAAAGGACAATTTGGGATTTTTTAAAGGAGAAAAAGAATTGGGAGCCGATGGCAGACTTGCCAGAATGGACGCCTCATAGTATTCCAACTCCGTGGAGGACTTGTTAAAATAGAAGCGTGCAGCGGCCTCTACACCGTAATTCCCATGTCCCAGATAAATTTCGTTAAAATATAAAGTGATGATCTGCTTTTTGGTAAAAAACTGCTCCAGAGCAATGGCAAGAATGGCCTCCCGTGCTTTTCTGGTGAGTGTCCTTTTTTTGGATGTTAAAATGACTTTCGCGAGCTGTTGGGTGATGGTACTTCCCCCCTGCTTTACGGAACCCGCCAGCATATTTTTGAGGAAGGCACGGAATATTGACTGGAGATCAATACCATAGTGAAAGAAAAAGTTATTGTCTTCTATGGAAGTGAAGGCTTGGATCAGTTTTTCATTGATTTCATTCTCTTGGAGAATCACCCGGTTGTCCGTAAAATAGGTGGCAATTACCCTGCCTTTCCTGTCCAGAAGAGTGGATGGAATGGGCGGACGATAATCTTTGAGAGAATATATCCGTCCAATGTCTGCCCATATTAACAATAAAGGGAACAAAAAGACGAACGACCCCGCTGTGATTACCACCAGAAATTTCCGGACAGATCTACCGTCTGGATTTTTGTCCGGAAAAAAATAATTTACAATATTATGGGAAAGAACAGAAAAAAAGGTTACCACAGTATTCATATTATCACCGAATATTTTTTAAATAAAAATCTATTTGAACATCTTTTTTTTTATTTTTTTCAAAAAAACCTTCCTCCGGATTCAGATTATACGGTACTTCCAGAACCAGGGAAATAACTCTGTCACGGGGAACAATCAGGGTAAAAGGCAGAATCTGGTAAACTTTTCCACCGGTGGGAATTTTACAGGGAACTCCGGGTTTGCATACCATTTTCTTTTTAGCATCTTTCCACGGTTTGTCATAGACAGAAAATAATTTATCATATTCTATGATTTTGTATGAGCTGGAGGAAAAATTCTGCTCAAATTCATCCTTATAAATTCTGCGGTTGATAAAATTTGGATTTTGCTGAAAATACGCTTTGTCCGGATTAAAAAATAGGGGGTTTGCGGACAGATTTTCCGTGATGAACTGGACATACGTGGCATCCGGAACTCGAATTTTATGTTCATCCGGCCGGGGGGGAGAATCCAGCTCTTCTTTGAGCAGGTCATTCAGACTGACTATTTTAAAGATAACCCGGAAATCCTTCTCCTCTATTATGGCAATTCCATCGGCGGTGTCTTTGAGAGCACCATCCGCTGGCTCCAAGCGTATGGTAAACGTTTTCCGGGAACAGGACACTGCGAAGACTACAAACAAAAAGAGGACAAAAAGCCTTCGCATCCGGCAAATCACAGAATACTATTCATGAATTCAAAAACCGGGGAAAAGAAAATCCCAAAGACAACGGTAACCACCGCAAGAACGGTCAGCATCACCGGATACACATACGCTGCTTCCAGCTTCCTGTCTTTGTTTTTCATATCCACCAGCATGGGATTGTCGTATCTATCCAGAAACAATTTTTTGACGACCCTAGTATAATAAACAAGCCCCACCACAGAATTCAGCACCCCAATAACTGCCAGCCAGTAATAGCCGGAACCTTTTTCTATCAGAGCGGCAAAAAGATACCATTTCCCTATAAACCCCGCAAACGGCGGTACTCCGGCCAGAGAAAACAGAAAAACGGCAAAAATCACCGCCAGAAAGGTATGAACCCCGCCTTTCCAGGCCAATTCCCGGTAATCTTCAATTCGTTCTGTACCCCATTCATTGATAATGATGGTGATCACCACAAAAGCACCCAGGTTCATGGCAAAATACGCAAAGAGGTAAAACATGACTGCTTTTACTCCGGTTACGTTGAAAACGACAAGCCCCATCATCATGTACCCGGCGTGTGCGATACTGCTGTACGCCAGCATTCTTTTAATGTTCTCCTGCCGCAGAGCAGTGAGGTTGCCCACAGTCATAGTAATAGCAGAAATAACGCCGATGAGTACGCCCAATTCGGATTCCACCACCGGGTTAGGATATGTATACAGAAAGCGAAATAAAACCGCAAAACCGGCAGCCTTGGGACCGATGGAAAAAAACGCTGTCACCGGAGTGGAAGCACTCTGGTAAACATCCGGGCTCCATGCGTGGAAAGGGACAGCCGCAATTTTATAAAAGAAACCCACCAGCAGAAAAATATAGGCCAAGGTCACCAGAGACGGGTTTTCCTGGTACTGGCTCAGATACAAAACCATTTCCCGGATGTCCAGAGTACGTGCCATCCCATACAGATAACTCATCCCAAAAAGCATCACGGCGGAAGCTACCCCTCCAAAGAGGACATATTTTATGGCCGCTTCCGACGCGTTTTTATCCTTGGGGCGGAATCCGGTCATAAGATAAGCAGTGAGACTCACGATTTCAATGGCCAGATAGGTCATTAACAGGTCATTGGCGGAAACCATCAGAACCATACCGATGGTGGAAGCCATCATCAGGATAACATTTTCCCCAAAAAGATAATCCCGTATTTCCGAGGAGCGGAATGCTTGCAGGATAATAAACACCAGCAGAACATAAAAAAGGATTCGGAATACATTGGCCATGGGGTCAAAAGAAAGAATACCCATAAATGCAGTTTGGGTCTGGGAAAAATCCACCACAAAAGCCAATGCCAAAAGGGATGCGATGGCCATGGTGATGGAAACGGTGAAAGAGATTCCCCGAGTGACCCAAGAAGAGCGTGCGTTAAAAAGCAGGGTCAAAAAAATACCGGCGGTCAGGATAATCTCTGGAATAAAGTTCTGGATACCAAGCTGCATGTTTATTTCCTTTAAAACAATCCGCGAATCACATCCAAAAATCCGGTCTGCATGGATACCTGTGTACCCTTGATAATCAGATTATTAAGATGGGTCATGGTGGGTTCCACCATTTTCAGATACGGTGCCGGATACACCCCAAAAAGAACCACAAAGATTCCCACAGGAATCAGGCTAAAGGACTCTGTGAAATTAATATCCGCCATATCTTTATATTTTTCATTTTTCTCACCAAAGAAAATTCTCAGGTATGCCCAGAGCAGGTACGCCGCTGTGAAGATAACCCCAGTGGCCGCAATGATGGTCAGAAGCTTATAAGATCGGAAGGATCCCATCAGAACCAGCACCTCTGAGATAAAACCGGACAAACCGGGAAGCCCCAGTCCGGCAAAGAAGGCAAACGCAGTCCACGCCGCATATTTGGGGGTAATGGAGGCCATTCCGCCAAAGCCGTTAATTTCCCGATGGTGGGCTCTTTCATAGACAACCCCCACTAAAATAAACAGCATGGAAGTGATGGTTCCATGGTTGAACATCTGGAAAAGAGCACCATTCAAACCTTCCACGGTAAATGAAGACATCCCTAACATCACATAACCCATGTGGCTGATACTGGAATAGGCAATCATTTTCTTCAGGTCAGTCTGGGCCATGGCCACTAAAGCACCATAGATAATGTTGACCACCCCCAGAGCACCCAGAAAATAGGGGGCAAGAAGGCGGGTCTCCACCGGAAAAAGAGGATAAGAAATCCGGAGAAGTCCATAAGTTCCCATTTTCAGAAGCACCCCGGCCAGGATTACAGAAATAGCAGTGGGAGCTTCCACGTGAGCATCCGGAAGCCAGGTGTGGAATGGAAACGCGGGGATTTTAATGGCAAATCCCACAAAAAGAGCAATCCAAGCAGCAAGCCGCAACCATTCAATGGAGAGATAAGATGGATAATTACCGGAAATCATCACACTGGACATTTCCACCAGTGAGAAGGAGCCGGTGGAGAAATAGAACAGCAGCATGACCAGAAGCATAAAAACCGATCCGAATAACGTGTATAAGAAAAACTTGATGGCCGCATACTCCTTTCTGGGACCTCCCCAGATACCAATCAGGAAGTACATGGGCAACAGCATAACTTCCCAGAAAATATAGAAGAGAAAGAAATCCAAGGCCAGAAAAACCCCCATCATGGCGGTGACCAAAAGAAGATAAAGGGCAAAATAGGCCTTCACTGCTTTCTTGATATTGAAGGAAGCGAACACCCCCACAAAGGCCACCAGAGTAGTGAGAATGATCATGGGCATAGAAAGCCCGTCCACGCCAATATGGTAAAAGACATTAAAGGATGGAATCCAGGAATATTTTTCCACATACTGGAACTGGGCGATATTATCAATTCCGGTCAAAGCGGGATTAAACCGAGCATATACCAGATAGGCCAGTACCAACGGAATGGCAGTAACCACCACCGCAGTATAGCGAACCAAGCTATCTCTTCCAGATGGAATAAAGAGAATAACCAGAGCTCCGGCTAATGGGATAAATATCAATAAACTAAGCAAATAATTTTCCAAGGGGTCCTCCTTAAGTTTTTACCTTAAATCCTTTTTTTATTTTTTATAAAAACAATATTTTCGCAAAATAAATCATCACAACACCGCCAATGATGTAAACAAAGTACTGGGTGGCCAGTCCATTTTGAACCAGACGCAGGGTTTTCCCGGTCCACTGGATCACCGTGGCAACACCATTGACGGTTCCGTCCACATAATTTTTATCAAAATTGCCTTGCATCTGTGAGAAAAACTTCGTCACAGTTGCCACATAATTAACAAATCCATCCACAATGTTAATATCAAACCAGCGAAGCCCTCTCTGGAAGGCCAGCAGTGGGTTGATCACATAGGCCTGGTAAAACTCATCCACCCGATATTTACCATATAGCAGAGAGTGCAGAGCAGGAATGGCCCGGACAATTTTTTTGGGAATTTCTTTTTTTACCATATAAAAATAATAGGCCAGAAAAATGCCCAGGAACGCTACACCCACGGAAATACCCATCAGAGTGTATTCCAAAGCGTGGGAATGGTGCCCTCCATGATGGGGCTCTGTGAGTGCTGGTTCCAACCAATGGTGGATGGCGTTGCTACCTCCGAGTGCTTCCGGAACACCCAGATACCCACCAAATATGGAAGCCACTGCCAGAAGAACCAGCGGAATGGTCATGTTAGCTGGGGATTCATGCATGTGCTCCCAAGTATGGTGATCCCCCCGGTATTCCCCAAAAAAGGTCATAAATAATAGGCGGAACATGTAAAAAGCGGTTAAACCAGCCGTGATGACCCCCAGAACCCATATAAACGTGGGCAGCCACGGAAGGATATGGTTTCCATTGGAAAAAGCTTTCCACAGGATTTCATCCTTGCTGAAGAATCCGGCAAAACCAGGAACCCCGGCAATGGCAATGGTGCCGATGAAGAATGTATAAAACGTAATAGGAATCTTTTTCCGGAGCCCTCCCATTTTCCGCATGTCCTGTTCATGGTGCATGGCCATAATCACAGAACCGGAACCAAGGAATAACAAACCCTTAAAAAAGGCATGGGTCATCAGGTGAAAAATCCCGGCGGAATATGCCCCTGCCCCCATTCCAATGAACATATATCCCAACTGGCTCACGGTGGAATATGCCAGAACTTTCTTGATGTCATACTGGGTTAATCCCACGGTGGCAGCAAAGAAGGCCGTGAAGACAGCAATGATGGAAATAATGGTCAAACCCATGGGCGACAAGGTAAACAAAAAGCTGAGTCTTCCAATCATATAGACCCCGGCGGTCACCATCGTGGCCGCATGGATCAGAGCAGAAACCGGGGTGGGGCCAGCCATCGCATCCGGCAGCCACACATACAAAGGAATTTGGGCGGATTTTCCAGTGGCTCCCACAAAGAGAGATACCACAATAGCGGTGATATACCATCCCGGCATTTTTTCCACCAATGGCTTCATCTCCCGGAAACTGACCGTGGTCGCATCCGCAAACTGAAGCATTCCCCAGAATAAAAGAAAAATTCCAATAATGAAACCAAAATCCCCAATGCGGTTGACAATGAACGCTTTCATCCCCGCCATGGCGTTCGCACGACCATTAAACCAGAAACCAATCAAAAGATAAGAACACAGCCCAACCCCTTCCCATCCGATGAACAGCAACAGGATATTGTCCCCCAGCACCAGCAGGAGCATAGAAAAAGTAAATAGATTCAAATAGGCCATGTAGCGGGAGAAGGATTTATCCTCGTTCATGTACCCCACGGAATATACATGGATGAGAAATCCCACCCCGGTCACCACCAGGGCCATTACCATGGACAAAGGATCGATGGTAAACGCCGCCGCTGCCGAAAGATTGCCTGTCACCAACCAGGAATACACATGATTCACTAAAATACGGTGTTCATGATCCAAGGAAAGAATATGCAGAAAGGCAATAATTGCCACCGTCAGGGATACCGCCACCGCTGCCGGAGAGGTCATCATGATAATTCTTTTGGAAGCCCTCCCGAATATTTTATCTCCGGAAAAAGCATTGATCCCGGCGATGAGAAACCCCACAAACGGGGAAAATGGGATCACCCAAATATAATCTTTTATCCATTCCATAATCAGCCTCTCAATTCATTCACCTGGTCAATATCCAGGCTTTTCCTTTGCTGGAACACTGCCAAAACAATGGCCAAGGCAACCACTGCCTCCGCCGCTGCCAGAACAATGATAAATGCGGAAAACACATGGCCAGAAACGGTGGCCATCCCTCTATAGAAGTTAAACGCGACGAAATTCAGGCTGGCCGCATTCAGCATGAGTTCAATCCCCATCAGAATACCAATGATATTTTTGCGGGTAAAAACTGTATATATTCCCAAAACAAACAGAAAAATACCAATTATTAAAAAAGAATACAAATTAATCATTACTTTTATCCTCGCTTTCTTCCGTAGAAGACACCAGAAGCTCTTTGCGTACCATCACCGCCGCCCCCATGATGACCACCACTATCAAGACAGAAATAATTTCAAACGGCAGAACATAACGGGAGAGCAGAAGATCCCCGATTTTTTTTGTGGTAGCCGTATACGCAGATGGATTTTGCAAAAGCTGCGTCCCCAAAAGCGTAAAAAGAAGAATCCCGGCCAGAAACACCACAACCACAAAAGCCACCGGAGCATTAAACTGGGGATTGGACAGCTCCAGAGTACCCAGCCCCTGGGTGAGCAGAATGGCAAACAGAATCAGGATCACCACCCCTCCCACATAGATCATTACCTGAGCTACGGCAATGAAATCTGCACCCAGATACACATACAGTCCGGCAACCCCCATCAGGGAGAAAATCAAACCCACAGCAGCATAGATGATACTGCGGGAAAAGGCCACCACAGACGCCCCTCCCAGGGTAACCGCGACAGTAAAATAGAAAAGACCATCTTTGATTATTGCTTCCACATCTCCCCCTTTATCCCTGGGCTTCCACTGCCACAGACGCTTCCCTTTGCTTTTTTAACTCCAATTCATCGGCTTCCTGCTGCCGAATGCGGACTTCCTCATCCGGAACAAACTTCAAAACCAGATCCGTCACCTTGGATTTGGAACCTTCAAAGGACTTGCTAAAAGAGATGGAAGTGGGCTTGGTGGGACAGGCTTCCACGCAGAGATTACAGTACATACATTTTGCTATATTAATGTTGAAATAAATTAAGGTCAGACCTTTTTTACGTTCCGTCTTCGCCCCTTTTAAATCAATACAGTCGATGGGGCACGCCCGCATACAGTTACCGCAGGAAGTACAGGTTTCAATATCCACGGAAAGAGTTCCCCGGTAGCCCTCTGGAAGGGTTTCCTTCATTGGTCTTTTCATACGATCCGGATACTGAACCGTGATGGGATCCTTGAACATATAAGAGAAGGTAACCACCATTCCCTCAAAAACACTGCTTGCGGTATTCCATATTTCTTTAAAGTATCCCATTTTCTATATCCTCAAACTCCAAACTCACATAAACGGGTTCAGATTTATTTTTTGTTTCATGGTCACCAGGTTTTTCAATACCTTCCATGCGAACAAAGTAAAAATGCCCAATCCAACCGCAAACATAGCATAGCGGGTTATTTTATCTGCGGTGGAACCTTCCGGAAAAAAGTACATCCAGAAAACCACCCCAATGGCGGAAATGAACCCCATGGGTACCAGATATTTCCAGCAAATCATCATCAACTGATCCACCCTCAGCCGTGGCAGTGTCCATCGGAGCTGGATTACCAGAAAAACAATTATATTCACTTTAACCAAATACCAGATAATACCGCCCAGTTCCACATAAACCGGAAAGGCAATTCCCGGAAGAGACAAATTCACTCCCAGACGTGCCCAATCCCAGATTTGCCAGCCACCCAGAAACAGGGTGGTGATCAACGCCCCCATGACAAACAGATTGGCGTATTCCGCAAAGAAAAACCACAGAAACCGCATTCCGGAATATTCTGTATTATATCCGGAAACAAGCTCACTCTCCGCTTCCGGAATATCAAAGGGAACCCGGTTACCTTCTGCCAACGAGGAAGTAAAAAATATGAAAAATGTAACAAAAGTGAAGGGATTCCGGAAAATCATCCAATCCCAGAAATTTGCCCCCTGTGCCTTGATTATGTCCTGCATGCTCAGGCTACCCACCAGAAGAATGACCACAAAAACGGATATGGCTGTGGGTATCTCATAACTCACTAACTGGGCGGCACTACGCATCCCGCCGATGAGGGACCATTTGTTGTTGGAAGACCAACCAGCCATGACCAGCCCCAACACCACGATGGATGTGATAGCCAAAATATAAAAAATCCCCACATTGATATCTGCCATGATGGTGGTTACACCCAAGGGAATAGCCACCCAAGTGGCAAACATTCCCATAAACACAAAATAGGGGGCCATCTTAAACAGCAGGACGTTGGTGTTATTGGTAATAATATCTTCTTTCTGGATTGCCTTGAGGCCGTCTGCCAGCCACTGGAGGCTCCCCTGCGGACCCACCCGGTTGGGCCCAATCCGGGACTGCATGCGTCCGGCTACCCGTCTTTCCACCACGGTAATAACCCCGGTGGCCACCGAAACCACCACCAGATATACCACTGCGTAAATGAGTATGTAAATTGTGTTCCATTCCATCATATCACCTGTCAATTTCCGGAGCCACCACATCCAAGCTGGAGAAAAAGGCCACCACGTCCGCGATCATCATTCCGGGCAGCATATACTCCAGAGCCGTCATGGCGGTAAATGAACCAGTCCGGATTTTTATTCTGGCCGGAGAAACCGATTTTCCATCGGAGATGATGTAATACCCCAGCTCTCCGCGCGGGGCCTCCGTTCTCATATAAATTTCTCCCGCAGGCGGAACAAACTTTTTGGAAATTTTGGACTGAATTTCCCCATCCGGGATCTGGGACATTGCCTGGCGTATAATCCGGGCCGATTGCTTCATCTCTTCAATTCGCAGATAATAACGGTCAAAGGAATCCCCCAGAGATCCCACAACCCCCCTGCCCACTGGAATATCAAAATTCAGTTTATCATAGACCAAATATGGCTCTGCCTTGCGGATGTCAAAGTTCACCCCGGATGCCCGCAGATTGGGCCCGGAGAACGAGTAGTTGATGGCATCCTCAGCGGAAATAATTCCGATGTTTTTATTGCGTTGTACAAAAATCTGGTTAAAGGAAATGAGATTATCAAATTCCACCAAGAAGTTATCAAAATGGTCCAGTTGTTTCTCCATTTTTTCAAAAAAACCATCGTTCACATCCTTGTACACTCCACCCAGACGGGCATAGTTGTGGGTGAGACGGGCACCGGCCATCATTTCCATAAGGTCATTGAAGACTTCCCTTTCCCGGAAGGCATGGACCAAAGGGGTAAACGCACCAATATCCATGGTATAAATCCCCAGGGACAGCAAGTGGGAAGAAATACGGATCATTTCATTGCCAATAACCCGCAGATATTGTGCCCGCTCCGGGACCTCAATCTGTGCCAGCTTTTCCACTGCCAGAGCGTAACCCACATTGCAGTTTACAGAGGCCAGATAGTCCACCCGGTCTGTATAGGGCATGAAACCCGCATAGGTAACCAACTCCCCGATTTTTTCAATACTCCGGTGCAGATAACCCACATCCGGCTTGGCCGATTTGACAATCTCTCCGTCCATTTTCAGCACGATGCGGATCACCCCATGGGTAGCAGGGTGGTGGGGACCCATATTCAATTCAATTTCATCAGATGAGATGGGAATCAATTCCGGTTTATAGTCATTTATCTGTAAGGTTTGCATTTAATTCCCCTGCCGTAGAATATTGGCGGCTTCCAGCTCGCTGGGACGGGTTGTGGGCATATTATTGTACATGGATCCTTCTTTATAATCCTTACGTAGCGGGAACCCGACCCAATCCGGTGGCAGCATAATCCGGCGTTCGTCCCGGCTGCCTTCAAAATGGACACCAAATAAATCAAAAATTTCTCTTTCAAACCAATTGGCACTGCGGTATAACGTATCTATGGTGGGAAGGGAGGGCACCATATCCTCCACAAAGGCTTTTACACAGAGCCCCCTCCTGGCAGACATGGAATAAAGATGGTACACCACATCCACCCCGATGGATTGCAATCCCGTTTCTCCGGAGCGGACAATATGAACCCCGGAAATGGAATTCAGATAATTCATGGAGTACGCTTCTTTTTCTTTCAGAAACGCGATGGCCTGGGTAATTTTATCTTTCTTAACACGGATAAACGGCAGTACAGCTCCATCGGCCAGATTTTCCCTATCAAAATCCCGGGTTTCTGTGAGCTCCGCCATCTCCGTGTTGAATTTTTGGATGAGGTTGATATCTATTTCCATTCTGCTGCCTCTTTGACCACTTCTGGGCGTTATTTCCTTAAATATTTTTCCCGCTGGATTTTCTTCTGCAGTTCCACCAGTCCATGGAGCAATGCTTCCGGACGCGGAGGACAGCCCGGCACGTACATATCCACGGGTAGAATTTGATCCACTCCCTTGAGGACGGAATACCCTTTCTGGAATAATCCTCCGGAATTTGCACAGGACCCCATGGAAACCACATAACGGGGCTCCGGCATCTGCTCATACAGCATCCTCACCCGGGAAGCCATTTTATAGGTCAGAGTGCCATTGATAATGATCAGGTCTGCCTGGCGTGGGGTCGCACGGGGGGCCATTCCAAATCGGTCTAGGTCTGCCCGAGGCCCGGCGGTCTGCATAAACTCAATGGCACAACAGGCCAAGCCAAAGGTGAGATACCAGAGTGAATTTTTCCGGCTCCAGTTTAACACTCCGTCAACGGTGGTGACCAGAACATTGTCTGGGAGATTTTGGTATAAATTCATAGCGTTTTTTCTCCTTGCAGACTCCGGGGGAGGTTTCCGGATTTTCCTGTATGATCTTCTTCTGTCCGCTGCATGGTTTTCACCCAGTTCAGGTCTCCCCTGCCCCAAGCGTACACCAAGGCAAAGATTAATATGACAACAAAAACGAATATTTCCAGCATAGCAAAGAGTCCAAAGTTATGTGCTATCCAGTCTTTATATACGATGGCCACCGGGAAAATAAATATCACTTCCACATCAAACAGAAGAAAGATCAAAGCAATAATATAAAAACGTGAGTTAAAATTCACCCATGCTGATCCGATGGGGGTTTCACCGCATTCATAGGTCTGGTTCTTCAGCCCTCCCGGATGGTGTGGCCGCAGAACTTTACCCAAAAGCATAGCGGCATAAATCATGGCAAATGCCAGAAACAGAAAGAGGAAGACAATTCCAAAATGCTCAAGCATGATGGACAGACAAAAATCCGGCGTGACTGCGTCAAGTTTTTTTGCAACCGTTGGAAGCCACTGGATTTATTCCCCAATCTTTTCCACCACATACCGGGCAAAGGGGCCACTGGCTGTGAAGGCGGGAGAGACTGCATTCAGAATGTGCATGGAGCGGGAGTTATATTCCATTTTAAAATCCATTTCCAGAAGGTTTTCCTTTTTGTTATAAAGCTGGGCACGAATGCCGGGATGACCCCAGAGTGTGTAATCTTTTTTCTGAACATCCTCCGCCAGGTTTCCAGCCACTTTCACCAGATATGACCGGGAATATTTTTTTACTTCCTGCAATGCCAGAGAGCGGAAATCAAACCCTTTTTTTCCAAATCCCAGAAAAAGTCTTCCTTCTGTCCAGAGAATGGAGAGCATTTCCCGCAGATTAAACTGCCCCACCCCGCGATAATTTTCTTTCCAGAATGCCGGAATGGCGGTGGGACCAATCTCATTACGGCCGATGGAATCCACCGTATGGTGGACGCCCAGAAACGGATTGCGGAGATCCGGCACCGGGTAAATGTGCATCTTCAGCGGGTGAGGAACGGGAGCGGAATAAAGATACAGCCCCTTGAAGGGGAGAATCATAAAATCTGTTCCCATCCCAAAACCATGGGCAATGGTATCTGCGTACAAACCGGCGGCGTTGATAAAATATCCCGTGGAATATTTCCCCCCGGATGTTTTGATGGACACACCATCCCCGCCCGATTTGCCTTCACGGGAAACGTATTTTTCTCCCGTGTGGATTTGAATGCCCTTCTGTTCGGCATCATGGGCAAGCGTGAGAACAATTTCTCTGGGGTCTATGGATGATGTGGACGGGGAATACAGAGCACTCCCGTGGGTTTTCACCCGCGGCTCCAATTGGCGGGCTTCCCTTTCTGTGATAAGGGAAACATCCACTCCGTTGTTTTTTCCCCGTTCATGCAAGAGCCGCAGGGTTTCCTCTTCCTGTGGGTTTTGTGCCACCACCAGCTTTCCGCAACGGTTAATTTTCAGCTTTCGGGAAAGGGCATACCGGGTCAGCTCCTCATTCCCCTGACGGGTGAACTTTGCCTTGAGGCTGTTCTCCGTATAATAAAAACCCGCATGCAAAACCCCACTGTTGCGTCCGGAGGAATGCTCTCCGGGGGTTTTTTCTTTTTCCAATAGAATAATGCTTGCATGGGGATATTTCTCCCGCAGAGCCAGGGATATCCGGATACCAATAATTCCGCCACCGGCAATAATAAAATCGGACGTTTCCATACAGCTTACCGAATTAACGTCCTTTTCCAAATAGGACAATTCGTATGGTTTTGAGGACAATGTCCATATCCAGAACAAAGGAGAAATTTTTAATATAATAAAGATCATACTCCAGCTTCTGCCTGGCGTCCTCCACGGAAGCCCCGTAAGGATACATCACCTGTGCCCAGCCCGTGATACCGGGTTTCACCAAATGCCGAAGGTTGTAATACGGTATCTGTTTTTCCAGATCACGGATGAACACAGGACGCTCCGGTCGCGGACCAATGAAACTCATATCTCCTTTGAGAACATTCCAGAGCTGGGGTAGCTCATCAATGCGGGTGGCACGGATAATCTTCCCTATGCGGGTCACCCGTGCGTCGTTCACGGATGCCCATTTTGCCCCATTTTTTTCCGCATCTTTTCTCATGGAACGGAATTTATGCAGGACAAACGGACGGTCGTTGATTCCAGTCCTCTCCTGGGAGAAAAACACCGGACCTGAGCTTTCCAGTTTGATGGCAATGGCTGCCAGAATCCAGAACGGGAAGCTGAATACAAGCATGCTCACAGAAAGAAAAATATCAAACGCCCGCTTTATTTTAATTCGGAAGGGTTCATGCAGAATATTAAATCCGCTGGATAAAATGAACCAGCCTTCCCGGATATGGAATACCGGAATTTTCTGGAACATCATTTCATAAAATTCCGTGATGTCATAGATGGCATCCCCTCGCATCCGCATGGCCATCAGCCGCTCCACAATGTCCTGCGGAAAAACCGTGTTCAAGCCCAGCACCACGGCAGTGAAATTTCTTTCATTATAGTCAGAAAGGGTATTCCAGGATTCTGCCTTTTCCACAATGCGGCAGGCCTCCGCTTTTTGGAGCATTTCCCGGTTTTCCCGGCTGGATTTTTTTATGGCAGGATCATACAATAGAGTCATTGCTATCCTCTGCGGAATTTTCTGAAGGTCGCTGAAAAAATCGTCCGCAGCCTTGAGCGAGGATATGAATAAAATACGGTATCCGGAATTCTGATGATAAAAAAAATGGAAAATCAGCTTGCGGGATAAATATCCCAATACAGAAAAAATGAGCAGGCCGGAAAGAAAAGGTCCCCTGCCCAAAAGGCCACCCTCATAACGGGCGGGCAGAATAAATGTCACGGATATGGAAATCAAAATTCCCGGTACCACAGAAACCAGGAATCTTTCCGCAATGGAAACCTGCCACTCCCGGCTCCAGAGATCATAGGCACTGGCCAGAAATCCGGTCATTAAGAAAACACCCCATATAACCGCCATTTCCGGAATGAGTGCCCATTGGGAATGGATGCTCTTTATCCACAGATAATGAGAAACATTGAAGGAAACCCATAAAAGGAGTGCGTCCAGAAAAAAAAATACAAACTGGAAAAGTTTCTTTTTTCTGTTCAAATTCTTCATACGATGCAGGAATGTATTATGGCAAACCGGCGAAAAGAAAAATTTTCCTTCTTATGCGTTAAAATCGGATATGATAAATGGACTGCGTATGGTCCTCTCTCAAACCATCTTCAGAAAGGCATCCCGGAAAGAATACTCCGCCTCAAAATCCAGCTCCCTTTTTATGAGAGACACATCGGCCCTGGATTTGCGGATATCCCCGGCTCGCGGTGCTTTGTATTCCACCCTCACCTCATAATCCGTACTTTCTCTCAAAATGGAAATTACTTCATTCAAAGAAACAGAATGTCCCGTGCCCACATTGAAAACCCCATACGGGAGAGAAGATTCCATGGCCACGAGATTTGCACGGGCTACATCTTTCACATAAATAAAATCCCTGGTCTGCTCCCCGTCTCCATATACAGTCAGGGTCTCCTTTTTCCGCACGCGATCCAGAAATATGCTCAGCACCCCGGAATACGGAGACGATGGATTCTGCCTTTCGCCGTACACATTAAAATACCGCAGGCCGATGGCGGAAATCCCGTAATGGTGGGAATAAATTTGAGCCATTTTCTCCGAATAGAATTTATCCAGCCCATAGGGAGAAAGGGGATCCACCGGAACCGTCTCCGGTATCTGCTCCACATCCGGATTTCCATAGACCGCCGCACTGCTGGCAAAAACAACTTTTTTGACTCCTGTTTTTCTGGCTGCCTCCAGGATGTTGGTGGTACCCAGGGCATTGTTTTTCACGCTGGCCAGGGGTGTCTCAATGGAAGCAGGGACAGACACCAGAGCGGCTTCATGGAAAACCGCCGATGTGCCCCGCATAGACTCGTAAACGATTTCATAATCATATATGTCTCCATTGATAAAATCAAAGGATTCCGGGGGCAGGTGAGAAAGATTTTCCCGCGAGCCGGAGGACAAATTGTCCAGGATACGAACAAAAAAGCCCCGGGAAACCAGGGCTTCTGCGATGTGTGACCCGATGAATCCGGCACCACCGGTGACCAAAAATTTTTTCATAATTTCCCTTTCGGGTTTATTTATTTTTTTTGTCCTCTCCATGTCCAGTATATTTTTGCATTCCGGCATATCCGTCTATGGCATCGGTAAATGATCCATTGCCCGTGAACTTTGTTTTTTGGGAGACCACCCCGAAATGATATATAATGTTACATAAGAAAGCCCGCCGTCTTCTAACGTGGATATGAGAAATAGTGAAACGTCGCAATTTGGATTAACTCATAGCCGGGGGGAAACTCATATCCGCCATTAAACACCCCGACGACAAAAATTGGGCTTAATTTTTTTCGTTCTGAAAATTGGAGAAAGGGTCAAGGAGAATTTTATCTTTCAAAAATCCTTATTTTTTGTCTTCCATCGTCTTTTTCATCCAATAATATACCGGGATGGCCATCAACTCCTCGGCGGTCAGAAAAATAATCAGGATTTTCATGGAAAAATCATACAAAAATCCAGCCAGCGTTCCCCCCACGAAAAACGCCAAACCAAGAGAAAGATTAAACACTCCGTATGCCGTTGATCTTTTAGCAAGTGGAGTCATATCGGCAACGGCGGCTTTCATAATCACTTCCTGCAATCCCATGCCAAAACCGAAAAGAACTGTTCCAATAATAACATAAACCAATTTATCTGAAAAAATAAAAATCGGGATCAAGGCGGCAGATACTGGTATGGCAAGCAACAAAACCAGCCCGCTTTTTTGATTCCCCGAACGCTTATTTAACTTGTCGTATATTTTCCCCGCAACCAGGCCAAAAATAGCATCGACTGCTCCCATCGTCAAAGCATACAAAAGCGGAATATATGCATCATTTAAAATATTATGCTTTTTTAAATGGAAACCCACCAAAGCAAAACTGACAAATCCCAGGGTAGAGATAAAGACAAATAAAGCATACAGAAAAAACACCTTTGGCAATTCTTTCCTGTCATCCCCTTTTTGTTGAGAAGCAGTTTCCAATTCTTCCGAATTTTTAAATCTCGTGTAAGCAAACCAGAGCATTCCCAAAAGCAGAACATAAGGTAACCATGTAAAACCATAGCCCTGCTGGTACGCAGCAATTATATTTTGGCCAGAAGAGGCACGAACAAGCACATAGGTAAAAATCAATGGCCCCAGAACAGCTCCAATCTGGTCAATAAATTCCGCTATGCCAAAAGCATAACCACTCCCGATTTGTTTGGACGCATGGGAGGCTATGGTGTCGCGTGCCGGAGTTCGAATACCTTTGCTAACACGTTCCAGAATTATCAAGACGGCAACAATCTGCCATATACCAGTTAAAGAAATGAGTGGGATGGAAATTAAAAGTCCATATCCGACTATGGTGAAAAGCCAATAAGATTTTGTCTTATCGGCTAAAAATCCGGAAGCAAGACGAAAAAGGTAACCCAGAAGTTCCCCAAGTCCCACGACAAAACCAACAGTCGCAGCGTTTACTCCCAGTATTTGCAGATATTGGCCACTTACTCCGCGAGCACCTTCATAAATAATGTCGCCGAGCAAACTGACAATGCCCAGAGTGATAATAAGTTGAAATGCCCATTTTTTGTTACTATTCACGCTACCTCCGATATTATTTTATTGTAATTTTTTTCCCTTAATGGTCATATCTGCTCTGGGCAAAGTGGCGTAAACATAACACACAACTCATAAATCTGGCCAATCAGAATGCACAGGGAACACGTCCAAAAGTT
>DYLW01000059.1 GCA_020721865.1 Leptospira biflexa | reverse complement strand
CACCGGTATATGAAATGATTCTGGAAGAAGGGGAACTTAAAGGCAAAACTGCGGGCCTGCGGCAAGGCATCAAAGAAAAGGCATACGACACTGCCCGGCGGATGCTGGCCAAAGGCTATCCCATGGAAGATATCGCAGAGATCACCGGCCTGAGCGAGGAGGAGATCCAAGGGCTGTAGGACACGTTATTCCGCCAGAGCCGCACCCATCACCCCGGCATGGTCGCCGTAACGGGATAGTACCAGTTCCGTTCTTGCATTTTCGCCCATAATATTATCCCGCTTCACAATTTCCCGCAGATGATCCAGAAAGGTTTCATCAAAAGCGTCCATCATGCCTCCACCTAACAAGATCAGATTCGGGTTCATGATATGGATCAGAGAAATGATACCGGTGGAGAGATACTTTAAACAGTGCTTTCTGAGTTTCACCGCAGATGGGTCCTTTCCGGCAAGAGCTTTTTTTATGGCAGATGCTTTTATCCGGGAATCTTTTTCCCGGAGGATTTCATAGAAAGGGCTTTTTCTGGATTCTCCTCCGTTGGCCAGAAGGAAACGTCGCACCCCCTCTTTGCCAATCATGGTTTCCAGGCAGCCACGGTTTCCGCAGCCACATTTTTCTCCGTTTTCCACCACGCGGATGTGCCCGATTTCGCCCGCACCAAAACCCGGTCCGTTCCAGATGTGTCCGTTAATGGCCAGTGCTCCGCCAATGCCGGTTCCGCAGAAAATTCCGTAAACCATTGGATGGGCATCCATATCCATGGCGGGATGGTGCAGTTCTCCCCAGAGAGCCATGTTCACGTCATTACCTATACGGATTTGCCAGGGAAAAATATCACGGGCGATGGAGGCAAACGGCACTTCTCTCCAACCCAGGTTAGGGGCCACCCCAATAACTCCTTTCTCCGGATTCACGGTACCGGGGATAGCAAACCCCATTTTCTGGATTTTCTGTTCCGGGATATGAATTTCCCGGAGCAGCTCATCGGCCACGGAGCGGATCTGCTGCAAGGTCTCGCGTGGGGTTGCATTTTTGGGGGTTTTTATTTTTTTTTCCGCAAGAATAGTTTTCTTCCCCGGATCGTAAACGGCGGTGAGGATTTTTGTCCCGCCAATGTCTACTCCAATGGAAAATTGTTCCAGCGTTATTTTCCTTCTTCTGGTGTGAAACAGATGTTCCAGGTACCGGGATTGGAAGTCCGGTCAATGAGGACTTCTCCGGAACGGATAATCTGTGCGGGGGTTTCCAGGAGTTTTTCCAGATATCCGGGGAGGGACAAAAGGCCAAAATGCGTGGATGGGTTGTAATACCGGAGGTTTTTAATTCCATGCTGGCTTAACCTGCGGGATATTTCTTCTTTTGTGAGAGCCAGCGGGTCGGAAGCATGGGAAGCCGTCCCATATCCCCACAGTGTCCCGTACATGGGAACGTAATTGGTCATGGGGCGGACGATGGGGAAAACGCTTTTGAGTGTCCAGTACAGCCGGGAGAACAAATGCGGGCGGCTGATGGGAGACTCAATATGGAGGCTCAATATTCCTTTGGGGGTGAGATGATCAGAAATGATGGTATAAAACTCTTTTGTGTATAATTCAATGGATGGGCCAAAGGGATCGGTCAGGTCCAGCATGATCACATCATATTTTTCCGGGGATTTTTTGATAAATTCAATTCCATCCTCAAAGGCAAGCCGGAGCTTTTTGGATTCAAAAGCCCCATCGGATATGGAGGGAATGTATTTTCGGGAAATGTCCACCACTTCTTCATCCAGCTCAATCATGGTAACGGTTTTGAGGCTGGGGTATTTGAGGAATTCCCGTATGGCTCCGCCATCGCCGCCACCAATCACCAGTGCATTTTCCGGTGCACCATGGGTAATGGATGGAACATGCACCAGTGGTTCATGATATAAAAACTCATCCCATTCCGATGTCTGGAAAACATTATCCAGACGCAGTACTCTTCCAAACTGCTCTGACTCCAGAACTTCAATTTTCTGGAATTTTGTATGCCCTTCATAGAGCACTTTCCCAAACTGGAAAAAATAGCCCATATTCGGGTTCAGATTTTCCACATGATAGTTATCCAATGCCTGCATTGAGGATTCGTCATTTCCGCACATGGAACTTTTTTTGGTTTTTAAACGTCATGGAAAGCCTTTTTATGATGAAATGAATATTTTCCTGAGGTCACAAGGGAAGGCAAAATGGATGGGATTTGGATTGTTGGGTTGGCTCCATCCAAACCTTTTCCTGAAAGAATACAGCAAACTATAAAACAAATTGACGATCTCAATAAAATCAGTGGAGTGACGCCGTGACTCAGGAAAAACCACCGGAAATCCGGATTCTGGCCATTGAGGATGAGGACATCCAACGGAAAATCATCCAGAAGCTGGTGGAATCTTCCGGTTATGCCATCCGCATTGCACCGGACGGGAAGACCGGTCTGGACATGGCCCGGGAATGGCTTCCCGGGATTATTTTCATTGATGTGTATCTGCCGGATTACAGCGGGATTGAGCTGGTGAAAAAATTCAAGGAAATGCCGGAAACCAAGGATTCTTATGTCATTCTTATGTCATCGGATACCTCAGAAGATACAACTGTGGCCGGATTGGGTCAGCATGCGAATGAATTTATCTACAAACCGCTCCGGAAAAATGAATTTCAAATCAAATTAAACTCTTGGGTTCAACGGTTTTCCCGGAGAATGTCCATGCTGGAAAAGGTGGACACGCTTTCCAAAACCACGGATATTCTATCCCAGTATTTTTCCAAAGACATCGTGGAAAAAATACTCACATCGTCCGGGAAAAATCTGCTGAAGGGAGAGAATGTCACAGCCACTATTATGTTCTTTGATATACGGAATTTTACGACCATTTCTGAATCCATTGCCCCGGATAAAGTGGCCGATTTATTAAACTACCTTTATACAGATATTATGGATCTGGTTTTTTCCCATAATGGCTCCGTGAATAAAATTATCGGAGATGCCATCCTGGCCACCTTTGGTGCACCCATCGCTTCTGAGCATGACGCCCGTAACGCCGTACTGTGTGCACTCGCTATCCAGAAGACATTTGATTTTTTTAACCAGGTGAAGCCGCACTATCTGGAAAATGATATTGCCTTTGGTATTGGTATTGCCACCGGTAAAGTATTTGCAGGGAACATTGGATCGTACCGGCGAATGGAGTATACCGTTATTGGAGATACCGTGAACTTGGCAAGCCGTCTCCAGGAGCTGACAAAAAAAATTCCGGACAATATTATCATTGATGATGCCACCCGGAAAAATGCGGAACTGGATCTGTCCATCAAGAAAATCCGGGTTTCCGGAATCCGGGGGAAAAAAGAAAAAATTCAAATTTACGCTCTTTCCTCACTCAAAAGTCTGGATGAGAATGAAAAGGACAATGAAGTAACTTTTTTCTAACTACCCCCTTATGATTAAAATTCAATATTTGAAAGATATCTCTTTGCAGGAGAAAAAGAATATCCTGAGCCGGAAAACTTTGGCTATGGATGAGGTCTGGAAAGACACCATTCTTCCCATGGTGGCGGATTTTGAGAAATCCCCCATGGATGCTCTGGCTTTTTATAATAAGAAGTTCGATGGGTTCCATTCCTCGCCCGCTGTTATGGGCAGGGAAGAAATGGAAAGCCATTACCTCCAGATGAAGAAAACCTCTCCGGGAACCTTGGACGCCTTTGAGACGGCCATGGAAAATATCCGGGAATTC
The DNA here is from genome assembly GCA_020721865.1 of Leptospira biflexa. Lineage (GTDB taxonomy): Bacteria > Spirochaetota > Leptospiria > Turneriellales > DYLW01 > DYLW01. Next base: position 7,677 of record DYLW01000059.1, on the reverse strand, counting down.
CACCGGCAGCAGATCCCATCCGGTTTTGAAACCCGGATTGCCGGGAATCTTCTGGGCTTTCTGTTTTCTCCCATGGAACGGGTGGCATTGTATGTCCCCGGCGGCAAGGCAAATTATCCCTCCACGGTGATGATGGGAGTGATCCCCGCCGTCCTGGCCGGAGTAAAAGATATTATTCTGCTAAATCCTCCGCAAAAGGAAACCAGCCAGACCATACCGATACTGGCGGCCATTGCATGGAAAACCGGTGTGAACCGTATCCTAAAATCTGGCGGGGCACAGAGCATTCTGGCCGCCGCCTTTGGTGTTCCGGAGATGGGACTGGAGCCGGTGGATTTTATCTACGGGCCGGGGAATAAATATGTGGCGGCGGCAAAAAACTATGTATTTTCCCGCAATATCGCCGGAATTGATTCCTATGCCGGGCCTTCGGAGGTTGTTATCCTTGCCGATTCCAGTGCCCGTCCGGCATATCTGGCCCATGATCTGATGGCACAGGCGGAACATGATGAGGACGCGATGGCCATCCTTCTCACGGACGATGCGGATATTGCCCGGCAAGTGGCGGAAAAAATCGAACAGATTCTCCAGCGAAGGGAACAAGAAAAAGACGGTGCCCATTCCCAGCGTCTGCGGATCACCCGGGATTCCATTGAAAAGAATGGCCGTATTATCGTAACAGAGAATCTCCGGGAGGCGGTGGAATTTTCCAACCGCTTTGCCCCGGAACATCTGGAAATCCAGACGCAGGACAATGATGGGATTCTGAAAAATATTACCTCCGCCGGTAGCATTTTTATGGGAGAATACGCACCCGTTGCCGTGGGAGACTATTACTCCGGCACCAACCACATTCTTCCCACCGGAGGGGCCGCCCGGTTTTCCTCCGGGGTGAGTGTGCATAGTTTTTACAAAAGAATCACCTACCAGAAAATTACCAGAGATGGCTTGGAGCGTGCGGTACAACCCATCGTCCGGATGAGCCGGGAAGAAAACCTTTATGATGAGCACGGGATTTCCGTGGAAGCCCGTTTCCGGGAGGATTTATGCTAAAGATACTTTTTATCTGCCTGGGGAATATCTGCCGATCCCCCATTGCCCATGGAATACTGGAGGCAAGGATAAAATCCCTTAACCGAGCGGGACAATTACTGTGGATTCCGCCGGGACATCTTCCTGGCACCGGGGGGAACAACCCGACCCCGGCTCCATCAAGGTCTGCCGGAAATACGGGCTGGACATCACCGGTCAGAAATCCCGCCCGGTTAGCACAAAAGATGTGGAAAACTTTCAATATTTTATTGCCATGGATAAATCCAATTACTGGACACTGAAAAATGAATATGCTATTCCGGATGAAAAAATGTTTCTGATGCGGGATTTTGATCCAAACAGGGACGGCAACCGGGATGTTCCGGATCCTTATGGAATGTCTGATTCCTCTTTTGAGGAGGTTTATAAAATGATTGACCGTAGCATGGCCGGTTTTCTGGAATTCCTGAAAGAAAAACATCCGGATATTTTCCGAGGCTGATATGACCCCATTATCCGTTGTAATCATTACGTTTAACGAAGAGAAAAACATAGACCGATGTATCACGTCCGTGAAAGACATAGCCGATGAAATTGTTGTTGTGGACAGTTTTTCCACCGATAAAACCCCGGAAATATGTAAAAAACATAAGGTAAAATTTATTCAGCATAAATTTGAAGGATACACAGAACAGAAAAATTTTGCCAATGCAAAAGCAAAATATCCTCTGGTTTTTTCCTTGGACGCAGATGAGGCACCGGATGAGACATTAAAAAGAGAAATTCTTAAAGTAAAAGAAAATCCAGATGCCCAAGGTTATTCCATGAACCGACTGACAAACTATTGTGGAAAATGGATATACCATAGCGGGTGGTATCCGGATAAAAAACTCCGTCTTTGGGATATCCGGCACGGAGAATGGAGTGGATCCTATATACATGAAAAAGTGAGCATGCAAAAAGGGGCTGTCATCCGTCACCTGAAAGGAAATATTCTTCATTATTCTTATTACACCATTTCTGATCATATCAAGCAGGTGGACAAATTCACGGAGATTGGGGCAAAGGCAGCGTATGCAAAGGGGAAAAGGGTAAATATTCTTTCTATACTGGTATCCCCGGCATGGAAATTCTTCCGGGACTATTTTATCCGCCTGGGTTTTTTGGATGGATACTATGGTTTTGTCATCTCGATGATTTCCGCTCATGCCACTTTTCTAAAGTATGCTAAAATCAAAGAGCTGCAGAAAAAACCATGAAGCGGATCATTCTCTCCCGGACAGATAACATCGGCGATGTGGTTCTCACTTTGCCCGTGGCTGGATTATTAAAAAATTTTATTCCGGATGCAGAGATTCTCTTTCTGGGGAAAAAATATACCAAGGCGGTCATTGAAACAAGCAAGCACATCGACCGGTTTGAAGACTGGGAGGAGATTTCCCAAATGTCCCCGGAGGCCAGGGTGGAATTCTTCCGCTCGCTGAAAGCGGATGCTATTATCCATGTGTTCCCCCGCAAAGAAATTTCGGTGGCCGCATGGAAGGCAAAGATTCCGTTGCGGATTGGGACGTCTCATCGCCTTTTCCACCTGTATACCTGCAACCGCCGTTTATCCTTGTCTCGGAAAAATTCCAATCTGCATGAAGCCCAGTTGAATCTGCAACTGGCGTCTCCGCTTCTGCCGGATAAAGATGCGGTAAAGATTTCCCTCCAGGAAATGGAAGGCCTTTATTCTTTAAAAAGCAGCGAGGGCAAACAGGGATCATTTGAACATTTATTCCAGAAAAAAAAATACCGCCTGATCCTGCATCCCAAGTCCAAAGGCAGTGCACTGGAGTGGGGGATCCATAACTTCTCCCGCCTATTGGAGATTCTGCCCATGGATAAATTTCAGATATTTGTTACCGGAACATCCCAGGAAAGACAATCCATGGAGGATTTGTTATCCCGCCACAAGGATGTCCTGACAGATATGACGGGCAGATTAACCCTGGAAGAGCTGGTGGATTTTATACGGCAGTCCGATGGCCTTCTGGCTGCCAGTACGGGAGTGCTCCATATTGCGGCTATGCTGGGAAAAGATGCTCTGGGTTTATACTCTCCCCGGCGTCCCATTTTTCCCACTCGATGGGCTCCCATTGGGAAAAACGCATCATATCTTATTGCGGCAGAAGATTGCCCGGGATGCACACATGAAAAAAAATGCGACTGCATGGATACCATCCTTCCCGAGACCGTGGCGAATTATTTTCTGGGGAGAATAAAATAAACCATTGAATGATTATTCAATGCATTCTTTTCATGGAGCAGGAGCCGGAGGAACAGGAAACGGGTTTTCGCTGGATCCGCAGGAATACGGGGATGTTCCGCCCAAAGAAAGCTCCCAATGACCGGTAGTAATACCGCAGAAAAAATGTCGGAAAAAGAGAATACACAACATAAACTATGGCCAAAGAAAAAATCAGCAACATTGCGGCATAATCCATCCAGCTCATTTCCATTCCTTGAATATAATCAATTTACCGATAGTGGCAACTATATAATCAATTAATTCCCTTTGCGGGAAAACGACCGAACGGTAATCACTTTCAGATCTCCGGGGTGGATGAGAATTTCCTGCGGATAGGAAGAGATCACAGCATTGCTTCCCGGATGACTGAAATGGATTGTATAATTGCCTTCTTTCAAGAACAATCTTTGCACATGCATTTTTCCGGGAAGCAGATGCCAGCAACGCAGATCGGGTTGGATGCTGGCGGCCACCGCTCCTCCTGTGGCGGCTCCGGCACCCAGTCTGGCCAGAAAAGCCAACCCGGGGTTGGAGATATTTTCTTCTGCAGCCTTAGCCAATTGGTGAGCCGCTATGGCAGCGATGACAATTTTGGTGGCGATGGAAGCCGTGTTATGGCGGACATAGGAATCATAGTGATCATTAAAATTCCGGATTGCCGTTGTTTCATAATCATACATCGGCCGGAAGGTGAACTCCTGCCGTCCCTGAATTTTCCCATAGAGCGGTCCCAATGTTTCGTCCATTTTCCGGTATTCAGGAATGGGATTTTCTGCGGTGCCCAGCATACCCACAACGACTGCCGTGGACATGGCCGCCCCACGAGCATTCAGGGCCACTTCAATGGAAATCCGGAGCGTGGCCACCAAAACCGCATCGCTCATGAGTTTCCCCCGGCTTCGTTTTACCGGGGCCATGCCGGATTGGTGGATGATCAAAAGCTCTCCCGTTTCTTCCGGTTTATAGGTTTGGGATTCCATCAAATGGTTATACGCAAAATTTCTATTCTCCGGGCGGAATTCATTCATATCTCTGGCATTTTTTTCTTTTACAGCCAGCACATAACGATCCTGGCGGAAATCCTCCAACCCAGATAGCAACATTTTAATATTATTATACTGTACCCGGGATGCGTTGAAATCGCCCAGATGTTCCGCCATCACCGCCATCAGATAACGAGCCAGAATATTCTGCTGGTATTTGGGATCATTGAATTTCATGTCTTTCATTTCATAATCCATTTTCCGGAGCCAGCGGAAAGCGGATTCATTATTTCCCAGGGAAGCGTGGTTCAGAGCAATATAAAACGGAATGAGAATTCTCTCAAAGCTTTCCCCATAAAAATTATCCGATGTATCATTCAGTAAAAATGCCGCTGCTTTTTTGGAGAGCTCCGTTTTCTGGGTCTGGACCATCTGCCAGGCATTTTCAAATATCTGGTTGGAGGTTGTGAAATTGCCCATGGTATGGTACACAATTCCCGCTTCTAGGAGAACCAGAAGTTTATCTTTACCGGAAGCTTTTTCCACCAAGGGGCGGATATTTTTTGCCGCACCCTGAAAGTCTCCGTTGCGGAATGCGTTTTCGCTCTCGGAAATTTTTTTGGTATACTTTACCGTGCAAACAGGAATTACCAAAAGCAGGATGAATATCCCGGCGATTTGGGTGATTTTTTTAATGCCCATAAAGCGGGAAGATTACCAGGAAATCTGGTTCCGGGCCACTTTTTTCCGGAAGACTTTCTTTTTGGAGAAAAGCACAGCCTGGGTCTCCACGCTCCGGAGCTCTGTGAGAATGGTATGCTCAATGATTTTATCTCCCTTGTGGCTGAAGACATTTTCCAATATGATGGTCTGGATAAAATGGGTGGCCGATTTCATCTTCCCGGCTTCGAGTTCATTCTCCGTGGCACCGCTCTGGGAAAACTGGAGTTCCCGGAGTGCCGCCGATCTGTCTTCCACCCGCAAGACATTCACCTTTCTGGAAATGAGGGTGGATACCATACTCTGGTCGTATACATCGACCGCAATTTCCTCTGTGGTGTCATTTTTTGTGGGCAGAAAAGCCAGATATGTCCGGGAGGTTCCCAGATCATTTTGTATCTGGTGGGCAATATAAACCCCCATTTCCTTCGCTGTGTTTTCCATTTCCTGGCGGGTCAATTCGCCCTGGTCTGATATGATTTCTTTATCCGCATCCAGTTTTTTGGGGGTGCTGGAGCAGGAGATAAACGTGAGTACTGTTACCAATCCAATGATTTTTTTCATAATCTGGTTTATAAACGTTTTCTATTTTGTCAATCTTTATGGATGAGATTGGGGCCCCCGTTTTTTTCTTATTCAATTTTCTGGAATCGCTTTTCTTCCTTAACATCATTGAAGATTTCTCCGGCTTCTGTGAAATAATACTATCCCGGAATGTTAATTTTATTTTCAGTGTATTCTCCTATATTCTCTCCCCATCGCCTTGGCAAGCGGGATTTATTCTTGACATTTCATAAAATACAAGATAATTGTGTTGCAGAGAATATGCTTTAAGGGATATGAATTGAATGCGTTAACATTGTCCGATGTTTTGGAAACGAAGAGCGAGACTGGAAAGTCGCTTGAGGGGTACACATATATAGATTTATTTGCAGGTATTGGTGGCTTTCACCTTGCAATGAGCAGTTTTGGTGCCGAATGCGTATTTGCATCCGAGTGGGATAATCATGCGTCAAGGGTTTATGAGAAAAATTTTGGAATAAAACCCTATGGTGATATAACAAAGATTAAGGAAAATGAAATCCCCGAACATGATATATTATGTGCCGGGTTTCCGTGCCAAGCCTTTTCCGTATCTGGTAAGCAAAGAGGATTTGAAGATACAAGAGGGACTCTTTTTTTTGATATTGCCCGAATCGTCAGATATCATAGACCCAAAATATTATTTCTTGAGAATGTAAAAAACTTAGAAAAACATGATAATGGAAACACCATTAAAGTAATCGTCCATACACTCATGGATTTGGGGTACCATGTTAATTACAAGGTGCTTAACGCCAGCGACTATGGGTTGCCACAAAACCGTGAAAGGATTTTTTTGGTTTGCTTCAGGAATGATTTGGATATTTCTGAATTTAAATTTCCTCCCCCTATTGGAAAACCCATATCCCTTATGGATATAATGGAAGATAACCCCAAGGCAAAAGTAATCAGAAGAAATGATATCACTATTTATAAAGACTATGAACCTCAAAATAATATCCTGGGGGATTTGGAATTACCCAATAAGCCCATCCAGATAGGAATTGTAAACAAAGGGGGGCAAGGAGAGAGGATATACAGTCCTTACGGGCATGCATGCACTCTCTCTGCTTATGGCGGTGGTGCAGGATCAAAAACCGGTATTTATTTAATCAATGGTGTTCTGAGAAAATTAAGTCCAAGGGAATGTGCACGGGTGCAGGGTTTCCCGGACTCTTTTGAACTGGACACAAGCTCCCAACAGGCATATAAACAATTCGGGAACAGTGTAGCTGTCAACGTGTTGAAAGAAATTATTAAGGAAATAATCAAGGCAATTTGATATGAATAGTAAGCAAATAATTGGCTCGTATACAGCCAAAGGCACTGGTTATAATCAGATTGATAAAAGACCCGTGGATAAATACAAGGCATTCTGGAATATACCAGATTCCGTTTGTAAAACCCTGAAGCTTTATACCGGTGAAATAAAACCAACTAAATCCAAAAACTTGAAAGATCCAAGGAGAATGTTTCTCAATGAAATTGATAAAAACAAAGTAGATGAGTTGATAAATTATTTCTCTGAAAATAAAACATTAATTTTTTCCGATATTTTACGAGGTCGGGGAGGATTAGCAGCAGATTGGTTCTTAGTAACAAGAAAAAATGGCGATATTATTGATTGGATATTAAAAGATATAAACTTTGTATGCAATTTCTTTGCACAAGGGACAGTGGCAATCACAGAAAGAGGAAATTTAAAAGTTGGAAGAATGACCGTACAACGAAAAGGTGGAACACCAGATCCAATGAGCCTGCAGTTTAAAATAAATCCACTGGATTTATTCGCTTCCTTTCAGGTTAATAAAACCGATTAATACTCAAGCCGATCATTCAAGGGTTCCCTGGCCATGGGCTTTGTCAATCTTGGCCCCGTACGTCTGGAATCCCATTCCGGTAGCCAGCCAATGAATATCCTCTGGCGTTTGGAAAATCCCATGCCATCATACCTTTGGAGTTCAGTAGCGAAGCTGGCGGTGTGGTAAGAGGAGTTTTGTCTGCCGCGGATAAGAATACATTGTGCCGATGCCACCCATGAATGCCGGGGGGAATAGTTTACTTTACAAG
>DYLW01000086.1 GCA_020721865.1 Leptospira biflexa | reverse complement strand
TTAATTTCCCTCATAATGACACTGATATCCGCAAAATTTTTGTTAGGTTCAATCAGGATGTGATAATGAGTCCCCATAATCTCATACGCATAGAGACGAAATTTATACTTTTCTTTAAACTTCTTTAAAATGTCGATGAACCATTTTGCTGCATCAGGGTTTTCAGTAAATTCCGGCTCATGATTGTTTACTATTGTGGATACAGAGTAAAGTTCAATATTTTCTAAATTTTTAATTCTCGCTTGCCTTGGCATAAATGCTCCTTTCGTTTTAGTTTATATACTATGAAAAATTCCGGTCCAATTTTTTTCGATTAGAATAATAATATTAATAAAATTTACAAAAAAAATGAAATTTTTTTGGATGCGACATAAGATGTGACAGTCACCCCGGGGGATGCGACATAATGGTGTCGTCACCCCGGGGAAAGCCCCACAATGGTGTCGTCCCATCCCATATTTTATCTTTACATCGTGTGATATTTGTTAAAATGGCCCATGTTACCATTTCTGAGAAAGCTGAGTCTGGGGGCAAAGTTAACTGTTCTGTTTGTTTCCTCTGTAATGTTTTTTGTGATTTTTCTGATGGTATTTATTAGCCTTACTGTAATACCTGCCACCAAAAGAAATTCCATCCAGTCTGCGAAATATATGGGGGATGGATACGCGAACCGGATTGATGCGGAATTGGAAGTGGCCCTCGATGCCGGCCGGACAATGGGGCATATTTTCCGGGGAATTATGCAGATAAAAACCATGGAAAGAAGATCTGCCCATGCCATGCTTTCCAATGTATTAATTCAGAATACGGATTTTTTTGCGGTGTGGAGTTGCTGGGAGAACTTTGACGGTAAAAACAATCCCAAATTTGCTCCGTATTTTTTCCGCCAGGATTCCCAGGCCCGTTTAATCCAAGCCTCTTATTGCGATAGTGAGCAGTTTAAGGAAATCAGCCAACAGATGAAAAAAGACCAGAAAGAGACCATTGCCGGGCCATTTAAAATGAAGGTGGATGGCAAAGAATATTTTCTGGCATCTCTGGTTGTGCCGGTGATTATCCACGGTGAATTCCGGGGGGTCATTGGGGTTGATGTGGGTCTGGAAAAATATCAAAAAATCATAGAAAAAATAAAACCCTTTGGAACCGGGGTCTCTGCTATTTTTTCCGCCGATGGTCACATCGTCGCCCATTTTCTTCCGGAAAGAAATGGCAAATTCTTCTTGGATACGGAAGGAGACATGGCCGGGGATCATTTACAGGATCACTATAAAGCTATCACCCAGGGAAAACCTTTGGAGTATATGGTGCATTTGGATGCGATTGACTCCGATGTATACATTATAAATGTTCCCATCCAGTTGGAGCTTGTGGATAAAAAATGGTCGCTGGCTCTTGCCTTTCCCATGAATTCCGTGTTGGAAGAGTTGTCTAATATCTGGATAGGGGCCATCATCAGTTCAATTGTTTTGCTCCTTATCTTTAGCATACTAATGGTTTATCTAATCCGCTACTTTCTATCCAGACCCATCAAGCTGGCGGTGAGCCAGGCGGAAACCATTGCAGAGGGGAAACTCCAGACCATCATTCCGCCGTCGTTTCTCAAAAATGAAGATGAGATTGGGCAGCTTGCCCGTGCCATGACCACGATGAGTGACCGTTTGACGGAAATTGTCTCTTCCGTAAATACCGCCGCCGCCAATATTGCTGCCGGAAGCGAGGAGCTCAGCACGGCTTCC
>DYLW01000085.1 GCA_020721865.1 Leptospira biflexa | reverse complement strand
CCCCCGGGGTGACGACACATCTTATGTCCCTGCCAATAATGCTTGCCAGATTCATTATTTTCTCCATTATGCACCCGGCCACGTTTGCCCATGAAGATATAAAAAGAGGAAATATGAAAAACAGAAATACAAAAACATGGATTGTGCTGTCGTTATTGACTGCTACTGCTACCCTGAGTAGCTACCTGCATGCGTTTATCGATACGGACGAAAAGGATGAAAAAGTTCTGTATTTATTCGCTACCCCAGCCACCGATGGCCTCATTGAAGGGGGTGGCATGGATGCAGCGGATGCTTACTGTGCCAGCAGCAAACCCCCATCCCTGTCCTGTAAGGGCGGAGTAAAAGCATTCTTAAATGGCCAGACCAGAGTGGCCTATAATCTTCCGGATTCCTTTTCTTTCTCCAAAGACCTGCCCATCTATAATCCGGATAAAACCAGGAAAATTGCGGATGACTGGGCAGACTTGATCGATGGGAGCATTGATGTTTCCATAGGCGATGCCGGCATTACCTCCACCGGCTACTGGACAGGCGGGGATGGCACAAACTATTGCAAAATTACCAGCGAATGGGACTCGACTGCCAATGCCGGATGCCTGGGGGATCCCACCGCAACGTCCGGTTTCTGGTTCGCCAGCGGGACAGATAACTGTGTGCAGACCCACCCCGCCCTTTGCCTGTGCTGGGACTGAGGGACATAGTATGGACGTCCTCATGGAGGACATGCAGATGAAACCGGATGCATTGCGGGGACGGGAAACTGACGCCGATGCACAGACGGAAATCATCAATCTCCACCGCAGAATATAATCAGGTTGGGATCTTTTTTTTGCTGGTTTCTTTTTTTATTCCAAAATTTCCGTTTTCCATATTGCTTTTTATACCTTCATAGAATTCATGGAAAACCTTGTTCGGCATCAAGCCCTGCGGATCATGGGAATATTCCGGCTTCAACCGTTCCAGAAAATACATGTCCATTTCTCCTTTCCCGCGAACATTCATTTTACCCCTTGGAGTGCATTCAAAAAAATCCTTGACCAGATCACAGGTGGCCTGGGAAATATTGATTTGTTGCGGTTCGCTGCAGGATTCCATACGGGAGGCAATATTCACGTTATCTCCCCACTGTCATATTGAAACTATTTATTCCCCACCACCCCGGCAATAACGCTGCCGGTATGGATACCAATCCGGATTTCCCAGAATTTTTCCTGGGATATCATTTCTTTCATGGTTTTTATATCCGTCATAAAACTGCGTATGGCCAGAGCAGACGGCAGATATCCAGAGGGTGGGTTAAGGATATTTCCGGAACCCCACCGGCACCATATACGCATCGCCAATGGTTTTGATTTTCTCCAGATTGTGCCGCTGGGAGATATAATCAAATTGATCAAACACGGCATCCAATTCCTTAATCAATTGTTCAGGAAGCATTTCAGAGGCCGATTTAGTAAATCCCCGAAAGTCAGTAAACATAATGGAAACGCTGTCATAGAAGAGAGGTTCCACCTTGCCACTCTTCTTGGGTTCCAGGGCGGTTTTTTCCGAAAGAATATTCAGAAGCAGGGCGTCAGAAGCTTCCCTTTCCCGCTGCACCTCTTCCAGCAGAGAGGAGCTGTACACGGCTCCGGAGATCGTTCAATGTATCGCTCAATGGAATTTCTATACTCCACACAGGGCGTTTTCTCAGTTTTTTCCTGTATCACCGAGCAAATAAACCCAAATCCAGACCCACCCAATCTCCTGCCACAAGGCGCTG
>DYLW01000058.1 GCA_020721865.1 Leptospira biflexa | reverse complement strand
CACCACAAAAGACATCCATAACGATGAATGTCATCATATTTATGTCACATCTCATCGCAGGATTTGTCATCCATGGTGACAGTCACCACATAAGACATCCATAACGATATATGTCATCATATTTATGTCACATCTCATCGCGGGATTCGTCATCCATGGTGACAGTCACCACATAAGACATCCATAACGATATATGTCTCCTAATCGGTCATATTATTCTATATTTTACTATACCCCCAAAAGTCGCGGGAGAAACGTGCTCAATGCGGGGATGAAGGTGATCAATAGAAGGACAAACAACATGGAAACATAGAAAGGAATCAGGTTTTTCAGGACGGATGTAATGCTGATACCGGCAATGGAGCAACCCACAAAGAGAACGCTACCCACGGGGGGAGTGCAAATTCCAATGGACAGATTGGCCACCATGATAATTCCAAAGTGTACCGGATCCACGCCCAGGGAGGTGACCACCGGCAGAAAAATGGGGGTAAAGATCAGCACAGCGGGGGTCATATCCATGAACGTACCCACGGCCAGCAGAATAACATTGATGATGATTAATATCATGTATGGATTGTCTGACAATTTTATTAAATATGAGGATATATTCTGGGGAACGTTTTCATAGGATAGCACCCAGCTCATGGCCATGGAAGCGGCAATCAGAAACATGACAATGGAGGTGGTCACCGCTGTCTCCAGAAAAATGGAGGGCAGTCTCCGGAGTGGTATTTCCCTGTAGATGAGTACGGAAAGAAAAAACGCATAGAGGACGGCCACCGCGGACGCTTCCGTGGCGGTAAAAACTCCTGCCAGAATCCCTCCCATCACAACAATCACCAGAAGAAGACTGGGGATGGCCCGCCCAAAAATGGCCATAGATTCCGCCAGCGTGCGTGAGTGTCCCCTGGGATATGACTGGCGGAAAGCGATGATTCCTGCCGTCACCATCAAGGATAAACCAATGAGGATTCCCGGAATATAACCCGCCATAAACAGGGCGGCGATGGACACACCTCCGCTGGCCAGAGAATACACAATCAGGATATTGCTGGGGGGAATCATCAGCCCCACGGTGGAGGATGTGATATTGACAGCTGCATTGAAACGTTTATCATAGCCATTTTTCTCCATGAGAGGATTCATGAACCCGCCGATGGCGGCTGTCGCGGCAACGGCAGAACCGGAAATGGAGCCAAAGAACATGGAGGCCAGAATGTTCACAAAAGCCAGACCACCCCGGAACCGTCCGGCAAATATTTCCGCAAAATCAATCAGGCGGCGGGCAATGCCCCCGTGGTTCATGAGCTGTCCGGAGAGGATAAAAAAGGGAATGGCCAGAAGAGCAAAACTGTCCAGACCGGTGGCCATCCTCTGGGCAATGGTGGCCGCAGAAATGCCAAAAGAATTCACGGTGAGAAGTGCCAGAAAAGAGGACAGGGCAATGGCCACAGAAATGGGAACTTTCAACGCCAGCATTCCCAGAAAGGAAAGAAATAATACCAGAGAGCCACTAATTTCCATTGTTTCTCCTTTTTATTTCTGGGAATTCCAGGGCCAGATACACCAGAATGACCACTCCGGAAAACGGTACAGATAAATACACATAACCCATGGGCAGACGCAAGGCCGGCGATATCTGGTTCAGCTCCAGGGTCATTCCCACCAGAAAAATTCCGCCCATCACCAGAATAGAAAATGTAAAAAAGACAATACTCCCCCAAATCCCGTATTCCAGCCCACGCCGGACTCTTGCCGGAAATTTCTGAAACAGGTAATCCATAGCAATATGGCTTTTCTGCCCAAAAGCATAGGCCGCCCCCACAAAGGAGATCCATATCAGAAGAAACCGGGCGGCTTCCTCTGTAAAAGAGCTGGGATTCTGCATCAGAAACCGGGTGGCCACCTGCCAGAGCACGTTAAAAACGCTGACCAACAGAAGAAAGACCAGAAATCCGGCCAGGGCTGCATCCAGAATGGTTTTTATTTTTGGGCGGGCGTTACCCATCGGCCGGTCCTCCTGCTTCTTTAACCCTGTCCAGAACATGCCCCCAGGATGGGTTTTTTCTGTACGGGGCATACAGATGCATCACTTTCTGGCGGAATTCTTTCTTGGACGGGCGGAGTATTTTCACCCCGGCTTTTTCCACCGCTGCCAGCGATTCCGATGTGGACTGGTCCCATAGAATTTTCTGCCTGCGGGCGGAAAGGGTAGCCGCTTTGTGGAGGATCTCCCGTTCCCGCACGGAGAGCGTATCGTAAGTTTTTGTGGAGATCAGGACCACATCCGGCACGGCGGAATGCTCATCCAGAGCGTAATAGCGGCAGATCTCATAATGGCGGGACAGATAAAAACTGGGGGGATTGTTTTCGGCTGCATCCACAATGCCGGCCTGGAGGGAGGTGTACAGCTCTCCCCAGGAAATGGGAGTGGCAGAGCCGCCCATGGCCGTCACCATATTCATGGCAACGGGACTTTCCTGGGTCCGCACCTTGAGGCCGGAGAGATCCTCCGGATGCAGGATGGGTTTGCCCATGGAATAAAAACTGCGGAAACCGGCGTCATAAAAGGTGAGCCCCCGCAGCCGGAAGGGAATGGACGCCTCAAAGAAAAACTCCGCAATGGGCCCAAACAAAACCGCATTCTTATGGCTTTCCCCCTCAAAGAGATACGGTAATCCCAGAATCTCATACTCCGGCACAAAACCTTCCAGAACGCTGGTGGATACCTTCCCAATGTCCACAATCCCAATCTGCAATAATTCCAGAATCTGCCGCTCCGAACCCAATTGCTGGGATGGATAGATGACCACATCCAGAGTGCCACCGCTTTCCTTCCGGAGAGTCTTCCCAAAATAGACCAGTGCCCCATGCACCGGATGGCTCACCGGCAGACCGTGGGCAATCCGCAGGATTTTCCCGGACGATGGGGGGCCACCGCAGGCGAAAAAGGTGGTCACCATAAAAAAGGTGACAGTCACCATGGTCATTTTAGATTTTATCATATTATATATATCCATAAAATATATCAATCCCCTTTATGCCTGGTGATGTGAAAATACTCCCGGGCGTTAAAATACGCGATATCCCGTAAAATCCCGCCTATGTATGGATAATCCATGGGGAGCCGGCCTTTCTGCATATCCTCCCCAAAAAGATTGGCCAGAATCCGGCGGAAATACTCATGCCGGGTGAAGGACAGAAAGCTGCGGGAATCCGTGAGCATCCCCACAAAGGTGGAGATGAGCCCCATGGCGGAAAGGGTCTCCATCTGGTTTTTCATCCCCTCCCATTGGTCATTGAACCACCAGGCGGAGCCAAACTGGAGTTTTCCTCGTATGGGAGCTTTCTGGAAATTCCCCATGGCAGAGGCAATCACCGCGTTGTAGGCCGGGTTCAGGGTATAGAGAATGGTTTGGGGAAGGGCATCGTTTTGTTCCATGGCATCCAGCAAAGCATTCAAACCCTTTGCCACCTCCCCTTCCCCCATGGAATCAAAGCCGGCATCCCGCCCCAGAGTCTGGAACATGCGGGTATTATTGTTTCTTTGGGCCAGGAGGTGGAGCTGGAGCACCCAGTTTCTGCGGGAAAATTCCTTGGCCATGTCCACCAGGAGGCGAACACGGAGAACGGCAATTTCCTCCGGGGTCAGGGTTTCCCCGTTCCATGCCCGGCCAAAAATGGTTTCCCCGTCCAGACGGGATCCTTCCGGAATTATGGGGATGGTGCTCAGGGAGACATCCGCCAGGGAGCAACCATTCTGGCCAAAGTGGTCCATCCGGCGTTTCAGGGCTTCCCAAAGATCCGTGTAATTCCGGATGGGGATGTCTTCCACCAGCTCCAATTGGCCGATGGCTTCTTTCCAGACAGGAAGATTTTCCAGATAAATAAATCTATCCGGGCGGAATGTGGGAGCCACCGTAAAGTCTTTTATATTCAATTTTATTCTCTGGTGGGATTCCAGGGAATCCACCGGATCATCCGTGGTGCCGATGAATTCCACATTCATTTTTCGTATGATGGAATTGGTGGAAAACTCCGGGGTGGATAATAATTTTTCCGTCTGGTTGTAGATTTCCTCCGCCGTATCCGGGGAAAGATAGCGGTGGATTTGAAAAATGCGGGACAGCTCCAGATGGGTCCAGTGGTACAGCGGATTGCGGACGCTCGCATGGATGGTTTTTGCCCACCAATGGAATTTTTCACGGTCGCCGGCATTCCCCGTGATATATTTCTCCTCAATACCCATCGTCCGCATGGCCCGCCATTTATAGTGGTCATGCTCCAGCCACATCTCTGAAAGATTGGGATACGAAAAATCCTCCGCAATGGCCACGGCGTCCAGATGGGTATGGTAATCTATGATGGGCAGGGAGGCAATATAATCATGGTACAGCCGCCGTGCCGGTTTGGAATCCAGGGCAAAATTTTCATGGAAGATGGTTTTCATGAATCCCCTCCAGTATATGCAACGCATCGGCGGGAAGCATAGACAGAGTTTCTCCGCTCACGAATGCGTGGTAGTATATCAGGGCGGATTTCTCCAGAATCTCCATTTTACATCCGGTTTCTTCCGCCGTCTCTCCGAACGTAACCGCCCCATGGTTCTGGAGCAGAATGGCTTTATACCGGGGCAGGAAACCGTCCACGGAATCCGGCAGGGCAGGAGTCCCGGACATGGCAAACGGTGCAATGGGAATTTTCCCAAAGTATGCGGCCGTTTCCACCAGAAGGGGCGGTTCCATGGGACGGTTCATGAGAGTGAGGATCACACCATAAGGCGGATGGGCATGGAACACATAGCGGGCCTGGGGGTCTTTCTGGTAAATTCTCTGGTGCAACAAAAATTCAGAAGTGATTTTCCTGGCCGATTTGTTTTTACCAGAAGAAGACAGAATATCTCCCGCCCGGTTCACTTCCAGAATGTCTTCCTTTGCGATACCTCCCTTATCGGTAAAGGAGGCGGTCACCAGAAACCGGTCCTCCTCCAGACGGGCGGATAAATTCCCCTCATAGCCCTGGAGAATCCCGGAGGCATGCAACCGCCGGGACCAGTACAGGATTTCTTTGATGGCTTTTTTTCTGCGGGAGGCCATGGTTTCCTTAACGCCGCATCTGGGCATCCACGGCGGCATACGCGGTCATATTCACTACGTCCTTCACCGTACTGGAACCAATCTGCAGAAGATGCACCGGCTTGTCCATTCCCATCAGCACCGGACCGATCATTTCCACCTCCGCGAGAGCACCCAGAAGTTTATACGCTATATTTCCGGAGTGGAGATCCGGAAAAATGAGCACGTTGGCGGGGCCTTCCAGAGTGGAAAAGGGATAATTTTCTTTCAGGAGTTTTTTATCGTTGGCCACGTCTGCGTTCATTTCCCCGTCCACCATAAGCTCCGGTTCTCTTTCTTTGATGATTCTCACGGCATTCTGGATTTTCACGACCACGGAATGGCGGCTGGACCCAAAGTTACTGAAAGACAGCAAGGCCACCCGGGGTTTTATATTGAATTTTTTCACTTCTTTTGCGGTTAAAATGGCAATGTCCGCGAGCTGCTCTGCCGTGGGGTCAATATTCACCGTGGTATCCGCCAGAAATTTTACCGTATCTTTAAATACCATGATATACATTCCGGCCACCACGGAAGTGGTTTGGGACGCCCCGATGATCTGGAGAGCCGGCTTGATGGTGTCCTGGTAGTGCTGGGATACCCCTCCCACCATTCCGTCCGCGTCCCCGGTCTTTACCATCATGGCCGCAAAGATGGTCCGTCTTTTTAATCTTTTTACCGCGTCACTCAGGCTCACCCCTTTTCTCTGGCGGAGTTTGTAGTATTCTTCCACATATTTATCTTTCTTATGGTATTTCTCCGGATCCACAATTTCCGCCCCTTCAATGTTCACCATAAAATTCTGAGCATTTCTGCGGATTTCCTCTTCATCGCCCACAAGGATGGGTTTGGCCAGACCTTCTTCCAGAATGGTGGGGATGGCCCGCAGGATTTTTTCATGCCGCCCTTCCAGAAATACAATTTTTTTGGGATTTGCTTTTGCCCGTTCCCAGAGTTCCCGCATAAGGCTACGGCTTCTTTCCAGGCGATCTTCCAACTGCTTTTTATATTCATCCAGATCAATTTTTTTCCGTGCCACCCCCGTTTCCAGAGCTGCCTTCGCTACGGCAAAAGATACCCAGACCAGAACCCGTTGGTCAAAGGGTTTGGGGATGATATACTCCATACCAAACCGGATTTTTTGTCCTCCATAAGCCTGGGATACCTCATCCGGAACATCCTCCCGTGCCAGTTGCACCAGAGCCATAGTGGCGGCCACCATCATTTCATCATTGATAGTGGTCGCTTGTACATCCAAAGCACCCCGGAAGATGGAAGGAAATCCCAATACATTGTTCACCTGGTTGGGGAAGTCGCTGCGACCGGTGCCCACAATGACATCCTTGCGGGAAGCCCTTGCCGCATCATAGGTGATTTCCGGATCGGGGTTGGCCATGGCCAGCACGATGGGTTTATCCGCCATGCTTCTCACCATGTCTGGTGTCACCACATTGGCGGCAGAAAGACCCAGAAAAATATCCGCACCTTTCATCGCTTCTGCCAGAGTGCGGGCCTGTGTCTCCACGGCAAAGTATTCCATATACTCGTTCATTCCCTCCGTGCGGCCTTTATACACAACCCCCTTAATATCGCTCATGATAATATTCTCATGGGTGGCCCCCAGGCGTTCGTAGTGGTGGCAACAACTGATAGCGGCAGCACCCGCTCCGCTCACCACAATCTTCACATCGGCAAACTTTTTTCCCTGGATTTCCAGAGCATTCAGTATGGCTGCCCCGGAGATAATGGCGGTTCCATGCTGGTCATCATGGAAGACCGGGATATTCATTCTTTTTTTGAGTTCCCGCTCGATGACAAAACATTCCGGAGCCTTGATATCCTCCAGATTAATCCCGCCAAAGGTGGGCTCCAGTTTTTCCACTACATTGATAAATTCATTAGCATCTTTTGTCTTCACCTCAATATCAAAGACATCAATATCGGCAAAGGTTTTGAACAGAACGCCCTTTCCTTCCATCACCGGTTTCCCGGCATCCGGCCCAATGTCCCCCAGACCCAGCACCGCTGTTCCGTTGGATATGACCCCCACAAGATTTCCTTTGGAAGTGTACCGGTATACGTCTTCCACATTTTCCTTGATCTCCAGGCAGGCCGATGCCACTCCCGGGGTATAGGCCAGGCTCAGGTCATACTGGGTGATACAGGGTTTGGTGGGAACAACAGAAATCTTTCCCGGAATGGGTTTTTCATGATAGTCCAGTGCAGCTTGTTTTGTGATCATAAACTTTCCTTAAAATGAGTTTTCCTTTATCTAATAATCCCCAGAATCCGGGCACGTTCTGTCATCTCATTTCCAGGGTTGGATCCTTTTTTATAGAAAATGGCCGGTTCCCCCAGAGGTGCCGCAATGCAGACTTTCCCTGCCGGGTATTCTTTCTGCGTCCAGAAATGAATCCACTGGCCGGGGGGAAGATGGAATTCCACCCGGGTCTGGCCTTTCTGATAAACCGGTGCCAGGATAAGGTCTTCCCCCACCATCAGATAATCCGGAACCCCGCCAAAATAAACATGGGGATCATCCGGAAAAACCAGCATGGGATGGCGGACAACGGGGATTCCGGTTTTGGATGCTTCCTCCACCAGTGTGCGGCGGTATGGCATCCAGGATGCGTATAATTTGGCCATTTTGTCAAAATATTTCCGGGTTTCTTCATCGGAATATATCTGGTGGTTTTCATCCGGTCTGTTCCCCTCATGGGAGCGGAACACCACGGACATTGCGTTCAATTCCATCCAGCGGATGAGCAACTCTTTGGAACGGTGGTAATTGGCAATGGGGTTGGTTATGGTGGTGTACCCGCCAATGTCGCTGTGGTTCAGGGATATTCCGGAGATCCCGCCGGAAAGCAATCCAATGGCCGCAGACTGGATACCGTCGTGCCGGTCCCAGCTCACCATCTGGTCACCTTCCCAGAAAAGAGTGGAATATCCGGGGCTACGGGTGAAACCGGCACGGGTGAAAAATACATATTCCTTGCCTTCCGGAATGGAATCCACCACTTCCCGGTTCAGCCTGGCCCATTCCACCGGATACTGGTTATGATATGTCGCACCGGAAACCCCGGAATGGAGCCGGGCATCGTGAGGGAGAGCCTCCCCAAAATCCGCCATCCACCCACGGGCTCCGGTGGAAACCATTTCCTTTTTGATGAGTTCTTTCATCCAGGCGTATGCACGCGGATTGGATAAATCCACCAAGGCAGCGGAAAAGCTGGTGTTCAGAATCAGATAATCCTGCCCGTCCGGTTTCTTCACCAGATATCCCTTTTTACGGGCAATTTCAAAATAGTTATTCCGGGCGTTTTTTTTGTCTTTCACATCGGCCAGAAAGGGATTGATATAAATGAGAACATACACATGGTCATCCTCCAGCTCTTTCACCATCTCCTCCCATTGCGGGTATCTTTCATGGTCCAGCTCCCAGTTCCACCAGAGCTGCTTCCCAAAGCTGGTTTTCCGCTGCCCCACCCAGTCCTGGAGCCAGAAACCGGAAATGGGGGTCCCCATGGCCTTGAACTGTGCGTATATATTTTTCACTTTTTCCGTACCGCCCTGGATTCCCAGAATGGCCCCGCCGATTATCCAGTCCGGCAGCGTCCGCATCCTTCCCGTATATTCCGTGAAAGTGGAAATGATTTCATATCCGTTCTTTCCGCTCAGAAAAGATCCATTCATAGCGGAGGAAAAAACCTCCACCTGGGCGATGGAGGAATTCCGGAAATCAAAAACAGAATACTGCGTATTGGTCAAATAAAATCCGGAGACCGGCCGCCCCGCTCCTGCTTTCATATAAAAAGGCATTCCCGCATACGAGGTGTGCCAGTCACCACCGCTTTTGGCTGTCAGATTCGCTCCGGTGGTGATGGGTTCATCCCCCCGGCCAACGCCCTGCTCCATGATAAAGATGGGCAGCCTTCTTCCGTTCATGTTCAGATAGGAAAACTGTTCCCCAAAGCCGGTATAGTACGCCCCCGCATCCGATGAGGACGTCAGATAAAGCCGGTTGATCCGGGGGTTGTCCACCCGGAGAGAAAATTCCAATTCATTTTCTTTCTTTTCCCGGAATTCCAGAATATAATTCCCGGCAATTTCTTTTCCGGTTTGATCCTTACCGCAGAGGATGCGGCCCTTCATCCATACCATATCTGTTCCCACTTTTTCCATGCGTTCCACCGTTTGGGACAGACAGCGGATTTCCACCCGATCTTCCACAAAGAAAGATCCCCGTGTTTCCGCCACCGTTTCCTTCCCCACCGCTCCATGCACAAAGGACACACCGGGAATGGTACTCAATAAAACTCCGGAGTTTCCATCGGTCACTTTGAGCACAAGGGCTTCCTGATCCCAGATAACGTTATGTGATTTCAAGGCCATATCCCCGGAGGATACATTGGTCACACCGGCGGTGATGGTGCCGGTTTTCAGCGGAAATTTAATATGGCGGACATAGATTCCCTGGTAAATATACCATGCCACGAAAAAAAGGAGAACCAGACTTCCCAGAAAAAACAATACTTTTTTCATCACCCGTAAAAATGATTTCATGTTTAAGTAAACAGAAACCGTAGCCGTCGTCAAGAAGATTATTTATGGATTAAATGATATTCAGAAATGAAATCCGTTTTTCATCCGGATTGCGGCGGAATAATTCCATCGACGGTTAGCTCCGCTGGTTGCCATTTCCGGTCATATAAAATCCGCACTTCCCGGTAACCAATATCCATAAGCACCTTAGCCACCTCCGGAAATCCGGAATCCAGATTGGAAGGATCATGTGCATCTGCAGACAGAGTGATGGGGATTTTTCTCTGGAACATTTCCGCTAAAATCCAGTCCGAAGGATACCAGTCTTCCGCTTTGCCCGTGTACCATCCACGGGTGTTTACCTCCACAATGGAATGCTCCCTTTTCACCACATCCAGCGTGCGGAAAACGGCTTTCCGGTAGAACTCATCGGTCTCCTGGAAAAGCTCCCCTTTGTTGTGCATTTTCACTTTATCAATGTGCCCAATCACATCCGGCTTCTGGGAGAGGATCATGAGATTGATCTGGTTATAATACATGAAAATACCCTCTTCCAGATTCCCCCCAAAGATATCCGCAATGCCATCCATAAAAACATTCCGGGGGCCGTCAATGAACCACAATTTCTGGTTTTTGGGGTTGCGGGCATAATGCACAGAGCCGATGGAATAGTCCAGGCCGCATTCATTCTTCAGCTCATCAAAGTCCCGGGTGACAAAGGGAATGTAATCCTGCTCCAGCCCCATATAAATCTGGATGCGGCCGGCGTATTTCTCCTTGAGGCGTTGTATTTCCGCCCGATATTCCGGTACACTTTCCGGGCGGCAGCTCCAGGAGTTCTCAAACGGGACAGGGGAATGCTCGGAAAAACCCAGGGCAGGAAACCCTTTTTCCAGAGCGGATATCACATAATCCTCCGGGGCCGATGAGCCATCACTGAAATGGGAGTGGGTATGGTAGTTTGTCCACGGCATAAAGGATACAAAAACCCGGGCAGAGGGTGTCAAGTCAGTTTTTCTCTGCCAGCCTTCCTGTGATATATTTATGCAGAATACTTGTAATTAAAGTCTGGTATGGAATGCCTTCTTCTATTGCTTTAATCTGCAGGCTTTCCAGGTCGTGGCGGGCTATCCGGATATTGATTTTCCTATCTTTTTTTAAAGTATTCTCTGCGTAACCTGAATATCTTTTTATTAATTGGTCGCTTTGGGAGTTTTTTTTCAGCAATCCATTTTCGAGTGCATTTAATATCTCTGTTTCTTCTTCATTAAAATTATTTTTTCTTTTCATTTTTCTCTCCCAGGTATGCTTTGGTTAATTTGCGGCTTGGTATAATTGTTTTCAAAAAAATTTCCTCCTCATTTTCTACATACGGAACCATATGAATATACTCCTGTATGTTCAAAATGAAAATATTTTGTTCCGGATATTTCTTCTGGTTGGGATGCTTGACGATCTCCACTATCTTCTGGTTGCTGATGTATTCCACAATCAATTCAAAGGATAGGTTTCTTTCCCGAATAAGCTCCCTGTTTTTATCCGGATTCCAGGATATTTTTTCACTGGTAAATATATGTCATTGTCCACCCTTTGTCAACCTGATTCTGATAAAAACAGGATGGCAAAAAAGCCGGGTGGGGGATACGTTCCTGCCGTCCACTTCAAGAAATTTCTTTACAGGGCACACCAAAAGGAAATTTTGTCGATGCGTCCAGGTGGTGGAATTTGGTAGACACGCAAGCTTGAGGTGCTTGTGGAAGAAATTCTGTGGGGGTTCAAGTCCCCCTCTGGGCAATTTTCCTTTTGCATCCACAGAAAATCCCGCCGATGAATGATCTATGGAAGATGGCCTCCGGGCATTGATTTTTCCGGATTAGCCTAAAATATACCATCCTCATATAGAAAGCATCCAAAAAATTGTTATACGAATAAATGGGGTTCGCAGGATTTCTCGCTTCGGGGGTTATTATGATACATTTCATCCTGAATTGTGCGAAATATGTGAAATTTTATTGACGGGGGGAGGCGATGATTCAAATACGAAGAAATTTTCCCGAATAACTACGAATGAATGAGCGATCTGCAATTAGCTGCAAAAAGAAATATTAATTTTATGACACGTAAAGGCTTCATCGTCCCTTGAACGCTCCGGACGAGATTTATTATGGTGCATCTGGTGGAAAAAAAGAAATAATAGTAGCGTAATCAGAAGAAGAGGAACGTCGTGGAAAAAAATAAATTAGTGTTGACAAGTGGGCTAACTTCAGATTAAGACTTTTCCTGTACCGAAGATGAAAAGCGAATAACTAAAAATTTTTGTAAGTTATAATATCAAAAAGGAGCTTGATATGCAGAATAACACCATCAATAGAGAATCTGTGTTGGATTTTCTTAAAAAGAACAAAGATTATTTTAAAAAAACATTTCATATAAAGGAAATCGGTATTTTTGGTTCTTATGCCAGAGGTGAAGAAACCCTTGAAAGTGATATTGATATTATTGTAGAATTTGATGATACTATTCAAAATATTTATGATGTCAAAATACAATTGAAAGAAATCTTTAAAAATACGTTTGATAAAGAAATAGACATTGCCCGAAAAAAATACTTAAAAAAAAGAGTAAAAGATAAAATTCTGAAGGATATAGTTTATGCTTGAAAAAGACATTCATAATATTTTGGATATTCAGGAATCCATTGAAAAAATTTTCAAATATACTGAAAACATCGATAAATTTGAAGAGTTTGAAAGTAATCAACTTGTAACAGATGCTGTTTTAATGAATATTGTTGCTATCGGAGAATCCGTTGCACGAATAAGCGAAGACTTTAAAAATCTCAATAACGATATTGAGTGGAATAAAATTAAAGGATTAAGAAATATTATAGCTCATAATTATTTTGGAATAGACATTGAAGAAATATGGCAGATAGTCAAAACTGAAATACCTGAACTAAATCAGCAAATTGATTTTATAATAAAAAATTATGTCTAAAATGAATTTTTATACGACACACTGATAAAAGAATTTGGGAAAAGAACTATATCAGATATTGAAATACCGCTTTCCATAAAAGATAATTTGAAACTTGGGTTTGGTGAAAGAACATACCAGACGAGGTATTGCGGTTTCTCCTTTATTATAACGAAGCCTTTGAAGGCAAAGGCATGAAACCGTATCATCTTTTGTACAACATGGCGACAGGGAGCAGTAAGACCTTGATTATGGCACACCTGTAACCGTCAAAAAGTATGCTTCCATAACTTGGCTGCCATCATCCGGCGAAATGTGCTGGGGCAAAAGGGCTTTTGCGTCCACAGAAAATCTGCCGATGGATGATCTATGGAAGATGGTTTCCGGGCATTGATTTTTCCGGATGACCCAAAATATACCATCTGCATATAGAAAGCATCCAAAAAATGGTTATACAAATAAATGGGGTTTGCATGACATCTCGCTTCGGGGGTTATTATGATACATTTCATCCTGAATTGTGCGAAATATGTG
>DYLW01000014.1 GCA_020721865.1 Leptospira biflexa | reverse complement strand
AAATAAAACAATGTCAACGAGCAACACCAGAGCCGGTGCATTCTATTTTCCCATTGTGCTCATAGCGGAACCTCTCTGAATTGAACTGGATTCCCTTGTCGGTATTAAAAATTGCGGGATCTCCATATATCCGGATCGTTCCCTCTAAGAGTTTTTTCCTCCAGAGGTTTATCATTTCGGATGGGTCTCGGCATCCGGGCCAGTTCCGCTTGTCCAACATAAATCCGAGTCTTATTTATGGACTCCTATATCATTATAGAATTTCAAGCATCGAAAGAATAAATTTTATCCGTTGCGTTTATTGACTTGAAGAAAAGGGAGAATAGCCAACATCGCCGATAACAGTTTCTCCTGTACCACCGGGATTTCCACTATGCGTGGGTCCGCTACTATGTCCCCACCAGACATTCTCAGCACTTATCGTGATACCAGACTGCAATAAATTTATTAATCCACCATAAGCAGAGCCATCGCTCCCGCCGTAAGTATGAACATTGTCAGAAATGCTACTATAAGAAATCACTAAATTTGCCGGTTCACCTAAGGCTTGTCCTGGTTCTCCTATCCGGATGCCACGTTCATTATCCGAAAAAATACCACCTTCTATTGTAACATTTGTCAAGGATGCTGGATTGGACGCGTAGGACCCGCCTCCAGCGGTATCATTTCCAGAACCCCGTGCCTTGATTGCCAGGCCCGTTCCCTCTTTGCTTCCTAACCCATTCTTCATTACGATAAGATTAACAAATTCATAATTTTCATAAGCCATCCCTTTCAGGTTGATATCAATTCCCGAGTGCCAGGGAACCATCCAGCCTGGCATCCAATTTGTGTGAAGTTGTCCATTATTATAAACAAAGAGATCCCTAAAAACAGCGTTGGACAATTTTTCCACATAAATTCCTTTCACACTATTGCTGATAAAACGGCTGTCAATAATAGTGACATGATTAAAATTATCTGTAGAATCCGCATCATCCATATCCTTATGGGAGGTAATCCCATAAGACAAATCATTGAACTCACAATTATCTATGGTTAGATACGACAAGCTGGCCAATTTATAAACAGCCAGTCCTGTTTCCCGTATTTTGCTTGTGTCATCATTATTCACGCTAATGCCATGAAAAACCAGATCTTTAAGTTTAAGAAAAGATACGGAAACCGAAAAAGGAGCGTCGTATGAACCCAGGATAATTGCTTCTTTATGCTTGGGCTCAATTCTTAAATTCTTAATTAGAATCGGTTCCAATTCTGATAACCCCGATGCGGATAAAGTAATGATGGATTGATCATCATTTTGAATCACAGTATCAACCATCGGATCGCTACCATTACCATCACCAATGATGGAAACTCTTTTATTAATCGTAAAACTCTCCGTATATGCTGTCCCTTTCGCGGGAATATGAATGATGTCACCCGGATTTGCCCCATCAATAGCTGCCTGAATTGTTGTGCTGACAGTAACATTGGGGAATGTGTATCTCGCTATGATCGTTTCCGAATCTTTCAAATTATCGGCATAGGCATAAGCTTTGATCGTTGTGGATTTATTGACAATGACCGATGATCGGATCTGTGCCGTGGAGCTGGTCTGGGGATCAGATCCATCCGTGGTATATTTTATCGTACTATTTTCTGTGGGGCTGCTCAAAATCAAAGTGAATGGTCTGGCATAAACTCCAGCTTCATGACTCAAAGAAAGAGCTTGAACCTGTTCAAGGGAACCATTATTTGTTGAAGAAATTCCCCCTGTTTGCTTAGAATTTTTATTTAAATTTTCAAAATCTCCTATACCTGAACCACAGGAGGTAAAAGAAAATATGACTTCGGCAAAGACGACAAATATTCCCGATTTTATATACGATTTATTCACTTTAATCTATACCCAATCCCAATATAATATTTTATCTGATATATGGGAATATCCTTATCATATATCAAACCAAAACCCATATCGAACAGCATTTTTATATGGTTCAAGGAATATTCATAACCACTTTTTATTTGAAAAAAAGAGGTATGGCTATGGTTATCCACAACGATCTCCTCTCCTGAAAATGCTTTTATGTCCAAATATGAATATCCAACCAGGCCCGCTACCCTGATAAAACCAGGCATTCGTTCAACAGGTTTAAATAGCCAAAGAGCCCCTGGAGAAGCAGAAAAGGAATTGATTTGATAGGGGAGACTTTTATAATGCCCATATCCTATCTCAAACAACAAATTCGGTATCCAGATATTTTTAGTAAGATTAAATTTTGATAAAAGCAATTCAGGATTATGCTGATAGCCAAGGGTCATTCCATTGGAAAATGGAATATAGTCCCGAAATTTTCCCAGATTTGTGTTGCCAATCAAAGAAAAGCTTACCCAATTATCTTCCAGCCAATGAGTTGCCTTTTTTGGGGTTGTTTCAGTGCCATATATACAAGTCAAACTACTCCAGAAAAAGAGTGTTACAAGAAGAAAATGTACCCCATGTTTGTGTATCATAATTATTCTTAATCTTATTCCTTACTAAATCTGAACCCAATCAACAAACAAGACCCCGTCTTTTTTCCATGGGCATATTGCCGGAAATTTTAGTTATTCTCATTTTTATGTTCCATTTTATCAAGCGGATATTGGCGGAGGTGTTTTCACGATGAAAAACTCCTCTGGATTCTTCCCACTTCCCATTCCTTTAAGGTAGACGGTCATTTTACTGTTTTTCCAACAAAAAAAAGCAGGGGATAGGCGGAGTTCTGGCCACCCCAGCATTGGAAGGCCGTGAGCGGATTGTACTGGCCTTCTGCCCCCTCGCGTTTCGCCGGATGGTGTCCCAAGTTTATGGAAGAATACGGCGGATTTGACGGTTATATTTTTTGGATTTATTACAACATTTTCGTTTTATTAATTACCAATTTTAAATACAGAAATCGATTCTTTTAATTGCTCCGCTTGTGCCGATAATTCCTTTGCTGAAGAAGCCATTTCTTCGGCTGAGGATGAATTTTGGTTTGTAATTTCTGTCAATTGTTGAATTGCAGTATTTATTTCTTCTACTCCGCTTTGTTGTTCTCTGCTTGCAGAAACAATTTCACCAACAAGTTTGGCACTTTCAATTATTTCAGGGATCACTTTTGCTAATGTTTCCCCTGCAATTACAGAAATATCTTGTCCGCTTTGTGATAATTTTGTTATTTCGTCTGATGCTATTTTAGTTTTTTCGGCAAGTATTCCAACTTCTTTGGCTACAACGGCAAAACCTCTACCTGCTTCTCCTGCTCGTGCCGCTTCAATTGATGCGTTTAATGATAAAATATTTGTTTGAACCGATATATCGGAAATTATTGATGTTTTTTTGTTAATCTCTATAATGTATTTTATCAATTGAATAAAAATTTCGTTACTTTGTTTTATTTCATTTGCCGATTTTTCTGATATTTTGCCGGTTATTTCTGCATTTTGCGTATTTGAATTTATCATCGCAAGCATTTGCTCCATTGATGATGCAACTTGTTCGGTGGTTGATGCCTGTTCGTTCGCATTTTGTGATATTTGTTCAGATATTGAAGATAACATCGCACTTGCCTGTGATAAATTTATGGAATTTTCTTCTATCTTTTTTATCAAATGTTTCATTTGATCATTTTGGGTGCTTACTATTTCTTTCTCTTTTGAAAAATCATCAATGGACTGATTTAAAAAATTTGTAAAAATATAGCTGAATATAAAACTCATAAATAACATAACTTCGTATACTATAAGAACATTTATTCTTATTGAAAACAATTCACCTGTAATAAATTCTTTGTTTAGAAAAAACACAACAATAGTTGATACCATTGATAAAAAATAAGTTATCATCATAACCGGTCGATAGGCAAACATTGCTGAAGTTAAAATCAATACAAAAAAAACATAATATTGGTGTGGTATTTCTGTTTTATGCGGGTTTAAGAACATTGGCAAAATTTCCACTACAACAATGGATACAATAACAATACTTCCGGCTAATTGTGGTTTCCCCATTTTAATAATAAGAAGTGAAATGATTAATAATATGTTTATTACCAAATCAGTTATTGCCATTCTAATATTCCCCAAATAAATATTACTAAACATTATCATAGATACTAAGAAAATTGTCGTCAGAATAATAATACTAAAAGTTTTTGCTTTTTTGTATTGGATACTTGACTTACCGGTATTTATGTTTTTTAATAAATTTTCAATTAGTTTCATATTTTTTCCATAAACCACTTTTTTTCCTTAATATCTGCCAAAATCGTTCGTCTTGCACACATCTGTCAGCAGGATGAAAAGTTGCCGATTGCGGGCGATTTTCTGACAAGTTACACAAAAGCTGAAGCGGGCTACATCCCTTGAATAACCTGCTGGATCGGCAATTTTTTATACCACGGTTGTGCGTATTTTATTGTTCATTTAATGTTATCTCGTTATTAATCACTAAAAAGAGCTTACTTGTCAACACAAAATATTTTTTTCTAAGAGATACTGGCTCTGGCCCCAATTAATCAAGCACTTTTTTGTTTGTCCAATTAATAGGCCCCGCCCCGTCAAACCGCACAAAAAACTCCTTTACGTAAGCCATACTTCCCACAAAAAAGCGAATGCAAAAAGCAGACGCCGTGATCCTTGCAGTGGATCTGGGCACATCGGGTCCCAAAAGCGGATTAATATCCATAGATGGCCGTTTTATTGCGGATGCGTTTTCTCCCCTGGAAGTAAACTTCCTTCCCGGAGGTGGTGCGGAGCAAAACCCATCGGCCTGGATGGATGCAATATTTGTCACCTGGAAAGAGCTCAAAAAGAAAAATCCCCCGGCATGGAAAAATATAACCGGGATATCCGTTACCGCCCAGTGGTCCGGGATTGTGGCAGTGGACCGGAACGGGAATGCTCTCACCAACGGGATCATCTGGCTGGATTCCAGGGGGAACGCGATAACCGCAAAAAAGTTCCGCGGAATAGTGAATATGGAAGGATATGGAATCCACCATCTGTTGGCGTGGATTCGAAAAACCGGAGGGATTGCCTCCCATTCCGGGAAGGATTCCCTTTCCCATATTCTATGGCTCCGGGAATACCATCCAGAGATTTATGATAATACATATAAATTTCTGGAAGTGAAGGATTATATCAATCTGAAATTAACCGGTGAATTCCGGGCCACCTATGACTCCATTACTTTGCAATGGATCACGGATAACCGGGATATCCATAACATTCACTATGATCCGGCATTAATCCGCCGATTGCGGCTGGATCCGGAGAAATTTCCTCCACTCATCCACGCCACTGATTTTATTGGGAATATACTTCCTTCGTTTGCGAGAGAATACGGGATTCCCGCGTCCGCTCGTGTCACCGGTGGCACCCCAGATATGCAGAGTGCCTGCCTGGGCAGCGGCAGTTTTCGTCCGGACATTGGGCATATTTATATTGGTACTTCTTCCTGGATCTCCACTCATGTTCCTTTTAAGAAAACGGATCTCTTCCATAATATTGCTTCTCTGCCCTCCGCCCTGCCCGGTCATTATTTTATTGCGGCCACCCAGGAGACCGCAGGTGCGGTATTCAAGCATGCCATGGAGCAGATTTTTCACCACCCGGATTGGAATCCACCCCACGATATAAATCCGTATAAAAAAATGGATGCGATTGCCGCAAAAGCACCTCCGGGCAGCAAGGGGGTCATGTTTACCCCATGGATGTATGGAGAGCGGGCACCGGTGGAAAATTCTCACCTGCGGGCCACGCACTGGAATCTCTCTCTGGACACCGGGATAGCGGAATATATCCGTTCCATGCTGGAGGGGGTTGCCCTGAACCAGAAATGGCTTCTGCCCTATGTGGAAAAATTTGCCGGAAATACTTTTACAAAAATTCATTTTATTGGAGGGGGAAGCCACTCGGAGGTTTTTGGGCAGATACTTTCCGATGTGTTAAATCGACCAGTGCACCGGGTGGAGAACGGAATCCGCTCCAATCTCATGGGAGCCTTTTTTGTGGCACGGATCGCATTTTACGGGAAGGACACAGATTTATCCTCTTTTGTGCACGTTGACAAAATCTTTGAGCCCAATCCCGCTCACCGGAATGTTTATGACGACCTTTCCGAAAAATATATCTTTCTGTATAAAAAATCGGTACAAATTTATTCCCAGCTGAATGCGGGACAATGAGGAAAATATAATGATCCATAAATTAAAAAACAAAATCCTGGGGATTTTCATAAAAACCGCAAAGAAAATTCCCGTTGTAAAAAATAAAATGAATCAGGAATATGCAGGCATTATGGCGGAGATGGAAAAATCCCTGAAACCATACCGGGGGAAGATGGAGACTTTTTCTTCTATGCCTGCCAAAGGTCTTCCTGAAGAGACAATTCTTTCTCTCATTGAAGGCATGAACAAAATCGAAGAGAAGAATTGGAACAATGGAAAAATTTCCGGGGCGGTTTACCATGGAGACAAAAAACACATTGATTTTTTAAACAATGTGTATTCCATTGTTTCCCAGGTGAATCCCCTCCATGCGGATATTTGGCCCAGTGCATCCAAATACGAAGCGGAGATAATTGCCATGACGGCGGACATGATGCATTCCGCGGAAGCGGAAAAAACTGGGGATTTGGTATGCGGAAGTGTCACCTCCGGCGGGACGGAAAGCATCCTGCTGGCGATGAAGACCTACCGGGATATGGCCAGAGACAAAAAAGGAATCCATAAGCCGGAAATCATCGCTCCGGTAACTGCCCATGCGGCGTTTGATAAAGCCTCCCAGTATTTTAATATACGCCTCAGAAAAGCCCGGGTGGATGGGGATTTCCGGGTAGATTTGGATCATGTAAAAAGTCTCATCAATAAGAATACCATCGCCCTGGTGGGGTCTGCCCCGTCCTTCCCGCATGGGATGGTGGATGACATTCCCGCCCTGTCCGAACTGGCATACCTCCATGGGATCCCCTTTCATACCGATGCCTGTCTGGGCGGTTTTCTGCTGCCCTGGGTGGAAAAACTGGGAGTTGCCGAATACAACAATAAGATACCTGTTTTCGATTTCCGCCTGCGGGGGGTCACCTCCCTTTCTGTGGACACCCACAAATACGGTTTCGCGGCCAAGGGGACATCCGTTATATTATACCGGAATCCGCAGATCCGTAGATACCAGTTTTTCAAGGTCACCGATTGGCCGGGCGGATTGTATTATTCCCCCACGTTTGCGGGTTCCCGTCCGGGGGCTCTTCTGGCGGCGGCCTGGGCATCTCTGATAAAAACCGGTGCATCCGGATATACGGACGCTGCCCGTAAAATCATGAAAGCAGCGGACACCATCCGGGAGGGAATCCGGAGCATTCCGGGTCTGGAAATTATGGGAGATCCTCTCTGGAATATCGCGTTCACCACGGGGGACAACGCCGTTTACCGGATCATGGAAGCCATGAACCAGAAAGGCTGGAGTTTGAACGGGCTACACCAACCGCCCGGTGTCCACATCTGTACGACTTTGGTACACACACGGAAAAATCTGGCCGTTCAGTTTGTGAAAGATCTCAAGGAAGCCACCGCCTATGTGCAAGAACATCCGGAAGACAAGGGTCACTCCGCTCCGGTTTATGGCATGGCCGCATCCTTTCCTGACCGGGAAACCGTGGGGGATCTTTTGGATGTCTATATGGATACACTCTATAAATTGTAAAAAAAAATCCCGGATACTTTTCTTATGGAAAAATATCCGGGAAGAAGGTTCTATGAATTTTCAGAACGTCATTTTGGCACTAAGGGCCAACATGTCTTTGGTTTCCAGCATATCAAAAAATTCGTCATCGGCAGAGAAGAAAAAGTATCCTTCCGTTTCCATGGTTAAACCGTTTTTAAAATCCCAGCCCAGCTTATACAAAACGCCATAGCCGGGACTTTTATCCACCGGGCGGATAATGGTTCCCAATTCGGTGATGAGTCTTTCATTGAGCCATTTATCTTCCACACGGAAAAGGAGGAGACGGTTCAATAGAAGCTCCGAATATTTTTCTCTGTTGAAAAGATAATATCCTTCCATCCATTCCGCCAGCACCCGTCCATTGTTTCCCCAGAGGTTGTAATCCAGGCCCACAACGTAAGAGAGATACTGCTCCCGTTCCGTTTTTCCCAATGTGTATTTTCCCGGCATATTAAGGATCATGGGATTCATTGCGGAAACCGTTTTGGCATCCATTTTTTCCACCGCCGGCATATCATACGTATAGGAGCTTTCCGCCCGAACGGACAGTTTATCCCAGATAAAAGCAAAATCCAATCCCGCAGACTGCACCCGGGAAAACACGGGATCCATATTTAATACAGCCTGCCCGGGAGAGACCACCTCCAGAGACGGAGCAAACAGAAAACTCCGGGAAATCCCATTGAAGTATGCCAGATGAAAATCAAAATTCCCCAGGGTTCCTCCCGAACGGGCGGCATAGGAAGCATTCCGCCAGCCAGAGGCCACATATCCGGGACGATTAATCTGCACCGGCAGGGCTCCCAGAGGAGTGGAGTATGGATCCATCCGGATTTCCCACTCCTCGGAAGGCAGAAGCGGAGCCGCAAAATACGGGATGGCCAGAGTCTCCACGGAAAACTCCCCGAAAATATATTTCAGGGATGCGGAATACACTCCCAGATAGCGGTCATCTTTATCCGTGGCAAAGAGTTTCCGCTGGTCTGCCTGGTCTGTGTAATTCACCACATTGAAAACATCGGCACTACCCCATTGGTATGCCTTCTTTCCGATGAGGAAGACCAGAACATCCCCGGCAGAAAAATACATTTCCCGCAGTTCCGCCCTGCCATCATCCAGACCATTATTAGAAGCGGAGGGATACGCATAGACATCCCCCGATGCTTTCACATACTGAAATTTATTCCCATACCGGAGATTCACATTGGCTCTGGCTTCATTGCGGAGGGTTTTCATGTCCTCATAACGGTTCGCGGAGAAGAAATTCCGATTTTGGAAAAACCCATAAAAATCCCACTGGTTTTCCGTGGGGTCATTTTCTCCGGACAAAGTTTTCTCTCCTTCCAATTCCGCGTCCAGCCTGCTTTCCAGATCGGAAGTATCCGTGGAACTACCCTGGGCGTGGAAAAATTGCAGGGGTAAAATCCATCCCGCAAGCAGGATCATCCCGGCAAATATTCTGTTTCTGCTTCCCATCTATGCGTCCTTTCAGAAATTCTCTTTCTTTAATTCCGCATCGTTGACCGATTGGTTATGTTTGACCAATTTTATATACAGAAGGCTGGTGCCTTTTCCATCGGTTCGGGTCATTTTCAATTTCCGGGGTGTCCAAATGCCGGATATTTTTTCGTATTTTTCAAAATACAGGGTTTTTGTGTGGCGTCCATTTTCGTACAAATCAATCTGGCGGGGAATAAAATCCTTTTTATCCATATAGAAAATCCCCTGAGAATATACTTTATCTCCCACTTTTTTCACAGCCGAAACTTTATAGATTTCAAACTCTCCGGATTTCCCTTCGCCTATGAGTTTGTATGTATACGTATCAATGTCCTTATCCCCAATGTCCTCGTTGTAAAAATGGGAGTTCATCCATTCCTTTCCCTTGTCGGAAGAGGCAATTTGTCTCACCTTTCCGGAAGTAAGTTTGATCCACTGTGTGGAGTCTTTTCCGGCCTCATCATAAATCAGAAATCCCATACGGGTGGGGGATGTGAACGTAATTTTTGTCCGGGTGTTTTTACCGTATTTTTTGGATACGGAAGTGAATTCTTTCTTTTCCACCGCTTTCCCTTTCTGGATGACCAGCAATGATTCCTGGATACTCGCAGACGATGACGGAAGTTTATCATTTTTTTCCATGATCTCCCTTCCAGTGATGGCAAAGGCTGCCGGTGCCACAAAAGCCAGGATCATTATTGGCAATATTGTTTTTTTCATATACTCTCCTTTTAATTTTTATTTTGTTTCCGAATCATTTTCAAAGAATTTATCCAAATGAATCCAGCGGAATATACCTTTGGTATATTTCACTCTCAAATCCACTTTAAAAAAGCAGATTACCGCAGGCAGAAGCAGAAGAGCACCAATGGTGGTCACGACCATGGTGGATGCCATCAGCCATCCCAGATAAAACACGGGCTCAAAATTGGAAAACATCAGAACAGAAAAACCAAAGATCAGAGCCACCGATGTATAAATCACGGATAAGCCCGCCTCCGCATGCATGGCAATAATGGCATCTTTCATGGTGGCAGAATGTTTAAGATTCGCCCGCAGGGTTTTAAGAACATGGATGGTATCATCCACCCCAATCCCGATGGCAATCGCAGCCAGCATGGATTTGGGGATATCCAGTGCGATGTCAAAAAACCCCATAAAACCGTACACAATGACAATGGAGGCGGATATGGGTATGATGGCAAGGATTCCAGCTTTAAAACTCTGGAACAGCAGAAAGACTATCAATCCCACGATGATGATGGTGAGAAAAATACTCTGGAACTGTCCACTCACAACCAGTTCAGAAAGCACCCGGAAGTTGATGGTTTCCCCCACCATTCTCCAGGTTAATTTTTTTCCATAAGGATGGGATCCCATATAATCCGCAATTCTTTTCTCCCCCTTTTTGCTCATGGAAGTGCGGAACAGGTTCCCCTTCCAGGTACCGGTGCGGACCACCACATTCACTTCCCGGAAATCCCTGTCCACAAACTGCTCCCATTCATCAATCCGGCCATCGGAATCTTTGTCATTCCCGGAATATATCTGGATATAGTCTTCTATTACGGAACGATCATCCGGAATAACAAAATATTCCATCTTATCCTCATTCATTGCCTTGTGCATTCTTTTGATTACATCCCCAAAGGCAATGGTGTGAAGCTGCTGGTATTGATTTTTCCCCTCCTCATTTGTCAGAAAGCTCCGCAGCTCTTCAATAAATTTCAGAAACTCCGGATCCTTGACTCCACCATTTTTCCCAGAATCAATGATCAGATTCAGGGCAATGGAACCATGAAAATTTTCACTGATTTTTTTATCTGCGGTGTACACATAAGAATCCTTTTCAAAATAGAACATGGGAGCAGTTTCCACATAAAGACCAAACAAACCAATGGAAAAAATCACCAGAATCCCTCCGGTTATGAATACCACCCACCGGGAATGATTGACCACCAGATAGGAGATAAATTTTACTATTTTCATCACAACCGGGTTATGATGCACTCTCTCATCCGATGCTCCCCCGGATCCATGAACAGGCAGAAGATTCATAATGGACAAGGCGGCAGGAATCATGGTTACCGCAATTCCCATGGAAAGCAGGGTTCCCACCGCAGCAAAAATACCAAAATGCCGCATGGACGTCACTTCGCTGGTGGTCAGGGTGAGAAATCCCACAAAGGTGGTAAATGCAGCCAGAATGACTGTGAGAGAAATATAACTCATGGAAAGCACCAGCCCGGCTTTTTTCCCCTCTCTGTGCATCATTTTCTGGTCATGCATATACTGGTTAAAAACGTGGATGGAATAGGAGCTGCCCACCGCAATCAGAAGCGGCGGAAGAATATTCACAATGGTGGTTACCGGAATACGGAAATGTCCCAGAATCCCCAGTGTCCAGATCATCCCCAGAATCACCGATATGGATGGGAGCACAACCCCCCGGACCACCCGGAAATTCAGATAAAATGTGAAAATTACCACCAGAATCACAATGGGCAGAAATATTTTTAAATCCCTTTTCATGTATTCCTGTATGAATATTTTCATCACCGGAACCCCGGCCTGCCGAATGGACACTCCGCCTCCATCATACCTCTGGATGGTATCAAAAAAATAATTGCTGATTAAGGTATGATCCTTCTGCGGCCGCAAAACCATATTCAAAGCCAGTGCTCCAATCCTGTCCGATTTTATATCTGCGGAAGATTTAGTCGAAAAAAGCCCATATTCAAAAGCGGGATTTCCGTACAATTTTCTTCGGTAAATATCCCATTCTTCCTTTGTTTGCGGGATACGATAATTTCCATCGGCGTCTTTTTCCAGAAACTCCACAGGCTTCAATTCTTCCGCCGTGCCCACAATATCCTCACCGGTGATGGGATTCATGAAGGTCTTGATGATTTCTATTGATTTTTGAAGATAGAGAAATTCCCATGTTTCCAGAATTTCCTGAAATGTATCCCGGGACAAGGGTGCGTTCTCATCGGTTATGGTGATTTTTTTATGATAGATAATGGAATCCAACTGGTGTTTACCGGCATCATCCAAACCTTCTTTGATTTTTGCCAGGGAAATTTCATGATAATTATCGTAATTATAATCTCTGCCGGCACGGGATGGTTCCGGATAAAAATCATTGGCCAGCGGTTTAGATAAATCCCAGTTGGGATTGTCCTGCTTTTTCTGTGACTCCTCGGTTTCTCTCATTGGAGCATCCGAGGCCTTTCCTTCAAAGATTTCCTCATCCATTTGTTTTTCCAGATCACTCTCTGCATTCACTGCCGGAGTGGAAGCGGAGGATTTCTGATCCTTAAAAATTTCAGAATCCATCTGCTCTTCCAAAGATTTTTCCATGGCCGATGGTTGTTTCTGCAAAGAAGAATCTTTCTTCTGGTTTTTCTCTTTAAATGTTACCCCGGAAATGTTCAGCAAATGATCCAGCCTTTTGTCTTCCAATTCAAAATTGAATTTTTTAAATTCCTCCAATTCCGTAACAAGGGGGATGATATGATGAAAAACCTTCTCATTCAGAATATCGGATCCATCCGTTGTTTCAATGGATGCAATAAAGAAGGTCTTGTTATCACCGTATATTTTTTTTGCTCTTTCACCCAGCAGATATTGAATATTCTTTTTGGGCATGAGGGCTTCGGTGGAGCCATCAAAATACAGGTTCTTAAATCCGGCCAGTGTAAAAAAAGTGAACGCCGTAATAAATGCCAATACGATTTTTGGATACCGTATGTTTAACTCAATAAGTTTTCTCATAATGACCCTTCCTAAATTTTTCTGAATCTAACACAGAAAAATCCGGAATTCCACCGGATTTATAAATCAGGAAGAAAAAAGATTTGCTGTATTATAAATCGGGAAGCCTTGTTTTCCCACTGGTTTTCCGGAATTCCGCCGGAGAAAGTCCCGTTTCCTTTTTAAAACTCGCATGGAATGCAGAATAAGAGTTAAATCCGGCGTCATAGGCTATTGCCAGGGCATTTTTCTGTTCATTTTGCAGAAGTAATCTTTTGGCTTCCTCAATCCGAAAGAAATTCACATATTGATTAAAATTCTTTCCATATTCTGCATTGATGAGTTCGGAAAGCTGGTGGGGGGTAATCTCCACTGCATCCGCGAGGCTTTTCAGGGACAGGGTTTCATCCCGGTAAAATCCTTCCTGTATCATAAGATGATCCAGTTTTATTTTTATAGAATTAACGAAAACAGAAGAGAGATGACTTTTATTTCTGCGGTTTAAATCCGTGGAATCTTTACCCCGGTCATCCTTTTCACTCAGTGTCCCAAACAGCATCAGATACGGATATCTCTGGGAAAGGATATACAAAAGAAGAATGATTATTCCCAGAAGATAAGAATTAATCCGGATGATCTGGATACTCATGGTCATCACCCCAATCAATGCGAACACCGCAACAATCATCCAGGAAAAAAGCAGAATGGCCAGAATTTTCCAGAATGCCCGGTTGGAATGGATAGCTTTTCCAGCAATAACCAGACCGGAGAGGAGCAGATAAAACATAATGACCACCACTCCGCTCATAGCAAAATAGCGAAAGTATGAATGCTCCCCTTTTTCAATTATTTCCTTCAGATAAATATCTTTGAATGGCACATTGCTCACAGTAAATAACAGGCTGATGCCAAAAAATATTACAGGAAGAACCAGATGAATCCCATCCCGGATTTTCAGATTTTGCCGGGTCTGGGCAATGAAAGAAATATAAAAATATATGGTGGGCCCCAGAAGGACAATGATGGGCAAATGCATGGGGAATATCCAGGTGAAATGGTATATCAATTTTGTGTAGATTGAATAAATAAACAAATGTGCCATTCCAAAAAGAAACAACAATACACCCAGAATCACAATGCGGGTCTGGAGTGGGCGGAAAAACAGAGCCAATCCCATTAAAAAAGGCAATACAATAGTAAATTCAACGAATAAATTTCTCATGGTTCACCGGAGTCCACTGGAAATACCGGGATAAATAAATTTTCCCGGAAAATCCGAAGATTGAAAAAAATTCCTGCCATTCCTCTTCCCGGTACGCCTCCCTGCCGACCTTGGAACGAATTAAATAGATTTTTTTTATATTGGCAAATAAAAATGGTTTCCATTTCACCGGGTCCAACCTGCCTTCCAGTATGATTGCCGAGTCCCGGTAAAGAAAAACACCGGCAGAAGCGAAGACGGGATTATTTTTCATTTCTGGAGACGGAAATTTTTCCACAACAGAAAAAGCACTATCATTCCAAATACCACCGATGTATTCCCCTGAAATGAGGTTATCCATAATGTATGCTTTTTTATAATACGCTGTTTCCCTGTTTATTTTTTTCATAATATTTACCTTATCCAGAGAAAATGAAGATTTTTCTCCTATAATGTAAAGGTTCGGGTAATCCTCAATAATCACCTCATAAGGAAAAGCATGGAATTTCCAGCTTTCCTTGGGACGGAAGACATGAGAGAAAAGAAAGGAAGCAATCAAAAAAATCCCAAAAAATCCGGCTATAATCTTCCAGAAATGATGGCGTAAAAACCAGACTCTCTTACGATGGGTTTTCCAGAAAGCAAGCAATACAAATATCCAGAAGGAAAGAATGAATGCACGGGCAAAATAGTCCGGAACATAGCCCAGATTTTTCTCCAGATAAAGAAAATTTAATTGGGCGGAAAAATAAAAAAATTGATCCAGCAGATTAATTGCATTATCAATAAACGGAATGGGGATGGTCAGTATGGATAAAAAAAGATAAACAGAACCCACAGGGACAATCATCAGATTCCAGAAAAAATGCAACACATGAATAGTTTCAAAAAAGATATAGGACAGCACAACAGAACCGGAGAACGCCGCAAACGTTAATCCCAGATGATCCCGCAGCCATTTGGGATAACCGGCCAAAATGGATGTATACATTGGGAACAACCACAGAATTGCAGCCGTTACCCCAAAAGACAGCAGAAAGGATATGGAAAAACTGGACGCAGGAAAAATGGCTTCAATGATAAACGCAGAAAACGCCATTACATACCACACCGGAGTCCTCCGTCCAACCAGTTTTAACGCCAGAAAAACGGACAGAAATATAAATGCTCTTAGCAGGGAAACCCGTACACCCAGAACCATTAAGAAAAGGAAGGAAGCAGAAAATCCCACCAATGACCCAAGGCTTTCTCTCCGTGCCCATCGGAAGGGAAGGAAGAAAAATCCAAAGATTAATCCCAGATGCAGTCCGGAGGCGGAGAACAGATGGGCAATCCCCATATTCCGGAACCTCTGGATGTAAAATGGATCCATCGTCTCCGTATCGGAAGCAAGAAATGAAGGCAGCAGTCCGGACCCGCTCCGGGATATCCTTTCAAAAAAGTATTGATTGATTTTTTCCATAAAGGGAAAAAGAAAATAACTTTTTTGTATTCTCTGCGTATTTCTGTTATGGCAGTAATAGGAAATCCGCATGAGTTTTTCCGTCATCGGATTATTTTCCCATTCATAGGGCATACAGCGGGCTTTAATGATATCTCCGGGAAAAAAATCTCTCGGACGTATCCCCGTCAGCCGGAAGCGTCTGTCCCGGGAATTATCATAGGCAATCAAGGAAGATGAACTGATCATTTCCACTCTGGCCGGGATGGAAATTTCTTCTTGCGGCAAATTTATTTCTTTTGGATATTTACCATTCAGATACCACACCCAGCCCACCCCCAGCAGAAAGCCAAGGAACCAGTGAATAAAAAAATACACTTTGTGGCGGGAAAAAAGATACCAGAAAATCCCGGAAAATACAAGGTATGCCAGAACCAGAAAAGGATAATAAATGGCTGGGAAATGAATACCCAGCCAGAGGAGGAAAAATATGATAAACGCAGACGCGACAAACATCTGCTTTTACTGGGAGTTTCTTCTTCCTCTCATAAAAGCCGGCACATTGTAATTCTGTGTATCCACATTCGGGAACATGATATTTTGCTGGACCGGGTTTTGCTGCCCTATGACCGGAATTCTCTTATTCACAGCAGATATCCTTTCCATGGGATCTGTCTTTTGTAAATCCTTTGCCAGAATATTTCCATTCTCTGGCAGAACCATATCTTTTTCAATGGAACGTTCTTTCCCCAAAGGCCGATTGGAAAACCCCGTGGCAATTACGGTCACAGAAATTTTATCCTGCATGGAGCGGTCTTCCGTCAACCCAGCAATGATGATTGCATCCTTTGCCGCAAGCTCATGGATGACACTCTGTGCTTCATGGTATTCATGCATGGTTAGATCACTTCCGCCGGCAACATTGATGAGAACCGCCTTGGCCCCTTCAATGGAACGCCCTTCCAGAAGCGGATGGGAAATGGCGTTTTTCAACGCATCGGCGATGCGGTTGTCCCCTTCTCCGTCGCCCAAACCAATGATAGCATCCCCGTTCTGCCGCATGACAGTGGTCAAATCCGCAAAGTCCACGTTAATAAATCCCGGTTTATTGATGATATCGCTGATACCCATTACCGATTTGGCCAGAATATCATCAATATATTTATAGGCCACGGAAAATGGAGTATTTCTTTCTATTACTTTCAGCACAGAATCGTTGGGTATGGTGATCAGGGTATCCACTTTTTCCTTCAGATTGGCCTGGCCTTTTTTTGCCATCTCCATTTTATAGGTACCTTCCATACTGAACGGCAGGGTAACCACCCCAACCGTCAATACTCCCAGCTCTTTAGCCACATCCGCTACAATGGGAGATGCCCCCGTTCCGGTTCCACCTCCCATTCCGGCGGTGATGAATACCATATCGGCTCCCTTCAGGGCACTCTGGATGCGGTCTCTATCCTCCATGGCGGCCTGGGCACCAATATCGGGACGGGCTCCAGCCCCTTTCCCTCCGGTAATCTTTTCCCCCAGATGCACTTTTACCGGTGCGGATGAGCGATTCAATACCTGTTTATCCGTATTCATGGCAATGATCTGAACGCCTTGCAGGTTCAGAGCTATCATCCGCTCGATGGCGTTCATGCCTCCACCGCCCACTCCCACAACCTTGATAATAGCGGGGCTTTTATCCGATTCCTCAAAAGCTAACATTACTCCCTCCACATCCCCTTATAAATTTTCCTGAACCCAACTTTTTATTTTTTGCATAAGACCGGTATTTTTTTTCTTTACCCGGTCCATGGATCCATAGTATTTCCAGTACTGTATCAGTCCGGAAACCGTAGAAAAAACAGGAGAACTAATTTTATCCGCAATTCCCAATAGCCCTTTTGGATATCCAATGGAAACCCCCAAATGGATGACCTCTTCCGCAAGAGGTATTAATCCATCCACCAGAGAGCCTCCGCCCGTAAACACAACACCGCCGGCAAGAATACCTTTTCTACCGGATTTTAAAAGCTCATGATCAATTAATTCCAGCATTTCCCGCATTCTTGCTTCCATAATTTCTGCCAATTCTTTTCTGGCCACCATTCGGGGAGGACGCTCTCCAATGGATGGCACTTCAATGGTATCCGCCGGATCCACTGATTCCAGATCCACCGTACCATATCTTTTTTTTAAATTTTCCGCTGCGTCCATGGGCGTTTTTAAACCAATACTTACATCCTGAGTCAGATGCTGCCCTCCCAGAATAATGGTGGAGCTGAAGACGACCCCGCCGTCCACATAGACGATGATATCAATAATCCCTGCACCTATGTCCACAATGGCCACACCCAAATCCTTTTCTTCCTCTTTGAGAAGAGAATGAGAGGACGCCAGCGAACTCACCACTTTATCGCGAACCCGTAAACCAGCAGAGGCAATGGCTTTTTCCATATTTAAAATGTATGTTCGGCTGCCGGTGATAATATGAATATCCGCCTCCAGCCGCACACCCAGCATTCCCTGGGGGTCTTTGATGCCGTTCTGGTCATCCACTTTGAATTCTCTGGAAAGTACATGAATCATTTCCTGATCGCTACTCAGACTCACGGTGCGTGCGGCTTCAATCACCCGGTAGACATCCGAACTCTGGATAACCCGCTCTTTGTTGGTGATGGCTATTACCCCACTGGAGTTGAGGGAATTCAGATGTTTTCCGGTTATATTCAGAATGACATCATCCACCTCTACACCGGCCATTAATTCTGCTTCTTCCACCGCAGAATGAATACTCTGAGATGTCAGCTCGATATTGGTTACCGCACCGTTTTTTATTCCACGGGAATCCGCCACTCCATAACCAATGAGTTCAATTTCATTCTGGGAAACAACACGGGATATGAGCACAACGGTTTTACTGGAACCAATATCCAGAGCGGTAATAATCTGTTCGTTTTCCATGGCGTTTTTATTCATTTCACTATCCGTTTTTCAGTTCCCTGACGAACGCATTTTTTTCATAAAGATCCACCTGCCGGAATCCAATTCCTTTGCTGGATCTCAATAGATAAATCACTGCTTCCAGTCGTCTCAAAGTTTCTTCATCCCATGGAGAATAAATATTTATCCTCGCGTGCAGATTTACCGGAAAAACACTGGAAAAAATCTCATCTTTTTCCCGTATAAAACTAATCTCACTGATATTGCTCCACACCCCATAATACCGTATATGGGTCCGCTCCCATAGCCGTATTATGTCGCTTTTTATTTTCTCGGGAACGATATTATTTGTTCCCTCTTTCGTCAAATAGAAAACAATCTTTTGACCAAAATTTTTAACTTTTTTACCGCCGGTGGAACCTTCAATAAGTATATTCTCTTGTATAGTATCTTCGTTCATTTTTTTTTCAGAAATACCGTCCTGAAAATGTTCAAAAAAACTGCTCTCCACTTCCTTGATTTTTATACTCAAATTGTTTTTTCCTGTTTTTCTGACTTCCACAGACTCCACCATAGGATCCATCAGTATAGCCGCTTTAATATCCTCTTCCCGGATACCATTTTTATCTGACCGGATCAGATATAAAATGGTGTCCCGGAGTTCATTCTCATTGATCCTTTCCGTTCCGGTAATATCAATTTTGGGCCGGGACGATGTTTTCAGATCCGGAAGGAACAGTACTCCCATTAAAATGGAAGAAAGTACCACCAGAACCAGTCCAATGCGAAAAATCAGTTTATTCGTCATGATCCGAAGGAATTGCCTCCGCAGCGGTAGTTACATCGAATTTTCTCAAACCATAAGTATTGTTCCATGTCCGGATTAACTCCAGAAGAGTGAGAAAGACGGTAACAATAAATGGCCCCAGGATCAGCCCCTTGATCCCAAATTCGGCCAAACCTCCCAGAATGGCCAGAAATAAAAAAAGCGGATGCACCTTTAATTTTTTATCCAAAACAAGAGGCTTCACCAGGTTTTCCAGAATCAGATAGGTGGAAACCCCCAGCACTGCCAGCAGCAAAGCAGATAGCGGATATCCGGAAAAATAAAGATACAGGCTACCGGGAAGCCAGACCACACTGGTACCCACAAAAGGAATCAACGCAAAAAAAGAGGCAATGGTCCCATAAAGCACCGGGGTGGATAAACCAAAAATCCAGAAATAAATCCCCAAAAATGCCCCCTGGATCACGGAAATCGCCAAATTCCCTTTTACCACGGCGTCAAATATCGCCACCATCCGGTTTCCCACCGCTTTTTCCATTTCATCCGGAAACGGGATATTGGCATATAAAAATTCCGGGACTTTTCTGCCGGTTTTAAATAAAAAAAATAAAATCACCATCGACAAGAGAAAATTCGCAGCATTTGTCATCAGAGCGGCAACAAAATTCCCGCTTTCTTTGAGCGTTATAATGCCCAGCTCCTGGGAGTA
Organism: Leptospira biflexa; assembly: GCA_020721865.1. GTDB lineage: Bacteria > Spirochaetota > Leptospiria > Turneriellales > DYLW01 > DYLW01. Next base: position 36,458 of record DYLW01000014.1, on the reverse strand, counting down.
CTCAATTATTTTTTCTTGGATTTTTATAATATCATTTTCCGACAAATGAATACTCTGCATGAACCAGTGATACTTCTGGGAATATAGATTAATATTATCCGGATTCAGCAAAAACTTCAATCGTATGGAAACCAGAATGGCTTCCTGTACCAGAACATAAACCATATATACCAGAGGAATCATCACCACCAGTATCACCAGAAAAGTCGATATTGCTGCAGCAATGGTATCCCTGCTCTTCAATCGGATTGCATTCCGGATCCTTGCATGTACCCCACGGAAGACAATGTAAAAAATTCCCGCCCCAAAAAAGGCCATGGCATAAGACCGGTATATAATCAGGGTGGTCACCAGGAAAAAAACAAAAACTCCGCCAAAAATAAACGGCAGAAAACGGCTAAAATCCAGAAAATAATAGTTCTTTCTGATATCCAAATCTTTTTTCATTGCACATCCCTGTCCTTATCCAATTCAATTTTCGATATCCCATAGCGGACATAGGAAGCCCCGCCCGATTTGTTTTGTATATCCATGGTTATCACCACATACTGCACTTTTTTGTCTCCCTGTAAAAATTTTTTTCTGAATTGTATGGAAGTGGATGTTTTTATGGAAATTCTGTCCTGGAGAGAAAACCCCGCTTCTTTCATCCTCTTGTCAAAAAAATCCAAAAGATGTGATTCCGGCATCATGCACTTGGCCAGAAAAACCTTATTATGAAAAAAAGCTGCACACCCGGGAGGAACCAATCCATATTCCCTGACCCATTCCGGAATCTGGTTTTTTTCTGCCGGCTGGATTTCCACGCTTTCCTGTCCGGCAGACCTTTCGTCCTTTCCTGCCCCACAACCGCCTATGACAACAACCAATGCCACAAAAAGAAATCCCCTGGCTTTCATCTTTCCGCCTTTTTAGCTTCCACTATGAGACATAAAAAAACTGAGTCATAAGAATACAAGTTTTTTCCTGTATGAAACGCCTATATGAAAAAAAAATATACTTAACAAATGGAATTTTAAAAACGACCGATGACTTCTGTTTTAGCAGCGTTTTTACTTCTGGGAATCTGTATTTTTTTCCATGAACTGGGACACTTTCTCATAGGCAAACTTGTGGGCGTAACCCCAAAAGTTTTTTCCATTGGCTATGGGAAAGGAATCTGGTATAAAAAATTTGGAAAAACCATCTACCAGATCACCGCGATCCCCCTGGGAGGCTATGTCCAGTTTTACGGGGATAACCTGTTACGAAAATATAAGCGTTTTAAAAAAGGGGATTTTCTGGGTGCACATCCGTTGAAGAGAATCGCCATCGCCTTTGGGGGGCCGGGCTTCAGCATTCTGCTGGGGTATCTGGTCATTTTTATCCTGATCGCATCCGGATGGCAGCCCACATCGAATAAAATCATGATGACCCAGGATCACCCCGGACTCCAAACCGGGGACACCATAATCTCCATAAACGGGGAAAAAACGGATTCCTTTGAAGATATAGCCTATCACATAGCCCTTTCTCCCACTCCGGATACAACCCTGGAAATTCTCCGCAATGGAAAAACGTCCCGCATTGTAACCAATGTGATGGGCTCGGACGGGCCACGTTATATCCCCGGCTTGCGGCCTTATGGAAAAAGCTTCCTCACCATTTCCGATACGGATATTGCAAAAAAATCTGTCTTCCGGGCCGATGACAAAATTTTAAAGGTAGATAATAAGCCGGTCTCCTCTCTTCCGGATTTGAAATCAATCCTGGATAACCACAAAGAGAAAACCATTGAGGTTACTCTGGAAAGAAAAACCGGCAGCATCCTTAATCCTTCCCAAACCCGGGTTCAGACAATCCAGGCCCCCGTTTACCGCAAGGAAATGCTGGTTTTGTCCAATCTGGAAGATTCCCAGACAAAAGTGAAACTGGCAGAAAGAAAAATCGGTATCTGGCAAAAAGATATGTGGCAGAACATCCGGCTGGAAACAGAAAGTTTTTCCCAATGGGAGGAATTGAAAAAAAATCTGCCGGCGGGAAAAAGACAATTCTATATAGGATCCGTTCTGGTTTCCGGAGATATATCCTATACCCAATCCAATCTGCTGATGATATCCATCCAGCCGATTATCGATGCGGAAAAGGCAACTCATCCCACAGATTTTTTATCTATGATTACCCGCTCCTTTGACCAGACCGTTTTTGTAACCAAAGCCACCCTCGTGGGGATATACCGGATTTTCCAAGGGAAACTATCCTTTGAAAAAAGCATTTCCGGACCCATTAAAATTATGGCCATTGCCGCGAAAACCGTGGACACAGGATGGGAACACTACTGGCTGCTTCTGGCACAAATCACCATTGTGCTGGGGATTATGAATCTGCTACCCATTCCGGTTCTGGACGGTGGACATATCATTTTTTACACCATAGAATGGATATACAAACCACTTTCCCCGCAAATCATCGCTGGTTCCATCCGGACAGGCATGATTCTGCTCCTGGCATTAGGGGTCTATGTGATTGGATTGGATATCTGGGATGTCTTTATACGCGGTTTTCTTTATTGATAGCAATTCTGAGAAATAACCCGATGGATAAATCCGCCAGATAAAAACCATTTCAATAATTTTTATCTGGCAGGAAAAATACGTTAAAAAAGATGGGAAACCAGATCCACCACGCGCCCGGAATATCCCCATTCGTTGTCATACCAGGAGAGCACTTTCAGCATATTGCCCCCGATGACAGTTGTGGATAATCCATCGACGATGGAGGAATGGCTATTCCCCAGAAAATCCCGGGAAACCAGGGGAAGATCTGTGTACTCCAGAATACCCTTCATCTCATTTTCCGATGCTTTTTTCAGAGTAGCGTTCACTTCTTCTTTGGTGGTGGGTTTTTCCAGTTCAAAGGTAACATCCACCACAGACACATTGGGAGTGGGAACCCGCATGGACATACCATCCAACTTGCCTTTCAGCTCCGGAAGAACCAGGGAAACGGCTTTGGCTGCCCCTGTTGTTGTGGGGATCATGGAAACTGCTGCCGCTCTGGCCCGCCGCAAATCCGAATGGGGCAGATCCAGAATTCTCTGATCATTGGTATAGCTGTGAATGGTGGTCATTAACCCTTTTTTGATACCAAAATTATCCAAAATTACTTTTGCCACCGGAGCCAGACAGTTGGTGGTACAAGATGCGTTGGATATGATGTGGTGGGCATTTTTATCGTACTTGTCCTGGTTCACCCCCAGAACAACCGTGAGATCTTCTCCTTTAGAGGGTGCAGATATAATTACCTTTTTAACACCACCGTTATCAATATGTTTTCTGATGACGGAGGCATCCCGATAAACGCCGGTGCTTTCAATCACCACTTCTGCTCCGTAATCCTTCCAGTGCAATTCTTCCAACTGCCGGGTGGCGGTAACTTTTATTTTTTTTCCATCCACAACCAGATGATCTCCATCCACACTCACGCTTTTGTTCCAGATTCCAAAAACAGAATCATACTTGAGAAGGTGAGCCAGGGTGGGAGCATCCGTCAGATCATTCACCGCAACCACTTCCACATTGGGGTTATCCCAGGCGATTTTGAACACATTCCGCCCAATTCTTCCTAATCCGTTTATTCCAATTTTTATTGCCATAAAACCTCTCGTCTCTTATTATTTTATTTTAAAACCGCCCGATCATAGCAACGTTCAGCAAAATCCCAGTTGATCAGATGATTAAAAAATGTCTCTATATATTTGGGCCGTGCATTCTGGTAATCCAGATAGTACGCATGCTCCCAGACATCTATGGTTATGATGGGAACGAATCCCGATGTAATGGGATTTTCCGCATTGGATGTTTTGGTGACTTTCAGACCTTTCCCATCATAGATAATCCATGCCCATCCGCTGCCAAATTGTCCAGCCGCTGCCTTGGAAAATTCATCCTTCAGAGCACCCAGACTTCCAAAGGAAGAATCAATAAGAGCGGAAATTTTGGCCGATGGAGAGCCTCCTCCGTTGGGTTTGATACTGTGCCAATAGAATGTATGGTTCCAAACCTGGGCTGCATTGTTGAAAATTCCAACCTTATCCGGCTTGCCGAACGTTTCTTTGATCACCGTTTCCAGATTTTTTTGCAGAAAATCGGTATTCTCTATAAGAGCGTTCAGATTATTCACATAACCTTGGTGGTGTTTTCCGTGGTGGAATTCCAAGGTTTTTTCGCTAATATACGGTTCCAACGCCTTTTTTTCATAAGGCAGATTGGGTAAAATAAACGGGCCTTTTCCCTGATCAATCATAGTTCCTCCTGCAGACATGCTGGTATCAATATAAAAAAAACCGCCGTGATGTCCATTATTTTAATGGAAAACGTTGAATTTTTTCCCGTTCAGTTTTTATTGATTAACGCGAGGATTTTCCGTGCATTCTCATTCGTCGAATCCTGGCGGAGTACCTCATTGCTCATTTTTTCCGCCCGCTCCATATTCCCTGACAGGCGGTACGCATCGGCCAGATTGATGAGATTGTTGATATTTTCCGGATCCCGCAAGCGGAATCTTTCCCCCAAGTCAATGGAATCCTTGAAGTTTTTATTCACTTTTGCAGAAAGAGAGGCCAGATAGATGTATTTAGAATCCTCCGGATTTTTCCGAAAAACTTCCCGGGAATACTTAAAGACACGGGCATAGTCTTTCAGCTTGAGAGCGGTTTGCACCAGCAGTCTGGCCACGTCCAGATCTGGCTTTTCCTTATACAACAACTCCCCTTTTTTCAGGGCATCCTGGTAGTTTCCATTTTCATACAAAAAGATTACCGGTTCTGCCATTCTCTGGCTGGCAAGAGCCGCTTCCCTCTCTTTCTGGTGAATTCCCCCGATATTCTCCTTGAAGGAAATCCGGAGTATGGAAAGATCATCAGTGATTTCTCCGGTTTTTTTCAAAATTTCCACCAGAGGCACCAGTTGCCCCTGGCTTTTTTCAATTTTTTCCAAAATCAATGTTTCGTTTTCATTCATGACCATCGTTTCGCCAGCTTCTATTAAAATATCATCCTTTCCATCAGACCCAATGAATACAACATCCCCCGCCTGGAGCTGGAATGTCTGTATCCATATTTTTCCTTTCACCCCCTGGGTTCCCAGTTTCCGGAACGTGAGTTCTTCCTCAATGAATACCGCCTTGTTATCCCGGTATAGAATACACCAGGGATGTTCCGCATTGATGAAATACATCAATCCGGATTCCTCATCAACCAGCCCCAGAACAGAGCTCACCAGCATGGAGCCGTTGAAACTTTCAAATATTTCCTGGAGTTCCACAAATGCATTTCTGAGCCATCGTTCCGGATACAATTCATTGTACGCGGTCAGAACTTTTGTCCGGTTGATCAGAGAATTCAACACAGAGCCCAACACCAGAACCCCCCCGGCTCCCTGGATGGATTTTCCCATGGCATCCGCATTGATAAACATCAGATATGGCTTTTCCCGCAGGCTAAAAGCATCCGCCATGCAAAAATCTCCGCCAATTTCCTTTTCCCATTTGCGGAATTTGAATTCCTTTTTTTCCTTCACATAAAAATCAATTTTTACACTTGAGCTTTGCGTTTCATTCCGCATCAATGGCTCTGTCAGAAGAGAAGTCAGAAAGTAATCTCCATCCTGCTGGACTTTGAGTGCTGAAACTTTTTTTAAGGTTTCATTCAGCTCGCTGGTCCGCTCTTTTACCTTATTATCCAGATGGGTATTCAAATCTTCCACCGCTTTATGAACAGTTAAAAAACTGTTCGCAAGAGAGATGGCAATGCCCATAACAAAAACAAAAAAACCATAGCGGGTCAGAGATGCTCCGGTGTTCCAGAGAAAAGTGTCCACCACATCAAAGATGGTGGTAAATGAAAGGACAAAAAATCCCAAGGAAAGATTTCCGGAATGACTGTATAACAGAGCGGAAAAAAAGGATCCAATGGCTCTGCTTATAGGATTGGGTTTTCTCCCCTGCTCATCCCCCTCTGTGGATAAGTCCACGGTAGCCCCCGGAAAGCTCTTTTTTTTCCCACGGTAAAAATTCCGGACTTCTTTCGCAAATTCCCAGATTACCCGCCCCAGAATATAAAAAACCACGACAAATCCGGTCATCTGCCAGATTCTCAAAAGATCATGATTCATTGTCTCCGGAGTGAGGGGGATCAGGATGGAGAAAAAAACCATGATCCCAAAGTATATTTTTTCCGCTATAAAAATTTTTCCCAGAAGTAGGGATTCCATGAAGAATAAAAGAATGGGAGCCAGGATGAATAGAACAGATAATTCCAAAACCATAATGTATCGGGAGTTATCTATCAGGGCGAACACTGTATTTGTTCGGCAGAGGAGGTACAGAAACAATAGAACCCCAAATAAACCAAAGTATAAATTATAATGCTCTTTGGGACGGCGGATAAAAAGCAGGATATGATAAAGCCCCACAAACAGATACAGGGTGATCAAAACAAGGCCAAAGCTTTCATTAGTACTTTTGTATAAGGATTCCAGAGGAGCGATTTTATAGGGATCCGCAATATACAAACCCGTATTGTTATAACCCGGATCTCCCAAAATATGAATTCCCAGAATATTTTCCCCTTCCCTGAGCCAATCCTTATCCAGAGGTAAAACCAGAGAACGAACAGATTTTGGCTTTTTTATCTGCCCGGAATCATCCAGATGGATTTCCCTGCGGATGGATTTACCATTCAGGAAAATTTCATAATTTTCTCCTATGCCCGCCAGAATTAATCCCGGATTCAATATTTTGGATTTTTGCAACGTATCCGTAACAAACGGAATGACAATGGTATAGTGGTGATCCTTCAACTGGTGGGAGGATAAAAAGCTGTGCTCCCCGGTACCCTCCAGTTTCAGATCCGTCACCCGAATCAGACGGTTTTTCCGGGCAGGCATACTCAGCCAGTTTTTATCATTTTTATAATCCACCGGCTTTGTGAAATACTCCTCAGCAAAACCATTGCGGATGTACGCATCAAACCGATTCAGATCAATTTCCGGTTCCGTGGCCGATATAATGCCAGAAAAAAATAAAAAACTCAGAATTGTAAACAGAAATCCATGGTTTCGTTTTTGCATGATAGAATGTTCCATTTCCTTGTTTATCTGTCCATCGTCTTTTTACTGAAAGACATAGCCCAGATACCAGAAATAAGCACCCGGTAGAAGAAACAGGAGAATTTTGATCAGATATGGATCCCGTTTCCGGAAAAGCATATCCATAAAGCCTGTAACAATTGACGAAAATATTCCAAAAAATGAAGCAGAAATCAAATCATAATTTATCGAGAAAATGAACCATACCCCGGCGGATATCACCCCCACATCCAGAAAATCATACCAGGCAGGCCAGTATAGCAACGCACGAAACGTCTTTTTGACGCCTCTGAAAAACCGGTGCAGTCTTCCCAGCCATCGTTTCCATAAATTCCCCAAAAATGTGAAATCTCTTTTTTCCCGGCGGGTCGCTTTCCCCAAAAATTCTGTCAGCACCCCATACGAACCGCCAATGATTTCCAGAACCTCATTATCCGGAAGAGAACTGATGGTCATCCTCATTTTACGGAATTTTGGATCCAGGTCTTCGGATTCCCCGGTCTGGAGATTCTTTTCCCGTATGATATGGCGGTTTTTTATCACAGAAAAAAAGGAATCCGCACCGTCATACTGGAGTTTAACCACTCTCTGGATCCGGTTGATTTCCACCTTGAGCCATTCACTGTTTTCATTCTGGTAGAGATAAAGCTCAGGATATGGGCCGGGCCGGTGGTGGATGTATCGCCAACTGTACTTCACATTCTCTTATCGAACCGGGAAACTGCCGGCTGAAGTATTTATTCCGGAATCTTATTTTCTATCAATTCCAGAGGATGGTATATTTTCTTTTTTGTGTTTTCCGCAATCTGCATCCGGCAAGTTTCACAATCGGAAACCAGGAGACCATCCCCTTCTGCCAGATGAGAATTGATCTGCTGAAAAAGTTGACTGCCAATATTCTGAGATATGATATAATTCTCTTTTTTCATCCCATAGCTTCCCGCAATTCCACAGCAATACTCATCGAGTATAACCAGATTATCCGTTAAACGCCGCAAAAGGGCGATGGTTTTTGCCTGCTGGGTGGAATACTTCACATGGCAGGGAACATGATAGATGAGCCGTTTATATTTTTTTTCTATTTTAAGTGGAATTCCATTTTTTTCCATTATTTCCAGTAAATCATTAAAATAGACAATTCCTTTATGGTATCGCTCTTTGTTTTCCTCGTCCAGAGGAATATGACGCAGATAATCTGTGTTGATGGCCATGATACAACTGGAAGAAACTCCGGTGATGATGTCTCCCTTCCGGAGGATGTCCCAAAATATGGGGAAATGGTAATCGACTCTTTTCCGGTAAGCCTCTGCGTCACCGGCACTGGCGATGGGTATACCACAGCATTTCTGCGGAGGAATTTTTACCTCAATATTATGACGATGGCAGAATTTCAGAAAATCCACCCCCAGCGACTTCTGGTTATAATTGATATTACAACCATGAAAAAAATGGACCGTCATCGCAGGCTTTTCCGGCGGTCGATAGTTTTTTTGGAAATATGAGAGAAAGGTGCCGGAATTATATTCCGGAAGACGTCTTTTTTTTTCAATGGCCAGAAACCATTCCATGACCAGCCGAACAATGCCCAGCTTGAGAACAATATTCGTCAGAATGGAAACGGAGGAAGCCAGTTTTCCCACAAGATCAATATAGATAAAAAACAAACTACGGAGTTTTTTGCGAAATGTTTTTTTCTGCCGAAATTTATCTTCCTCAATGAAATGGGTGATCTGCACATCGGAAGGACAAATTTCCTCGCAACGCTTGCAGTTCATACAGAATGCAGAAACATCTTCCACCGGAAAGCGGTTTTGCAGGCGGTATCGTTCGCTGTCCGGCCCCAGATATTTGGGCCCGGGGAAATAGGGAAACACGGAGGACACCGGACAAACGGTATTGCAGATGGTACATTTGATGCAATAATCAAAACTAACCTGGGGATTTTCTATTAATTCTGTTAATTTCATAGGCGTTGTTTTATTTTTTCATGAACATAATAAGAGCTGGCGATGGACACCCCCCCGGCGTTTTTTTCCTTCAATGGATGAAATCCGGATAAAATTGCCCCTGCCACGTATAAATTTTCCACGGGCTCTCCATCTTTTAAAGCCCGGAAAGTGGAATCCGTTTTTACCCCAAATCCCATAAACGCATGGCCTCCAAAATCATGGAATCTTTCCTGTGTCCATTTTTCCGTATCCGGAATATAATCCACATCCAGATTGAAGATGGGCTCGACCACTTCGTGAATACGGGAAACCAATCCACCCGTAAAAAAGGTGCCCGTTGTCAGGGCAAAAAACTCCGCTTCCACGGGATAAAGATAATTTTTTACATGCAGTGCCCGGAGTCTTTTTCCCTCCCAATCCCCCCCCACCACCGGGGCGTTTTTCTCCAGCGTTCCTCCGTTTTCCAAGTATCTCTGGCGGAGAACATGGGACATTCTCTCCCCCGCAACCGATGGAGGGCTTCCCGGAATTTCCCGGAATCTGCCTGCGGATGCTTTTTCCATTTGTGCCCGGAATTCAGAATACCGGGAATCCGCCGGTAAAAATGCCGGGGCAAAGATAAGATCATAGGATGGGGATATTTGGGATATTTCTTTCAGAATTTCTTCCCAGACCGATGGCTGGGTCAGATAATCGGATAAATTACGGGAGCGGGTCAAAAAATATCTCCAGGGGATTTCCACCCGGGAAATATAAATCTGGATATTCCCCAATCTCTCGCTTTTTTCCATCCCTTCCTTACAGAAATGATAGGGGAAATCCCCGTAACCGGGAAACCGGAGCAGTGCCGCACCGGAATATTTTTTTTTCTCCACGGCCATGGAACGCTGGATGATTTCACTTTCTTCATTTACACCGCCAAAAGGATTCACTGTAAAATAATTCCCATTATTGAATAATAATTCATCGCCATAAATTTGCTTGAATTTTTTTGCAGCCTTTTCAATGACATCCAATTTTATCTTATAATATGGGTGCTCTTCTTTCGTTATTGTCTCTACACCACTTCTCCAGTCCGGCCCACCATAAAGATCAATATTTCCAGATGAAAATCCCAAGCCGGATGCTCCTTTGGAGAAGATGGCTGTCTTTTTACCGGACATCTGGAGTAATATTCCCAGGTTCAAACCGGCCAGCCCACCCCCAATGATTACAGCATCATACTTCATTTGCCTTCCATCCAAAGATTCCGGAATAAAGCCACATGGCAAATTCCTCATTTCTGAGGGTATCCCCCCAGAGGACATTTCTTACGCCTCTCCATCTTTCCTGTGTAAACTCCCGTAGCATGGTTTCTTTTTCCGCCAAAGGTCTTTCTTTAATTCCGGCAATTTCCATCGTCCGGACGGAACAGAGGGTTCCCTGGCAGGGTCCCATCCCCAGCCGGGTGCGTCTCCGAATATCCGTCAACCTCTTTACTTTGTTTGTCTCCACGACATATTCAATCTCCGCATTGGTGATCATTTCACATTCACAGACCAGGAATGTCTCTTGTTTTCCATGAATTTTTTCCAGAAAAGGATCTCCCTGCCTCTGGTAACCCTGCTGGATTCCATAATTATTTTTCAGGATTTCCGGAATTTTTATCTTGCTTTTCTTTACGGGTGGAAGCTCATCGGTGGCGGTCCGGCAGATATTGGAATTCCCCAGACGCATCGCAATAATATTCGTCATTTTTTCCGCCATCTGGCGATAGGTCATGAGTTTTCCACCGGTTATACTGAACAGATTCCGGGGTTCGTTTTCCTGTCCGTGGTCTTTTATCAGAAAATTTCTGGAAACCTCTCTCCCGCTTTTGCCCACATCGGGCAGAGGACGAGCTCCGGAATAATGCCGTAGCATACGGGAAGAAGCAAACCGGGGAACCAGTTTTTCCGCATCCTGGATCATCCGGTAAATCTCCTCCGGGGTGGCTTTCAAGTGATCCAGTTCATGGTATTCCACTGGACGGGAGGTTGTCCCAATAATGGACACCGTATCCCCGGGTACAATGATATCCCCGTCCGCCGGCATACGCATCCGGTTAATGACGTGATTCACCACTCTATGATCCAGAATGACCATCACCCCCATGCTAGGTTTCATTTTCATGGTAGCGTGCAGCCGCCCTGCGGTCACATCCGCCCAGGGGCCAGACGCATTCACCACAAATTCCGGATAGATGAGAATTTCTTCGTTATCAAAATGATTTTTTACTTTAACCCATTCAATGACTCCCTCATGAATCCGGGAATCCACCACTTCTGTATAATTCATGGCCGTCTGGCCATGGGCTTCTCCGTCTTTGATATTCATTATGGCCAGACGAAAAGGATCCACGCTGCCATCTGGCACCCGGATGATTCTTTTTACCTCCGGATGGAGATGGGGTTCTTGTTTCAGGCCGGATTCCAGAGTCACTTCTTCATGAGGAATACCGCTTTTCCCCAACGCCGGAATCAAAAGCTCGGAATACTCCAGATCAGAGTCATCCAGGGCGATGAAATATCCTCCGGTATCTTCCACAACGGAAGAGGCGATTTTTTTCAGTATGGTATTTTCTGTGATACATTCTTCAGCGGAAACCGGATCTTTGACGGCATAACGTGCTCCGGAGTGTAAAAGCCCGTGGTTTCTTCCGGATGTTCCGGTGGCATAATCCTTTTTCTCCACCAGCACAGTGGATATTCCCCTTTTTGCAGCATCCCGGAAGATTCCTGCACCGGTGGCCCCGCCCCCTATGATCAGAAGCTGGGTTTCAATTTTTTTTAGTTGTCCTGCCATGGAATGAGCCGTTTTTTATAAGGTATCCATGGGATCAATATCTATTTCCATAAAAAGACCGGGGTATAAACTCCGGGACTTTTCCGCCTGGCTTTTCACCCGCATCAGGTTTTCCCGTGCCCATCGGAGATTTTCATCCTTTATGATGATATGCCATCGGTATTCATTATTTATTTTTTCCAGAGGTGCGGGCACCGGACCCATAACTTCCCAAAAGTCCTCTTCCTTTTTTTCTGGAGCAAATAATTCCAGACTGTTTTCAAACCCGGAAATGATCATCCTTAATTTCTCCATAAACATTTGTAATTCTGCTTCATGGGTGTGTCTCCCCAGAATCCGGATCAGATGGGTGAAAGGAGGATACATGGCCGCTTTTCGTAAATACAATTCTGTTTCTGCAAACGTATCATAGTCCTGTGCGGCAGCATACTGGATCACCGGGTGGTCTTTCCAACTGGTCTGCACAAAGACCTCCCCTTTTCTGTGCCTTCCGGATCGGCCAAAGGCCTGCACCAGCATCTGGAACACCCTTTCCGAGGAACGATAATCCGGCAGATTCAACCCGATATCCGCATCCACAACCCCCATGAGAGTCACCTTTTCCAGATCAAACCCCTTGGTGATCATCTGGGTTCCAATCAGAATGCGTACCTTTCCCGTCCGCACGGCCTCCAGCACATCCTGAGAATATCCTCTTTCCCGGGATGTATCGTGATCCAGCCGGGCGTAGGAAATTCCCGGAAAATTTTCTTCCAGATAATCTTCTATTTTCTGGGTTCCCGCCCCCTGCAGATTCTGGCCACCACCGCAGTATGGGCACCGCCCGGTAAAAACTTTCTGGTATCCGCACAAATGACATTTCAATGTCCCATCTTTATGGAAAAAAAGAGAAACAGAACAATGGGGACATTTTTCTGTTTCACGACAATCCACACATCGGGCAACTCGGGAATGCCCTCTGCGATTGATCAGAAGAAGTATAGAATTTCCCTGTGCCAAATGCCGGCCAATGGCATCTTTTAATTTTAAGCTGACCATTTCATAATTATCTGGCTGTCTCTCATAGATGGTCACTTCCGGTAGCGGCATATCCGTTGCCCTTTGCTCAATGCGGTAATAATGTAACTTTTTTCGGATACGGGCGGCATAATAACTCTCCACGGAAGGAGTGGCGGAGCCCAGAACAAGCTTGGTTTTGTTACCCGTGGTGCGGGAAATATTTTCCAGACGTAGTTGTGCCACAACCCTTGCGTGGTAGTATGGGGAACGGGATTCTTTATAGGAGGAATCCTGATCTTCATCTATGATTATCATGGATAAATTTTTTACCGGTAAAAAGACAGAGGACCGGGTTCCCGCAACCAGCCGTAATTCCCCCTTCAGAATTTTTTTATAAGCCTCCAGTTTTTTCCCACGGGGAATGCCGGAATGATAAATGACGCCTTCTGTGGGAAAATATTTCTGGATAATCCCCCCAATCGAAGAGGCAAGAGCAATTTCCGGCAACAGAATGATCACTCCATTGCCCGCATTGAGTGCATCCCGGATCAGTTCCCGGTATATTCTGGTTTTCCCGGAACCGGTAATCCCATGAATCAAGTGGCCACTGAACGCATCGCCGGAGGAATTGCGGTCTATTTCTTTGAGTATTTGTTTTTGAAAATCCAAAAGAGGTAAATCATCCGGTTCGGGAATCTGGCCGATGGGTTCTTCCGGAAAATTTCTTCTCCCGCCCGGAAGCATCAGAAAAACGAATTCGGAAACATCCCGGAAATAAAACCGGGACAGTTTTTCCGCAAGAGCCATCTGCTCCGGTGTAAAAACGGCCTCTTCATCCAGGATTTTGTGGATAACCCCCAGCTTGGAAAAATCCAGAGTGTATTCTTTTTTGGAAATTAAATTAACAACAAGCCCGGTCCGTTTTTCCCCTCTGGCATCCACCTCCACCCGTTGAAACCGGCGGATTTTATTTTTATGCTTATCCGAAACCAGATAAGAAATAAGCCCACCGGCGGTTTTTTCAACAAGGGCGTCAACAATCATAGGATAAAGCGATTAAAACGCTCTATCTCTGGACTGCAAGGCAATTTTATCGGTGATCATGCGTACTTTAACCTGGGTCTCATTAATAAAATCTTTGGCAAAATCTATCTTGGTTTCTGAACGGGAAGCCATATCCAAAAACAGATGAGATATAAATACCATCGCAGCAGCCCATACCAGCTCACCCTGGTATGCTCCTTTGAATTCCTTAGAGGCAGCTTTGAATGTCTCAATTATTCCCAGGATCATTTTCTCGGATTCCACCAATCGGCCAAAGTGTTCTTTCAACGCATCCGGAGTTTTAACTCTTTCCCGGAGGCTTTTCTGATAGGTCAGAAAAATACTGTTTTCTTTGGAATAGCCTTCCGAGACCCCTCCAATGGCAGCAACCACCTGAAGCTGGGATGTTCCCTCATAAATGGATAAAATCCGTGCATCCCGGTAAATCCTGGCCACATCATACTCTTCGGAAAAGCCCACCCCGCCATGAACCTGGATCGCTTTATAAGCGTTGGTATTGGCTTCTTCTGCTGCATAATATTTCGCAAAGGGGGTCAGGATTTTCATCAGTTTGGCATATTTGTTATATTCCTCATCTTTTTTCCATTCTTTGGGATCCACACCTTCGTTACGGAATTTCTGTTCCAGACCTTCGTATATATCCACTACCCAAGCGGTGTGGTATGTGAGGGCACGGGATGCTTGTACGGATATTTCCATTTCCCGCAACATCTGGGCAACAGCCGGTATTTCTTTGATCAGAACGCCAAACTGAACCCGCTCATTGGCGTATTTTTTCGCTTCCCGGAGGGCAATTTCAGAAGCACCCACAGACTGGGCAGCAACGGTGAGGCGGGCAGCATTCATCAGTGCCATGGTGTATTCCGTCAGGCCTTTCCCTTCTTCCCCCACCAGTTCTCCCGGAGTATTATCCAGAGAAAGCATTACGGTGGGCGATGAGTGGATGCCCAATTTATGCTCCAGAGAGACAATCTCTGCGTCATTGGAATGGGCAATTAAAAGAGATAATCCACCGCCTCCGGTTTTCAAAGTCCCATCTGATTTTTTCACTGTTCTGGCCACGGTTAAATAGACAGTTCCTGCTTCTGTGTGGGGGGCACCGTGGGTAATCCACATTTTTGTGCCGGTTATACGCCACTGCCCGTCCTTGAATTCCGCTTTGGTCTGGGCATTCTGCAAATCGGATCCAAAATTGGGTTCTGTCAGAAGCATAGCCGCTCCCATTTCTCCGGAGGCAATCTTTGTGATCCATTTTGCCTTTTGTTCTTCGCTGGTGGAAAACCGGGCGATGATATCCGCCAGATCCTGGCAGAACACCAGAGTACCGCATCCCACATCGCCAGTGGATACCAGCTCTATGGCCATTACATTGACGGTATTGGGAACCTGCATCCCGCCATATTTCCGGGGGGATAAAAGCCCCATGTAACCATTTTCAATGAGTACAGAAACATTTTTTTTCATGGGTTCCGGAAAGATGACTTTTCCGGCTTTAAACTGAAAACCCTGCTCGTCAATGGGGCGGGCATTTTCTTTTAATTCTTTCGCGGATATCTGCCCCAATCCTTCGAGAATGGATTTATACATTTCCACCCCATCGGCCACGTTTCCAAATGAGAACGCATAGGTTTCATCCCCGGTTTCTTGGTATATTTTATAATCCTTAAAATCCTGCTCTTTTAAAGGGACTATCTTATCCCAATCAATGACAGAATCAATATGAAATTTTATATCCAAATTATCTTCATAAAAATTACTGGAATCAACACTCATTTCCTGCTCCTTTTCGGTGCCGCTATTCTACCGGCATTTTGTACCAATCTTGAAATGGAATGTTGCAAAGCAAGCGTTTCTTGATTAAGAATTACATCCCGCCACCGGAAGATCTTCTTTTCAGGAAGGAAAACAAATCATGGAATAAATTTGCAAACCGGGCAAGGATGAACGCACTTAACAGGATGTGGAGAAACTGCGGAAGCTGAACCTTCATCCCGGTGAATATCTTCAACTCCGGCATTTTCACCACCAGCAGAAACGATAATCCAATCACAATAATATTCTTAATCCCTTTAGTGAGGGTGCTCTGCAACAGCTCATCAATAAAAGCTATCTGGAAAATGGCATCTAATGCCACATCCAGGATAAAAGCCATGACCATGATCATCCACAGATTGTTTGTTAATAAATCCAGCGATATCTCCATTAGGGTACCTTCCTGTTTTTCAAAAAATCAGAATACATCATATCTGTTTTTAAAATGTGGTTGACGAGCCAGTCATATAAGAAATCCAGCATGGCTTCCACATCAATTTTTCCTTTTTTATCCATTTTCCGCTTATATTCCATAACCGAACCGGTCAGTTTGTCATGGACTTCCGGTGGTCCTCCAAACCGGAATAACCATGTCCTTTTAATAAATGTTCTTCGTAAGTGAAATGCTTGAGGGTATAATCCAGTAATTCCTTTATAACGGAATTCACTCTTGCATCATTGCCGTCGGAATTTTCATTTTTAAGGTCATTAAAAAGCACAAACAACCGCTGATGCTGGGCATCCAGACTGGGTACTTTAACCGAGTATTCCTCTTTCCATTTCATTGTTCAACCTTTATTATTCAAAATCTCCACTTCTGAAAACCATCCCCATATAAATAGCGGAATAACCAGAAAGCTGTTCAGCCACATCCTCATTCACCAATTTCGCTGTACGACCATAGGATTCCACAAAAACCCCGGTATGGTTGGTAAACAGAAATTCCAGACCAATGCCCACTGCACCTCCGAATTTATTCATTTTCCCGGAATGCATACCGGATTGGTCGTGGATAACCAATTCTGATCTGGAATACCCCACAGAAAGCAGCATGTATGGCTCCAGATAATAAGAACCAGCAAAAAAACCATAGCCCAGACGTAAACCGGGGTCCAAACCCCATACTTCCAGTTTATAATTTTCGTCTTTATCTTTATTCACCCCAAAGCCATAAAAAATATACGGAATCCGCACATAACAGGAAGACTGGAAGCCACCATAATGTTTACTCCAGCAATAGTAGAAATCTGTGAGTGCAGACATATTCATAGTGGAATATTCGTCCACTTCCTTGTACCCAGATTTCATGGCACCCCCGGCACTCACCGCAAAACGGAAAAGCGGAGATTTGGAGCGATAATAATCATATTTATAGGCTTGGAAATATTCTTTTTTCCATTCTTCATCGCCGTAAACTCCTTCCGCGAATTGGACGGAAAACAATCCGGCAATAAGAAAGACCATAACATAACGGTTCATTGCGTACAGATTGGTGAATTTAGTGTTAATGTCCAGCATTTTATTTCACCAGAAAATTTCTGAGAACTTTATCCCCATCTCCCAATAAAATGCCCAAAAACCGGGATTGTGCGGACAGAACGGTCCCCAAATATCCCAGTGCCCAGGAAACGGCAATCACGCTAAAAAAGAGAAAAGGAACATTCCATAAACGAAAATAATCCAGAATGAGAGGATGAATCAGATACACCAGAAAAGAGGCACGGGATAACTGACCAATAAAATCGGACTGGATTCTGGTTAGCATATTCTGCATAAAAAATATCACAGATATGGCATAGAATACAACCGGGATACGCCAGATTCTGCCAGCCGGGTCAGAGGGCATTCCCACCCTGACCCTTAAATAATAATCCAGCAAGGTCCACCCAAAAAAAATACACATGACAATTATCCAGAAAAGAGTTTTGTTCATAAAAGATATGGACCGCTGGAAAAAATCTGTCCCCGGCATTTTCCCTTCCCTTGCAGACCATAAACCCAGTTGGAAAAAAAACAAAGAAAAAAAGATCATTTCATAGGGTTCCACATTATAGTATTTGCTGGCAAAAAGATGATCGGTAAAGTCTGTCTGCCAGCCCAGAAAAATGGGATAATCCTGGTAATCCGATGCGAAAAAATGGATGGCAACCATAATCCCAAAAAACAGGGATAGATATTTCCAGGAAAAAGGGATTTTTCTCAATAATGGGAATAGGAGATATAGGAAACTGATCAGGGGAATAAAATATAAATGATATTTATGACTGCCAATCAAAATCCCCCTCCAGAAATTTTCCCCGCTTGTACCATTATCCAGCCAGTAAATGACGGAAATCAGGAAATATGGCACCCAGATCCGCAAAAACCGATGGAGATAGAACCGCCCGGTATCAAAATTCTGGTTCAGCCTGTGCCGGCCAAAGGCATATCCACTCAGAAAAATGAAAAATAAAACCGATGGCTTCCCCAACTGGTTCACCCACGCAACCAGATGGGATAATTCTCTTTCATTGTATGTCCCCATCTCGCTGAAAAACCACCAGCCAGTGTGATTGATTATAATAAATGTTATGGATATAATCCTCAGGATATCAGTGGACAGCTTGGACATAGACAGAAATTATTTTTGGGATTCTTCCTGTAAAGCCAAACGGCGGGACTGGGAAAGCCGGAACCGCATACGAGACAGGGAAATTTTCTCATAAATGGGATTCTGGGGAAAGCTCAGCATTTTCTCATATTCAGAGGAGGCAAGCGTGTAGTCCCGGATATTAAATAGACTTTCTGCATAATAAAAATGATATTCCCGGGGATAATCCAGGTGCAGGTTGACAGCTTTAAACCAGTACAGGGAGGAATAAAAATTACCCCGGTAAAAAGATACTTTTCCCATACCGGAAAGGGCAAAATTGAAACCACGATCCTGCTTCAAGCAATACCGGTACACTGATTCCGCCTCCCGCAACCGATTCAGATTTACCAGAAGATCGCCCAGAGCAGTTAATGATTCCAGATCAAATGGATTCCGCAGGTAAGCTAACCGGTAATGGTAAATGGCTTCATCATAATTACCAGCAAGCTCATAACATTTTGCCATAAAAAAGTAATTCTTCCAGTACTGGGGGAAAAGCTTTTTCCCCATATTAAAATTATAAAAGGCATTTTTGTGGTCTTTCCGGGCAAGGTACAGCATTCCCAGATTAAAAAAGGCTGGATAAAAATGCGGAGATTTACCTGTCACTTCTTCCAGGATCAAAATGGCCCGGTCATAATCCTGCATCAGAATATAGGCAATGGCTTCGTTGTTCATCACCGCAGCCTTGTCTTTCCCGGATGCTTCCATATATCCATTCCGCAGTAAAATCTTCTCCTTGGGTTTTTCCGGATAAAGCATCGCCTCATCCTGCGTCTTTTTCAGAGATTCCAGAAACAATGGGGAAATATACGGCATCCGGAGTGAACTGTCTTCTGCCCATAAACCGGAATAAAAAAACAGGAGAGAGATGAAAATGCGGATATACCTCATATATTATAGTATCGGTGAAACCCAAAAACACTTGCCATGCTTTGCAATATTTCTTTTTTGCCTTATGACAGTAAAGAAATTTATTATTCCGGTTACAATCCTGCTGGTTTTTTCCATGGCAGTCTTGTTGACATCCTGCGGACCGCAGTCCAGAAAATTATCCCGTTTTACAGGGCTGCCGGTGAAACTGAAACTCCCCAAGGACTGTTATAAAGTTGTCAATGTTTCCATAACCAATGACGTCAAAAACAACAACCAGATTAAGAATGTAACATACATCGCTACCAATGGGAAACTTTATACAAAGGAATATACAGACTGGGGTATTCTGGAAGGAAGCATCGAATGGACGCGTAATGATGGCACACCTTACATGAATCTGCAAAACCAATGAATTTACTTTTTATCATCAAACGCTACATTTCCGGACAGGGTTCATCCCTGCTTTCCATCAATGCCCGCCTTTCCTTTCTGGGGGTTTTTCTGGGTACCTCCCTTCTGGTGATTGTCTTATCCGTCTTTAACGGTTTTCAAAGCCAGCTCACAAAATCCATCTCCCAGTTTGATCCGCATCTGACCCTCAATATATCCTCCAGCCAGGGCGATGAAAAGATCCAAGACTGGAAAAATTGGGCATCCAGGATTGAACTGAAACTGGCCGGAAAGGCTACCTCTGTGGAGGGAATGATACAGAGTGCCGCTATCCTGCGGAAAAATTCCATCATAGAACATGTATTCCTGCGGGCACAAGAATTTCCGGAGTATAAAGAACCGCAATCCTGGATCCGTCCCCATGTATCCCCGGATCCCACATCGGATTTGAGAAGCCAGAAAAAAGACGATTTTTCCATTCCAGCACATTTTCCGGAAATTACGGAACCGGCCAATTTTAAATCCTTCCGGAAGGAAGATATAGCCTTCATTGGGCAGGAAATGGCCCTGGCATACAACCTCAGGATTGGGGATACCATCGATTTGATTGCCCCCCGTGGGCAATATAATTTAAAGGTGGGCGTCACCCCTAGCATGAAAACGTACAAAATCGCCGCTTTTTTCAAAACCGGACACTACCAGTATGACAGCAAAGTGGTCATTCTGCCTCTGTACGCTGGTCAGGCTCTTTTTGAAACCGGGGATTCCGTGGGACAGATTATTATCCGGCTTCATGATTTGAAAAATCTGAATGAGGCAAGACGGGAAATATTCAAAATATGGCCGTTTCATATAAAAACCCTGGAAGAGGAGCAAAGAAATTTTTTTGCCGCCCTCCGCCTGGAAAAAACCATCATGACAATTATCGTATTTCTGTTTATCATTGCGGCCATGGTGGGTATCATTGTGGCCCTGTATAATGTTGTTCGGTCCAAACGCAAAGACATTGGAATTTTAAAAGCCCTGGGATTATCCGATCGGTCTGTTTTGCTGATATTTCTGTCCAATGGATTTATCATGGGAAGCCTGGGTACCATTGCCGGGATTCTCACAGGGGTCTATCTGTCCTATAATCTGGAAAATATTATTTTATTCAGTGAAGGGCAGATTAACGCATTGGGATCGTGGTACTATCTCATCGCAGATAAAGGGTTCTGGGAGCCGGTTCAGCTTATCCCAAAAAATGTCTATTACTTTGACCACCTCCCCGTTTTTATAGATATAAAATTCCTGCACAAATTGGCCATTACATCCTTAATACTCTCCGGTGTTGCTTCTCTGCTTCCGGCATATACCGCCTCCCGTTTACAGCCCATAGAAATAATCCGGGGGTCAGATAATTGAAACAGATTGTGCAGATTGAAAACCTCTTCAAAACCTATTCCGCAGGAAATCAGGAATATCCCATCCTCCGGGGTATTAATTTTTCCATGTATGAAGGAGATTTCGTATCCATCATGGGAGCATCCGGGGCAGGAAAATCCACCCTGCTGAATCTTGTGGGTGCCATCGACCGTTGGGATTATGGATCCATCTGGATGGATGGGATTGACCTTAAAAAAATCATCCTGAATGGGAAATCCCATTTATACCGCAGAGATAAGATTGGTTTTGTTTTTCAGAATCATTATCTGATGAATGATTTCACCATACTGGAAAATGTCATGATGCCCCTGCTACTACAGAAAAGCGGAAAATCCAAAGCAAAGGAGACGGCTCTGGCCGCCCTGGACAAAGTGGGACTCACAGAGCGTGCCGGATTTTTCCCATCCCAGATTTCCGGAGGAGAAAGCCAGAGGGCTGCCTTTGCCCGCTCTTTTGTCCATAATCCCCCCCTGATTCTGGCGGATGAACCCACGGGAAATCTGGATTCAGAAAATACCCAGAAATTCATTGATCTGATTGCGAATCTCCAGTTTGAAGAAAATCTGACCATTTTACTGGTCACCCACGACAACCGTCTGGCACAGAAAGCCCAGATTCAGTATTATATGGAGGATGGGTCTCTTAAGGAAAAATCCGAATAGTTTTTTTCCCTTTGCCGATATTTTATTTATGGAAAACGCACCCCTTACGCAAGATAACCATTCACATTCATTGCAGGAATCCGCAAGCTTGGACAGTCTTACCCTTGAGTTAGATGATCTTCTTTCTGAATTTTATTATTTTCAGGAGAAACGCTTTAAACTGGAAGACAAACTATCTATAGCGGGGCAGGACGGAGAGTATCATTGATGAGAAAAACATTTTTTCCCGTATTGTTATTTTTATTATTGATAACATCAATAACTGCGGAAGAAAAAGCATCTTTCCGGAATCTGATCCTTGAAGATAACGGACAGGAAAGAATAATGATAACCCTGGAAAAAGGATACCTTTACTCCTTCATGAAGTCTCCCCAGCCTTATTCCATAAATATATGCTTTTCCAATGATTCTGAGCCGGAAGCAGCTATTTTTTATTATCATCGCAAACTGGTCCGGAACCAAAAAAACGGATGCTATTCGTTTCCCGGTATGCAGAATATTCCAGTATTATTTTTGACAAAAGAGAAATGGGAAATCTATTTCACAGATGAAAAAAATAAATACCTCTCCAGTATAAACATTCCGGACAAGGTGACATCCAGCGAAGAAATCAATCTAATCCCACTTGTATGGATACGAAATTCAGCAAGCAATTCTTTTCCGGATAGCATCCGTTTAGTTGGGGAATACGATAATAAAATGGAGACAACCCACCAGATACACCGCAGAACAAAGGCGTCTTTTCACGATAGAATATCTTCCGTATTATATGCGAACTATCTATATATTCTGGCAGCAGAATTTATTTTGGGGCTTTTGCTGGTATTTATATATTTTTTAAAGAGAAAAACGAGGCAAACAAATCCCCAAACATGGAATTATTACACGTATTCACTGGAAGCCCTCCATGAGCAGGTAAAATTACAATCCCTGAATCCGGAACTCAAGGGCTCCATAAAATGGAAAAAGAAAGGATTGATGGTAAAGCTGAAAGGGCAGAAAAAAATCCTGTTATCGCCTGAAGAAATCAAAGATAAATACAAAATAGTAATTAACCCAGCGTTTTATCTGGAATTGGAACCATTTTTCCTGAATGATCCCAGCAAGAAACTCTTGAAAATCAATATTAATTTTTTTCGTGTGGATAGCGGGAAACGGGAGTAAAAATATAATCCTGTTCCAACTTCCGGACAACGGATTTAAGATATGCAGCAGCCGAGGCGTTCCCCGCTTCCAGAACCAGGAGTGCATACCCGTCTTTTTCCAATATTTTTCGCAAATCCACACTTATTTTATTCTGCAGTATTTTACCGGCATCCTTTTCCAGCACAACAATGGCAGAATTATACACCCCGTACCCCATCACCAGAGCTGTGGGTTTTACAGTGGAATCACTGTCCAATCCTGTCATTAGCACATTATTGATTTGCCGGTTTTTCACATTTTCCAACAGCATACGGAGAGCATAAATATTCTCCAGAAAGCCGGCTTCATGGGAAAACACGATACCGGATATATTCTTTGCCAGCAGACTCTTGCCTTCTTCCTTCTCATCAAAATACTGCATCTGACCCAGAATGTTATTCAAATACTGGTTCATTACTTCCGGATCACCGGCATTTTTTTCCGATAAGGAATTTTCTGTTATGGACTCCTGGATACCATCAGAAAGGTCCACACTCAACCATAGTTCCTGATTATAGCTGGATACCTTTTCCGCAATCTCCCTGCTCTGGTCATTGTTGGGAACCACAGAGTACGCAATGGGAACCCCCAGACTCTGCCAAAGGAAAAGTTCTTCTTTAGTAGTTAAATCCTTCACAAAAATAGATATCCTTTTATTGCGTTTGAGCGTATCCGGATATAAATCATAAGCATTTCTGAAAAATAATTTAATATACGCATACGATCCGGATTGAGCAGGATATTCCACTTTATAAAGATAAATTCCCGATTTCTTCTTAATTTCAAAATCTTCATTTTTCAGGGATGCGTTATAGGAAAATAGCACATCCAGAAATTTCTGCCTGTCCGTTTCCGAATAATCCCGTTCGCAAGCAATGGATATGAATGGATACCCCTTTCTGGTTGAGACCAGGGAGGAACACACATCCCCTTTCCCATCATCCCATAGTTGCATTATAGCATCTTTCAATAATTGGGCTCCCTCATTGGAGGAAGCAACAACCGCAGGCAATGCAATGGAAGCCACTGCAAGGATTATTAGAAAAACAATGGTGTGGATCTTTCTGGCCGGAAATAATATTGTCTTTTTCAAATTATTTCTCCTGTATTTCCCGGATCAGATTATTTTTATCATCCAAAGACAGATCATACTTATTGGGAAAATTAAAAAGATATAAATTCCTCAGGGATTCCCCCAGTGAAAAAAATGGACTACTTCTTTTATTATCAATGCTTTTTTTATTTTCCGATTTCCGGCTATCATCCGAGTAGTCCACCGAAAAAAGGGCATTTTCAAAAAGAACATTATAATTTCCATATATTTTCTCCGGAGCTGACACCCCGGCAATAATTACTTCATTGTTGTTTTTTAAAAGGACAGATTTTTCCACAAACCGTCCCTTTTTGTTTTCCAGTATCCATCGGGTTTCATACACCCCCGGACGCAGTATGGAAAACCGTTCATAACCCAGTTCTAAAGAAGGATAATAATAGGACAAACGAGCCGCTTTTTTATTAATAATAGATTTTATACTTTCTTCTTTTTCCAGGACAAAAGATCGTATTTCTATAACGACCGCTGGATTATCTGCGGGGTAAAAAACTACCACCTTCCCATTATTACCAGAAATTTCTTTCTTAATCCAGTTTCCAGGAATATCTATTTTATAGGCAGGCTCATTATTGAGCGGAGTATACTGGTACGTCAACGCAGGCAGGGTCTGAATAAAAACAAAAAGGGCAACCACTACCATTGCCCTTTTCAGATAAAACGAACCCAACAACCCCATCATTTATTCATCGGCATATTTGCCATCAAATGTTGAATCATCCGGGGGTAATTGGATTATTTCAACCGGTATGCTAAACCAACCCGGAATTCGATGGGTAAGGATTCAGCCTGGTGGTTCAGCAGATACTTCAGCATGAAACTGCTGGTAAAATAAAATTTTTCATAGATGGGTACATCCATATTCACCCCCACATTCACACCAAATAAGTTGGGCTGCAATTATAGCAGATCTGCTGTGTTGTACCACATCCACCGGTTGCGGCTCCAGGACCATTTGCAATGGATCCTCTAAGGAGACGATAATAATCAAATCCACCCTTTACCTGAAAATGTCTCTGGAGAAAAGGAGCAAACCACAGTAGATCCAGACCGATGGTATTATATTCTTCTTCCCCAAATCCGGTATAGGAAACCGTATTCAGATTGTAGGAAGTTATTGGAATAACATAAGATCCATAATTGACCTCAATGCCCCAGGCTTTGTGCATGGGAAGCTTGATAAAAACACCGGCATTTTCTGTGCTGTCTTTAGCGGCAATAAAATAATCCAATGCTCCGTATGCCCCCAACATCATATATGAGGTATATTTATATTCTTTATCTGCACTTTTATCTTCCGCCTTTGTTTCTGCTTCCGGTTTGGGAGCAGGTTCCTGTGCAAAAGCAGGATTCAGCACGAATAAAAACCCGGCCAATACAAAACCTGTTATTACTCTTTTCATTATATTCTCCTTTGATCCTTTGTGGATATTTCCTTTAATTTAATCTATTTGGCAATTCATTTTTTTATTGTTCAAGAATACTTCTGCATAATATATGCGTCAATTCCTCTTACAGCTTTGTACCCATCGGCAATGGCACTGATGGCGTCCGCAGTTTTGTTGACAACGTCCCCACCGGCAAAAAGCCATGGCAATTTTGTCTGCATTTGTTCATTGGTTACCATTCGCCCACGGTTGATTTCAATGGCGTTTTTTATCTCATCCGGAAGGAAGGAATAGTCAGCTTCCTGTCCAATGGCACCGATGATAGTATCCACTTCCAGAATATGCTCATCCCCTTCAATCAGCCGGGGGGAAGGACGTCCGCCTTTTTCATCTGCCACCATTTCCGCATTACCGTATTTCACCGCACGAACTTTGCCATTGGCATCCGGGAGGATCTCCAGAGGAATGGTCTGGGGTTTGATAGTTACTCCTTCATGTTCCGCCCCTTCTATTTCTTCCCAGTCGGCTGGCATATCTTTAATACGGCGTCTGTAAAGAATGGTTACCTCATCCACAAATCGCCTGGCAACCCGGGCGGCGTCGATGGCCACATTCCCGCCTCCAATCACGGCCACTTTTCTACCAATATCCACCCTTTTGCCCGAATTAATATCCCGCAAGTAATTGACTGCCTGGATGGAATTTTCCAGATCTTCGCCTTTTACGCCGATGGTGTATGGAACTTCATAGCCGATTCCAATAAATACAGCTTCATTTTTTTCGTGCAATTCCGTAAGGGAAATATCTTTTCCCACCTTGGTGTTATATTTAATTTTTACGCCAATTTTTTCCATATAGGAAACCTGCTTATCCAGACTTTCCAGAGGAAGGCGGTATTTGGGGATACCATACATGGTCATTCCACCCGCTTTTTCTTTGGATTCATAGATGGTGACATCATACCCCTTGAGAGCCAGATAATAGCCAGCGGTGAGACCGGACGGGCCTGCCCCAACGATGGCCACCTTATGGCCGTTGGGTTCCCGGATCTCTGGATTGACAATCTCTTTCAGAATATCAGCATTCGCCGCCTGTTCTGTGGCATATCTCTTGAGCCAGCGGATGGCCACGGGTTCTCCCCGGTGAGCAATAGCACAGACATCTTCGCAGCGACGGGTACATACTTTCCCGCACATTTCCCCCATCGGGTTGTTGTCATAGATAATCCGGATGGCGTCGTTTACTTCGCCGTGAAAGATAGCGTTGATGTATTCCGGAATATGCATGTGCTCCGGGCATACTTCCGTGCAAAGTCCGCAACTGATACAACGGGATGCCTCTTCCCGGGCTTCTGCATCATTATAACCCAGCACCACCTCCGCAAAAGATTTTACTCTTTCCTTCCCTTCCATCTCCCGCATGGGAACCCGGTTAAAATGAAGAAGGGAATGGTCAGCGTCACTCTGGAAAGATAAAATCTCCTTCCCCTCTGGATTGGACACTCCCGGCGTCCACAGAAAAGAGTTCGCATCGTCGGTTACATATACATAATCTTTTGTTAAACTCAGCGATCCGGTGGGACAGACTTCAACACACAAGGCACACCAGCAACAACGTCCGTTGTCCACCCGTGGCCGGAGACCGGAATCTCCCGGTGACAGTTTCTTCTCCTTCATCTGGTCCAAAAGTACCATATCGATGGCTTCGTTCTGGCAGATGGTGGAACAGGTACCACAACCAATACATTCATCCAGATTATTGTAGTGCAGACCCCGGTACCGTGCCGCAGTCACCTTTTTTTCATAGGGGTACTGGACTGTATGGGGTTTCAGACCGGCCTGTTTTAAGGATAAAAGCGGATTGACAATTCCTTTGATATTAATTCCCATAGATTACCTCTCAATTTCCGGTGGGCAGGTTCCCAGACTGTTCATGATAAAAGACACATCCGCGAGGTTAGCCCCCACAAGAATATTTTCCAGAAGGGAAACCCCATGCACATACGCAGGTCCCCGAACATGGACTCTGCGGGCTTTATCGCTTCCATCGCTGACCACATAATAGCCAAACTCACCCCGGGCACTTTCTGTTTTTACATAGGCGTCCCCCGGTTGAATTTTCCATTTTAATGGGTTAGGGACTTTATTATAGTATTCTCCTTTGGGCATCATTTCTATCACCTGCCGGACGATGGAAATGGATTGCTCAAACTCCGCCCGCCGTACCAGTGCCCGTGCCCAAACATCCCCGCCTTCTGCGGTGGGGACAACAAAGTTCAATTTGTCATACACTTCATAAGGATCATCAATACGCACATCACTGCGGATGCCAGTTCCCCGGAGTGGAGGCCCCACAACCCCCCATTCCAAGGCCTTATCTTTGGGGATCACACCCACCCCTTTTGCCCTTTTCTGGAATATGGCATTATCCAGCATCAGGCGGTCATAATCTTGAAGGCGTTTTTCCAGATAGTCCACGGTGGTGAGTACTTTCTTCTCAAAGCCTTCCGGAAGATCTCTCCGAACTCCCCCCGGCCAGATATACATGTGGTATACCCGCCCACCGGTGAGCTCTTCAAATAAATCCAAAATATAATCCCTGTCCCCCACTGTCCACTGGGGCATGGTATAGAGACCAGCCGAACCAGATTGACCACCAAACCACAAGAGGTACGTAGCCATACGGGAAAGCTCCAGCATCAGAACGCGGATATACTTTGCCCTTTCCGGGACTTCCCTGCCCTCAATCTCTTCGATGGCTCTGGACAGATTTTCCTCGTTGGGGTCAGGCTCCGGAACACATATACGGCAGACAATGGGAAAACTCTGCATCCAAAGCCTTCTCTCCATCAGTTTTTCAAAACCCCGGTGCAGATATCCCACATGAGTTTCTGCCCGCTGGATGGTGTCCCCGGTGACTTTCAATTTCACCATCATATTTCCGGTGATTCCCGGATGCTGGGGTCCTAAGTATAAAGTGGTCTCTTTTTCTCTGACGGTCATTTTTTCTCTCTTTAAAAAGGTTTATCTGGAGTATTTTTTCGCGTATTGGGGAATTTCCTCCAGAGTACGGGCAGCAATAAATTCCCGAACATCTTTTTTGTCTTCCCTTCCTGGTCTTTCAAAAAAGGTCTTGTTCACATATTCCACAGTATCAAAATCCCTCCGCATGGGAGGTTTATCGTCCCAGTCTTCGAGGATGAATTCACGCAGATCCTCGTTACCCAGAAAATTTATTCCATACATTTCATGGATTTCCCTCTCATAGGTGTGCACCTGTGGCCATAAATGCTTTAATGTGAGAATTTCCGGTGTGTCTCTGGGAATCTGCACTTTAACAAAAATATTTATTTTTGTCTCAAAATTCCATAGGATATAAACCAACTCAAACTGCCCGGCTTCCAGCCAGTCCACCACAGAAATATGGGAAAGATGGATAAACCCAAGCTGGTGTTTGCACCAGGACAAAACGGCTTCCAGATTCTCCGGATTTGCCTCCGCCTGGATTCGATGGTCCCGGATTACCTTTACAGGAATATTTTCAAACTGGGATGCAATTCTTTGGATGGTTTCTTGCTCTTTATTCATTATTCTCCCCACTTACCAGTTATAATCCGGCATGTTCCAGTTTTTGATCACCTTTTTCTGGTTTGCCCGGTACCAATCCAGATTTTGCTGGTAATGTTCCCAGCCATTGGCCTTTCCGGTTTTGATCAATTCCTGCAATTTTATAAAACCTTCAATCACCGCTTCCGGGCGGGGCATACATCCATTGATATACACATCCACCGGTACATATTTATCCAAAAGCTTGATGGTGTTATAGGAATCCCAGTACATTCCGCCGTTTATGGTACAGCTCCCAAACCCGATTATGTATTTGGGCCCTTGCATCTGCTCATACGTCCGGATCACCCGCTTGAGGGTTTTTACGGCCAGATATCCGGTAATCAGCAGAACATCCGCCTGGCGGGGGGTAGCACGGCCCGCAATCCCAAATCGTTCCGCATCATACCGGGAAGTCATGGTGGGGGGTATTTCAATGGCCCCACATCCCGTCCCATAGGCCAGAACAAAGAGAGAATGCCTTCTGGCATAATCCTTTACGATGTCCAATATCTTTCTGGATTCTTTGTCGTTACTATCATTCATTTCCATATTACTTATTCCATACCACCATTATAATTCCCAGAATCCCAAAAAGAGTGGGCCATCCCCAGAAAAACCGGATGGCTTGTTCTGTCCGGAACCGGGGGGTGACTATCCCAATCAT
Source organism: Leptospira biflexa (assembly GCA_020721865.1). Taxonomy (GTDB): domain Bacteria; phylum Spirochaetota; class Leptospiria; order Turneriellales; family DYLW01; genus DYLW01. The sequence continues at coordinate 6,742 of DYLW01000014.1, read as the reverse complement.
CACGGGAATCATATAAATCCCAAATGCTTTCAATAATAGTTCAAAGACATTCGTAGCTCCACCCAAAAACAAATCCGTGTACAACACAAGCTTAGCAAAGGCAAAGATTCCTCCGGAAGACATCATCATGGCCAGATATTTTCCACCAAATTCCGATGGCGGCCCGGAGGCCAGCTCCGCAGGGGCAAAGGGCACATCGAACGGGGTATAGCCGACCATCCCCAGAAAGGCCAGTATGGCTGCAATGAACGCGAAGGGATGCTGAAAAATAGCGTAATTCCCAATGGAATCCTGGGCCTTTATAATCTCATGAAGGGATGTGGTATCATAGGCTATCATCAACGCCACAAGGGATAACACAAAAGGTATTTCATAACCCACAATCTGGCTCAATCCCCTGCTCACCCCAATGGCGGAATTGGGATTTCCAGTCTGGCCAGCTCCTAAGGCCATCCCCAACTGGCCAAAGACCATGATATAGACCAGAAAAATCAAATCCCCGTCAAAGGTGAGATTGGCAAAAAAAGTGGATTCCCGGAATACGGGAATAAACAACAGAGTGGTGATAGACGCCGTGATCATAAATGCCGGCCCCAGATGGTGCATCACTCCGTGCTGGATGGCAGTTCTCTTGGAATAAAGTTTTGCCACATCCAGAATATTCTGGTAAAAGGGAGGACCAAACCGGTTTTGAACCCGTGCGGTGATCATACGATTAAAACCCGTATAAGTTAAACCCACAAAAAATGCGGTTAAAATGGTAGCCAGAAATCCGGCTATTTTGATTAAAATTTCATTGATATCCATGTTCTCCCCTAAAAAATCCACTCCGCCATTACCAGAAGCACGGCCAGAAAGACCAGAGTGTACGCCACATAGCTTTGTCCGTTTCCGGAGTAAACATTACGAATCATATCTCCCAGATCTTCTGTTATTTTCCCCACAGTATTCCAGAAAGACGTCATTTTATATTTCAAAACCACTCCCAGAGCCCGGGTATACGGTTGGTAGAAATCCACTGCAAACGTCAGATTTTCGTTTTCTGTGGGTATTTCCCCGGAGGTGTGTATTTCTTTTGTTGTGGCATAGTGCGTCCGCTTCCGGTTCCGCAAGGTGAGGACGATGGTGGCCAGCAAAAATACGGTGAAAATGGACGATGTGATGGTGATCAGATCAATGTGGTTACCCCATTCATTCACCAGAACGGACATATTCCATTTCACATGGGCAAATCCCAGATTCCCCATCGCAGCCGCTATGGGTTTCATGATGAGTCCGGGAAAAACTCCCAGCACAAAAGTGAAACCGGAAAGCACCAGCATGGGAAGCTGCATGGTGAAAAAAGGAACTTCCTTAATGTGATCAAATTCTTTTTCTTCCTGCCCCAGGAATACGGAGAATATCAGACGATAGCAGTAAAGATAGGCGGCGGTGGAGGAAAAGAATGTCAGGATAACCAGAAAATAATGGTGGGACTGGATGAGAGATTCATACAGCATCCATTTCCCCACAAACCCTCCCAAAGGAGGCAGACCAGCCACTGTGATAATGCCCATCAGCACCGCCAGAAAGGAAACCGGCATCCGGCGGATTAAACCGGTTAGCTCATCCAGGTTGGTCATGCCAGTGCGGTACTGGACAGCCCCCATCGCCAGAAAAAGCAGAGCCTTGAAGATACCATGCATGATGGCCATGAATAAACCTGCCATAACCGCCAAAGGAGTCCCCACCGCAAGACCGGTGATGATATAGCCCAATTGTGCCACAGAGGAAAATGCCAGAAGCCTCTTCCCATCATTCTGGAGGGCGGCGTATATGGTGGCTATGGCCGATGTGATAACACCCAGCCAGGCCAGACCCTCCCGCAGCCAGGATCCTCCGGGCAACAGATATACCATTTTAAACAATACCAATGTCATTCCAAAAATTCCCATTTTGGATAAAACCCCGGAGAAAAAAGCGGTAAAGCTCAAGGGGGATTCCGAGTAGGCTCCCGGTGCCCAGACATGGAGAGGCATCAGGGCTGCCTTTGTTCCAAATCCGGCCAGCAGAAACAACACCACCAGCCATTGGTTTACGGCGTCCAGTTGACCGAACCCGGCAAAAACATGATCCATCCGGAGAGATCCCAAAGCATTCTGGAGGATAAAGATGGCCACCAGCATCGCATAGGCACCGGAGGCACTGAAAATAAAATAGAGAATTCCCGGTTTCTTTCCGTTATCCCGGTCAAAAAGTACAAGCATAAAAGATGACCAAGTCATCATTTCCCAGAAAATGAATAAGGATAGAAAATCTTTGGCGGCCAGAATACCCAGAATAGAAGCAAAGGTTACCAGAAAATGGAAATAAAAATAATTCTGCCGTTCCCGTATGTAAGAGAAGGAAAACAATAAAGCCAGAAGAAAAATGGCCACGGATAACATAGCGAACAGCCAGTCAAAAGGAGTATTCCCCAGATAAATGGAAAACCCGCCAATGGTATGGGAAAATGCCGCCTGCGAAGGTAACGCCAGATAAAACCAACTGGCCCCTCCGGTAATTCCCAGTGCCGCCAGATTTCTCAGGTAAGGGTGTATTTTCCCTAACAGAAAAACAACCGGAGCTGCCATAAAGGACAGAGCCAGAATATATTCAATCTTCTCCAAGTATTCCATATTACCTCACGCCCAGCGAACTCTGGATATAATCCGCCGGATTTAATAATTCCATTACCCCAGGCGTTAACACCGGGGAGACAATATCCGGGTACATTCCCAGGATCAGGATACCCACTCCCAGAACGATCAGCGGAACCCCGGCAAAAAGGGAAGTCCGGGCAGCGACTCCGGGCTCCGTTTCCGGAGTTTCATACAACGCAACCACCATCCGCAGATAGTAGACCGCTTCCACCACAGAGGCAAACAGGACTATGACCACCCAGCTTGTTTTTCCTGCAGCCACCATGGCCGATAAAATATAGTATTTTCCCCAGAAGCCGGAGAAAGGTGGCAACCCAATAATGGCAAGAGAAGCCAGAACAAAGAAAAAGGATGTGAAGGGTTTTTTCCGCCCAATCCCCCGGAGATCATCAATGGATGTGCCGGTTATTTTATACGCCAGATAACCCACAGAAAGGAACAGCAGGGGTTTTACAACGGCATGGTTCAGCATCGCGAACAAACCGCCATAGACGGCCTCTTTTGTTCCCATCCCAAAGGCAATGACCACCAGACCCATCTGCCCGATGCTGGAATAGGCCAGCATACGCTTCAGATCCTTCTGGTGCAAGGCACTCATTTCCGCAATCACCAGAGTGATCAATCCCAAGTGGGCCAGAAAATCCAATGCCGATGGAATATTCAGGACAGTAAAGACAACCCGGAAAAGAGCATACACCCCGGCCTTTACCACAATCCCGCCAAAAACAGCGGCCACCGGGATGGGAGCCTGCATATACGCATCCGGAGCCCATCCGTTCAGAGGAAAAAGTTCCGCTTCAATCCCCAGTCCGGTGATGAACAGTATCAGGACAAATATCTGTGCGGAATACGGCACATTGGCCATTTTCTGGGCAATGTGTGCCATATTCAAAGTTCCGGTATAGGAATACAAAACCAGGATGGCCAGCAAAATGAAGGTGGAAGACAGAGAGCCAATTAAAATATATTTAAAAGCAGCTTCCGCACTGTGTCTATGGGGTAGAAATGCCGTCAGGGAATACGCGGCGATGGCGGTAATTTCCAGAAATACAAACATATTGAAAATATCCCCGGTGAGGACAATACCGGTGGCTCCTGCAATGGCCATCATGAACAGCATGTAAAACTTATCCAGGGGAAGTTCCTCTTCCCGGTTTTTCATATAAATGGTGGAATACAGCCATACCAGAAAACCCAGGACAGCGAACAAAGAAGCCAGAAATCCGCCCAATGGGCCATAATACAGGTTGATTCCTAATGGCGGCCTATAGCCGGCAATAATCTCAACAACGGGAGAAACCAGTGCCGCAGGCAGCATGGCCGAAGAAACAACCATAAGATAAAGAAAAACCAAACCGGGAACCCAGTATGTGATTTTCTTTGATAACAGACCCAGAATGGGCATTAAAAACGCTGCAAACAGGGGGAGTGCAATATAATGAACCGGAGTTACATCCATTACGCCATATAAATTCATTTCATATCCTTAATAATAATAGTTTCACATCCGAAGCGAACGGATCTTCTTTACATCCAGAGTCTTATGGTGGTTATAAATCCGTATGACCATCGCCAGAGCCACGGCGGTCACTGCCAATCCAATCACAATAGCGGTGAGAACCAGAGCCTGTGGGACAGGATCCACCATTTTTTCCGGGGTGACAAATACATCGGAAAAAATGGGAGCTGTTCCATTCTGGATATAGCCCACCGTAATGAAAAGAAGATTGACTCCGGAATCCATAATGGACAGCCCAATCACTATTTTAACCAGATTCCGTTTCACCAGAACAGCGTATAAACCGATGAGGATTAATGAGATTGATGCAAAATAAAACATAATACCTTCCTTCCCGAATATCCTTATTGTTCCTTCACTGTTTTCATGAGGGTATCCAGTACTCCGGTGAGTTCTGCTCCCACCTTGAAACCGACTGCGGTGTAGATTATGGGGATAACTCCGGCACTGAATAAATCATTCAGCTTTCCAATGGGCAGATAATTTTCCAGAAATGTTTTCCCTATAATCAACCCGATAAATCCCACACTGACAAAGGTCAATCCAGCCAGAGACTCCATCCATATCAGGACGGAATGACTCACATGATGGGACCGAAATGCCATAAAAAGCATCAGCACCCCGGTGGCAATGATGGTTCCACCCTGAAAGCCACCGCCGGGAGTCAGGTGTCCGTGGATAAAAACATAGGCACCCAGCAAAAGGACCAATGGGTAAAGGATCCGGGTTCCGGTTTTCACAATAACACTGGCCGGAGTGCGGGAATCTTCCCTCTTTTCCCGTTCTTCCTGTTGGGAAGACGTTTCCCCTTTCTTTTTACGGGAAATAAAACCATGGAGTGCCACCCCTAACCCGGTGGACGCAAGAAAGAGGACAGTTACCTCGCCCAGAGTATCAAAACCCCGGTAATTGACCACAATGGCAGTGACCACATTGGCCGCTCCGGTGGATTTCACCGTTTCATGCACATAGGCATTGGCCACATCCATTTTGTTAATCCCGTAAGGAATCTGGTAAAAAACCTTGAACAGATAAAAACCAATAAATCCCAGAAGGATAATGGTGAGTACTTTTTTCATTCTTCAAATCTCCTGGTTTTACGTATGGTAACCACAAAAATGATCCCGGTCAGGGCAACCCCAATGGCCGCTTCCGTTAAAGCAACATCCGGGGCATGCAACAAATAAAAGAAAACCGTCATAACCAGACTGACCAGAGAAGAACCAATCACGGCCAAAAGTAAATCTTTGTGGACAATTGCAAATATCGCAGAGGCAATCTGAACCACCACCAAAACCGCTACAAATATATCAATCCAATTCATGTTTGGCTCCTTTCAGATGCTCCGGCATGGAGGAAGAACTGGCTTTATCTTCCCTGTACTGGTCCACTACCAGATTTCCATCTTTTCCCCGTGGGAACAGTCCGGTACGATGGGCAGCCCTGGCCAGAGCGTGGGAAGATATGGGATTGGAGATGGCAATGAATATAGCAATGAGAATGGTTTTTCCCATCCACTCCGGCTGCAGAAATCCCACCCCGATTATGAATGCCATGCTGCCCAGAGTGGTGGCCTTGGTGCCTGCCTGCATACGTGAGTACACATCGGGCATGCGGAAAATACCCAATGAGCCCAGAAATAGAAAAATGGTACCAATCAAAAGAAGTGTATAACCAATATAGATCATTACAGTCCCCCTTCCAGATAGCGAGCGACGGTCAACACCCCGATGAATCCCAAAACTGCAAAAATCAGGGAGATATCCACATAGATGAAACGGGAATACACAAATGCCAGAAAAATCAGCACCGCCGTGACCACAGTGGTCAGCGTGTCCAGAGCAACCACTCTGTCTGCCGCTGTGGGACCTTTTATGAACCGGTAAACTCCCAAAAGGATGGAGACCAGGATTATCCCCAGAACAATATTCTGGATGAGTGATTCAATCATTCAAATACATCCTTTAAAAGTTTTTCAAAATTCTCACCAATGGCTTTATAGGATTCTTCCGGAGTGGTTGTGGAAACTTCCAGCCAGTGGATGTAATAGGTATCTCCCACAATGTCCACAGTGAGGGTTCCGGGAGTCAGCGTAATGGAATTTGCCAGGAGCATTTTTGCCATGTCTGACTTCAGGGTTGTGGTAAATTTCACAATCCCGGGCTGGATGGGAAGCCCTGGAGTGAGAACGATCCTTGCCACATTGAAATTGGATTTGAGCAATTCCATCAAAAAAACCAATAGAAATTTAAAAATGTAAAATATCCTTACTGGAGATAAAAACCGCAGACCCAAACGAGTGAACCAAGATGACGTAAAAAGGGCGATGATCAATGTCACCGCTCCGCCTGCTGCCATCTCCTGCCATTGGAATGTTGATGTAAATCCCAGCCACATGAGAAAATACATGAGCCAGGAGAAGATAAAATTTCCTGCCATAATCACCTTGGACTCCAAACTGAAAATGCGAGATTCCCCGTCAAGGACTATGGATAAAAAAACCGGGGCAATGCCCCGGCGGAATGAAGGAGTATACGCAAGA
>DYLW01000084.1 GCA_020721865.1 Leptospira biflexa | reverse complement strand
TGGCCACCGTCTGGAATTTTATGCTGAACATCCAGTGGACATGGAAGGAAAAATAGGACGGGTTGGACCGAATCTTTTTGGGGTCTATATTTGCTTGACGCTTGACGAAAGTTTTCACCATTAACTATGGGCTATATTGAATGGACGGACTCCCTGAGCGTGGGAGTGGAACTCTTTGATAAACAACACCATAAACTGGTGGATATGGTGAATGAGCTGTATGATGCGTTGGTCTCAGGAAGAACCAATGATGTTATGGGAGAAATTCTGGAACGCCTCATTGACTATACTGTGGAGCACTTTCGAAGTGAGGAAGAATATTTTAATAAATATGGTTATCCTTTCAGTAAACGGCATAAACAGGAACATGACAGCCTGACGGAAGAAGTGTTTTCGCTAAAAGAAAAATTTTTCAAAGGCGATGTCACCATTTCCTATGAAACCATGACATTTTTGCAGGAGTGGCTTCAGAAACACATTCTGGAATCCGATATGGACTATAAGGCGTTTTTCAACGGAAAAGGTGTATACTGAAGGTGGTTTATCGTGGCCTATATTGAATGGACGGATTCCCTGAGCGTGGGAGTGAAAAAATTTGATGATCAGCATAAAGTGCTGGTTTCCATCATAAATGACCTCCACCAATCCCTGAGCGAAGGGAAAACCAATGACGTAATGTCCCAGATACTGGAAAGATTGCTGGACTATACCATTGAGCACTTTGCGGAGGAAGAAAAATATTTTGTAAAATATGGCTATCCGGAAACTGCGGACCATAAGGAAAAACATACCAGGCTGATCGATGAGGTGGTCCAACTGAGAAAACAACTGGATGAAGGAGACATCACCATTTCCTATGAGACCATGGGTTTTTTGCAGGATTGGCTGATTCATCATGTTCTGCAAGCCGATATGAAATATAAGGATTTTTTTCACAGCAAAAACGTGGACTAAATATTAATGGATGAGAATAGCTCCCTTGAAAAAGAGTTAAAGGATGCCCGCCTCCGGATTGAGGAACTGGAGGATGCCCTCGTTGAACAGAAATTATTCCTCTATGACATTGCTTCCAAGTTTATTCCCAGAAAAATCTTACAATTATTAAGTAAGTCATCCCTGGAAGATCTGAAACTGGGAGAATCCACTAACAAAGAAATGACCGTTCTGTTTTCTGATATCCGTGGGTTCACCACCATGTCTGAATCCATGAGTTCAGAAAAAGTATTCAAATTCCTGAATTTTTATTTTAAAAACATGGTGCCATACGTTGACAAAAATCATGGATTTGTTGACAAGTTTATTGGCGATGCCATCATGGCACTTTTTCCGGAATCTGCGGAAGACGCACTGAAAGCAGCCATTACCATGAAAAAGGTGATCAAAAAAATTAATCAGCATAATTCCTATTTTGAGAAAAATCCCATAAACGCTGGCATTGGTCTGCACCATGGAACTCTGACTTTGGGATTGATTGGCTGGACAACCCGCGTTGAGAGTACGGCAATTGGAGATACGGTGAATCTGGCTTCCCGGATTGAAAACGCAACCAAAATGTATAATGTGAATATTCTGATTTCGGACACGGTAAAACAAGAGCTTCCGCCAGATAATAAATATCATCTCCGCGAGATAGATACTGTGCGGGTTAAGGGGAAGGATAATTTTATTGTGCTTTATGAGGTTTATGACGCCGATGAAGAGGAAATATTTTCCGCAAAAGAAGAATCCCAGGGAAATTTTCAGAAAGCCATTGACCTTTTTAAAGCAGGGAGCTTTGCTGAATCACTGGAGCTTTTCAATGATATCCAGAGTCTCTGTCCAAACGATCCCGTTGTTCCCATATACCAGAAACGACTGCATACCCTCGTCCGGATACCCCCCGGATCCGGCTGGACTGGGGTGAGCGGAATCATTTAGAGGAAAGTCATGAAAAAAACAGATAGGAATTCTGTGATCAATGTGGGGTTCATTGGAACAGGACGCATCGCGGATATGCACTATCCCGGATACCTGCGATACC
>DYLW01000057.1 GCA_020721865.1 Leptospira biflexa | reverse complement strand
AGCAAAAAAAGACCCCGAATGCTGCGGGGTGCACGCAATATCCGGGATCCATGAAAATAGCAACAGAATGGAATTACTCAAAAGAGTAATTCATAGTAATGCCGTAAGTACGGCCGGGCATGGGGTAACCTTCATCAATCTCATACAGTTTGTCTCCCAGGTTTTTAATAAACACGGAAGAAGAGAGGGACGGCAGAATATCCCATGTCAGCTTTGTGTTTGCGATAACAAAAGAGCTTGTATAATACGGATTATGGTCCTTATCTTCCGATAATCTTTTGTCATTGTATTCCATGTCTGTCACCCAGGATAATACGGGAAGGATGTTCACTTTGACAAACGCAAACATCGTATGTTTGGCAATCCCGGCCATGGGATTATCACTAAGGGAGGTTGTTTCCACATCCACCCGTTCCACAAACTGGTAACGCAATCCGGCATCCAGGATATTGGGCAGGATTTTTCCCTGAACTTCCGCTTCTGCACCATAGGAGCGGACTTTGGCAATATTCTGGCTCTGCATCAGCGTTTGCGAGGGATTGGTTGGTTTGGGGACGAGGGTGGTTGTAATCAGATCATCAATGTCCGCATAGAAAACCGTGAGCGTACTCTTTATACGGGATGCCTCTTTGGTCCAGCCCAATTCGGATTGGATGGCAGATTCCGGCTTTAAATCTGGATTGGGAAGTCCTCTCCCGGATTTATAAGAATAACGGTCTTTTAGTGTGGGCAGACGGTTTTTCTGCGATATGGTCAGAAATAAAGTGTCCTGGGGAAAGAGTTTGTAAAAAAGACCAATTTGCGGATTGTACGCAATATTCTCCGAAAGATTCGCAAAGGAAGTGGGAACATCGCTTACCAGTTCTTCTGCTCTCAGCGTTTTGGTATAATCCACACTGAAGCCGGTTATGGTGTACAGCTTTTCGGGAATGAAATAATACGTATCCTCCAGTCCAACGGAGACAATATAATCCTGGAAGCGGACAATTTCCTCCCCAGCGTTATGCGAGCTGTGGTTATCACTCTTATAGTGTAATGCAGATCTCAGGATGTGGGACGCAGAAAATTCCCATCCGTTTTCCAGAGAGCCTCCATAGGAAAAATCATCATAGATACTCCTGAATGATTTGTTGCTATTCATTGTGGAATACGTAGCGTCATCATATCGGGAAAGCTGGTTTTTATACTGGTCAAAATAAAACCTTGTTTTCAGATAGTATTCCTTGGAAAACTGATTAAACGTATTGGAATAGATACTCTGTTTAATGTAGTAATCCCATTTCTGGTAAAACACAGAGGCCGATGGGTTATCTCCCACGTACACAGGATTCCCTTTCACGTCATGCATGTACATATAGGTCAGGGCATAATCCTGGTTTTTATCCGGAGAATATCCTGTCCGGAACGTATATTTCTGGTTTTTTTGTGCGGCATTATTCCGGTATTTATCCTCTGTGGGATCATTTTTGTTTTCAAAGTCTTTCGGAAGCGGAAACGTTTTTCTGTCCACATAGGAGGCTCCGGCGTTGAAATAAAAGGACTGAATCATTCCGGAAAGGGAAGCAAAACTATGGTACTGGTCCATGGTTTCATAGCCCGCCTCCACCTCTGCGGTAAAGGGACGCTCCGGTTTGGCCGTGATGATATTGACCGCTCCTCCAATGGTATTGGGTCCGTAAAGAACAGAAGCAAAGCTCTTGGAAACCGCAATTTCCGCAATATCAAACACAAAAAAACGGCTCAAATCCGGATATCCGTCATAGGGAGTATACACAGGAATACCGTCCACAAAAACCGGCACCCCTTTCATATCAAAACCACGCATGGAAATGGTTGGTTCATTTCTGGCCCCGATGGTTTTACGGGCAATGGATGGCAAGAGAACCAGAGCTGATGTCAAATCATGGGCGTTAAATTGCCGGATTTCTTCTCTGGTAACCCTGGTCTCTGTTTTATTGGGATTTTTTTTCTGCTTTTTCCCAATAACTTCCACTTCCCCAAGGTCAAAGATCTTATTATCTTCGTTCCCTTCCCCTTGGCTCATTTCCTCCTTGGTCTCTTTTTTCTGGCTCTCTTCTTTCTGGGCTTGAGATTCTATTTGGGAATTTTCCCCCTCTTTTCCTATTGCACTTTCACCTGGGGGGACAGTCACTTGGGCATAGTAAAGAGACGCGGGAAACAAAAGAAATCCCATCAGGGCTAAATACTTCATCCCATGCAAAAAACTCATTGAAAAATTTTTCATAAATTCCTCCGCTATTTGATTTATCGTTATATCAAAAAATATATAGCGAATGGGGCGTCAAGAAAAAAATGGAATTCAATGCAGACACGGAAAAACTCCGGAAAAATATAAATTTATTTGACTGCATTGCTTTTTATTGGTTGATAGCACATGACACCAAACCACAACCCCATGGGCCGGTTTCTGAGACCACGCTCCTTTATTGTTATCACTGGTTTACTTTTCTTTTCCATGTTACGGCTGGCGGCAGAGGAAACCCTCATAGATCAGGAAATCTCTCCGGATAAACTTCCGGTGGAAAGCGTTACCCTTTATGGAAACATGGCGGAAGTCCTCAGAACCGGAAGCGTGGATCTCCACACCGGTAAAAACCGGATATCCATTCCGGATCTTCCGCAAAAATTATTGGATGCCACAGTGACTGTCACCATCGACGCAAAAGACCCGGAACTGCGTAAGCTGGAAATCATGGAGGTTCATAAAAAAATATACCAGTCAGAGGAGGCAAAAAAAGCGGAAGCTGACCTCAAAAATGCAGAGGCAGAGCTGAATAATCTGACGCTGGAATTCCGTTCGCTGGTGGAAGAAAGCCGGTTTCTGGAACAGTTGCAATTCTTGGATAAAGATCAGGATTCCACGGAGAAAAAAAATCCACCCCGGCTGGATCTGGAATACTGGAAAGCTTCCCTCTCCTTCTTCCACAGATCTTATCAGAAAAACCAGGCCGATTTGAATGCCATCCTGCCAAAGATTGATACTGCACGGGAAAATTTCTATATCGCCCTGACGGTGGCGGAACGCTATAAAAGCGGCATCCAGACCCAGAATAAGACCATTTCTCTGGAAATATTCTCTCCTGCTGCATCCCAGACTCGGATCATCCTCTCCTACAGGATCCCGGATGCAGGGTGGTTTCCGGTGTATCTGGCCAAAATCAATTCCCTGAGCGGAACCAAAGCTCACTCTGAAATTGAATACTCTGCTTTTGTGAAAAATGAAACCGGAGAGGATTGGACCAATGCACGTCTGAATTTCTCCACATCGGACCCCTATGAGAGCGTGAATTTTCCCCAGTTGACGTCCCGGATGATTAAATACAGAGACAGAGAGAGGTCCTCCATGAAAAAGGCAGGTCGCTCACCGAGGGGTGAATACGATAAGTCTGTTGCTATGAAGGAAGACATGGCGGAAGAAATGCCGGCCACGCCTGCGGAAGCCACGTCCGGAGCGGAGGATGAGGGGGATATACCGGTGGATAATATTGTCCGCCAGAATGTTCCCCAGAGTGCCATCCAGCAGCAGAACCAGATTGCCAGCCGCACTAATGAGTCCAGGCGGATGTACTCCAAAAACATGAGCGAAATCCAGGATGAGAGGGCCCGCTCCAAATCCCGTAAATCTGAAGAGAATGTTTCCCGTCTGCGTACCTCTGTCAGCAACATGAATTATTATTACAATGCAGCCCGCTATCAGGAAGCCATGCAGACAAGCGATGAGATCATTGAAACGTACAACAACCTCCCTCCCAGCTACCAGAAGCACTTCGCACGCGATGTTGCCCAGGCCCGGCAGGTGCGGGAAAATTCCCTGCGTATGTCCCAGAATCAGGATTTAACTTCCCGCCTGGTCCTGCCGCAGGAAAGTTCCCGAGGTTTTGATTACCGGTTTGTTTCCCCGGTGAAGGAAACCATCCCCAGCCAAAAGGTTTTCTATAAAGTTTTTCTGAAAAAAATCCCGTCCGATGTGTCTCTTTTCCATGAATCTGTTCCATACCGGTCTTCCTTTGCCTTTCTGACCGGGGAAACCTCTAATCCCCAGAAGCTGCCCTTTCTGGCCGGACCGGCACAGATTTTTTATGATAACACCTTTATGGGAATTGTCAGCATGGGGACTATTTCCCAGGGAGAAACATACCGCTTCCATCTGGGTGTGGATCCCAATGTAAAAATAAAACGGGTTTTTTCCCATTACCGGAAAGAATCCGGAATATTCTCTGGTTCCTACACAAAACAGGAAAAGGTGAAAATTATGGTCCACAATCAGAAAGGCCAGAGCATTGACCTGCGGCTTTATGAAAGAATTCCTGTATCGGAAAATGATAAAGTGGAAGTCAAAAACGTGAATACCAGCCGTTCATTTTACAGTAAAGATAAAAACGGGATGCTACAGTACCGGCTGAGTATCAGTAAAAATCAGAAACTGGAATGGGAATTTTCTTGGGATGTGGAGCATTCCAAAGATTATGAAATTATCTCCAGAGAAGCTTACTATGGAGGCTTATAATGAAAACATATAAAGGGATATTTATGAAATCTACCCGATGGAATAATGTACGGAGAATGGTCTCATTGGCCTTCTTTTCCGGATGGATCCTCACCGCTGCCGGCTCTTATGGCCAGATTCCGGAAGCCGGTACCCGTATGGTTTCCATTTCTCCGGATGCAAGCAACGTGGTTTTCTATCCTGACCGGGCTATGGTATCCAGAAAAATAGATGTGGAGCTGGAAGCGGGTCGCAATCTCCTAATTTTTAAAAATGCCCCCGTGGCCATGGAAAAGGATACACTGCGGGCTTTTTCTGAAAATAAAGCCATTGCCATCCAGAGTATCCACACATGGACAGAAAAGACTCCCCGCTCTGATACCAAAGAAATCCGTGATCTGGAAACACAGATCAAAGAGCTGGAATATAGAGGGGAAACCCAGAAGTCAGAAAAAAAACGCTTTTCATACGCCGAGGCAATTCTGGGGCAGATGGAAGACTTTCTGTCTTTTTATGTATCCCGCTCCAATGAAGCCACCAACGGGGATAAAAAAGCCAAAGAATGGGAAACCGCTTCCCAGTTTATCCTGGAGAAACGCGTTTCCTACCGGAAGGAACTGGAAAAAATAGAAAACAATCTCAAGGAAAACGCAGAAGACATTGCTATTGTCCGGCAGAAGCTTGCGGATATACAGAGCGGGTATGATAAGACCATCCGGACCATTGAAATTCGGATTATTGCAGAGAAAAAAACCAATGCGGAAATAACCCTTGCCTATGTCACCATGGATGCCCGCTGGAGTTCCGCTTATGCGTTTTATCTGGAGGATAATCCATCGTCCCTGAAGATGGTATATTACGCCGATTTGTACCAGAAAACCGGGGAGGACTGGAAAAATATTTCTGTGGAACTTTCTACCACGTTTCCTTCTCTGGGTGCGGACCGTCCTTCTCTTTATTCCTTATACATTTCCGGTAGAAAAATCAAAAAGCAGACCACGGATTATTACGCTGCGGATAAAACCACAGAAGAAACCAGTGGCACGGCAGAGAAAGACTCCAGCGATAATAAATCCGACGAATACCGTTTTTCCATTCCGCATAAAGTTTCTATCGGCAGCAAGGACCAGACTTTCCGCCTGAAGGTGCAATCCTCCAGCATCAGTAAATTTACTCTCCATTACCGGGTGTTTCCGGCAAAAAGCCGTTATGCTCATATCATCGGCGTATTCCAGAACCAAACGGATATCCCCTTCCTGGAGGGCAACGCGGATCTCTACCGCAACGGCTCCTATGCCGGAAATACCCACCTGAATTATACCCCCAAAAACGCAGAAATCAACCTGGGGTTTGGAATGGACAGAAATGTGGAAATAATCCGGAACCGGAGGAAATACCAGGAAGACACCGGAATCCTGACCTCTGGCGTCAAGTTCCGCTTCACCTATGACACAAACATAAAAAACCATTCTGCGTCCATCCGGGATGTGTACTTCTATGAAAGGCTTCCGGTTTCGGAAACAGAAGCGGTAAAAACCCAGCTTCTGAAAAATACCACTTCCGGCTATGAGATTGTGAAAGACCACCCCGGTGTCCATCTGTGGAAACTATCCATCCCCAAATCCGGAACAAGGGACATCCATTTTGAGTATACCATTGAAGGGCCGTCCAATTTCGGCTGGGATATGGATAACTAAACCATAGAAAAATCCATTTCCATGATTTCCCCGTTTGGCCGGGTAATGAGAATTTTATCCGGCAGGTCCACCGTTACAGGAAGGTGACTGTCCCATTTTCCCTGCCTGTCCATCCGGTACCATACTTTTTCCCGGAGGGAGCGGGAAAAATACACCAGGGATGGGTCGTCGTGCTCCGGACGGCCATTTTTTTTGAGATGATTGATCATCCGGATATATTTCCATACACTGGCCACATCCTCCCGCTGCAAACCTCCCCCAAAGTGCCACAATGCCGATGTCCGCATCAGACGCCGGTTTTCCGGTAAACCCAGACGTGCCAGGGATGGAACTCCGGGCAGCAGATACAACGGAGAAAAGCCAATGAGGACAGGCAATCCGGCCAGGAACCGCACATCGGCCAGAAGTTCTTCCAGAGAAGATCCCGGCAGTCCGGCAATGATATATACCAGAACCGGAACCCGCCCCACGGACGCATGGGCAATTTTCTCCACGCAGTCACTGTTTATGCTGCGGTTATTTTTTTTCAGGGTACCTGTCCCCATGGTCGCCAGGGATAAATTGAACTCCGCGAACCCCGCTGCCAGTGCACCCTCCAGGTGTTCCGCCAGATTGCAGGCGGTGATGCCATTCATGGCGGTGAAGGACATACCTTTCCGATGGAAAATAGCCAGCAGACGCAGAAATTTCCGGGCGTATTCTTTTTCCTGAAGGAGATTATCATCCTCAAAATTCACCATGCGTACTCCCTGCTCATACAGATACCGTAATTCCCGCCCAATGTGTAGCACAGACCGCTGCCGGAATCGGTATGACCGGCCAATGACACAGAAAGAGCAGCGGTAAACACAGCCTTTGCTGGCCACTACACTGGCCGATTTCTGCCCCATATAATGGTACTCCTCTGTCCGCCGGGGAAAATGCCGCAGAAGGAAATCGGACTGAACCCAAGCCGGCTTATCCACCCGGTCGCCAGGGGAAAAGATGTTGGTGACAGTCACTTTTCCAGTGGTGACAGTCACTTTGCTGATACTCCCCAGAAGCAGGGGAAACAACTCCTCACCATCCCCGTAGAGATAATAATCCGCATTCCCGTTTTCCAACCAGAAAGCCAGATCGTCCTTGAGTGCCCAGCCACCCACGGCGACAATGCTGGTGGTGACAGTCTTGATGGCAGCGATCAGATTTTCCACATCATTGTGGTAGGCACTGAAAAGCGAAGAA
Source organism: Leptospira biflexa (assembly GCA_020721865.1). Taxonomy (GTDB): domain Bacteria; phylum Spirochaetota; class Leptospiria; order Turneriellales; family DYLW01; genus DYLW01. The sequence goes on along the minus strand of DYLW01000057.1, from coordinate 6,328 downwards.
ATACCGATTACGTCATAGTGGCCATCCTGGACATACTGGAGTATCTTTACAAAGGAATCCCCAAATCTGTGGTAAGTATGTAAAAGGGAAAACGGGGAATAATCTTCTTTGTAAATGGGGGAGAGGTACGCAAATTCCGGAGGCAGGGACACTTTTTTACTGCGGTTATTTATGCGGGCATCATAGATATCCACAAAAGTTTCCGGAAGGGCTTTATGCAGGGCCTCCCGGATGTAGAGGAGCCCCAGGGGTTCTCTTCTGGCAGGGGTGTAAAAATAATCGAATATGGGTGGAGCCAGCAGTAGAACACGCACTTGTTGTTACAACCGGTAAATATTCCGGATGATCTCCAGCTCGCTCATGGAGATACCGCTGAAATCTGATATATCCTGGAGGGAAAAACGATAGCCCATCAGAGTCCGGATGGCTGCAACCCGGTTTTCCCCAGGGGTTTGAAGTCGGGCAATTAATTTCTCCAGCTCATCGGGATGGATTTTTATGATGTCACGATTTTTTTCTGCCGGAGGTTTTTCTGGCTGTGGATTTTCCGGTTTCACGCTGGGTCTGGGAGGAACCGGGGGGGATAACGTCCGCCCGCTCTGCTGCTCCATCTTGCGTAAAAAGGCCCCCTGATCCACGGTCGATGGAGGATTATACATTCCGGTTTTGGTTGCGGGCAGGGAAACTTCCGGAGGGTTTTTGATTCCAAACAGGGGGGCAATGGATTTACCCAGACTTTCAGCGAATTTCCAGAAAGGGCTTTCCGGGGTGGGCCCCGCCTTGTTTTCTCTCTCTCTCCGCAGTTCCCGTGCCAGATCCATCTGGCGGTCGATGGGATCTTTTTGTGCCGATGGCGGGCTTTCGTCACGGAGGATTTCCTCGGCGTAGTTCACTTCAATTTCAGCATAATTTTCCCGGATGGGAGGAGGGGATATCACAGATGCAGAAGGTATGGGCCGGACAGGAGGCTTTTCCGGGGGACGGGCGGGAGTTTCTGCCAGCGGTTTTTTCTCTTTAAATGTTTCTGAGACTGCTTCTGGACTCTTTATTTTTTCCCGTGGCATTACTGAAGATTGGTTGGACCGGGATTGCAGGATTTCTTTTTCCAAAATCTCCACTTTACCGGATAACCGGGCAAGCTGGCTCTGGCTTTTATCAATAAAATCCGATATTTCATTCCCTTTTTTTGTCTTTTTTATGAAGTCGTAAACCTCTTCCCACTGGGATAGCTGCTTCTGCTGCATTTTTATGAGATTCTTAAAACTTTCCAGCCGATTCTGGAGGAGAAGCCCATAGCTCTCCATTTCCCGGTAAAAATCCATCATATCTTTTTCCAGATACTGGCGGTAGTATTCGTGGAAACGCTTCTGGGTTTCTTTCTGGATATATAAACGAATGGCATAGAATCCGGAGACCAGACTGAATATTCCCAGCAATGCCCAGAAAAAATCCATTACTCCCTTTCTGTATTTTTAAGGCAACGTCAAGCATAAATGCAGGCGGCCATGCAGTTGATTTGGTTCCCTCATCAATCTTGAAGTCCGGCTTTTTCTTTCTTTAATGATTGACACTTGCCCTTCGTTTTCACGATTTCCCGTACAACAAAACGGGGTTATCAATCATGTCCTTAATAAAGCCCCAAAACGGAGGAAAGATGATACAAAGAAACTATCTGGAAGACAATGCTGATCTGCGGTTTAATATAGAACATTTTATCCGCTGGAATGAAATTGTTCCGGTAAAAGAGAAGGAATTCAAAGACGCTAAAGCATACGCGGAAAAAAAAGATCCCGCCTATGAAATGGCCCCGGCCACTGTGGAGGATGCCATGGATCTTTACCAAAGTGTTTTTGAGCAATTCGCGGAAATAGCCGGAAAAGAAGTGGCCGGTGCCGCCATCTCCATGGACAAAACCGGTTTAAAATATTCCAACGGGAAAGTGACTTTTCCGCCGGAATTGATGAAACTGGTCGATTTAATTGCCCAGACAGGAATGATTGGATATGCCGTGGATAGAAAATACGGCGGTCTGGCGTTTCCTTTTGCCGCACAATCTGTAATCCAGGAGCTCCTGTCCAGAGCCGATACCACTTTCAGTATTGTCATCGGTTGTTTTAACCTGGCGGAAGTGGTCAACCGCTTTGGGGATGAAGAAATGAAAGCAAAATATCTGCCCCGAATGACCTCCGGGGAAATGATTGGTGCCATGGCCCTCACCGAACCGGACTATGGAAGTGACCTTCCGCATATCCGCACATCGGCCAGAAAAAACGAAGACGGGACATTCACCATAGAAGGCACCAAAAGATTCATTACCCACGGCTGTGGTGTGGGAGACCGGCCAGCGGCCATCCTTACATTGGCACGGAGCACCGGACAGGGAGCCAAAGGCCTCAGCTTCTTTCTGGTGGAAAGCAATGACATTTGGGTGGACAGAATTGAGGAAAAAATCGGTCTGCATACTTCACCCACCTGCGAAATCGTCTACGATAATTCCAAAGCCTACCTGATTGGGGAAGAAGGAAAAGGCCTGGTAAAATACGCCATGGATATGATGAACGGTGCCCGCCTGGGTATTGCCATCCAGTCTGTGGGTCTGGCCACTGCCGCACTGGAGGAAGCTAAGAAATACGCTTCAGAGCGAGAACAATTTGGCAAAAAGATTCAAGAAATCATGCCCGTGGCCCGCTCCCTCAATGATATGGACGCCACCCTTCAGGCAATGCGTGCCCTCACGTACCGGACTTCGGAAATTGTGGACCTGCTGGAAGGCAACTCCGCTTTGCTGGAAGAACATGGGGTGGATGAGAAATCCATCCGCAAGGACGAAAAAGTGGCCAAATGGGATAAACTGGCCCGACTCATGACCCCGCTTTCCAAATATTTCTGTTCCGAAAAAGCAAACCTGATTGCGTATCATTCCCTCTCCGTTTTTGGGGGATCCGGTTACACAGAAGAATATTCCATCGCCAAGCTGTACCGGGACGCCCGGATTACCACTATCTATGAAGGTACATCCAATCTCCAGGTTGTTGCCGCCATCGGGGGGATTACCGAAGGGGCCAGAGAGGGTTCCGTGCTGGATGCATACCTGAATGAGGTCATGGTGACAGTCACCGAAGCCTCGCATAAGTCCATCCTGGAAGAGTACCGGAAAAAATTATATGCCACAGTTCTGGTCTATAAAGATCTGGATAAGGATGTGAAGGAGGCATACGCGAAGGAAATGGTGGACTTTTTTGCCCATCTTTATACGCTCATGCTTCTGGCGGAACAGTACCAGATTGCGAAAAGCAAAAACCTGGCCGATTTTGTTTCCATGAAGGAAAAAGCATTCCAGACGTATAAAATTACCGCTATCCGGGAAATGGAATCCGCAAAAAAAACGGTGGAGTTGCTGGCCACCCCATAATCCGGTACAAGTGACTGTCACCATGACAAAAGTGACTGTCCCATAGTAGCAGGGAGATATACCCCCAAAATGTGCCGGTGACGTCGTGGGGCTGTTTTTTCTCGCGGTGGGGTGCTATTGCGAGCCGGAATAGTGCCCCACCGCAGTTGGGAGAGGGTGGAATGATTGGACTAGGGTCATTCCATCATGGCATCTCTGGTTTTGAGAATTTCTTCCGGAGTGAGGTCCGGCATCAGATTATCGCTCTTTTCCAGGCGGTATATTTCATACATTGATGCCGGATCATTTCTGAGAATGGAAAAATTGTATGCTTCTTTGAGATAGACTCCCGGCATCTCCGGCAGGTATTTATAGGGATAACGAATGGTGTACCAATCGGCCAGATGGTACATCAGCCAGGGATCCCGGTTGAACCGGGCAATGGCTACCACCTCCTGCAGCAAATCCGCTGTTCTGGCGAATTCAATGCCACTTAAATAACTATGTTCGGCAAGCTGGAATAGTCTGTATCCATCGTGATCCTTGATTGCTTTATCTACCATTCCTTTTAACAACGTCGCGTCTTTTATATCCCCGGGATTATCTTTCCACTTTGTGGGGCGTATATACAAAGGTTTATCCGGGTTCGGGTTGTCATAGGGGTTTGGGTATGGCTTATTTCCCGGATTTCCCGCAAAGAGGATTTTTGGATTTTGCAGTTTCTTTTTTTTGGCCTCTTTTTTTGCGATGGCCTCTTTCTGTTTTTTCTTATCGGCAGCGATTTTTTCATCTCTTTTTCTGATGAGCTCTTTTACTCTTTTTTCCATTTCTGTGACTTCCGGCATTCGTTCCACTTTCAAATTTTTCTCAATGGCAATGGCCAGGTTTACCTGACCCAGAGCGGCATCGTAATTCTGACTGGCTATATACTCCTCGCATTTCCTCAAAAGAATCCGCTCGTTATCTCTGATCATTTTCATTTGCTCTGCTTCTGTCCCGATAACTCTGGATTGTTTCCCGGAATTTTCTCCCTTCCGTGAGGCGGAATTCTGTTTTTGGGATGCGGCATTCCGTTCAGCTTCTTCATTTAAATATTCATAAACCGCATCATCCATGAGAATGCTGATAGCTTCGTTCTGGTTAAACGCATCGGCGATGAAATGGTCCCCCGGAATTCGTACCACATCATAATATTCCTTTATCCATAAATACTGCCGACCCAGAGTGATAAACTGGATTCTACTCCCGTTCCAAGTTGTATGGGAAAGCACCAGATTCGCCTCGATGGGAGGCAAATCCTTACGTTCTATGATATATTTTCTCTGAATACAGAAATGTGGACAGAAGCCAGAAATGCCCCCCCAATCCCCCTGCCATTTATAGGGCTTTTTATCCTGGGCGGAAGCCTGGCCATAGCCCAAAATCTGGAAAATAATCAAAATCAGAATGACTCGAAAATATTTTCTTTTCATGTTTATTTTCTCCTTACATTTTAGTAAAAAATCCCTTAGTGACTGTCACCAGTGGAAGATTTCCGGTGTTCCACTGCGTTTGCGTAATTTTCACGGGAAGGGAGATAGTCCGTTTCCGTGAGGTTTTCTTTGGCAATTTCCCCTTTCTCCAGCCTACGGATGAGCTCGTGTGCCCGGATTCTTTCCGCCTTCTTCATAGCATCTTTTATCTCCCTAGGCGAAAAGCCCATCATCCTTTCTGATAAACTCTCCACATCGGCGGGGGTAAGATGGGATGCCAGAAGAGCCAGAATTTCACGGATGTCCTCCCTCGTCGGCCAGGGAAATTCAATGATGGTGTCAAAACGGGAAATGAGTGCGGCGTCCAGATCATCCCTGCGGTTGGTGGCACCGATGGTCAGATATCCAGCACGGCTTTCCAACCCGTCAATTTTCCGTAGCAGAACAGAAAGCATCCGGCGCGTCGCTTCAAACAGTTTCTCATTCCGGGATGGGGCAAGGGAATCGATTTCATCCAGGAATAAAATCAAACCTTTGGAAGGATCATCGGGTGCGTACTGTGCCGCCAGGTCAAAAATCAACGCCAGCCTCTTGGTGGATTCCCCGTAGTATGCGGACATGATATTTTCCAGTGGAATGTACACCAGTGGCACGCCGGATTCTCTGGCAATGATTCGTGCCATTGTGGTTTTCCCCACTCCCGGCGGACCGGTAAAAAGCACTGCTTTGGGGCGGGCACTATCCGCGTGTTTGCGGGTGGACTCCGTTATCTTCTGGTATATGTCATGGTGACGCAAAGGGAGGATGATGGATTCTTTTACTTCATTAATGACATTATGATATCCCGCAATCTGATCGAATGCCGATTGGTTTTTATCCGGATGATAGACACTGCATCCTGCGGACTCCAGCATGGAAAGAGGATCCGCAGGTGCTTTTTTTCTTGTAAAATGTTTGATTAAGGATAAAACCAGGGACAGTTCGGAAGGATCAATACCGCTTTTTTTGGTGATTTCAATGGATTTTTCCCCATACATTCCGCTGGCCCGTATTTTTATATTTTTTAAAATATCTTCTGTATGGAAAATATTGTTGTTCAACGCCTGTATGGACAAAAACCCCCGCTCAAAAGTATGAATCCGCCAGTTTTCTATGTTCTTTTTGGCAATGGCCAGCACATCCACCATCGTGGAATCATCATAATCATCCATTTTAAAATTAAAGTTGAACTCATTTCTTTCGTAATTCAGAGAATATGTGGCCTCATCCAGGTTTGCTTCTTTGACAGCGTGGATTATCTCTTTTCTCACTTCAAAAAGATCCAGATCCGGATGCTTCATAATGGGACGTAATAAATTCGTTTCCGTACCGGTAAAATGTTTTCCGGGGTTTTTTGGATTTTTGGTGTCTTGGTGACAGTCACTTTTGTATAGGTGACTGTCACCATACCACCCTGGCGAACTCC
>DYLW01000056.1 GCA_020721865.1 Leptospira biflexa | reverse complement strand
AAAGGGTTGACACCCCACCCGGATTCCATAGGAAACAAAGTATGAAAGTGAGCGGTTTTTCCTTTATCCGGAACGGGATACAATTTGATTACCCGTTTCTGGAAGCCATTCGTTCCATACTCCCGGTATGTGATGAATTCATCGTAGTTGTGGGAGATTCTTCCGATGGCACCAGAGATGCTGTGGTAAAACTATCCGACCCCAAAATCAAAATCATTGATACGGTATGGGATGAGAGCCTGCGGGAAGGAGGAAAAATTCTGGCACAGCAGACCAATATCGCCATGGATCACATTACCGGAGACTGGGGATTTTACATCCAGGGCGATGAGGTGGTACATGAAAAGTATCTGGGTATAATCCGGGATTCCATGGAGCGTTACCAAAATCATACGGAAGTGGATGGTCTCCTCTTTCATTACCGTCATTTCTATGGTTCTTATGATTATGTGGGATCATCACGACGCTGGTACCGGAAGGAAATCCGGATAATCAGAAATGACAAATCCATTCGCTCATACAAAGACGCCCAAGGATTCCGGAAAAACGGGAATAAACTCAGAGTTAAGCAGATACCGGCCAGCGTGTATCATTACGGCTGGGTAAAAGATCCCCGGAGCCAGCAGGAAAAACAGAAATATTTTCACAAACTATGGCATGACGATTCCTGGGTGGAGCAAAAAGTAGCCAAAACCCAGACCTTTGATTATGAAGCCAATATTGATGTTCTGGAAAAATTCACGGAAACCCACCCGGAGGTTATGCACAAACGCATCGCATTATCCAACTGGAATTTTTCCTATACACCCAAAAAGCTGAAACTGAAAGAAAGGGTATCCGGTTTTATGGAAAAGCTGACCGGATACAGAATTGGGGAATATAAAAACTATAAAATTATTTAACATGCTGACCCCGGAAGAAAAAGCAGATTATAAAAAATCATTTCAGGAATTGAAAAATACTGAAATGAAAATGATCAATCCAGCAAATGATAAAACGAAAAAAGGGACAGTAACAATGACAATTCATCTGGGGATGGAATTTGGGATCACCCTCTTTCTGTTTTTATGGCTTGGGAAAAAAGCGGATGAATACATGGGTATTTCTCCCTGGCTTTTCTTCCTGTTTGGGTTAATGGGATTTTTTACCGCATTGTACCGTCTGATAAAATCTGCCGGGAGACTTTCCCATGATTAAATCAATAAGAATCTCCTCCCCCGCCAAAATTAATCTGGGTTTAAAAATACCATTCAAATATGAAAACGGATATCATCACATCGTTTCTCTGTTTGCTCCCATCCCATTTTATGATCATCTGGAAATAGATTTTTTACAAGAAGAGCGTTATGAACTTACCTGGGAAAGCACCCTGGATGAAAAGTTTAAATCAGGAATGCAGTCTGCCTTTGACCAGCCGGAGAAAAATCTTTTGATAAAAACATGGACATGGTTTAAAAAATGGGTGCGGGAAAATGACCCCGGATTCTGGCGTGAGTATATCCGGAACTTTCCCGGAATCAGTATTCATATAATAAAATCCATTCCATCACCCTCCGGCCTGGGTGGGGGAAGCAGCAATGCAGCATCCCTTCTCCGGGCAATCTATGCGACATTTCCGGAAAATAAATTTTATAAAGATGAAAATTATCAATTGAAATTCAACACGGACGTTCTGAAATTAGGAGCAGATATCCCCTTTTTTCTGGGGGATTCCCCTGCCCTCATCTCCGGTATCGGCGAAATTTTTTCCCGCCATCCCGGCATTGCTGTTCATGGAATCTTGGGTATTCCGCCTTTTGGCTTTGCTACATCGCAAATGTATTCTAATCTAAAAAAGGCTTTACAATCTGCCCACGATAAAAAAAATTCCCTAAGCATTATTCACAGGGATTTTGCGGATTTAATTGAATACATGACCAATGGGATGACGTTACAAAAATGGGAAGACTCACTTCTTCTGCAAAACCGGGGAGAGTATATCTGGCTGGAAAATGAATTCTGGGATGCAGGCAGGAGTTTATTTCCGGAAATGTCGGAGATTCTCCAGACTGCCATCTGGACAATGGCCGATTGCCTTGCCCGGGAACAAATAATTCCATTGATCAGTATGAGTGGTTCGGGATCATCTATTTTCTGTGTTGTCCCTAACACAGAGGATGCTCAAACTACCATCCGTATTCAAAAAAAGCTGAAAATATTAATTCCGGATTTTATGTGGATTAGCTATTAATAGGGCTGTCGCCAAGTGGTAAGGCACTGGGTTTTGGTCTCAGCATACGTGGGTTCGAATCCTACCAGCCCTGCATTCCCTTCAACCATGGAACGATACGTTGTGATATTAGCAGCCGGAAAGGGTACGCGCATGAAAAGCGAAATGCCCAAGGTGATGCATACCCTGAAAGGTAAGGCAATGGTGCATTACGTTTTGGATTCTCTGAACGGGTTGGGTATAAAAAAGGTTGTTATTGTCATTGGTTTTAAAAAGGAAATGGTGATGGAAAGTATTAACCAGTGGAAATCCAAAGCAAACCCGGATTTCCCCATAGAATTTGCCGAACAACCTCTAATGAGAGGAACAGGAGAAGCTGTGATGGTAACGGAGCCATATTTTTCAGGTCATTATGGGTCGCTTGCCGTTCTTCTGGGAGATGTTCCATTGATCCGGAAGGAAACCATTCTTTCATTTTTTGAGGTAGCCCAGTCAAATCCGCAGATTCCGATTGTGGTATCCATGAAGCTGGATAATCCAAAGGGATATGGCAGGATTCTCCGGGATTCCGATAATTCTGTACAAGGTATTGTGGAAGAGAAAGATGCATCGGATAACCAGAAAAAAATCACGGAAGTGAACACGGGCATTTTTGTGCTCCCCATCCCCCAGGTCTGGGAGCATCTGCATTCCATTGAAAGCAATAATTCCCAAAAAGAATATTATTTGACAGATATCATTGAAATTTACAGAAAACGGCATTTGCCGTTTCATGCCGTGCAAAAGAAAAATCCTCTGGAATTCACCGGAATTAATTCCAGAGAGCAGTTGGAAGAAATAGAGAGGGGAATTTATGGATAATGGCATACTGAAGATTTTTTCCGGAAGTTCCAATCCCGCCCTCACCAAAGAGATCTGCGATTATATTGGTCTGGCTCCGGGAGAAATTGAGTTGAAATCCTTTTCCGATGGAGAAAAATCCGTTAAAATAACGGAAAATGTACGAGGAGCTGATGTTTTTGTTATACAGGCCACCAGCAATCCCGCCAATGAATACATTATAGAACTGATGCTGATTTTAGATGCATTACGCAGAGCTTCTGCTCAGAGGATTACTGTAGTAATGCCGTACTACGGATATGGACGCCAGGACAGGAAGGTGGAACCCCGGGTTCCCATTTCTGCTAAGGTGATAGCAAAAATGGTGGAAACCGTGGGTGCGGACAGGGTCCTTGCCATGGATTTGCATGCGGACCAGATACAGGGTTTTTTTGATATTCCGGTGGATCATTTATTTGCCGCAACGGTTTTAATTAATTATTTTATAGAGCTCAAGATGAAAAATCTGGTTATAGTTTCTCCGGATTCCGGTGGTGCAGAAAGAGCCAGGTTTTTTGCAAAATATCTGAATGCGGAATTGGCCATTATCGACAAAAGACGGGAAAGAGCCAATGAATCAGAAGTGATGCATATTATTGGAGATGTCAATGGTAAGAATTGTATCATCATTGATGACATGATTGATACGGCGGGTACCATCGTAAATGGTGCTAACGCCTTAGTAAAAGCAGGGGCGTCCCGGGTTTTGGCAGCAGCTTCCCATGGGGTGTTATCCGGACCGGCCATTGAACGGCTGAAAAATTCCAAAATTGAACAAATTGTTCTGACAAATTCTATTCATTTGCCAGAGGAGAAAAAACTGCCCAATATGAAAATAATATCCGTGGCATCGCTGATTGGGGATGCAATTCAGTATATTCATAATGAAATGTCCGTGAGTACCTTGTTTTTGAAAAAAATTAAAAAGAATGATTAGATACAATCATCAAACCACCAGAAAAGGAGATTAACATGCCAGATACAGTTATTACCGCCGAAGAAAGACAAGCAAATGAAAAAGCTTCCCATTTAAGAAAAAATGGATGGATACCCTCTGTCATTTCAAGCCATGGAAAAACCACTAATATCAAGGTGAATGCAAAGCAAATGCAGGATTTATTTTCTCACGGAATCAGCGAATCCATGCTGATTGATGTGGAGTATGGCGGAAAAAAAGAAACTGCCTTTATCAAGGATTACCAGCTACATCCGGTGAATGATTCCCTTTTGCATGTGGATTTTTTCCGTATTACTTATGGAGAAAAAATTCGTACTAACATTCCGTTAGTTCTGGTGGGAAAAGCAGTTGGTATTAAAGAAGGTGGGGTACTGGAAATTTTTCTGCATGAATTGGAAATTGAGACATTCCCCCGATTTTTAAAACCCCAGTTGGATATTGATATTTCTGCATTGAAAATTGGGGATGCGATATTTGTAGAAGACGTTGTGCTTCCTCCGGAAACAAAGGTTTTAAACGAGGGAAACCCCATTATCTGCCAGGTATCGGTTCCAGCCAGAATGACAAGCGAAGGATATGAAGAAACGACCACAGAAGAGAAACCAGAGACAAAAGATTAATTTTTTATGAAATTAATTATCGGCCTTGGAAATCCCGGCGACAGATATATGAATAACCGCCGGAACATCGGCTTTAAAGTAGTGGATGTTCTGGCGAATAACACAAATATTCAGATAAAAACAAAAAAGAAAAAGTCTTTGTTAGGTCAAGGGATGTTTGAAGAGCACGAAATTGTCCTGTTGAAACCCCAGACTTTTATTTACCTGAGCGGGGAAGCGGTTCTTTATATAGCATCGTTTCTCAAAGTACCGGTTCATAAAATAATTGTCATCCATGACGATTATACGCTTAAATATGGGGATGTCCGGGTGGCCAGGGGCCCATTGGAAATACCTGAGCATGTGGGAATCCAATCCATTGCCACCGGATTAAAATCGGATAAGTTTATCCGCATACGGGTGGGGGTGGGGCCGGTTCCAACCGCTTCGGAAAGCCCGGAAAAGCAGGAGATTGAAAACTACATGCTTTCTGACTTCACGCTTAAAGAAAACATGGATATTATTGATGTGATCAACCATGCGGAGGCGGCACTCCGTTCCATTCTAACCCAGGATATTGAAGATGTACTTTCCAAGTATCGATTGGGAGCTCCTCTTAAGTAAACTTTCCATTACGGGTCAAAAACTTTCCATTATTGATTCTCCCCATTGGTTTTTGTCTTTTTCCGGTGGTGCCGATTCTGTTATGGTATTGTTTTTTCTTGTTGCTTTTCATCAGAGAACAAACAAACTTCGTCATCTGGAAATATTTTTTCTGGACCATGGGGATCAGACGGATTCAGCAATGGAAGAAAGAATGCGTATAATTTACTCCCTGCTGGATTTGGTGAAAGGCATTCAAAATCTTAATGTTAATTTTTCCCATCGCAAACTCAATGTGGAAGCCATCTCAGCCAGATATAAAAACAGCTTTGAATACACCGCATCCCGAATTAGGCATAAAATCAGAGACCGTTATCACCGGCAATATCCGGATACTGTTTTCTTTACTGGTCATAATTTAAGCGATTGGCTGGAAACGGTTATCCTGAGGATGAACAGGGGCACATATCCGGAAAACCTGCGACCTCTGGATTTCATTCAATCCCCCTGCTCTGCCATCCATTGCCATCCACTTTATCTGTCAACACGGGGAGAGGTTCGCTCCTATCTGAATTCACACGGAATTTCCTATTGGGATGATCCCCAGAACCGAAATTTAAAGTACGCCAGAAATCGAGTACGGAAGAAAATTGGCATTGATAACAAAGAGGGGTTCAAAATTACAGCACTGAATTTTCTCCGCCAATTTCCCCATCCGGAAATTATGGAACATCACAGGAAAAGGAAAGCCCAGGTAATTGTTGCACAAAGAGAAATTCGGATTCCGATGATGGAATTAGACCATTTATCAGAGGAGGAAAAATTATTCATAGTGACCAACACATTCCGGTGTCTGGGGTTATATCCGCTTTCCTCTCACATCAGAACGGCTATGAAAAGTCATCCATTTTTTTATGGTCCTTATTCTATGGAAATAGAAAACTGGAACCAGACTCTGTACTACACGTTTCGCCGGGGAAGGAAACAAATATTCCCTTTGCAGGTAAAAGAAAATTATATTTCCGGTACGGACATAACAAAGCATCATTATATCCACTTACTGTATGGAAGAAAAAAAATTACCAAAATTTTCAGCGAAAAAAGACTTTCCCAAAGACAACGGGGAAACCTTCTGCTGGAATATAATCCGGAAGATCCCTGGGAAATCCTCAGCGTAAAGCTAACTATCTTTGGTTTAAAAGATTATTTTAGCACAAGAAAACTCAGTTGAGATGGGATTTCATCTGGAATACTACGGTTTTTTTAATGTTATGGAGCAGTAATCCTGACATGACTGAATCGGTGATATTATACAAAGCCCATACATGGGATCTGGAATTAATTTTTTTTACCGCCCATAGAGCCGCATAGCGAACCATTGAGGGCTCTTTCTCATCTTTCAGTATATCCACTAAAAAGGGAACCTTATTACCGTCTGAAATTTTCCCCAGGGCAGCCAATGCTTCTGCTTTTTCCATGGGTGCCAAATTCGGATATCGTTTCCAAATTTCCGCTTCCGCTGCTTTATAACCGGTCTCCCCCACACAGTAGAGAGTCCATATCAATATAGAAGAATTCTTTTCATTTTTGATAAGATCTTTCAATGTTTGACCAATTCCATAGGATTTATAGAATAACAGTGCCTGGATTTCCATAATTTTTAACTCATCCAGAGTTTCAAATTCAATCTGTCTGGAAATATCCACTGCGGCAATTTTATTGTTAAAGACATACAAACCGCGAATGGCTGCTTTTCTTACATCCGGATGTGGATCAAAAACCATTTTTTTCATTGGGTAAAACGCATTCTGTACTTTATATTTTGTCAGAACATCAATTGCCTTCACCTGGATTTCCGGGTTATTATCATCTGTCATAATACGGATAAAAGGTGTAAAGGCCTCGGAACGCTTCATCTCATCCAATGTCCGGATAGCATAAAAACGAACAGACTTATTCTCATCATCCAGCAGTTGTAGCAAAATTTTTACTGCACGTTCATCATGAATATAATAAAGGGCATCAATCGCATAGATTTTTTCCAGCGGATTTTTGGACTGGAGCATTTCCAGTAGAACGGAAACAATGCGGTCATCCTTTAGTTCTGCATACGTTAAATATGCCGCTTTTCGTACTTCAGTAAGCGGAAACACAATAAAAGGCATAATTTTATACGTGGAATCTTCCCAATGATAAAGGCGAATTATTTCCATTAAACCGGTGATTAATTCCCAATCATCCACTAAAATTCCGGAATCATCCCCCACACTATCCAGCTCAGAGTAAACGGCATTTTTTAAAAATGAGGAATCCCAGCCCAAGATGGAAAACAATCGGGATTCAAAATATGCTTTTTTATCTTCAGATTTATGATAATTTTCTTCTTTTAATATTGCTGCAACGAGTTTTAATATATGCGTCCGGAGAGAGGATTTTTTATTCTTTTGCATTAGATGGAAAATGGAATTCTGGAAAGGAATAGTCAATTCGGGATGTATCCGAAGAATCTCTATTATCGCTTCCTGATCATCTCTGGAAATGGCTTCTTCCATTTTTACCGTCCACTCTTTGACAGCATCCGGTTTTTCTTGTGAAAAAACAATGGTATATCCGGTAAACATCAGAAACAGAATCCACAATTTTTTTCCTAAAATGGCTCGCATCTGCTATTATTTTATTGGGAAACCGGTAAACAATAAAAAAAAACGGGGGTTTCCCCCCGATTAAGACCGGTCCAAAAGTTTCAAAACCAGCCCGGTAGAAAAATTCGCCTGGGCCAGCATCGCCGTAGAACTCTGTAACAGGACCTGACTTTTAGTGAAGTTCACCAGCTCTTCTGCCATGTCAACGTCTCTGATTCTGCTTTCGGCAACTACCATGTTTTCATACCCGATTCTCAGGGCTTCCACGGTAATTTCCATTCGATTAGCATATCCGCCGAGGTCGGCTCTTTGACGGTTCAGTCTGTCAATAGCTTCGTCCACGATGCCAATCATATCATTGGCCTCTCCCACGGTAGAGATGCTTTTCTTTTTATTAGCACCTTCCACCAGGCCAAACGCCTTGCCATTCATTGTCGCGATGTACGCACGGATTCTTTGATCTTTATTGGGACCCACATGGAAAAAAATAGTGGCGGTACGGGAACTCCTGGATAAACTACCGTCCAGAAGCTTCATCCTGTTAAATTCCGCCTGGCTGGACAAGCGATCCACCTCATCGATAAGCTGTGAGACTTCCACCTGTATCTGCCCCCTGTCCTTTTCCGAATAAATCCCGTTGGCCGATTGTACTGCCAGAGAACGAATTCTTTGCATCATATCGTTCACCTGTCCCAGATTGCCTTCTGCCACCTGAATGAAAGATAACCCGCTCATTGCGTTCATTTCCGCCACTTTAAGACCTTTAATCTGGGTCTTCATTTTCTCTGAAACCGCCAGATTTGTGGCATCATCTCCCGCCCGGTTTATCCGCATTCCCGTAGCCAGCTTTTCAATCGACTTATCGAGCATCCGCTGTGAATTGTTCATCTGACGAACAGCAAACATAGCTGAGCTTGTGTTGTTTATCTGCATCTTCTCCCTCCATGGATTTTATTTCCTCTTTCCTGAGGCTGCTTACCGTCGTAATCGTTATAACGGTAAGTAGCCCCGGGAAAGGCCATTTTGGATTAATGCAGATTATCAGTTCATCTTCTCACCTTACTCAAGCAACCGGAGAGCCTTTTGACCCCTCATATTGGCCTGTGCAAGCATAGAAACAGAAGCCTGCTCCAGTATCTGGTTTTTGGTAAACTCCACCATCTCTTCCGCCATATCCGCATCGCGGATCCGGCTTTCAGCGGCCTGGACGTTTTCATAAGCCGAAAGCAGTCCTTTTGCCGATGTTTCCAGACGGTTAGCGTAACCTCCCAGATCTGCTCTCAATTTCATCAACTTTTCGATCGCATTATCAACCAGGGCAATGGTGTCATTGGCACTTCCAACATTTGTCAATGAAACCCCTTTAATCTGCAGTGCTGCTGCGGTCATTGTCTGCACAAACGCCCGCTCTCTCTGGTTTTGATTGGGTCCCATGTGAAACCACATGGATGCCTTTTTTGAGTTTTTGGCATAATCGCCCAGAAGGAGCTTAAAACGGTTAAATTCAGCCTGGGAAGCTACTCTGTCCACTTCGTCCACAAGCTGTGAAATTTCTACCTGCATCAAAACACGGTCGTTATTGTGGTAGATACCGTTGGCTGCCTGCACAGAAAGAACCCGAACCCTCTGCAGAATATCCGCCACCTGGCTGAGATATCCGTCCGCAGTCTGGATAAAACTGAGTCCATCCTCTGTGTTTCTTTCGGCTTGCCGGAGTCCGTTAATCTGCATACGCATTTTTTCGGAAACCGCCAGACCGGAAGGGTCATCGGAAGCCCGGGTGATTCTTTCTCCAGATGCCAGTTTTGACATGGATTTTTCTATATCCCAGGACTTCCATTTTAATGCCCTATTGGCATTAATCGCGCTAATGTTGTGGTTGATAATCATGGTTCTCTCCTTGGTGAGTCGTGTCAAGCAAGACGACTGGTTTCCTCAGAAACCAGACAAGGGTTTCCCCTTGATCGTATTTTCGATGAATTTCCGTTGTATATTAACTCAAGTTAGCAGAGTTTATTTCAGATTATAGAAAGATATAGAAACTGAGGATAAATTAATATTGCTTTTTGTCTGGTTAATAAAAATGAATCTTTTTTCGATTATCGGAAGAAAAAACGGAAAGCTTGATCATTTTTTATGAAAACGTTTTTTTTGCATGGGCCAGAAATTTGGAAATGACATTATTCAGTGGAGTGATTTTCTCCGGATAACGCTTTTTCTCAAGCCAAATAGCCAGCTCCACGGAAAGGTTGGAAGTTTCATTATATTCATATTTAAGAACGTATTCCGTAAATTCATACTTGAGATCATTGAACAAACGCTCATAATCACATCCTTCCGGACCACTATTCAAATCACCCACTTTACTTTTGATTATTCCTAAAAGCTCTTTTTTCCTCTGTTCGCGAAGAACCTTGCTCACATTATCATTAAATTTTCTTTCTATTTTCTCTTCAAAACCGGAACAGTGTTCGCATTTTGTACTATACAAACGATGATACTGCTTTTCTAACTTATCTTCCATTTTCGGCTATTTGGCTCCGCTCTTATACATTCTAATTATAAGCATCATTTCCGATTCCGTCAAAAAAAAACTCAGGAATGGGAAAATATTACGATAATAAACTGTGGAATATTTTGCTATTATAACATTCATTTCAGGGATTATTCTATTAATAATCGGAATTGTTCTTCCAGATAAAACCAAACGCCGGTTTGAAGGGTTTGTTAAAAATGAAATAGGAACAGAAACTCGCGTTTCCCCTTCAATGAAACAAAAAAGCACACCGGATGTTTCCATCGCTCCCCCTCCATCCAACCCTTTTCCTTTTGTGGAAATCCGGGAACCTTCGCAAGCCCCGGTAAATCCCCATGGTCAAGGTGAACCCACCGTTCAAGATTCCTCTGTTAAGGTGCATATTGCACAGACAAACCCTGCCCTCTGGGAGAAAACCTGCTATTTATACCTGGATCCATCGTCCCGGAATACCTACACCGGGAATGAAACTTCCTTCGATCTGCATCTGGCAAAAGATATTCATCGCGTAGGAAAAGGGAATTTCACGTATATGGGAAATTCCTTTGATTTTCATTTCCGGAATGAAAAAAAGGCGTACCCCATAAACCAGATTGACCATCTTGCTTTTTATCCCAACTGCCTGGTAATTGTTCCAAAAAATGGTTTACCCTCTGCAATGCTTTTTATGGATGAAACAGACAGCTTAAGAAAAATCCTGGAAACATTCAGAATAGACGATGGCAACGACATCCGGCATTAATAGAAAAAAAAATTCATGGGGAATAAGAAGCTTCCTGAAATTGTTTTTATTTTTACTGCTGACCGGTTTGGTTGCAGGCTGGTTTTTTTATAAAAACGAAATCTATTTTTATCTGAATCGGGATCAGTACCAGGCGGTTCACAAATCCTATATTACTGTTTTGAACCAAATCCAGGCAACCGCTGATTTTTCAGAATCCGATTCCGCAATGACCAGGTTCATTTCCCGAATGGATTCTATCATAAAAAAACACCCAACGGATGGACGGTATTATTATATGAAAGGCTCGGTATATTTTGAAATCTTGAAAAAAGAATTTCAAAAACCAGAGAATCTGAATTTCATTATAATGTCCCCGTTCCACCGGGATACTCCCCTGCCTTTCACCCGCTATTCTGATTTATTAAAAAAATCGCTTCTGGTGTTAAGAAAATCCATATATTTTCACTTGTCGCAAAAGGAAAAAACGGAAATCCAGGAAATGCTTGCATATTTATACTTCTGGCAAGGCCAGGATTATTCCATACACGGAAGAAAATATTCGTTTAATCTTCCGGATAACTCTGTGATAAAAAGCCTTTATAACATCCAGGTTTCCAATGCTTATGTGAACTGGGAATTACTGGAAAAAAATTTCCCGGCAGATTATCTGTCGCTCTGGAAAAGCACATACTACATACACTCAAAAAGTTTTCCTTTCGCATTCAGCATTTTGAGGGAAAAATCGGAAAAAGTTAGTTCCACAGATGGGAATTCATTGGCAGATGATGCCAACTATTTATTGTATCACATAATGAAGAAGAACGGTAATCCAGGGCAAATGCTCTTTTACATGCAAAGAATCAACATGGATAAATTTCTGGAAAGATATCCTGAATTTTTAGCAGAATATGTTTTAAACCTCCGCTTTTACGGTTATTATTCCACAGCCACAGAGATTTTGACTAAGCATGAACAGAAGACATTAGCCAAAAAGCAGAATCAAAATGATACTATAAAAACAGAATAAAAACGCCATAATACTTAAATTGAATGTTGACTTAACCGATAAGGACAATAGGGGTTTATGCAGGCACTAGCGGTAAAAGAAAAAAATGGAAATGACACGGATTTTTTTACCGATGACGAGTCTTATATAATTGAGAATTCAAGAATGGACAACGCATGGGAAAATGATATAATTTCATCCGATGATTTTGATGACCGCGAAATCATCGTGATGGATGATAAACCGGAAGAATTTACTTCCGCTTCTGCCCATTCACGTTCATCGGACCGTTTCCGTTCCGTGGATATTGATCCCATAGAAAATGAAACTCTTATCCTGGAAAATGATGATCTGGTTCCACCCTCTGCCGGTGACAAGCATAGCAGAAGTCAAGATACTCTGGCAGATATCAACCAGGATGACTCTCCTGTTCAAGATTATGCCGCTTTACTGGACGAACTTCACAGAGAAGAACTGGATGATATTTTAGCGGATACGGAGCTGGATCTTCTCTCTGTTTCCCAATATCATACAAATGACAGTTTGGACGACCCATACCGGGATGATGAAACTGAGATTGAATTAATTGAACCGGACCCCATTGACATTGACGAATTTTCTGATCTGGAAGAAAAAGTCTTTCAGAATAATAAAATTAGTACTACGGACGTGGATTCTCTGGGTGATATTGAACGTGATATTCCCGATGACATTCAGTTTGACAGTGATGAAGAATTTAATCTGAATGATGACGATGCGGGGAAAGATTTATCCTCACCAATGGAGTCTTCATTTTTTGATGGGGATGATGATGCACCCGCTGCCCTTTCCGATGATGAGTTAGACCATATCATTGATGGGGCCAGTGATGATACCATTACCATAGATGATGATTCGCCTTCCCAGTCTGATTTTTTTGATGACAATCTGGCTGACCAACCGGTAGCTCTGTCCGATGAAGAGTTGCAGGGTATTCTGGAGGAAGCTGGAGATCCTAGTGACTTTGCAGAGGAACAGGATCATCCCGGTCTATCCGGGGAAACGTCGGATTTTTTTGCAGAAACTCCAGGTGATGAGTCCGTTGCCCTTTCCGATGAAGAGCTCCGTGGTATTCTGGAAGACGCCGGAGATCCGAGTGATTTTTCCGGGGAAGAAAAAGATCACGATTTCTTCAGTGATGATACCGATGAAGAACCCATTGCCCTCTCCGACAACGAATTGGACGGGATCATAGGCGAGTCCGAGCAGGAAGAACCCATTGCCCTCTCTGATACGGAATTGGATGGGATCATAGGCGAGTCCGAGACAGAAGAACCCATTGCCCTCTCTGATACTGAACTAGATGGCATTCTGGACGAGTCCGAGACAGAAGAACCCATTGCCCTCTCTGATACTGAACTAGATGGCATTCTGGACGAGTCCGAGACAGAAGAACCCATTGCCCTCTCTGATTCCGAATTGGATGGGATTCTGGGCGAGTCCGAGCTGGAAGAGCCCATTGCCCTCTCTGATACTGAACTAGATGGCATTCTGGGCGAGTCCGAGACAGAAGAACCCATTGCCCTCTCTGATACCGAATTGGACGGGATCATAGGCGAGTCCGAGCAGGAAGAACCCATTGCCCTCTCTG
>DYLW01000083.1 GCA_020721865.1 Leptospira biflexa | reverse complement strand
CAGGGCTTTGCAGTGGGGTATAACTTGCCGGTTGAGGTGCCGGGCTTTGCGGTGGGGCATAACTTCCGGGTGGCGGAGCCGGGCTTTGCGGTGGGGCATAACTTCCAGGCGGAGAGGCAAACCCTTCTTGCGGTGGAGTTGCCGGTGATACTCCCTCCGACAGTGGAGACGGATGGGAACCATCCGCTTGCAGGGGAGAAATCACATCGCCGGTCTTTTCCGGGAAAATCTCCGGGGAAGAGGTTATACCGGACGGGAATTGCATTTCATCCGCCTGCATAGGGGGCCTCTCCCTCATATCCTCCATGGTCTCTGGTATGGACGACGGAACATCCGAAGGTGGAGGGAAATCACCTATGCTACCTCCATCGGAAAATGGTTGCGGAGATGCTTCCGCTGCGTTAGCGGAAATCTCCGGCTTGGATATATCCGTCGGCAGATTATCCTCCTCCGTATCTGGGGATCCCTTTTGGCGGGCAATATCCTTTAATTTTTCAGATAATGTTTTTTTCTTTTGATGGTCTGAAGGAGTTTCCTCCGGGGTGGACTCCTGAATATGTGGCTCATCGAATAATGGCTCATGAGGAAGGGCATCCGCTTTTTTGATCAATGATGACAGGGAACTCTTTTTGGCGGATTTTCGCATTTCCTTTGCACTTTCCAAAAAGGAACGCTTTTTGGGCAGAAAAGGTTTTCCGGGCTTCCCACGCCCTGTCTCCAGCATGGATTTTGCTCGGGATAATAGGGATTTCCGGCCGGAGGACACGCCCTTCCGGGGCTTTTCCTCGGCAGATACCGCACTCTTTACAGAGCGAAACGACTTCGCCTGTTTTAATAAACTTCTGCCACCGCCGGTTTTTTTCCTGGCTCTGTCGTATAAGCCCATGGCTTATTATCGGTATGTCATTTTAGATTCTTCAGGAGCTTGTCTTTTTCCATCTTATAGTCCTCAATTATCCGGGAATCCACTTTTCTTTGGCCTAAAGTCGAAATATATTTATCAAAATAGTAAATAAAATTCTGCTTGTCCTTTACCTCCGCGTAGCAAATGGCCAGAAAGTAAATATTCTCACCATTCTGGGGATCAAGGCTATAGGATTTTTTTAAATTATACATGGCTTTATCAAAGTCCTTCAAGCCCTTGAGATATATCTGCCCCTTAACGGAATAGATGGGAGCGTATGCCGAATTCAGCGGGATGGCTTTTTCCAGCCATTCCAGTGCTTTTGAGTAATCTTTCTGGTAAAAATACACCTTCGCATATTCCACGTAGGTGAGATAGAAATTGGGATCCTTCCCGATGGCTTTATCAAACCACTCCATTGCCTTTTTCAGATATTCCTCGTTTCCGTTGCCTTGGTGATCCAGAGAGTTTTCATATCGTTTCAGGTTCACCAGACCCATATTATGCAGGGAATTCACATACAACGGATCCAATTTTAGAGAGTTCTGGTACGCCTCCTCCGCACGGTAAAAATCCTCATAACCGGTCAAGTATACATTCCCCAGTTCTTTATAGGCATCTTTATTTTTTTCCCTCTTGATAAGCTGATTCAGCACCATTTCCGCTTTTTCATACTGGCCGGACAAACGGTAAGATTTTGCCAGATCCAGCTCTTTCTGGTAATCTTTCTGGATACATCCGCTTAAAACGGTGAAACCGATAATAAGCAGGACAGAAATGAGTATACGCATAATGTCTCCTTTGCGGTTATTACAGTGAGAAAATAAACCATTAAGCTAAACAAATCGTCAAGAAAATAATCTTTTCCCCGTATGCAACCCGGATAGATTGCGTGAAACCGCTTCGATATGCTCCGCTACCCAGCGTGACATAATGGATGCCCCGGGTGACCCTCTATTGGATGATTCCGTGCTCCCGCAACTGTTGCTTCGTTAAACCGGTTAAATCCTCGATCAAGGATATGTCCATCCTACGGGCAACCATAATCCGGGCGGTCTCTAAGGCCTTGCTTAATTCACCTTCCTGTTTACCCTTTTCCATACCCTTTTCCATACCCTTTTCCATACCCTGATCAAACCATGG
>DYLW01000055.1:9347-13986 GCA_020721865.1 Leptospira biflexa | reverse complement strand
CAGCATCTCCAAGATGGGTTTACTACTACATGGAGCTGTGGGATAGGCATAAGAATCATTAAAGAAGGCTGCGACCATTCCGCAATCCTGATGGTAGCTTTCCGATTGCGAGTATTTTGCTATAACCTGATACGGAAAACGGAATTGGGTTTTTGTTAATGCCTTGGGGGTTTTGGGAATCCTGTTCATATTGCATAATATGGATAATTGACATCGTAATTCGATGGGCAATTAAGCCGCTCTGTTTTCAAAATGAATGTCATACAGATATAATGACTTACCATAGTGTGCCCATTTAATATACCAAGGCCAATTTGGATGGACATAATTCAGCATAAGCATATTTACGGAATATACATTCTGATTGACCAATAATTTTACACAAGTATTTCCATAAACAAAAGGACATATACAGTGAATAACTTTTAAAAAGATATTGGTGACAGTCACCAAAGAAATCTTGACATCCCATTTAGTATTTCACAAAAGAAAGTATGAGATCAGATATAATGAAAAAAGGAAGGGAACGGGCACCGCACCGCTCTCTGATGAAAGCCACCGGTATAAAAGATGAGGATTTCTCCAAACCCTTCATCGCCATCGCAAACAGCTACCTCGATATAATTCCGGGACACTTTCATTTAAAAGAAGTGGGAGACCTCCTGAAAAAATTCGTCCGGGAGGCCGGCGGGGTTCCCTTTGTGTTCAATACCATCGGCGTGGACGATGGGATTGCCATGGGACATGATGGTATGAAATACAGCTTGCCATCGCGGGAAATCATCGCGGACGCGGTAGAAACCGTAGTGAACGCCCACCCGTTTGACGCTATGATTGCATTACCCAATTGCGATAAGATTGTCCCTGGAATGATGATTGCAGCCGTGCGGGTGGATATTCCCACGATTATAGTATCTGGCGGACCCATGGAATCCGGGAAGACTCCTTCCGGAAAAAAAGTGGATCTGATCAGCGTTTTTGAAGGCGTGGGTGCAGCATCCCAGGGAAAACTATCAGATGCGGATCTCAAGGAAATTGAAGACTATGCCTGCCCCACCTGCGGGAGTTGCAGTGGAATGTTCACCGCAAATTCCATGAACTGCCTGAATGAAGCCATTGGTCTGTCTTTCCCCACCAACGGAACACTTCTGGCCACCAGCAAAAAACGCACGGAGTTGTTCCGCAAAGCGGCATTCCGCATTGTCCAGATGGCACGGGAAAAAGAGGAATATGACAACGCAGGAAAAAAATATCCGCTTTTGCCTTCCGCCATCATAACGGAGAAATCCCTGAAAAATGCCATGATTCTGGATATGGCCATGGGCGGTTCCACCAACACCCTGCTGCATACCCTGGCCATCGCACGGGAGGCGGGGGTCGATGGGTTCAACATGAGCGTGGTGAATGAACTGAACGCGAAAACCCCCAATATATCCAAGGTTTCCCCATCCTCCCAATACCACATTGAGGAAGTGCATTTGGCGGGCGGCATCCATACCATCTTGGGGGAAATCCGGCGTGCCCGCCCGAATTTGCTCCACCAGGAGGCGGTGACTGTCACCGGCAAAACCCTTGGGGAAAACATTGACGATTTTGATATACGCGGGGATAATCCATCGGCGGAGGCAATGGAATTATCACTGGTAGCACCGGCCAATGTGTTGGGAACTCCGGGTCTTTCTTCCTCCAACCAAATTCGCCCGGAGGACAGAACTAAGGAGAAACTGGGCTTTGATGTGTACGATGTGATCCGCACTAAGGATACGGTCTATTCCCAAACCGGCGGTTTGAATATTCTTTATGGAAATTTGGCGGAAGAGGGTTGTGTAGTCAAGTCTGCCGGGGTGATGCCGTCCATGATGGAATTCACGGGGAAAGCCATTTGTTACAATTCCCAAGAGGATGCGGTCAAGGGAATTCTGGCCAATGAGGTTCAGGCCGGACATGTGGTGGTCATCCGTTATGAGGGTCCCAAAGGGGGGCCGGGGATGCAGGAGATGCTGGCACCCACTTCTTATATCATGGGGCAGGGTTTGGGGGATAAAGTGGCCCTCATTACCGATGGGAGGTTTTCCGGCGGAACCCGGGGGGCCTGCATTGGGCATGTTTCTCCGGAGGCACAGGAGGGCGGAACCATTGGCCTTGTGGAAAACGGGGATGAAATTTATCTGAACATCCCCAAGGGTATTCTGGAGTTGCGTGTACCGGAGGATATTTTAGATGAGAGGCGAAAAAGGTTCAAGCCGCAGAGAGCTCCTCTGAAGAAAGGGTATCTGGCACGTTACCAGAAGATGGTATCCAACGCGGCACGGGGGGCATCCTTGGTGGATTTCGCAGAGTCATCTTCATGGGACAGTCACCATTCTTGATGATCCGGGGGGGATTGTAGTTTAAGGAGAGAAAATGAAAATACTGGTTTTATGCACAGGCAATTCCTGTCGTAG
The DNA here is from genome assembly GCA_020721865.1 of Leptospira biflexa. Lineage (GTDB taxonomy): Bacteria > Spirochaetota > Leptospiria > Turneriellales > DYLW01 > DYLW01. The sequence goes on along the minus strand of DYLW01000055.1, from coordinate 11,542 downwards.
CCAGATGGCAGAGGCGTTTTTAAAGGAGCTGGATCCACGTCTGGATGTTGTTTCCGCTGGTACAAAGCCATCGGAAAAAGTGCATCCTTTCACGGTAAAGGTGATGGGCGAGATGGGGATTGATTTATCGGCAAACTTCCCCAAAAATGTTTCCCTGTTTTTAGGGGAAGCTTTTGATTATGTGATCACGGTCTGTGATGGAGCTAAGGAGAGCTGTCCGCTTTTTACCGGAAAGGTGAAGGAGAGGAAGCATATCGGGTTTGTGGATCCGGCGGAAGCTGTGGGGACAGACGAGGAAGTTCTCCGGGTTTTCCGGGATGTTCGCGACCAGATCCGGGACGCCATGGGGGATTTTTATCGGGATTTTCTTTTGTCATAGAATGGGCAGCAATAGCCTATAATAGAAAAATGGTGTAAAACAGCTTGACGGTTTATGTAATATTACGATATAATCCTAATATTACATAAAAAAATAATACATGTTATCCAGAGAAATTGAACCATATTTATTAAAGCTGTGGAAGTCCTTTCCTGTGATTACCATTACAGGGCCCCGGCAATCCGGAAAAACCACTCTGGCAAAAAAGCTTTGGGGCGGCATTCCGTATGTGAATCTGGAAGATCCCGCAGAAAGGGAGTTTGCCTCCAGCGATCCCCGTGGGTTTCTGGCCCGGCTTAAGGGCCACGGGGTCATCGATGAAATCCAGTATGCCCCGGACTTATTGTCCTATATCCAGATGGATGTGGATGAGAATCCGGGCACGGGACATTATCTGCTAACGGGCAGCAACCAGTTTGAATATATGAAATCTGTTTCCCAGTCACTTTCCGGAAGGACAGGCATCCTTAAATTACTTCCCTTTTCCTATAAGGAAGTATATGCAAGAAAAAAAATGAATCTGGAAGAAGTCCTCTTCCGTGGATTTTATCCTCCGGTGCACGATAGGAAAATGGACCCTCCGGATTTTTACGCGGCTTATCTTATGACCTATCTGGAAAGAGATGTAAGAAACATTACCCGAACGCAGAATCTGACCCAGTTTCAGAAATTCATGGAACTGTGTGCGGGCAGATCCGGACAGATTTTGAACAAAGCGGGCATGGCCAATGAACTGGGCATTTCCGCGTCCACCATGGAAGAGTGGCTTTCCATTCTGGAAGCATCTTTTGTAATTTACCGTCTCCGTCCCTTTTATAAAAATTTTAATAAGCGGGTTATCAAATCCCCCAAACTCTATTTTCTGGATACAGGATTACTGAATTATCTGCTCCGGATAGAAACCCCGGCACAGTTGATTCGCCATCCATTGCGGGGCGAGATTTTTGAGACCTATGTTGTGGGAGAGCTGATTAAGCGTTATTACCATTCCGGACGGAGAGATGCCCTTTATTTTTACCGGGACAGCAACGCCAATGAAGTGGATATTATTCTGGATACGTCCCGGGGTCCTGTTCCGTTGGAGATTAAATCCGGGCAGACAATTCACTCTGATTTTTTCAAGGGGCTGGATTATTTTTCCCGTCTGCAGAAAAGTTTTAAAAAGTCGGGACTGGTCATTGGCAGAACCATCGCAGAAGAACGGAGTGATTATATTATCCATGGGTTTAACCAGGTTTATGACATTCATGATAAGCTTACGGCGGAAGACAATCTCTTGTAAAATAAACTGGTCGATGGACATTCCTGTGAAGTATGCGGTGTTTGTGAAAGCAAATGCGTAAAGGTAACCGAAAAAACGGAAACCCATATAGAAAATTCGGAGGTTTGACTCCCGTCCGATGGCAGAAATATCGCAAAAGAGCGGAAGGATTATGGATTCTGGCAGGTTTATGAGGATAGACTACGATTTCATAGTATAATACAAAGCCTTGGCCAGATCCCGCACTGCTTCGGTAAATCCCCCAGAGGATAAACCCCCTCTGCAATATCCGGTGACGTCACCATCGGATACATATCCACCGTATTGGAGGAGACATAATCATGGTGACTGTCCCCATCGGATAAATATCCGCCGGCTTGGGGGAGACATAATCATGGTGACTGTCCCCATCGGATACATATCCACCGGATTGGAGGAGACATAATCCAGATTATCTTCCAAATAAATTTCCATAACCGTAAAAAATAATGGACAACCCGCCTTTTCATCATTACTATTGGCGGAAAATCGGAAAATCGGAAAATCGGAAAATCG
>DYLW01000055.1:0-9247 GCA_020721865.1 Leptospira biflexa | reverse complement strand
CAAGGAAAAAAAATGGAAAACAACTGGAAAAAAGAGACCCAATGCGTACAATCCGGATATACACCGGAAGATGGCGAGCCGCGTATTCTGCCGATTTTTCAAAGCACCACGTATAAATACAGCTCGGCGGACCACGTGGCCGCCCTCTTTGATTTAAAGGCTGCCGGTCATATATACAGCCGCATCAGCAACCCCACCGTGGAAGCACTGGAAAAAAAGATTGCGGAGCTGGAGGGAGGCAGTGCGGCTCTGGCGGTGTCCTCCGGGATGTCCGCTATCACTCTGGCCATTCTGAACATAGCTTCCGCAGGGGATCATATTGTATCCTCCAGTGCCCTCTATGGCGGGACATATAATTTGTTTGAGCATACTCTGCGGAAGCTTGGGATAGAGGTTACTTTTGTGGACCCCACATCGGACGCGGGGGTGCTGGAAGCGGCCTTCCGGCCCAACACAAAGGCCCTGTACGGAGAGACTTTGGGAAATCCCGGTCTGGTGGTGCTGGATTTTGCCAAATTTTCTGCGGTGGCAAAGAAAAAGGGGGTGCCTCTGATCATTGACAACACATTTCCCACTCCGTTTCTGAATAACCCCTTTCAGCATGGGGCGGATATCATTGTCCACTCCTCCACCAAATACCTGGACGGCCACGCCACCAGCCTGGGCGGAATCATTGTGGAAAAAGGGGATTTCCCCTGGGACAACGGGAAATATCCGGAACTCACCCAGCCGGATCCCAGCTACCATGGGATTTCCTACCATGCTGCCTTCCCGTCGATGGCCTATATTATCAAAGCCAGAGTCCAGCTTTTGCGGGATCTGGGGATGGCCATGGCTCCCATGAATGCGTTCCTCACACAATTGGGCTCCCATACCCTGCATCTGCGGATGGAACGGCACAGTGCAAACGCTTTGGGGCTGGCCCGGTTTCTGGAAAAGCATTCGGCGGTGGAATGGGTGAACTATCCGCTTCTGGAATCCTCCCCGTCCTATGAGCTGGCAAAAAAATATCTGCCCAGGGGTGCCAGCGGAGTGCTCACTTTTGGTATCAAAGGCGGAGCGGACGCCGGAAAAAAATTCATTGATGGTGTGCGTCTGGCAAATCTGGTGGTCCATGTGGGGGACATCCGCACCTGTGTTCTGCATCCGGCCAGCACCACCCATCGGCAGCTTTCTGAGAAGGAACAGAAAGAATCCGGGGTATCTCCGGAAATGGTGCGGGTATCAGTGGGGATTGAGAATCTGGAGGATCTGAAGGAAGACATATCCCAGGCTCTGGATAAAACCCGCTAACCACAATAACCGGAGGAGAGATGGCCCAGACAAGAAGCACAATAACGGAAAATATACGCAAAAATATTGAGGCCAGGATTCCTCCTGAAAAAATGGAAAAAATCTCCCGGGCACTGGAAATCACGGCCAGGGAAAAGCATGACGCCATTACCATAATCCTGGGGACAATCTCCTCAGGTTTTTTTTCTGTGTTTGCAGCATATTTTATTATTGGTTACTCCGGTTATTATGACCTGGGGCCTGCGTTTCTGACGGGTATCCTCATTGGTGGATTTATTTTCTCCTTTGAAACAAAATTCATGTCTTCCCCATTTTCCTTTTTCCTGCGGACACGGGGTTTCTGGTTATTTTTACTGGTGAAGATTTTTTTCTATCTTTTTGCGATAATATTTTCTTTGAATTTCAGCCGATTTCTTTTTTACAAGGAAGAGTTTATTCTGGGAATTTTTACCTGGAAATATTTATCGTCTGTCACCATCGCCATTTCTGCCAGCATCGCGGTGAACCTGTATTTTACCGTCCGACCTCTGATTGGGGCATCCACCATAGCCAATATTCTCAAAGGGACATACCACCATCCCAAAGAAGAAGAACGGATTTTTATGTTTCTGGATCTGGCATCGTCCACCACCATAGCAGAATCCATTGGGAATATTAATTTTCATCGGCTGCTGAACCGTTTTTTTTATGATTTCAGCGAACCAGTGTTGCGTAGTCGGGGGGAGATTTACAAATACGTGGGAGATGAAATTATCATTGTATGGAAAAAAAGATCGCCACGGGAAAATCTGCGGGCACTGATGCTATATTTTCAGATTCTTAAAAAAGTGGAAGACCAGAAGGAAAAATACATGGATCTTTTTGGTGTGGTTCCTTCCTTCCGGGCGGGTTTCCATTTTGGGAGAGTTATCACCGGGGAGATGGGTGACATAAAAAAAGAAATTGTCTATCTGGGGGATACCGTCAACACCGCCTCCCGTATCCAGAGCGAATGTAAATATCATAATAAGGATGTCATCATTTCTGAGCAGTTTCTGGAGATCATGGAAAAACCGCCCTATCTGGAATTCCCGGATATGGGCATGATTACGCTACGGGGCAAGAAAAACCCTCTGCGGCTTTTTTCTGTGGAATTGAAAGAATAGCTATAGAAGCCACGGCTTTATGTATATCCATACCGAATATTTTGTCGCATCCAACCGGAGGTTATATCCCCCATGGGAATTCTCGTATTCGTCGCATTCATGCTCGGAGAATTTGTCCTCCTGTGTGACGTTCTGGGAATATTAAATTCTTCTTTACAGAAAGAAAATACTCTGTAAATATAGCAAGGCTCTTCCGAATCGGGGGGATTTGGGGGTAGCTACATCGTTAAGGAGATGCTATGAAGCTGAAGAAAATACTTGCGGCTGTGATGTTTCTGGCCGTCATTTATGAGCTTTCTGCCCGACCCAAAAATGTTATCTTTATGATTGGGGATGGAATGGGGTTTTCCCATGTCAAAGCTACCAGTCTCTACCAGCACGGAGAAGAGGGGAAACTTTTCTTTGAATCCTTCCCGCATCGGGGGACAGTCACCACCCATCCCGCCGGCTCCGATATCACGGATTCCGCTGCCGCTTCCACAGCCATGGCAACTGGCAAAAAGGCAAAAAATGGCACCATATCCATGGAAATACCGGGTAGCGGACGGGAATTAAAAACCCTTCTGGAAGTTTATAAGGAATCCGGAGCGTATACGGGCATTATCACCACAACCTATATCAATCACGCCACGCCTGCGGGATTTGCCGCACACTCCGTTTCCAGAAAAAATTATAAGGAAATTGCACGGGATTATCTGGAACAAACCCGCCCCAATGTGATGCTGGGTGGGAATAAAAAGTCTTTCTGGGGTTCCACGTTCGATTTTGGACGGGCAAGGGTTCTGGGATACCATATAGTAGACAACCGTGAGAGCATGATATCCCTCCGTACCGAAGAAACCGCATATCTGGCAGGGGTTTTTGGCAAAGGGCATTTCCCTTATGAGAAAGATGGGCTGGGAGATCTCCCCCATCTTTCCCAAATGACCCGTGCCGGTTTGATGGTGCTGGACAATAATCCCGGCGGATTTTTTGTAATGATTGAAGGAGGACGGATTGACCATGCCGCCCATAAAAATGACATTGAAAGGATGATTCTGGAAACCCTGGAATTTGAAAAATCGGTTAAAATTGCCTATGAATGGGTACAGAAATATCCGGACACCCTTCTTCTGGTCACTGCCGATCATGAAACTGGAGGGCTGGAAGTTTTATCCTCCTCCGGCAAGGGAAAATTTCCCGCTGTCCGCTGGTCTTCTTACCGGCACACCGCTGCCAGGGTGCCCGTTTATGCCATTGGAAAAGACGCGGAAAGATTCTCTGGTGAAATGGATAACACGGATTTTTTCCGGAAAATTCTGGATTGATCCACTAAAATGTTTTTCCGCGGGAACATCCCAGCACCGCACAAAGGAGGTGGATGGCCATATTATCCCCCCTCCATTTCCTTTTTCATAACCATGGAAAAAAGGATGGGAATGTAAACCAGGGTAAGCAAGGTGGAAGTGACCAGCCCGCCGATGACCACGGTGGCCAGTGGCCTTTGTACTTCGGAGCCAATGCCGGTATTGAGTGCCATGGGGATGAAACCCAGACTGGCCACAAGGGCAGTCATAACAATGGCCCGTAGCCGGGAAAGTGCCCCATCCTTGGCAATGTCATCGGCATTATTATAATGACCCTTTTCCTGATTGTACCAATTCATCAGCACCATGGTATTTAAAATCACAATACCGGAAAGAGCAATGAAGCCCACTGCGGAGGAAACACTAAAATGAATACCCCGGATAGAAAGAGCCAGAATGCCCCCTGTCATGGAAAAGGGTATGGACAAATATATGATAAGTGTCTCACGGATACTGTTGAACGACCGGTATAGAATCAGAAAAATAATCCCCAGAATTGCGGGTATAATGGCCATCAAGCGAGTTTGGGCTTTCTTCAAATTTTTAAATTGTCCCCCCCAATAAAGGTGGTAGTCCGTGTCCATTTTCAACTGTTTATCCATTTTTTCCCGTGCTTCCAGGACAAAGCTGTTGATATCCCTTCCGGTAATATTGATGCTCACTGCCGCATAGCGTTTTGCGTAAGCTCGGGCGATGGTGGTCACCTGACTGGCATAGGAAAACTTTGCGACATTTTCCAGAGAAACAGTTCCTCCCTCTGGAAGGGGTACCGGCAGCTTTTTTATCTGGTCAATAGAATTTCTCAGATTTTCATCCAGATGCACAACAATGGGGAAAATTAAATCCTTTTCTGTGAACACACCCAGCTCGTATCCACTCATCGCCATTTCCAGAATGTCATTGGCAATAATGGGATCAATTCCATAGTAGTTAAGCTTTTCGTAATTCATGTCCACATTCAACACGGGACTTTTCTTTAACGCAGTGAGAGCATCCTCCTCCACGGAATCTGCACCGGGAATGCTTTCAAGAATTGTTTTGGCTTTCTCCACATATTCCACCAGTTTTTCCAGATCGGGTCCCATAATCCGCAGGGTGACATCGGCACGGCTTCCCTCCAGAATTTCATTGAAACGCATCTCAATGGGCTGGGTATCAGAGATTTCCTGTTCGATGGTTTTTTTCCCCAGAGTTTCCCGGATGGCCGTAAATAATTCGTCTTTCGTTCTGCGTCTCCCGTTTATCTCCGGCCATTGGGAATGATCTTTTTTTAATATAACAAACGTATCTGCAAAGTTAATCCCCATGGGGTCGGTGGCAGACTCCGGAGTCCCCAGGCGGGAAAAGACGTGAGAAACCTCGCCAAAGCCGCCAATAATTTTCTCGGCCTCCTTCTGGTAGCGGACGGATTCGTCAATGGATATGTCCGTATTACGCACCAGCCCAATCACCAGATCGGCCTCATCCAGTTGGGGAATAAAATCGGAACCCAGGCCAAAGAATAGTCCATAGGAAAAAAGCAATAACACCAATCCAGCCCCCAGATAAACCAATTTATGACGCATGGCGGACTGGATAATGGGAAGATACAATTTTTCCACCCATCGGAAAAGAAAAGATTCCGAGCTGGATTTTTTGATAAAAAGGACAGCCAGGGCGGGTATGATCATCACAGCCATAAAAAGAGAAGCCGCCAGTGCAATGATTACCGTGATGGCCATGGGTTCAAACATTTTGCCTTCAATACCCCCCAGGAAAAGGATGGGAACATAAACAATGATGATGATCCCCAATCCAAGGACAACGGGCTTCAAAACCTTTTGGCCAGAATCCAGCATAAGCCCCATTCTGTTTTCCAGGGATGAAATGTACGCCTCGTCATGTTCCTTTAAATGGTGCAGATAATTTTCCACCATGACAATGGATGCATCCACCAGTAGCCCAAAGTCAATGGCACCCAGGCTCATCAGATTGGCAGAAATACCCAGAAGGTGCATCCCGGCAAAGGCCACAAGCATGGAAAGGGGAATGGCCAGCGAGACCAGAAGGGAAGCCCGAAGATTCCCCACAATGGCAAGCAGGACAAATATCACCAGAAGGGCACCTTCCGCAAGATTTTTTCCCACGGTGAATATGGTAGAATCAACCAGAAAACTGCGGGTATATAAAATTTTAATTTCCACATCCTCCGGCAGGGAAATAAGTTTCACTGCGTTTTCCGCTTCATGTACCACTTTACGGGAATTGGCCCCGGTCCGCATGAGCACAGTACCCAGCACCGTTTCCTCCCCATTGTACGTGGCTGCCCCCAATCGCTGGGAGTAATCCACACGGATATTGGCTATGTCCTTGAGGAAGACAGACCCTCCCCAGAAATTCCGCATAATGGGCAGGTTGGCAAGCTGAGAAAAATCCTGCACTGCCCCGGAACTGCGTACAATGACATTTTTTCCTTTATACTGAATATAACCACCGCCGGTATTTTTTCCCACGGAATCCAGACGCTGTGCCAGAACATGCATGGGAATTCCGTGTAAACGCATTTTATCAAAATCCAGATTAATATGGATTTCCTTAGCATATCCTCCATTGGAATCCACATCCGCTACCCCGGCTATTTTTTTTAATTCGGGTTTGATACGGTAATCCTGCACTTCACGCAGATAAATCAACCGGGGAATTTCCTCCATTTTTGCCAGGCGGGAGTTTTTCCGGGGAACCACTGCATACATAAAAACCTCACCCAGACCGGTGCTAATGGGTCCCAATTCTGTCTTGATATTGCTCGGCAGAGAGGAACGTATATTCTGGAGTCTTTCTGACACCATCTGCCGTGCCAAATAAATATCCGTTCCATCTTTGAAAACCATGGTCACCTGGGACAGGCCATACTTGGAAAGAGAGCGTACCTCCTCCAGTCCGGGAAGACCGGCCATTTCCACCTCAATGGGCCGGGTAACACTTTTTTCAATCTGCTCCGGATCCATTGCCCCGGTTTTTGTGTTCACTACAACCTGGACATTTGTAATATCCGGAACCGCATCAATATTCAGGGAAACCACCGCCCAGCTACCGGCAATGGCTATGGCTATGATGGTGAGAAATACCCAGAAATGATTCTTTAACGCGTGGTCAAGAAGCCGGATCATAAATATTCTCCCATAGATTTTCTTCTCCTGTCAGGACGGTCATTTTGTCCAGAATGTTCCAGATTTCCATGTTCAGGCGAATCCATTCCTGGGAATTCTCCATGGATTCCCGCAAGTATTCCATAAAATCCGATGTGGTAATCTGCTGCCGGATCAGTCCCGTGCGTAGAGAAACAAGATGGGGAAAATTTGCTTCATCCCATTCATCCGGATAATTCCCTGCCATTTCCAGATAAATCCGCAGGGAATGCAGATCGGCCTGGATTATCTGGCGGTATGTATTTTCTGTGATTTTGATTTCTTCGCGGATTTTCTCCAGTTCATTTTGCGTTACCATTATTTCACTCTTATTCCTCCGAATAACGGGAAGTGGAATGGACACCCCCGCACCATAAAAACGATCCTTTGGATCTCCGGGTTCTGCCTGGTAGTAACCGGATATATTTACATCCGGATAGCGGGCGGCCATGGCAAATTTATTTTCCAGAGTTTTTAATTTTTCCTTTTCCTTTAACAAGACGATGTGGTAATTGGTCTCCATGAAACGGCCATGGACAAATTTTTCCAGATTTTCCGGATGAATTTCTTTTTTCAATTTATGGGGCATTGCATACTCACAATCAACCGCCGGAAGCCCCGGTGCGATCATGTCCAAGCGGGAACGCAGATTTTTTATCTCATTTTCTGTGGATAAAATAGAATTTTCCAGACGGCGGTAATACATATCCAGACTCACCTTTCTGGCAATATGGGAAGCACTGGCCAGATGCACAGAACGCAAATGGGCAATTAAAGGCAATAGCTGCTCCCGATGAGCCCGCAAAAGACGAAGATATTTTTCCTGATAAAAAATCTGACGCATCAATTCCCGTGCAGAGGTTTTGCTCATAAATACCGCATACCGATAATTAATCTGTGCCATTCTGGCTTTCTGGGAATTGATATCCCCAAAATAGGATGCCTGGAATAGAAAAGGAATTTTCTGAGACAAGGAGACTCCATAGGTGAGACCAGAAATTTGGGACGATTTATAACCCGCCTCCACGGATAGCTCCGGGTTTTCCCAGAACCGGGCATACTCCGCCGCCAGCCTCTGCGTTTCCTGTTCATAGTGTTCCAGTTTCAGGGATGGATTTTTTTCCGCCGCCAGGGCAACCATGGTTAAGGAGCAATTTAATTTTTTTCTCTCTGTGCTCTCCGCCGGAAAAATTCCCAATGAGATCCCCAGGAAAAATACACAAACAAAAAACGTGGAGGTAAATCCTTTCATGGCCAACAGTGAAAGTTTCAATGGCCATGACACCATTTTTTTTGTATACTTACCAGATGGAATTGTCAATGGTACAGGATATTCACAACGTTGCCATCATGGGAGCGGGAAGCGTGGGGGCATTTTACGGGGCAAAAATCCAGGCCTCCGGAATCCCCGTGCAGTATTTTTCTCCATCGGCAAAAACAAAAGTGAAAAATCTGAAAATTAAAAGTATATGGGGAGATTTCTCCATCCATGCTCCATTCTTTAATGATCCCTCCCAAATGTCCCCCGCTGATCTGGCAGTGGTGTCCGTGAAAGCTCTGGAAGGAATTGATTATAAAAATATGCTTTCGCCGGTACTCCGGAAAAACTCTATAATACTGCTTCTCCAGAACGGGATTAACGGGGAAGAAATAATCCGTAAAATTTTCCGAAACAATCCGGTCATTGGCGGGCTCGCTTTTACCTGCATTAACCGCCTTCCGGGCGATGTGATTTTTCACCAGGATTATGGTGCCATCAAAATGGGGGCTCTGGAGAGCCGCCATAATATACTGGCACAATCTCTGGTCGATTTATTCAACCGGGCAGGTATAAAAACCTTTTACGGGGAATCCCTAAGAAAACTCCGCTGGCAAAAACTCCTGTGGAATATTCCGTATAATTCCCTGTCTGTGGCGGCTGGAATGGTCACCACCGATGTCATCCTTGGGAATCCCAAACTCCATGGGCTGAGCGTGGCTATGATGGAAGAAACCGCCCGCATTGCCGCATCCGAAGGAATCACCATCTCCGCCAAAGATATAAAACAAAACGTGGAAAATACCCGGAAAATGGAGCCCTATAAAACCTCCATGATGATTGACTACCAGAATAAACGACCCATGGAAGTGGAGGCAATTCTGGGCGAGCCCCTGAAAATTGCCCGCAAAAACCGGGTGGAGACGCCACACATTTCCACCGTGTATTCCCTGCTGCATTATTGGAACCAGAGCAATGTGTATCATGGTGACAGTCACCCGCTGAGACATCCATAACGATGTATGTCTCCCATATTAT
>DYLW01000054.1 GCA_020721865.1 Leptospira biflexa | reverse complement strand
CTCTATGTATTGTATACTCAATGGAATCTCTAAGCAGAATGATTTCGATTATTCATGCCCGTGGATTAAGGAGGCGTATGAAAAAAACAATGGCTGGTTTGGTGATCTTTTCTGTATTTACTTTGGTTGGATGCAAACCAAAAGAGCAAAAGGAATCATTGGCAAAGGTTGATTTTATTTCCGGTGTTGTCAGTGTAAACGGAAAGGAAGCCCACGTGGGGGATTCCATAAAAAATGGTGATGTTATTGAAACCGGGGATAATTCCGTTGCCCGGCTCCGGTTGGATAAGAAAACCATGGTTCAGATAAAAAAGAACTCCCGCTTGGTATATAAAATCCCGCAGGAAAATACTTTGTATTTGGAACGGGGATGGATGTCCGGGATCACAAAAGCTAAATTCACAAAATCCGGGAGCTATACCATCAAAACTCCCACGGTTGCGGCGGCGGTACGCGGTACATCGTATTGCCTCAAAGTGGAAAATCCCAAAAGTACCTATTTCTGCACCTGTAATGGGACCATCCACCAGCACGGTTTGAATGACGAGGACCATGCAGAGGATGTCAGTGCTCCCCATCATGCCGGAAGACGGTATATCCAGGGTGATGATGGGAAAATTGTGGTGGAAAAGGCTGGTTTAGAATTCCATACCGATCAGGATTTGGAAGAGCTGGCAAAAACCATTGATGAGACAATAGATTGGACCAAGGTGGAATAAGGTAAATCCGGCGAGCGGGTGGACGCGAATCCCATTGATGAATACATCCGGAATCAACCGGAAAAAAACCGGGATGCACGCCGTTGATTCCGAAGTGCATCCTGCGGGGTTTCGGATTCTCATTTTCCGTATGAAAAAATATTTGACGTAAGCCATGCGGATGTATTTATGCATTAGAGGTATGCTATGAAAAGAATATTACAATCCTTGACAGGAATTTTACCGGGAAAAACCGCCGCACGGGCTCTGGCCGTATCCATGGCTGGAATACTCGCGGCTTTTATTCTGTTCTCCTTTGTTCCCTTTGAGGGTGGCAGGGGTGATCTGAAAGCCCAGTCCCTTGTGGACAGAATGCGGAAAAAGAATAACCAGGATATGGGTGATTTCCGCAAAGAGCTGGCTGCGATGCGCAAAGAAATTAAGGACCGGGGATACAAATTCCGGGTGGAAGCGTATACCAAGGCCCAGAGGAAAATGGCAGAGATCAAAGGGCTGAACATTCCTGATGAAGAAAAAAAGAAACAGGAACAGCAGAGACTGGAAGAAGAGAAGCGGAAGCGGGAAAAAGAAGAAAAAGAACGCAGAGAGCGTGAGGAAAAAGAAAAGCGGGATAAGGACAAACGCGACAAAGATAAAGATAAGGACAAAGACAAAGACAAAGACAAAGATAAAGATAAAGATAAAGATAAAGGCAGAGATGGTGGAGCCGGGCTCCAGAAAAACTGCAATCCCCAAGCCAAATCTTTTGACTGGAGAAAATACAATGCGGTTACTCCCATTCGTTCCCAGGGGGGATGTGGAAGTTGTTATATGTTTGCTACCATGGCCAGCTATGAAAGTGCGTATTATTTGGTTTACCAGAAACAGATTGACGCTTCGGAGCAGCATTTTCTGAACTGTGAAAAGCAGTTTGGGTGTGAAGGTGGTTGGTATGGGACGGTATGGCAGACCATGAAGCAGAAAAGGCCAGTCGATGAGGGGGCATGTAAATATGATGGCAAGGTTAAATCCTGCCAAACCCAATCCAGATTTTATGATCCTGTTTGGGAATATGGTTATGTGGGTGGACAAATAGGCAATCCTTCCACCGCACAGATAAAGGAAGCACTTTGTCAGTATGGGGTTTTGGCCACTACCATTAATGCGACCAAATTGTTCAGTCATTATAAATCCGGAATTTTTGATGAAAGGGATCCGGGGCAGATCAACCACGCCATCAGCATCGTGGGATGGGATGATTCCAAAAAAGCCTGGCTCATCCGGAATTCCTGGGGTACTTGGTGGGGGATAGAGGGCTATGCCTGGGTGGATTACGGCAGCAACAAAGTGGGTTACGGTACCGCATGGGTACGCGTGAAATCCAGTAAGGATTGATATCAATGCCGGCTCTTCTTGCAGTGGGGGTTTTAGTAGCTGTAGCCATAATCGTGGTTTTCTTTCTGCCGGTTTTTGGTAAGCCCAGAAAAGGGTACTATTTGTCTCCCCGTCCGGTGCGGGAGGATATAACCTTTCCGGATGGGTTTTTATGGGGGACGGCCACGGCAGCCCAGCAGATTGAGAATGTGCAGCCCAGTGACTGGAGCCGGTTCATGAAAACATCCATCAAAGAGAAGAAATTTGGTGTCAATGAGAAGAAGGAGCCTCTGCCGGGGAATATTGCTCATTTTGATGATTATCCGGAAAAGGTATCGTTGAAAACTTCGGATTTTGATACCTATATGGAAAAAGATCTGGAGTATGCCCGGAAAAGCGGCCATAATTCTTTCCGTTTCTCATTCTGCTGGAGCCGTCTTTTCCCCAAACCGGGGAAAACCAAAGCCGACCCTGAGGGGATCCAGTACTATAAAAAACTCATCGGTCTTTTGGAAAAGAATAAGCTGAAACCATCTGCTACTCTTTTCCATTTTTCCACCCCGGAATGGTTCTGGGAGGAAAAAAATGGAAAAAGAGGTTGGGAAAGGGAAGATGCACTGGAGCACTGGGATATTTTTGTCCGGGAAGTGGTGAAACATTTTGGTAAAGATATTTCCCACTGGTGCACGTTGAATGAGCCGATGGTGTATGTGGTGAACGGTTACATGGCCGGCCTTTTTCCCCCCAATGAGCAACGACGGGAGGTGGTGGAGGTGATTCCCGTCATGGAGGCATTATTGAAAGCCCATACTTCTGCGTATGGTATTCTGCATGAGGATGCGGCAAAGAGTGGCCGGCAGATTGAGGTGGGTTATACCAAGCACACCCGTGAGTTTGAAGCGTACCGCAACTGGAATTTCTTTGATCGTTTTCTGGCGTATATGGTGGAGAAGGCTTTTATTTGGGATTTTATGGATGCGGTGGATACGGGCATTCTCAAGGTGACCAATACAAAGTATAATAAAGAAGTTCCGGGGCTAAAGGGAACCTGTGATTATGTGGGGATTAATTACTACAGTCGTTTTTATGTGAAGAGTTCTTTTCCGGAACTGGCTAAATATGAAATCCTGATGTTTGATCCCGAGGATCCACGGGAAAAGAAGAATGATCTCAACTGGGCAGCGTATCCCAATGGTTTTTATGAAATCCTGCGGAAGACCAAAAAGAAATATAACAAGCCGGTGTATGTTCTGGAAAACGGGACGGCGGATGGGGAAGACCCGGATGTTCGCCGTGAAGAGTTTTTATTTACCCATATTGCGGAAATGTACAAAGCCATGGTCTATGAAAAAGTGGATGTTCGGGGTTATTTTTACTGGTCGCTGATGGACAACTTTGAGTGGGCGGAGGGTTTTCGTCCCCGGTTTGGCCTCTTGAATGTGGATTATGGGAACAAAATGAAAAGGACAGAAAGAGGAGGGGGAAGGATATTTGCGGATATCATCGCACATGGAATTCCCTATACAAAATGGAAAAATGTGCTGGAAAAATACAACATAAAAGAAGGGGAAGAATAAAATCTTACTTTTCATGGTAGAGGATGTTTGCATTATTTCCGCGGAATTTTCAAAAAATAAAATAATAAAAAATCGTATACCAAAGGGAGGAAACGATGAGCAATAAAGCAGTTTATGCATTTGGGGGTGGTAAAGCCGATGGCGATGCCGGGATGAAAAATCTGTTAGGAGGTAAGGGGGCCAATCTTGCGGAGATGAGTAAAATTGGCATTCCTGTACCCCCCGGGTTTACCATAACCACAGAAATGTGTACCATGTACAACCAGAAAGGGAAAGACCAGACGGTTGCTTTCATTAAAAAGGATGTGGAAAACGGGATACACCAGATTGAAAAAATCATGGGTTCCAAATTCGGGGATCGTGAGAATCCGCTTCTGGTTTCTGTTCGTTCCGGTGCACGGGTATCCATGCCGGGTATGATGGACACTGTCCTGAATCTGGGTATCAATGATGATGCTGTGGAAGGTTTGGTAAAGAAAACCGGCCAGGCCAGATTTGCGTGGGACTCTTACCGTCGGTTTGTACAGATGTACGGCGATGTGGTAATGGGTATGAAACCGGCATCCAAAGAAGACAAGGATCCTTTTGAAGAAATTATTGAGTCCGTGAAGGAAAAACGCGGAGTACATAATGATACAGATTTGACCACCGATGATTTAAAAGAACTGGTGAGTCTTTTCAAAAAAGCGGTAAAAGCAAAAACCGGAAAAGATTTTCCGGTAAATCCTTGGGATCAGCTCTGGGGTGCTGTGATGGCTGTTTTTGACAGTTGGATGAATGAGCGTGCCGTTTACTACCGCCAATTGAACAAGTTCTCGGAAGAATGGGGAACTGCGGTCAATGTGCAGGCAATGGTGTTTGGGAATATGGGCGAATCATCCGCAACCGGGGTTGCCTTTACGCGGGATGCAGCCACAGGGGAAAACCTCTTCAACGGAGAATATCTCATCAATGCCCAGGGGGAAGATGTGGTGGCCGGAATCCGGACTCCCCAGCAGATTACCAAGGAAGGATCCAAACGTTGGGCCAAACTGGCAGATGTGACAGAAGAGGACAGAGCAAAAAATTATCCTTCTCTGGAAGAGAGCATGCCGGAAGTTTATAAGCAGCTTTTTGAAACCCAGAGAAAACTGGAAAACCATTATAAAGACATGCAGGACATGGAGTTTACCATTCAGGAAGGGAAGTTATGGCTTCTCCAGACCAGAAATGGAAAAAGAACCGGTGCTGCCATGGTAAAAATTGCCATGGATTTACTGGCGGAAGGCTCCATCGACGAAAAAACCGCTCTTTTGCGTCTGGAAGCCAATAAGCTGGACGAACTGTTGCATCCTGTTTTTAATAAAAGTGAGCTGGCTAATGCTAAAATTATAGCCAAAGGCCTTCCCGCATCTCCCGGAGCGGCAACCGGGCAGGTGGTGTTCTTTGCAGATGAAGCCGAAGAATGGGCACGTAAAGGGAAATCGGTGATTCTGGTGCGCATAGAAACCTCTCCGGAAGATCTGAAAGGGATGAATATGGCCAATGGAATTCTAACCGCACGCGGAGGGATGACATCCCACGCCGCCGTGGTGGCCAGGGGTATGGGGAAATGCTGCGTATCCGGAGCCGGTTCCATCAAAATAGATTATAAAGCCAGAAAAATGGAAGTGGCCGGGGCGGTAGTGAACGAAGGAGATTTCATCTCTCTGGACGGTTCCACCGGTAATGTATACGCCCAGAAGATTCCCACCATTGATCCGGAGCTGAGTGGGGACTTTGGAAAGATCATGGATTTGAGTGATAAATATGCCCGTATGCAGGTGAGGACAAACGCGGATACCCCCCATGATGCGACTGTGGCCAGGGGCTTTGGTGCAAAAGGTATTGGACTGTGCCGTACGGAGCACATGTTCTTTGAGGGTGACCGGATTAAGGCTGTCCGTGAGATGATTCTGGCCAGTGACGAAGCCGGACGCAGAAAGGCTCTGGAGAAGCTTCTGCCCATACAGCGGGGAGATTTTGAGGGCATTTTTGAGGCCATGAAGGGCTTGCCTGTCACTATCCGTCTGCTGGATCCGCCACTGCATGAATTTGTGCCGCATGAAAAAGCCAATCAGGAAGAAATGGCCAAAGAAATGGGGATCTCGTACGAAGCGGTACGCAACAAGGTGGAAGAGCTGGCCGAATTCAATCCCATGCTGGGTCACCGTGGCTGCCGTCTGGGCAATACCTATCCGGAAATTACAGAAATGCAGGCGAGGGCCATCATGGAAGCCGCATTGAATTTAAAGGCAAAAAAAGTGGATGCACATCCGGAAATTATGGTTCCACTGGTGGGCACGCTGGAAGAGTTCAAACTGCAGGAAAAAATTATCCGGGAAACCATTGAAAAAGTATTCAAAGAAAGAAATGATCGCATGGACTATAAAGTGGGCACTATGATTGAGGTTCCCCGTGCGGCGTTAACGGCCGATTTAATTGCAGAAAAAGCGGAATTTTTCTCCTTTGGTACCAACGATCTCACCCAGATGACCTTTGGCTATTCCCGGGACGATGCGGGGAAATTTCTGCCGGTATACATAAAAAAAGGTATTCTGAAATCGGATCCTTTTGAGGTGTTGGATCAGACCGGTGTGGGTCAACTTGTCCAGATGGGCACAGAAAAAGGAAGGAAAGTCCGTCCCGATCTTAAAGTGGGGATCTGTGGCGAGCATGGAGGAGAACCTTCTTCCGTGGAATTCTGCCATCGGACTGGTTTGAATTATGTGAGCTGTTCTCCGTACAGAGTACCCATCGCCCGTCTTTCCGCTGCCCAAGCTGTTCTGCGCGGATAGAGGATGTCCCGCGTTCCCAGGATGAAAATCCCCCTTGCAGGTTTTGGGTGGGGGATTTTCATCCTATTCCTTGTGTCTCCTTTTTTCACCCAGTGTAAAAAAAATTCAGATTATGCCCCGGTGTATTTCCAGGAGGATTTCCCGGAAGAGACGGACGGGGCTATCCTGAATTTTTCGGCGGAGGAATTTCAAGGGAAGGAAAAATCCTGGGATCTGGTGGCCAAACGGGCGTATTTACTGCGAGATAATTCCGGGACGATGGTGAAGGATTTTACCCTGAATTACTACCAGCAGGGCAAAAAATCCAATGTGGTCATGGGGATAACCGGTCATCTGGATAACGCAAAGAAGACCTTGACTGTCACCGGGGATGTCACGGTGGAATCCGCAAACGGCAGGAAGATATTCGCACGGGATGTCCTTTACAGCGAGGCCACCGGTAAGATCAGCTCGGATTTGCCGGTGAAGATAATGCTGGAAACCGGGGATATCATCCTGGCCCGTTCCTTTGAAGCCGATCATAATCTGGATAAAATTGTTTTGAAATCCGGAACCGGTTATCACCCCTCCCAAAAATAGAATGGAAAATCCGGACGGAAACCGCCAGAAGGCAAAGAACAGCATTATATTCTCGCTGATGACCGGTATTTCCCGGCTTCTGGGGTTGGGGCGGGACATTCTCAAAGCCTATGCCTTTGGAACCGGGGTTTATGCCGTTGCTTTTGACATTGCCTTCCGGCTTCCCAATATGCTGCGGAATCTTGTGGCGGAGGGTGCCCTTTCTCATTCCTTTATTCCCGTGTATGATCGTTACAAGAAGATGGGGGGTGGGGAGGCCAGAACCGCTGCCGGTGTTGTATTTTTCCTGACATTAGGTTTTTTATCTCTTTTGTCTTTCGTAATTATGGTGACTATGGATTTATGGTTGCCCTTTCTTATCTCCAACCCATCGGCAGAGCTGACGGGGATTACCGTTTCTCTGGGTCGATTGCTGTTCCCGTACCTGGTGTTCATTTCCCTTTCTTCCATATTTATGGGAATTTTGTATTCTCAGAATAAATTTGCCGGACCCAGTTTTGGATCTGCCTTGATGAATATTGTCATCCTGGTTTTCTTCGGATTATATATATTTTTTTCTCCAGAGAAAAAGAATCAGATTTTTATTTTTTCTGTTATCACACTTTTTTCCTCTATTGTGAATCTGGTTTTTCAGATCTATCTGGTGAAGAGGGAAAAGGCGTTACCGGATTTTGGAATGGTGCTGCATCCGGGGAAAATCTGGGATCATCCTGCTCGCGGTGAAATGTGGAAAATGATTTTACCGGCAATATTCGGGGCGGCTGTTCAGGAAATCAGCCAGTTGATTGATATTTTTCTGGCTATGGCGGTTCACGATAAAGTCCCGGGTGGAGTATCTGCACTTTCCTATTCCCATCGGCTAATACAGTTGCCCATTGGGATATTTGGAGTGGCGGTGGCCACGGCGTCTCTCACGCAGCTTTCTTCTCTTTTTAACCGGGGAGAAAAAGAAGGATTTCAATCTGCAATGGTTTCTTCCATTAATATGATTCTATATCTGTTGTTACCGGCCACCATTGGAATGTTCTTTTTATCCGATGAAATTGTGGAAGTGGTATTCCAGCGTGGCAGTTTCAATGCTTCCTCAACCGCCATAACGGGAATTGCCGTGCGTTATTATGCGGTGGGGATTGCTGCCTATTCTCTGCAGAAACTGTTTATGAGTGCCTATTTTGCCATGCACCGCCCCTCTCTGCCGGCCAGAATTACCTTTCTTGTTTTAGTGGCAAATGTGGGATTAAGCCTTCTGTTTCTGCCTTTTCTATACCATGGTGGACTTGCTTTGGGATCATCCCTATCGGCCATTTTGGGTGTGGGGGTATATTTTTTTCTGGGAATATATTACGGGACTTTTGTTCCTAACAGAAAAAATATAATTGTTTGGATCAAAATATTTTCCGTGAATGGTTTATTGGGGGTTTTTATCCTTTTGCTGCTGTTTCTTTTGGATTCTTTTTCCGCATTCCAGAAAATTTTGATTATTATACCAGCATCCATAAGTGCATACATTGTCATTTCTATGGTTTTTCGTATGGAGGAGTTTATGGCAGTAAATGGAATGATCCGCAAAAAGCTTATGCGAAAAAAATAGCGGAAAAAAGTTGACATTGGTTCTCCATTGTCCTTATAGTGGGGCAGGTTTAAGCGGGAAATCAATGAAAAAGTTGCTCTCTAAGAAAGATATCCAATGGATGAATCTTGCCGGAACGGGTATAGCTCTACAGGAAAGAATCCGTCTCCGGTCCATTAGTCTATCCATATCCGTTCCGGAAAATTTGCCTCCCCTTATGGGAAATGAAATCCAAATGGAGCAGATACTCATCAATTTATTCCAGAATTCTCTGGATGCCTTTGAAGATAATGCGGGCGGTATGTCGGCAGCGGAAGGATAGTGGAAGATTTTATCCGGGAGGAAAAACAGAGCCTCCGTAGAGAATATTTTTCCTATGCAAAAACCCATCGCCCTTTGCCGATGGATGAAGCACGGTTGCACCTGAATATCCGGCGTTTTTTTTCTGAATATATTAACCCGTCCATCTGGCACAGAAGAAAACGCCGGATTCTGATATACCATCCGTATCCAAGCGAACCCAGAGTGGATTTTTTCACACAGGATATAAAGAATACGGAAAGATATTACCCCTGGTTTTTTTCCAGCGGTCTCTATGCCAGATCCGGCCAGATTTTGCATAATATCAATAGAATGGATTATCTGCTGATTCCTGCTTTGTTTGTCACTTCGGAAGGGTACCGGCTGGGCAGGGGTGGGGGGTTCTATGACCGGGTTTTACGGTTTTTTCCGCGATACCGTAGCCTATTTGCCGGTTATTCCTGGCAGGTGCGGGATAAGCTGCCTTTGGAATCCCATGACCGGAAGGTGGGTTTTATCATCACGGAGGAAAATATTCGGATCACATAATTCTCAATGGATATATTAATATTCCGATACTTATGGTAATGAGGATTTTCGCGTTTCTGTTTTCTCTTTTGTTCGCAGTGTCATCGGCAAGAGCGATTGTTTATGAGATACATGCTTTTGAGAGCTATTCTTCACCCAAAATGGTTAAAATGAAAATTGTGGGAAAAGTATTGGCAAAGACAAAGTCACTATCATCTGATAGAAAAAATGTTCTGGATTATGATGCTCGGGAAATGATCCTTTCTGCCCGCTTATATACTACGGACGGTTTGCGGTTGGGGGATAAAGTTTATATTATTGAAAAAGACCCTGACCATGAAAAATTCAAGAATGGCTATATTATTGGGGAGGCCATTCTTTATTCCATGTTTAAAACAGAATTTCAGGGCTGGATTGGTAAGGCCAGTGGCAACATATCCATGGTATCCGCCGGGCAATTCCTGGCCGTTGAAGACCGGAAAAACCAGAGGAAGAATGCCACCCTTCTAACAAAAAGAGCAGAGAAATATGAATACATTGAGGATGATCCCAAAGCAATTTTTTATTATAATAAAAGTCTGGAAGAAGATCCGGATAGGCCAGAAACATATATGAAAATGGCAATGCTGTATAATCGGAAGAGAAGTTATACTATGGCAATTTCCTATTTGAACAAGGCATGGGAGAGGCTGAACCGATTTGAAAGCCCAAACCAGGCATTTTCCCTGCCGGGTTATTATATTGAATGGAATCTGAAAGTTGCGGATGCCGAGAGTAAAAATGAAATTGACGCACTAAAAAAATATGTAAAAATTAAAAGTGAAATCGATGCCATGCAGAAAAAAATTTCCTATTTCAAAGACCAGCTTCCCCCCGGAGTTTATAAAATGATGAAAGATCTGGGAATACCGGATGTTCGGTTTCAGTACAACTATGCAATGCTAATGGAGAGGATTTATCACATATTGAAGAAAATTCCTTTGACACGGGTGATCCGAACGCTCAGCGAAGAGGAAAGAAACTGGTTATACCATCCAATGGAAATGATGGTCAACAACAGAAAGGTATTTTTAAAACCCAAAGAAGAATGGGAAAAAGCATACTTTGAGGCTTCTTTGTTTCACTACCGCATGGCCGTGGAATTGGATGACCAGCATGAAAATGCCTTGTTCCAGATTGTGTATCTGGCATCTCTGGGAGCATCCTCTGCCCAAGGGGAAACAAAAAAAAGGTATGTGGATTTTATTGAATTTTACGGAGAAAAATTTCTAACTGTGTCTGACAAGAGTATTCAGTTGAACTTTGTCCGCAACCGGATGAACACTTTGGACCAGCTTTGATATTCCAGAAGACGTCGGTATTTATGGTATTTCCGGGCTCCGGAAATGAGAATGGAAATTTTTTTCTCCGCTCTTGAAAAGAAGGAATTTTTTAAGTGGGTGAAATCCGGATGCTTCCGGAAATTCCGGTAAAACCGGTGCAGGGCCAGCACTCTTTTTCTGTCCATTTCCAGAGAGCGGGAAAGCTGTCCCCAGTTTCCTGCGGTTTTAACGGTCAGTTTTTCCTCCACCAGACCGATGGGATAATCCACATTTAGCCGCAACCATAATTCATAGTCTTCCGCAACACGGAAAGAGGTGGAAAAACCTCCGGAATTTTCCCAAAATGCTCTCCGGAAACATACGGCGGAAGGGGAGATGAGGCAACGTTCAAAATTCTCCTCCATGAATTTTCCGGATCGTTTCTGGTGCTTCTTCTGTGGGAAAATCTCCGTTCCGTTTTTTATCCATTTCTCATCCGTGTGTACCCATTGGATTTGGGGGTGTTCATTGAAATACAGGATTTGTTTCTCCAATTTTCGGGGATGCCAGTAATCGTCGCTGTCCAGAAAGGATATGTATGGACAGACTCCGGATGCTGCCCCCAGATTCCGGGCATGGGATGGTCCAGCATTCGCAGGCAGACGTATAATATTGATGCGGGGATCCGGCTGCAAAGAAAGAGATGAATACTCTGTGGACGCATCATCCACAATATACAGATTCCAGTTTTTTACGGTTTGGGAAAAAATCGACCCAATGGCACGGTTTAATAATTCTCTGCGGTTATGAACCGGAATTATTATATCTGTGCACATTGGAGATGTACTGGATATGCTCATTGATTTCTTTGGCACGGGGATTCAGGGTGTATGCTTTTTTGAGTGCCTTTTTTGCCGCCTCCAGCTTTCCCTGTTTAAACAGAATCATGGCGAATGTATCCAGATATGCAGCGTTATTGGGTTCTCTTTTCAATGCAATCCGTGAATAGTCAATGGCCCGGTGGATATCTTTATTCTGGAGAAAATAAATATATGCCATGGAATTGCACGCATTGGCGTCTTTGGGGTCCATCCGGAGAATCTGCCCCAAAACTTTTTCAGCTTCCGGATAGTTTTTTTCCTTTTCATACGCAAAAGCCAGCATATTCAGAAGATGGGTATCAAACGGATGGTTGTCAATTTCAATCTGGAGAAGTTTTTTAGCTTCCACAAAGTTGCTTAATTTCAGGAGAAGAAAACTAATCAGTTTTGCCATGGACGGAAGAATATGATTTTCATCCCATTGCTGAATTTGCCGCAGAATGATCAGTGCCCTTTCCGGATTGTTCATCTGGATGAGGCAAAGGGCTTCATAATACAAGGCTTCCAAATCTTCCGGAAGTATTTTTACGGCCTCTTCCAGAAATTTTAATGCATCGATATAGTTCTTGTTTTTATATTTTTTCAGGGCCAGGTTTTTTAATTCAGCAACTTTTTCCAGTCCATCCAGGGTAATCCCTTTGGAAGAGGCGGGGATGGCAGCTTTTGCGGGGTCTTTTCCGGGGAATTTGGTGAGCTTGTCTTCCAGTGCCTGTAATTCTTCATAATTAAAAAAGTTTTCCATTCTTTAAACCCCCGTAATTTTTTCCCAATCTGAAATGTCCCGGTTTTCATATTTGTTCATAGTTACCGGTGAAATGGATATATATCCCTCCTCATAGGCCTCAAAATCCGTCCCCGGTTCCGGGACATAGCCCAAGTGCGATCCGCCCAAGTTTAGAAACCAGGAAGACCCGGTCAGTTTATAACGCTTATAGGAATCCACATAAATTCTTTTGCCCGGTTTGGTTATTTTTATACCCCGGATGGATTTGGTGGCCGGATAATTAATATTGATAAATAAGTTCGGCTGGATCCTGTCCGCGTGATTCTGGATGAAACCCCGGACAAATTCTGCAATATCGCCAAAGTTTCCATTTTTGTCCAGATATCCGGAAGAAACGCCAATGGAGGGAATATTATGAATGGTGGCATGGCGACAGGCACCCAACGTTCCGGAATAATAAATGTCATCTCCCATGTTGACGCCTTTATTGATGCCGGAAACCACCAAGTCAATTTTTTGATCCATCAATCCGGAAAAAATACCCACGTTTACACAATCGACCGGAAATCCTTCCACCATGAATTCTTTTTCCTGGATTTTCTTCACGTAAATATTGTCATGGATATGCAGAGCACAGGACGTCCCGCTTTGTTCGGTGGCCGGTGCGAACACGTAGACGCTGTAGTATTTCTCCAGCTCGCTTTTCAGTGCCCTCAGGCCAATAAAATCCAGCCCGTCATCATTTGTCAGTAGAATATTTTTCATTGTCCGCTTGGGATCAATGGAAGAAACTGACTATCCTGTAAACCTCTTCTACCTGGTTCTGCATTTCCTGTGAGGTGGCGGCCAGTTCTTCGGATGTGGACGCATTGGCCTCCGTGAGCTGGGAGATAGCAGACATAGCTTTGGAAATTGTCTCAATCCGCCCGGAAAGATCCAGGGATGTTTTGTCAATTCCTTCTATGATGGAGACGGATTGCTGAACCATGGGGAATAAGTCCTTCATCACTTTCCGGGATCTCTCCGCAGCGTTCAGGCTGGATTTGGCTATCTCCTGAATTTTTTTTGCGGAACTCTGGCTTGTCTCCGCCAGTTTTCCCACTTCACTGGCCACCACCGCAAATCCTTTGCCATGCTCCCCCGCACGGGCGGCTTCAATGGTGGCATTCAGGGCCAGGAGGTTTGTCTGGGAAGAAATTTCATCAATTATTTTTATATTGTCGTAAATGGTTTTCATGTAGGAATAATTTTCGTCCACTGCTTTCAGATTTTCCCCGGCCAGATTTTCTATTTGCCGGGAAATATCAATGGTGGTCAGGGCGTTGTCCCGGTTCTGCTTGATGATGGCAGACATGGTTTCCCCGGATTCCTGAATGGAAGAGCCTTTATCTTCTGTGTTGGAGTATGTGGTCATGGTATTCTGGCTCAGGGAATTCGCAGTGGACGAGATTTCCCGGGCTATTTCTGTGAGGTTTTCCGAAGCCAGCATAATGTTGTTTTTAAATTCTTTAAGTTTGTCTTGCATCGTGGAAATTTGGTGGAACATGACCCCAAATTCATCTTTTCCGGATGCCTCGATCTCCTGGTGGATATTTCCTTCGGAAATTCCGGCAAAAATCTTGTTTGCCCGGGAAATGGGAGTGTACAGGATCCGCGATATAACAAAACCTCTGAGAATGGAAAAAAGAATTGCTATTGCATAATTCAACAGGGCAAAGTAGATCATTTTGATTTGTTCCGCGGCTATGTGGGAATTATCCTTGATGATCCCAATGATCCCGGCATTCTGATTTTTATAATTCTTTAAGT
>DYLW01000013.1 GCA_020721865.1 Leptospira biflexa | reverse complement strand
CTGGAGGGATGTGAGGATTCTGTGGAAGGCTTCTATGGTTTTGGGTGTGGGGATAAAATTACAAGATTACAGAATCCACTCGGAAAAACCCATATTGCGGGCAATGTCCAATTGCGGGGAAAGCTGGTCATGGTAAACCTTCCAAAAGTTTTCCCATGTGGAGGATTTTATTTCAGCAAAGCTGTTCGTCCGGAAAAGAATCACATATTCTTCTTTGAATGAATTTTTCAGGTCTATGTCCGTCGCTTTAATCAAGTCATAATGAACTTTCGCGAGTTTTTCAATGAAAACACTCTGGGGAAGTGAATCACTTTTGGCAAGATTCAAACCCGGACGCATGGGGTGCAGATTCCACATCTGGTCGTGAGAAATATAACTCCGGGGAATAAAATGATCCAACGCAAAATCATCCAGAAAGACATTTTCTCCTGTAAAAATACAGGGAAACGGTTTCCCATCCAGATAATCTCTCCAAATTTTTCTCTGCTCCGTCAATGCTACCCTCTCCGGCAAATCAAAAAGCTTTGTGGAAAGACCAGGAATATTGGGATTTCGTTTCTGAACAAAGGAGAGCAGTTCCCAGAGTCCATAATCATGTAAAATGGAATAATGCTTTTGCAAATAACTATGCCACCGGGGTTGGAGAATGATTCCGTCATCAGAAAATTTATACATCGGTAAAAAATCCGGGTTGTGAAATTTTTCCGATGCCAGAATTTCAATACGGTTATTAAAATCCCCGTCCGGCATTCCCTTAATATCATGACTGAACCATGGGCTTAAAAAACGAAAGGGGACATAATTGTAAAAACTATCAATATTTGAATTTTTTCCCATCGCGAGTATTTTCCCAGAAAGGACATTTCGGGGAATGTTTTTCTCAATGTTCAAATGTATCAATAATTCATCTACTGTACGCTTAAACCTGTCAGCCGCACCAAAAGATAGTCTATAATAATGAATGGGGTACCAAGCCATTGACAACATCTCCGCCAGTAATTCCTCTCTGGGCAACAGACCCCCCTGCGTCTTGATCCCTGTCTTAACTGCCAGATTCAAAATGGATAAAAACCAGTAATATTTATACGATGCCGTAGTATTCCTGAATGTCGCAGTAATATTCTGAACCGGAAGATAACTCTCCGGAAGCTGCAGGGGGTTCTCCAACGGCATGAACAATGTTCGTTTTAATTAATCGGGATGTAAAGAAATAAACTTCCAGTATAATTTGGGTTGAAGAATGGACGGAAATTATAGTTTTGCCTATGCCTCTTCCTCCACAAACAGCACCATATTATAATTTTAAAAAAACCGGTTATTGTGGGAATATGGGGGTCACCTCTCCGGTTATGATAAAATTTATTCAAACCACTATTGATATTGCTGATCTGGATTTCATAAGTACTCTCGAAAAAATCCCAGTCAGACTTCAATGGCACATTAAAGAAATGGAAAATTTGCTCGTAAGAAAGCATCGCGTGGAAAAGCAAATCATCCCCTACCTCAAAGATCCCAATAAAGTGAAATTCTTCAACCCCCTCACCCTGGTGGTGCTTCCCAAAGAAAATAATAACATCATCACCAACCCCCCCCTCCTCAGCGAAGAGGGTATTAAAGAAGAAGGACATCCTTACTCCCAGATAGAAGTGACAAATGTTTTCCGTCTCAAAATCCATAAAATTGAACCCGCATTTTCTTCCCTGGAATGGAACAGCAACAAAAGCTTCGTGATTGCCATCGATGGACAACACCGGCTCTCCTCCCTGAAAAACCTGGCACAGGATAAAGAGTTCCAGAATACAATGGCCAACTGGCATATCCCCGTCATCATCCTGACAATCTTTAAAACAGATGAACATAAAAAAACAGATACCCTCATTGAAGTGGTCCGCAAAACCTTCATGTATATTAACGATAAAGCACAAACTGTGAACGCATCCCGCAGAATCATGATCAATGATGAGGACATCACCGCCCTCTGTACACAGGAAGTCATTGAAAGTGCACACAAAAATGATATTAAACCACGCAAGGATAGAAACCAAGAACATTTACCCCTGTACCTGTTTGACTGGCGGGGAGAAATAAAATACGATAAAGATGATAAAGATGATAAAGATTATAAACAACAGGGGGAAAGAAGTAAATACCCCTATTCCATATTCCATAATATGGAAATCTATGATCTTTTGAAGAACTATTTATTTGAGAATAATAAAGATTATGAAAAAAGAATCCTTAAATTGGATGACGCTATTCCCCCCGTCACCAGCCAGGAAGGACTGACACACGAAGAAGCTCGGATTGTCAGGAATAATTTCAAAGAGATCATGCTGCCGGGATTGAACTACTTTCTGCAAAACTTCGCTCCGTATAAGGCCATTATCTCCGAATTAAGAACTATGGAGGATGAATATGAAGAAGTTACAGCCCAGAAAGTTTTTGAATACCTCCGCTACAGCTTCTATGACATAGGAGATATGGATAAACTGAGTTATGATGAAAAAAAATCGGAAATTATTCAAGCCATAGAAACCTCAATCAGCAAAATGCACGCAACCCTCAGAAAAGACATAGGGCAGAGAGCCATTTTCTTTGCATTCTTTAACCTGAAAAAAAATCTGGAAAAAGAGGCAGAAAAAAGCATAGACTGGAAAGAATATGCACAATGGTTCACCCCCCTTGCGGATAACATTTATGGGGAAAAATGGTTTGAAGCCTATGGTGAATTGAATAAAACCCAGAAAAAACTGTTCACCCATGTCTGTTATGACGAAATTGGTACCATTATTAATTATAAACTGGACGACGTAAAAAATGGAATGGGAAATCTGATCACCCTCCTCATCCTGAAAATGAACAAAGATAAAACGCTTCCAGGTGATGTGAATCTGAACTGGGATAATTTTGTCAAAAACCTGTGGGACGAAGATATTTCTGATGATCTTAATAAAACAGTCAAAAAAGGCTTCAACAAAAAAAA
The DNA here is from genome assembly GCA_020721865.1 of Leptospira biflexa. GTDB lineage: Bacteria > Spirochaetota > Leptospiria > Turneriellales > DYLW01 > DYLW01. Next base: position 59,416 of record DYLW01000013.1, on the reverse strand, counting down.
TAAGGCCACACTCTCAGAGCAACAATTAACCGATGCTGAAAGAAAAAAACAACTCAAAGAGATGACAGAAAAAGATATAAAAAACTACCTTAAAATGGTGGAAAAAGAAATGGCCATCCCCGCAGACCCACCGCCATCGACCCCATAATCCGCTCTCCGCTTATCCCACCAAAGGCGGTGCATAAAGACGCCACAGAGAGATGCATTTCGTTGAGTCCCCTTGACCGGAGGAAAGAATTGCTCCGGAGAAAGGAGATATTATTATGACCACGGCGATATTGATTAGAAAGGATGAGCAAAAAAGCAAAACCAAAGTACTGCGACAAGGTATCAAAGAAAAGGCTTACGATATGCTGGCCAAAGGCTATCCCAGGAAGATATCGCAGAGATCCTGGTCTAAGCGGCAATGTTGGTTACGGACGGGAAGACAAAAGGTTACGATGACAATGAATCACGTAGATAGAAAAGAAGACGCAAAACGGGCTTTCCAGTCTTTTGAAGAAATCCTCTGGAAATGCGATGACAAAACCCAAAAAGATTTTCTTATTATAATGAGCAATCTTGCCAGAAAAATTCACCGCAGTTTGGAACAAAAATCGACGAATGTGGAAAAGCCCAGACCCACCCCTCTCTGATTCAGGTGCAGGAGAGGGCTTTTACCATATTTTTTCCAAGACGTTTACTCATGTGAAGGGCATCATCCACTTTTTTTATACAGGAGTCCGGCTTTCGTTTCCCGGTTAAATCATTGTACACGCTGACACCCAGAGAAATGGTCAGATAGACGTCGTTGTCTCCATTGGAATAGATTTTTTTTGATATTGTTTCGCGAATTTTTTCGGCAACATGCACAGAATTATCCAGCGGGGTATCCGGAAGAAGAAGCAGAAATTCTTCTCCACCCCATCGGGCGGCGGTATCCTGGGTTCGCAGAAGGGAGCGGATATCATTTGCGACTTCTTTCAGAATAAAATCTCCAAACGAATGCCCCAGGTTATCATTGATATTTTTGAAATTATCAATATCCGCCATGATAATTCCAAATTCCTTTTTATTCCGCATAAGCTTGTTTTTTTCGTATTCAATTTTATCCAGAATATAGGCTCTGGTGAAGAGCCCGGTCAATGTATCTGTATTGATTATGGTTTTCATTCTTTCATTGGCCATCACCAGACGATTAGCAAAACGGGTGGCTCTTTTGTTTTCATATAGATAATTGTCTATGATCACACGGACAAGAGAGACCATAACAAACATGACCAGAAGAATCTGCGTCAAAATATCCCAGAATTTCTCATCGGAACTGTCATAAGGCTGGACCATAATCCAGCCATAATGTTCCATCACAGCCAATGTGCCCACAGTGAAAAACAGGGAGGTCACTATAAAAAAACGGGCAAATTTTTTCGTCAAAATGAATGCAGATACCACCAGATACACATACCAGTAGGGAACAGAACCACCCAATCCTGCACCATTGATCCACAGGGAAGGCCCGGCAACAAATCCCACAAATATCAGAGACAGAACCACCGGGACTTCATATTTTTGCTTCCACCTTGACAGGTAATAGAGGAAGGCAATAATCAGGAAAGATAGAAAAGGCATCAAGACTGCCATAAACGGAAGCCGGATAACATAATTGGTTACGGCAACTTGAAGGAAGACAAGCAGGCCAAAAAATTCCGTAATGTTCAGAATTCTGTGTCTCAAGGGAAAGTTTTTTTGGGATCCTGCTATATGATTAAAAAAATTTTTCATTTCTTCCTGTTTATGAGTTTATCTCCCAAATACAACTCCCCGCCCCTTTCCCGGATGGGGTATCGGGTGAAGGCCAAAAAAGCAATAAAAAAAGCCACCGCCGCTATCAAGGGAACTACCATCAGTCCATGGATGGAAATTTTATCCCCCACAATGGCCACCAGTCCAAAGGCAAAAATGGACAAGCCAATGATGGTTTTCTGGAAGATGGCCTGCACCCCAAAGTAAATGGCCTCTCTTCTTTTTCCGGAGATGGTTTCATCATAATCCACCACATCGGACAGAACGGCAAAAGGTAGCATGGAAAAACCGGCCACAGGAATGCCCAGCAGACCCATGACAATGGAACTGTACAGCAGGAGATCCATTCCGGGAATTATTTTTGGTATAAACCATGACAAGGATAATAAAGGAACCAGGAGGGCAGATCCCAGGGCCATAATCTGGTATGCCAGAAATTTACCCTTTTCATGGGATACCCAGTTGAACACAAAAAAGAAAACCAGGTTTGCTGCCAGAAATGGCCCCATAATAACGGAAACCGCACTTTCCTTCAGTCCCAGATAATTTTGTACCCAGTACGGAATCAGCATCAGCATGATATTCAGGGCAAACCAGTAAAAGGATGTGGATATTACCAGATACATGAAAGGACGGTTGGACATTGTCATACGGATGGATTCCCAAAGAGGGGTTTTCTCCTGGTTATAGTCAATGGCGTCCTTTTTTTCTTTGACAAAGAAAACGGTGGGGAAAAAGGATATCAACGTGATAACCCCCACCACCCCACCCAGGGCCATCCATCCCCCTTTTTCCTTGATCACCCCCATGGCAACAAAGGCGATGGTTCCAAGCATTACAAAGACCGCCTGCATGGTGGTGATGTTCACCCGTTCATCCAGATCCGATGTGATTTCCGGAAGCAGACCCAAATATGGTGTGACCACAATTGTATAAAAAATGAAATACAACTGCACCATGACAAAAATATAAACAACATTAATCCATCCCATGGTTTCCGATGGAGGTGTCCATAACAGGAAAAACACAATCGCAAAGGGAATGGTTCCCCAGGCAATAAAAGGGATCCTGCGTCCCCACCGGCTACGGAAATTATCACTCCAGTTTCCAATAATGGGATCCGTAATCGCATCGGATGCCCGTCCGGAAAAGACAATTATGGACATTGCCAGTGCCCCCACCAGCATCACATTGGGGGGATCTGTATATCGCTTGAATATCCACTGGGCAATCACCAGGTTTGTGAGGTTCATTGCCATGCCCCCCATGGAATACGCTATTTTCTGACCCAAACTTAATTTTTTCATATTTTCTCCTTTTCGTTTATTGTAAATTTGAATGTTAAAACTATATTAATTTTTTCTTTGCGAACAGGATAACGCCAGGCTTTTACGGCATCCACAACGGCAGCGTTAAAAACTTCGTACCGGCTTTTCCGGATGAAGACCGGATTTCCGGCATTGCCCGGAGGAAGGATGGGAACATCTATTTTGACCACATCCTCCCAGCCCATTTCCAGAGCGGCAGGCGGATAGGCAATGGAATTTCCAATATTCCGGTTCAGTTCCGCCAGAGCGGAATTATCCATGCGATCCCTTCCAGGAATTTTTCCGGAATCCGTTTTTCCCACATCGGCTTTTGTTTGAAAATGCTTTTCCTGTTTCCCATTCTGGTTTAATCCATCTGTTCCTTTACGTGCAGGGCGGGATATTTCAATTGATATTGCCAAATTCCCGGGATACGGTTTTTTGTCTCCCCAAAAAATAACCGCCACCGATGCGTGGAGCAGAATGGAGGCGAACGCAAAAGGATAAAGGGGATTTTTGCTATTCATTTTTATTATCCGTTGGTTACTTAATCCATTCATAGCGGGAATACGAAACGGCAACTCCATTTTTTTTATCCGTTAATGCTGTTATTATCTGGCTTTGGCAGGCGGGGAAAAATGGTATGGAAAGAAGATTATCCATGGGAACCCACTCAAATCCAAACAAAGCTTCATCGGGTTCGACATAGATTTCCCCACGGATGGAGCGGACAAGAAAGGTGATCTGGACCACCTGGGATTTTTTCAGATTTTTGGGCGGAACGGATTCCCCCATAAACAGGAATTTTCCGGGTTCAATATCCAGACTCAGTTCCTCTTTCCACTCCCGAACCAGGGTTTCTGTCATACTTTCGCCCGGCTCCTGTCCACCCCCCGGTAAGAGATAGTACTCCCGGTGGGCTTTCCGGTGTTTGACCAGAAGAATGCGGGAATCCTGGACAAAAACTCCGGCCACCCTCACCCGGATTTTTGGGAAATAAGATTTCCTGTTATCGTTGGCCACGGCCCACCCTTTTTATTGCCTTTAATGTATTATATTTTCCTGTTGTTTTCATGCTGGGCAAACCAGAGTTTATCTGGGAGAAGATAAACGCAAAGTCAAGAAATTTTCTTTTTCCGTACAAGGTTTGACACGGTGACCACGTTCCAAAACCTAACAAAATGCGGAAAATTCCATTGAATTTCAGAAAGGATTTAAAATGAAAAACCCATTCAAAAATCATCTCCGGATTGGTCTTCTATCTTTGCTTTTTCTGGTTTGCGTCCACAGTGTATTTGGCGTGGATTCTCTGGAAAATGTGGAAGATCCTTTGCAACCGGACCGGTTCATCACCAGCCCAAATCTGCCTTATGAATCCGTTGCCACATCCGATGATATCACATCCTTGTATTACAATCCTGCGGGTTTGGGAATGCACCCCCTTCAGATTGGCTATTTTTACGGAAATAACCCGGATTTTAATATTTCCGACCACACTCTATTTTTGAATTTCTTTGGTCTGGCATTCTCCACCTTGTGGCGGACCGCTCCGGATAAAGAAAGAGCCACCAAATACAGCTTTGGGACCGGTTTTTCCGCCACCCGCTCCTTCAGTCTGGGGACATCGTATAGCTGGATGCAGTCCACATCGCCCTATCTGGACAATTATTACCAGTGGGATGTGGGCGTCCTGATGCGTCCGTGGAGATTCCTCTCCCTGGGTCTGGTGGGGCGTTCTCTGAACCGACCCACATATAAAGGGGAGGAACTGCGTCCCCGGTTGGATATGGGAGTAGCCTTGCGTCCCTGGTTCCGGAATCCGGAGTTCATCACTTTCTCCGTGGACGGCACCTATTTCACCAGCGAAACTTTTGATGCCATTGCCCCCAAATACGGTGTGGAGATAGTGCCTGTCACCGGATTCACCATCTATGGGAACATGGACACGAATAAAAACTACGCCATGGGAATTAAATTCTCCCAAGAGTTCGTGGAATTTTCCGCCCAAGGGAACATCCCCAGTGAAAAAGGGAATTTTTACAGTGGAGGTTTTCTTTACGGAATTGAAAGATTCCCCGCAAAAATGGCCGCCATCCAACGATATCTGGTCCTTGACCTGAATCTGGCTTATCCGGAACGAAAAAACGATGGAGCCTTTTTCACCAAAGAAAATCTGACATTTTATGAAACCTTGGCCGCAATTGCCCGTGCGGAAAACGATTCCCGGGTGAAGGGAATCCTTGTTGTTGGGCAAAAGTTCCGGGGTGGATGGGGACAGGCAGAGGAGTTAAGAAATGCCCTTTCTGATTTCCGCATTAATTCCGGTAAAATGGTTTATGCCCACCTGGAATCTGCTTCCAATAAGGAATACTACATTGCGTCCGCAGCCGATGAAATATCTATGCCACCAGCGGGAACTCTGGCCATAACGGGATTAAAAGCAGAGCTGATGTTCATCTCTGATCTGTTGGATAAAATCGGCATCAAGGCGGATTTTGTCTCGGCGGGGGATTATAAAAGTGCACCCAATATGTTCACCCGTAACTCTCCCACTCCCTTTGATGAGGAACAGACCAAAGACATTCTGAAAAATCTGGATGAGCATATCAAAAATTCCATTATCATATCCCGCCGGATGAATCCGGAAAATCTGAATTCCCAGTTTGAGCGGGGACTTTTTTCGGCGGACGATGCAAAAAAAGCCGGTCTGATTGATGAAATTGCCTATTATTCTGATATGGAAGACAAACTCAAGGACACCCTGGTGAATAAACCCTTCTGGAAAATGGATCTGGAATCCTATGTCCGTTCCCGCACGTATGATGATAGCTGGGCTTCCAAAAAGCGGATTGCTCTGGTGGTCATGGATGGGGAAATTATTAGTGGCCCATCCGGAGATACCTCTTTGTTCCAGAGTAATTCCACCGGTTCGGATACCATGGTGACACTACTGGATAAAATTGAACAGGATGGATCCATCAAGGCAGTGGTCATCCGGATCAATTCCCCCGGAGGCTCCGGACTGGCATCCGATATTATCTGGAAAGCCATCATGGATCTCAAAAAATCCGGTAAATATGTGATTGTATCCATTGGCGATGTGGCCGCATCCGGCGGTTATTATCTGGCGGTGGGGGGAGATCACATTCTGGTCAACCAGACATCGGTGATGGGTTCCGTGGGCGTGTTTGCCGGAAAATTCAGCCTCAAAGGGTTGTATGAAAAACTGGGAGTCAATAAATATACTTTTAAAATGAATTCCAAAGCATCCATCTGGTCAGAGACAGACACCTTTTCTCCGGAAGAAAAAGCTCTTCTGCAGGAACACATAAAGGACTTTTACGCCCTCTTTCTGCAAAGAGTGAAAACCGGCCGGAAACTGCCCATGGAAGAAGTGGAGAAACACGCCGGTGGCCGGGTGTATCTGGGCTCATCCGGTATTGAACGGAAGATGGCTGACCAGACCGGCGGCTTGATGCTGGCGATTGAAATGGCCCGGCAGAAAACCCAAATTCGGGAAGACGAGCTGGAAATTATCCAACTCCCCCGGGGAGCCGTGGATATTCTGGATCTGGAAAACGGCACCCGGGTTTTACTACCCCAAGTGGTGAAAAGTGCCCTTTCTTTGTACAACCGGACAACGGAACACAAAAATGACACTGTCTATTTTATGATGCCCTATGACCTCCGGATGGAATAACAAACCCTCGCGGATCCTCATCCATGCCCCCAACTGGGTGGGAGATCACGCGATGGCATTTTCCTTTTACCTGAGTGCAAAAAAAATATTCCCGGAATCAGAAATTGATTTGATGGGAAGAACCTGGGTTTGGGATCTGCTGCCGAGGGGTGTATTCCGGAAGGTAATCCCTCTGCACGGAAAAAAAATCGACCGCCAGCTCATTATCAATCTGAAGAAAGAAAAGTATGATCTGGGATTCACCTTATCTCCATCGTTCCGCAGTGCCTATTTTTTATTCCGGGCTGGGATTCCGGTGCGTCTGGGCTATCCGGGGGATATGCGGGGGACACTTCTGCGGCATCCCCGTTTTGCTGGCTCCTTGCGGATTCCTCCGTACAATAAATACGAACACCGCTCCCTTTCTTATCTGCGGCTTCTGACTCCCTTTTTTCCTCCAGATAAAACAGCGGAAGATTATTTTTCCGGCTATCTGTCCCAAATAATGAAAACGGATCTGGAATTGTCTCCGGAGAAAAAAAAGGAAATGGAACTTATTCTGAAAAAAGAAAACATAAAAAAGAAAAACTTCTGGATCATCTGCCCCGGAAGCGTTGCCCCGTCCAAAGTCTATCCCGTGGATTATCTTGTCCGGATCATCCATGGGTATCTGGAAAAAAACAAAACAGCACAGATTGTCTTTTCCGGAAGCTCCCTGGAGAAAGAATATGTACGACAAATACTATCCTCTCTGGATAAAAAATTCCGGACCCGCGTCCGGGATTTAACCGAATTAACCTCCCTGAGCCAGAGTGTTTATCTGATGGAAAATGCACGGGGCATTATTGCCAATGATTCCGGGATTGCCCACATTGCCGCCTTTACGGGAACACCACTGGTAACATTTCTGGGGATGGGACGCAAAGAGGAGACCCTCACGCTGTCCCGGCAAAAAACCGTATTCAACCTGAATCTGCCCTGCTCCCCCTGCATGAAAAAAACCTGCCCGCGAAAAAATGAATCCATCGCCTGTCTCAGGGGAATCCACCCGGAGTGGGTTCTGGATTCCATGCTGGAATGGGACGCTTCAACCGGTAAATGAAAACTGGTGGTTTTCCAGAATATTTTTCACATGCTCATAATAAAAAACCCTTCCGGTTTTATTCATCTCTTTTTCTGCCTTCCCCGATGGGTCTTTTCCCCAGATAAAATAGTTTACCCCAAACTGCCGGAGAGAATGCCGGCGATTTTCATCATGAGAAGGATAGCGGATTTTTCCGGTCAATGAGATTTCCCCTGCTGCGGCCCAGGCTCCGGGGAGGGGAATATCCAACACGCTCGAAAGCATGGCCACAAAAAGGGCCAGATCCGCCGCTGAATCCTCCAGCCGTGAGCCACCCCGGACACGGACAAATATGTCCTTTTCTGAAAGATGATAACCATAATTTTTTTCAATGATGGCGGCAATCAGATGGATACGGGAAACATCAATGTTTTCCCCAATCCGGCGGCCATTGGCATAACCGGCGGGGGTCACCAAAACCTGTATTTCCATTAATGTCACCCGGCTTCCCTCCACCTGGGGAAAGAGTATACTCCCAATTCCTCCGGTCTCTTCCATGGGGATAAGGCTCACATGAGAGGGGATTTCTCTTAATCCGGCGGCGGTCATTTCATAAATGGCAATTTCCCCGGTGGAACCATAACGGTTTTTTACAGATTTTATAAAACGGTATTGTCCCCAATTCTGGCTCTCAAAATATAAAACCACATCCACGGAATGTTCCAGAAGTTTGGGGCCGGCAATCTGCCCGTCTTTGGTGACATGGCCGGTTATGATCATGGGGATTTCCCTGCGTTTGGCCAGATCAATCAACTGCCGGCTTGCTTCTTTTATGGTGGAGACAAAACCGGAGCCGGAAGGACCGGAGGGAAACACAGTCTGGATGGAATCGATGATGATCATATCCGCAGCATCCGTTTCCAGCACAGAAAGAATTGTATCCAGAGAATTTTCCTGCAGAATGAAAAGATGCGGATTATCCACTCCCAGCCGCCGGGCACGTTCTGCTATCTGGCGGTCACTTTCCTCCCCGGTCACATAAACAATCTTTTTTCCACATCGGGCCAATTCCAACAAAAGAGTGGATTTCCCCACGCCCGGTTCTCCCCCCAGAAGAATCACACTTCCCGGTACGGCCCCTCCTCCCAGAAGACGGTCAAATTCCACCATGGGGGACAGACTCATTCTCTTCCGAGATTCTTCCATCGCAATGGAGGAGATGCTTTTCAACTGCCCGGGCGGTGATTTCCTTACTCCAGAATCTTCCGTAGAAACATCCATTTCCTTCATGGAATTCCATGTCTTGCAAGTGGGACACTGTCCCATCCAGCGGATAAATGTATCCCCGCATTCTGTACAGACATACTCAATTTTTTTCTTTGCCATTATTTTCTCACATCGGGGGAATACTATCCCAGTCTTCCATGGGTATCCGGAACCTTTGCCGTTGCCCATCAAAAGGAGAGACAAATTCCAAGTAATACGAACGCAGATAAAGAGAATGAATATCCAAGGGTAATTTTCTGGCTGCCAGTTTTTCCTTGTAAATATTCTTTCTTTTTTCCGGAACCGAATAAATTGTATCCCCCACTATGGGATGACCCATACTGGTAAAAAAGGCACGGATCTGGTGTGTTCTCCCGGTAAGCAGCCGGATTTCCACCTGGCTGAAAATTTCTCCGGAACGGATAACCCGAAAATCATGGAGAGCCAATCTGGAAAAACGAGATTTTTTCTCCGTGGAAAATGCCATTTTTTTTCTGTCTTTGGGGTGACGGGAAATGTACCCCTCCACGGGAATCCAGTCCCCCTCCGGTAAAAATCCCCAGACAATAGCACGGTATTTTTTTGTAATTTTCTTTTCCTTAAAAAGTGCTGCAATTTTCTGATGGGCTTCATTGGTTTTGGCAATTACCATCAGGCCTTCCGTGGAGCGGTCCAGCCGATGGATAATCCCCGGCCGTTCCCGTGTCAGCCCATCGGACAGGGAATCCACGCTACCCATTAATGCGTGCACCAGCGTATCCTCTCCTGTCCCGGCTCCCGGATGGGTGGTCATACCCGCCGGTTTTTTCACAATGGCAAAGTGGTCATTCTCAAAAATCACCGGTACCTTATCCGGGGACGGGCGAAGAACAAATATTTTTTCCTCCGGATACTCAAATCTTCCCGCCTCGATTTTTTTGCTTTTATAGGAAGGGCGGAGTATTGTCTTCCCTTCAATGGCAAGAGCCCCCTCCTCTATTAATTTCTGTATCCGGCTCCGGGATAGCTGCGGATATTCTCTGGACAAAAAAACGTCCACCCTTTCCCCCGGTTCCAGTGTAAATTCCAGAACATTCATATTCCCTGCGGTTTCACTGCCGCTTCTTTTCCATCAGATAAAATGCCAAAGCCAGAACCAGAGCCCCCACGGTTATAAAGGAATCCGCAATATTATAGGTGGGCCACCTGTGCGTACCAATTCCCATATCAATAAAATCCACCACCCCAGGACGAAAAAACCGGTCTGTAAAATTCCCCAAAGCACCCCCCACAATGAATGCGATAGAGATCTGAAACCAACGGGAAAAATCCGGAGTTTTGATATAGTAAAAGAGAAGAAACAGAATTGCAACCCCGGTAAGGATATGGAAGACAATTGCATTCCCTTGGAAAATTCCAAAAACTCCGCCCGTGTTATAGGTGAGCCTAAACCGCAGAAAATTCCCCAGTATATCATATCCTTTATAGGCATATTCTGGATTTTTTGCGACGTCCAGAAAATCCAGAGCCCAGAATTTTGTCAGAAGATCCAGTGCCCAGATTATGATAATAATAGAAATAAATTGTTTGTCCACTTTTTGCTTAATACTGGTGGGTTCCATACTTCATCCTTTAATTTTTTCTCCAAAGACCAGGGTCTCCACTTCCGCATACCGGGAAACCGGATGGAAAGAAATTCCTTTTTTAATAAAATCCGGCATTTCCTTCCAGTCTTTCAGATTTTCTTCCGGAAAGATAATATTTTTTATACCGGCTCTTTTAGCGGCAATGGTTTTTTCTTTTAACCCGCCGATGGGTAAAACATCTCCGCTCAGCCGGATTTCTCCGGTCATCGCAAACCCTTTCTTAATGGGTGCTTTCCGGTATAAAGACAACAGAGCGGTGGTCATGGTTATTCCTGCGGAGGGTCCGTCCTTGGGGGTGGCACCATCCGGCACATGGATATGAAAGTCGTTTTTCATCCAGTATTTTTCATCTTTAACAATACTGCGGACAACGGTCATAGCAATTTCCACGCTTTCATTCATGACTTTCCCCAACTGCCCGGTAATGCGGACCCGCCCTCTCCCCGGAACGGCGTTGGCTTCAATGATGAGGGTTGCTCCGCCCATTTGAGTCCACGCCAAACCAATGGCCGTGCCGGGGTATTCCGCGAGGGAATTTTCCTTTTTGGTAAAACGGGCTGGACCCAGCACCGCCTCCAGATTTCCATCTATGATGGATGGAAATTCCTTTCCGCTCACCAAGGCAGCCGCCGCTTTCCGGTATACCTTTTTGATATGCTGTTCCAGGGACCGTACTCCCGCCTCTCTGGAATATCCATTGATCAGTTCTTTCAGACCATTCTGGGTGATCCGGGGAGCATTAGATGCGGACAAACCATTTTCTTTAATCATACGGGGGATGATATACTTCCGGGCTATGTTCATTTTTTCTTCTAATACATAACCGGAAAGACGGATGATTTCCATCCTGTCCAGAAGGGGGGGCGGAATGGTATCCAGGGTGTTCGCTGTGGTAATAAATGTTGTGAAGGACAAATCGAACGGAATATCCAGATAGTGATCCCGGAAAGATTGGTTTTGTTCCGGGTCCAGAACTTCCAGGAGGGCACTCGCCGGATCTCCCTGAAAAGAAACCCCCAGTTTATCAATTTCATCCAGCATTATGACAGGATCTTTTTCCTTGACCACCCGGAAAGCTCCCATCACTTTTCCCGGCATGGCCCCCACATAGGTACGGCGGTGGCCTTTAATCTCCGCTTCATCCCGCATTCCTCCCAGAGAAAAACGGAAAAATTTCTTTCCCAGGCTGGCCGCGATGGATTTCCCCAGAGATGTTTTTCCCACTCCCGGCGGACCCACCAGACAGATGATGGTACCTTTTGCATTTTTCCGAAGCTTGATCACAGCTATATGCTCAATGATTCTTTCTTTTATGTCTTCCAGACCATAATGATCCCGGTTCAGGATTTTTGCGGCTTTTGTAATATCAATGTCCCGGAAAACCGGCTTTGCCCAGGGAAGATCAATGATGATATCCAGATAGTTCCGGATCACGGAATATTCATTGGAATGGGTATCCACATATTCCAATTTGGAGATTTCTTCATTTACTTTTTCCCGTGCTTCCGCAGACAATTCCAGTTTTTCCGTTTTTTTCCGGTAGTATTCCGCACCCTTTTCTTTGCCCTCCGAATCCAACCCCAGCTCGGTTTTGATTTCCTTCAATTGTTCACGCAGAAAATATTCCTTCTGCTGGTTTTCCATCCGGTTATTGATCTGGTTCTGGATTTTATTCTGGAGTTTTATCATCTCCATTTCCCGGTGCAGAAATTGAAGAGTTTTTTCCAGCCGTTCCCTGATGGAAAATGTTTCCAGAACATTCTGAAATTCTTTTTTATCCAAACTCAGAATATTGCAGGTAAAATCTGCAATCTTTCCGGATTCATCCACATTCAGCAGGGCAAGTTTCATTTCTTCCGTAAGGAGAGGATTCTGGCTCATCACATCTCTGGCACCGGTGATCACCGCACGGGTAAGTGCTTTAATTTCTTTTTTATGATTTGACTTTTTCTCTTCATCCGTTTCTTTGTAGTATTCCACCTGAGCCACAATATTTTTCTCCCGTTTCTCATATTGCTTCACGCGAAAACGGTAGATGGTATTGATCAAAAGATGCATCCCCCCGTCCGGGAGATTAATTCTTTTAATAACTTTTGAGGATGTCCCCACCATATACAGGTTGGAAATATCCATTTCATCCAGCATATCATCCTTCAGTAAAACAAAACCGATGAATGATGTTTTTTCCAGAACCCGGCTCAGGATTTCCTGTGCCCTTCCAGGTGGAATCACCACAGGAGTTACAATTCCCGGGAAAATGGGTCTCTGTTTTAATGGAAAAATATACAAGCTTTCCGGCATCAATTGATCCACGGAAATCAGGAATTCGGAATTTTCACTGTTTTTCTTTTTCATAGGACTTTATTATGACTGCTTTTTTTATACGGTTTGCGTTACAATGTCAACCTTTTTTATCTTCAACTGGTACGTGAGCCTTTCCCGGAAATATTTAAAATGAGGTTCCGCCACAATGGCCAGATTATTTTTTTCATGAAATTTCTGTGCTTCCCCTTCATGAAAAAACCAGATCCCTTCAATACTGGGATCAGAAATTCCGGTGAAGAATACCTTTGCATGCTTTTCCCCCTCACCGATATTGGATATCCGGACAGGACGGATCGCTGTGATTTCCACTTCCGGATGCGGATTCATAATCCCATAAGGGGAGAATACCATAATATCATTCCAGAATGAAGGATACAAATCCTTGTCTTTCAGTGATGCCAGAACATTCTTTTCTTCTGTCTTTTTCCATACTAATTTTTTCTCTTCCAGAGTCTTCCGGAATCGCTGGATTAACTCCTCTCTTTTTGAAAATTCCAGAGAAAATCCGGCTGCCCCTTTATGGCCTCCAAATTGGATAAATAAATCGGCATTCATTTCCAAAAGGGAATATACATCCTCATTCTGGTACGCCCGGATGGATCCCCGGATTCCATCCCCCTCCCGCACCATGATTACCGCCGGTTTTTTATAAACCTGGGATATCTGGTTGGCCACATTGCCGGAAATTCCGGGATGGATGTCCGGATGGTAGATGATAACAATGTTGGCATCCTCCTCCCGTTCTGCCTCCGATATTGCTATTTTAATTCCATTCTGGGAATACTCTTTGCGTTTTTTATTGATGGATTCCAACTCATAGGCCTTTTTTGCTGCTTTTTCCGGAATCCTTTCCGTGAGTAATTCAAACGCGATGTCCGCCGTATCCAGTCGCCCCGGTGCGTTCAGAACCGGCCCAATAAAGAATCCAATGTCAGATTCCGCCACCCGGTAATTTCTTAATTTCAGACGCAACAAAAGCGACTCCAATCCGGGCGGGATGGGAGCTCCCCTGCGGTTCATCTCCGCAAGCCCCGCAGAAACCAGGATTCGGTTATCATCCACCAGTGGCATCATGTCCGTGACAGTCCCGATTGCCGTGCATGCAAAAAACGGCTGGATTTTTTTGCGGATATTTGCGGTGGAGTGGTTTTCAAAAACAGTGTACAGGAAGGGAAGATCCTCCCTTCCCAGTTTTTTCAGATACGAGGATAATAGAGAAATGTTGCGATCCTTTTTTGCCTGAACTTCCCAGAATTGATCCAGAGAATGAATTTTCATTTCTTTCCGGGGAGTTTCCAGACTTTCTTTCCATTCACCATGAAAAAATATATGATATTTATTTTTCCATTCCACCTGAATTTCCTGATGATACAATGAGGTGAAAGAATAAGCAAATGCCCGGATAAACTTGAACGCCAGACCGGAAGTGGCAGGCTCAGCATCCGGATGAATATGGGCCATTCTTTTGGAATTAATGAAAGCGTCCACATCCGGATAATCCGCCGGATTTTCCGGGAGAGTGTGGTGATCCATTATGATAAAATGGTTCTTTCCATTCTTCAGATTAGATATCTCTCTGGCGTTACCGGAGCCACAGTCCAGGATAATCACAAGATCAGATTTCTCTTCCGCCAGACGGGCAGCCACTTTTTCCGTAACTCCGTATTTATCATCCTGCAACGGGAAAAAAACTTTTATGGAATGATGACGGAACAACGGACGGAAAAAGTTATAGATGATGGATGAGGATATCACCCCATCCGCGTCCCTGTCCCCATAAATCAGAATTTCCCGGGAAATTCCATTCTGGTCATCCTCATAATATTTCCTCATTAAAGAAATAGCTTTATCCATATCCGGTAGACGGAAGGAATTGCTCAGGAGACAGGAATAGGGGAAAAACAGCCTTAGACTTTTCTGAAAGAAAAACTCTTCCCGCTCCCCTTCATCCATATTCCGGAGGGAGTCCTTGTAATACCCAGACAAACGCTCATTCCATGCAGAGAATAGTTTTTCCTGTATTACGGTGTACCCCGGGAGGTACGCTGAGAGCATTTCTTTTTCCGTCATTCAGTTATCATAGTGCTGCTGCCATAGTAGCGGGCACCTCTTTCAATCTGTAATTCTTTGGAAAAAATATCCCCATGCAAAACGCAGGTGGGTCTTAACTGGACAAAACCGGCTTCATAAATATTCCCCTGGACTTCACCCTGGATTTCCAGATTTTTAGCGTAGATATCTCCCTGGACTTTTCCATGCTCGGAGATGATCACTTTTCCATCGCTTTTTATGATGCCCTTCACGCTTCCTTCCACCACCAGAATATCATGGTAGCTAATTTCTCCGGAAAATTCCATGTCCGCAGAAATTCTGGTTATGTTTCCTTTTTCCATTGTTCCTCTCTTAATGTTTTGTTTTATTCCATTGTTATTTTAAATGAATATTTATTTAAAATCTCATTTTTCATTTTATCCATCTTTGCCCTTTTTTCTCTGGCATACAGATAGCGGTGCACTTCTTCTTTCCGCACTCCGGATTTTTTTTCCCTGGACACAATCTGTTTATATTCCCTCTCCAGTTGCCCGGAATCCACTTTAATTCCGGATCCCCATTGCTTTTCCATGTAAGCATGAGCAATTTCGCTCATTTTTTCCCACTCCATTCTCTTCTGGAATTGCACATCGGCATGAATTCCGGATTTCTGTGCTGTTTGGGAGAGAATTCTGTTCTGAAGATATCGTGCAAAGATTTTTCTTTCCAGATCACAGTCCATGGCCGTTCCGGTGTTATAACGGATGCGATACCATTCCAGAAAATGTTGGAATTCATCCTGGTCAATCCGAATTTTTTCCGTCTGGATGATCCCCTTCCCGCTTTTCCAGTCACAGGGAAGGGCAAAATCTCTGGGAATATTATGGAGCTGGTACTCATTATCTATAAAATCCTGAATCCGCTTATTCAGGATTTTATCCCAGATAAATCCCGCAGTCGCTTCCACCCCGGCTTTCTGCTCCGGGGGAGAGCTTTCTTCCAGATGTTTCCGGTATTCTTTTTTATCCATTTTAAGGGTGCTACCGGTTTTGATAATATGCCAGCCATAGA
This sequence comes from Leptospira biflexa, assembly GCA_020721865.1. GTDB lineage: Bacteria > Spirochaetota > Leptospiria > Turneriellales > DYLW01 > DYLW01. The sequence continues at coordinate 43,267 of DYLW01000013.1, read as the reverse complement.
TGGAATATACCGGCGGAAAAATGGCTTGTCCATCCTTCCGGATGGGATCCGTAATTTCCACATCCTGCGGCCGAACTGTGGCGGTTTTTCCCGGAGAATATTCCATGAGGATTTCTTTACTGCCATCCTTTTGCTTTTTACAGAGAGACAGAAAACCGGCGGGAATTTTTTTCTCCTCCAAAGTGATAATTTCCCTCACCCGGCAGTATGAATATGATCCGTATTTTTCCGGATTTCCTTCCTTGCGGATTATTAGTGCAAACTGGGGGAAAGTCTCTGCCGGGAAACGGGTATTCTCCGCGACAAATCCCAGATCGCCGTTTTTTCCCGATGTGTTTTTATCCATAGATTTTTTCGCAGCATCCTCCCATCGAATTTTGCCGGCTTTCAAATCCTGGAATATAATATCGGCGTCCTCCCGTGCTTTCTCCGGGGATTCCTTCCCGGTGGTAATCAGTATGTGAAAAATAGGAACAAATGGTTCCCGCACTTTCTCTGAATTTTTCCTCCATCGGCTCAGAAAAAAATCCGCAGACACTCGTTCTTCCAGAATTGTTCCGGAGGAAGTTATTTCCGTATCATTTTTCCCCAGTTCAGACAAAATCCGAATCAATGCCATATCCCGCAGGATAATCTTTTTCTGTTCTTTCTGGAGCAACGAATAATCCCCCAAATACATCTCTGCAATGGATATTAAATCGGACTCCATGATTTTCCCACCCTGGTACGTTGCCAGGGGGCGGTCGCTCCGGCAGGAAATCCCCACCCCGAACAGTACAAAGAACAATATTAAGAAAATGAACCCGGCAGGACGGGCTTGGATAACTGAAAAATATTTCATCTATGCACCCGGGGTCAGTCAATCATGGGTAATTCTTTGATAATCTGGTCCCGACTTTTGGGAGTATTCTGAATTTCCTCCCGGCGAAACCCGGTGCGGGTAACACTCTCCCGTCCGGCAGGCCGGAGAAAATTCTGGTCATCCCGTTTTTTTTCGGATACAGATATTTCCCGCTCCGATTCTGCGGGTTTTTCATTCCCGCTACCAGAGTCTTTTTTCCCATAAAGGAAATCGTAAATATAGTCCTTTTCCATTTCTTCCAGCGGGAATTTTTCTTTCTGCCGGGTTTTCACCACGCTGGTATGCTCCTCCGGATAAATCATACGCAAAATCTTTTCCGGTGGATTTTCAATCTTGAGCTCCATGAGCTTGACTTTCTCATTCAAGAGCGTATTTATTTCCAATTCCAAAGCAATCCGGATTTTTTCCGAATATTCCCGGTCATCCTGGAGGTTTTTCTCCATGGAATGCAATTCCTCAATATCTCTTTCAATATTCTCAATCCGCCGCAACACGTGGACAAATTTTATTACCTGCATATTTCAGTTAAGGGATTGAAAACGTTATGTCAAATATTTTATTTTCTAACTTTACAGGATTAGGGGAGCCCATAGTATATCCGTATTATGCCATCAACCATTGAAGAAATAAACGCACGGGAAGTCTTGGACTCCCGTGGAAATCCCACTATTGAAGTGGACGTGCATCTCCAAAGCGGAGATTCGGGAAGTGCCATTGTTCCATCCGGTGCCTCCACGGGCAAAAGAGAAGCCCTGGAGTTGCGGGACGGTGATAAAAAGCGCTATGGAGGCAAAGGAGTCCTCAAGGCCATTAAGAACATACAGGAAGTCATTGAGCCGGAACTTCTGGGTATGGACGCCCTGGACCAGCGGGAAATCGATGCCTATCTGAATGAACTGGACGGAACGAACAATAAGTCCAGACTGGGTGCCAATGCGATTCTGGGCGTCTCCATGGCCACCGCAAAAGCAGCGGCAAACTACCAGAATCTGCCCCTTTTCCAGTACCTGGGAGGTCCGTTTGCCCGTACCCTCCCCGTGCCGATGATGAATGTATTGAACGGCGGAGCCCACGCAGACAATAATGTGGACTTCCAGGAATTCATGATCGTTCCCGTAAAACACGACTCCTTCCGGGAATGCCTGCGGCAGGGAGCGGAAATATTCCACAGTCTGCGGAAGGTACTCGCAGAAAAAGGATATGCCACCGGTGTGGGAGATGAAGGCGGTTTTGCCCCCAATTTGAAATCCAATGTGGAAGGAATTGAAATACTGCTGGAGGCCATTGAAAAAGCCGGCTATAAACCCGGAAGCGATACGTTCATTGCCATGGATATTGCCGCCAGTGAATTTTATAAAAAAGGAATGTATGAACTGGCTGGGGAAGGAAAATCCCTGGATTCCGATGGAATGGTGGAGCTCTTCCAGGGCTATGTAAGTAAATATCCCATTGTAACCATTGAAGACGGCCTTTCCGAAGACGATTGGAAAGGATGGAAAAAACTCACGGACGCCCTGAGCGATAAAGTCCAGCTTGTGGGGGACGATCTGTTTGTGACCAATGAGGAAATCCTTAGCAAGGGGATCGATGAAGGTATTGCCAATTCCATCCTTATAAAGCTGAACCAGATTGGAACTCTTTCCGAAACCATCGATACCATGCAACTGGCCACCATTAACGGGTACTCCTGTGTGGTTTCCCACCGCTCCGGAGAAACAGAAGACACCACCATTGCCGATCTGTCCGTGGCCACGGAAGCGGGACAGATCAAAACGGGATCCCTGAGCCGTACAGACCGGATAGCCAAATACAACCAGCTTCTGAGAATTGAAGAAATGCTGGATGAAAATGCGGCATATCTGGGCAAGGATGCCTTTCCGTTTCTGTAATTTTTAACGGTTCCCACTTGAAAGGGCTGAACCACTGGGCGTTTATTCCGTTCCTGACCGTGCTTGGGCTGGTGGCGGGAAACCTTCTGGTCTTTGCAGAAGGCGGATATCTGGATTACCGGAATCTTTCATTTCAGAAAGAGATCATGGAAAAACAGATATCCGAACTGGACGCCCGGATTGCTTCCACCCGTGGGAAACTCCAGGATGCGGATGATCCGGATAAAATGATACGGAATTTCGAAAGGGAATATCTGGTATTCAAGGACAAAGTACAGATTATTAAATTTGAAGAGAACTCCCCACGAAGCAAGACACCCACGGAAGAACAGAAAAATTTATACGATCTGAAACTTCTGCAGAATATCTATATCATTGCCGCATCCATACTGCTGGTTTTTGTTTCCCTCATTGCTTACCGCCGGGCTTACCGCCGGCAGAATACTTCCCCCGATGATTCAACCCGGAAATTTTATTAATCGCCTTGCGTCTGTGTTCCTTGCCGGTGGGCTTTTGCTGGCGGCTCCTGCGTTTTCCCAGACATCCCTGCACGATGCCCTGCTCAACAATGATGCCAATATAAGAAAATCCACCATCCGGAATCTGAATAACCTGAAACCCCTTCCCCAGGATGCGGATATTCTGGATACCATGACGTTTCTGCTGGAATATGAGAATATTCCGGAAATATCCCTTCTGGTCCTGGAATATTTTGAAAAAAGAAACTCCCGGGATGACTTTTTCTATCTCTCAGATTATCTGGTTCTGGTCTCCCACGAAGTGTTAATCCGGAAAGCCCTTTCCATTCTGGACAACCTGCACCGCCCCACCCTGCGAAGAGAGCTGAAAACCACGATTCTGGAAAAACACCGGCCAGATCTCTTTGTTCCCTATATCCAGCTCCGGCACGATCTGAAAGCGGACTGTGACTTCAATGAAAATGACAAAAAATGGGCTGGAGATATTCTGGCGGATTCCCGGTATTTCCGCTATCTGTCCCAATTACCCCCGGACCGATTTCTGGAAACCCATCAGCTTTTTTCCTCCTGTATGGAATTGCCGGCGGACTATGCACACTTGAAGAAAATATACCTGGGAGAAAATATTTCCACAGAATTGATGCTGTTTTACCTCCAGGACTGGGTGCCCAAACTGTCGCAAGATCATCGGTATTTTATCTATAAAACCCTCCTCCGCCGTAATCCGGAAATGGTACTGGACGCCGCCCAGAATATCCCAATGGAAAATCGTCCCGGCCTGCGGAGGGCCATCCTTGTGGCATTTCTCCTCCCCCAGGAATCCGGCGAACCCAGCTTCCGCAGCCAGGAATTTCTTCTGAAACTTGTGGCAATGGAAAACTCTCCCCGGTTTGCCTTTGTCATTGGAATGAATTACAAAGAATCCCGCCCCATCCTCAAAAAAGCATGGATTCAGAAATGCGAGACAATAACCAATCCGGATGATCCTGTTTTTGATTCCTGCCATCTGGCTCAAATCCATGAAAATCCACAGAAGGCAAAAGATTTCTTGTACAGACAAAAAAAGGAAATCCAGAATCGGCTGGTGGAAAAATATCTCCAGACATATCTGCAGTATCCGGAATTTCAGAACCGGGAATTTTATTTAAAAATTCTGAAAAGAGAAAATTCCCGCATGACCTTCCGGCTTTATTACCATCTGAGCCCGGAGGCATTTACACGCGAAAAAGAATTTCTCTCCGCTTATGCCAGCTCCATACAATCTCCGACCATCCGCCACCTCACGGAAGAGAAATCGGCCGTCCCGGAAAAGCTTCCCTAACTGTTTTTCTTTGGGTACGAACTGGGTTCCAGAACGGTATCCTCCCGGGACGGTTCCCGCTTTTCCGGATAATCCAGACTGTAGTGAAGACCCCGGCTTTCCTTTCTGGCCAGAGAGGAGCGGATGATCAATTGGGCCACCAAAACCAGATTCCGCAGCTCCGCCACTTTCCGGGTGACGATGGAACGGGAATAAAAATCATTGATTTCCTCGTAAATCAGATTGATCCGGCGGATGGCTCTCTGTAGCCGCAAATCGGACCGGACAATGCCCACATAATCCCGCATCAGATTATGGATTTCCCGCTTATCATGTTTGATGAGCGTCCATTCTTCAAAATACCGCGTGCTTTTTTTGATCCACTCCGGAATGCTCCCGTTATTTTTTTCTTTGATGGAATGCTCTCCCGCCTGCAGCCGCTTCTTTATATCCCGTGCCGCCCTGTCCGCAAAGACCAGACCCTCCAGCAGGGAGTTGGACGCCAGACGGTTTCCGCCGTGAATCCCCGTGGAAGCCGTTTCCCCCACTGCGTAGAGAAAATTCAAATCCGTCCGGCCATCATAATCGGTCAGAATACCCCCACACTGGTAATGGGCCACCGGTACCACCGGAATCATCTCCCGGGTAATATCCAGATGGAATTCCTCTTTGAGTGTCCTGTATATATTCGGAAAATGGGCGATGATTTCATCTGCATTCCGGTGCGTAACATCCAGATAAACACTGTCATCCCCGGTTCGCTTGAGTTCGGAGTCAATGGCACGGGCAACAATATCACGGGGGGCCAGTTCCATATCCGGATGATATTTTTCCATGAAACGTTCGCCCGCATGGTTCCGCAGATATCCGCCAAAACCCCGCATGGCTTCTGTGATCAGAAAGGCGGGATCCCGGTCAGAAAAAAACCCCGTGGGGTGGAACTGGACAAATTCCATATTGCGAACCCGGCAACCCGCCCGGTATGCCATGGCAATCCCATCCCCGGTGGCCACTTTGGGATTTGTGGTGAACGGATAGACCCTCCCGGTGCCTCCGGTGGCCAGAACGGTGTAGTGTGCCCGGACAATTTCAATTTTATCTTCTGTATCATTCAGGATATATGCCCCGTATACATTTTCTTTGGGGAGCGAGGGATTAATCTGGTGCTCCGTGATCAGATCAATGGCCATGTGGTTTTCCAATATCATCACCGAGCTTGTTTTTTTCAGGCGGTCAATGAGGAAATTCTCCACTTCCCGTCCGGTAAAATCATCCGCACGGAGAACCCGGGATTTACCATGACCACCCTCTCTGCCCAGATCCAGACTGCCATCGGATTTCCGGGTGAATTCCATCCCCCATTCTATCAGCTCATTGACCCTGTCCACGCCCTCATTGACCAGAATTTCCACAGCACGGGGATCACATAACCCCGCCCCCGCTGTCAGGGTGTCCTCCAGATGCTTCTGGGGATCATCCGTCTCCCCCACCGCAGCCGCAATCCCACCCTGGGCATAATATGTGGATGTCTCATCCAGACGTCTCTTTGTGACCAAAATCACCTGCCCGAATTGGGACGCTTTCAAAGCAAAAATCAGCCCGGATATACCGGAACCCACCACCAGAAAATCGGTATGTTTCATGGACAATTCCAAATTCCGCATTCCCGGTGTCGATTCTTTTACTGCGGAATTCCCCCGTAAAAAAAATTATTATTTGTGTTGTATTTCCGTTGCCTGTTGCGTCCACTTCTTTGAGTATTGGGGAAAATGCCGTTATATAATACCGTATGGAGAAGGGATATGTGCAAAAATATTTATAAAGAAAAATTCTATAATGGGGTGCATCATAAAAACCGTGGGACTCTCCCGGAGTGGCCATCCGGGTTGTGGCTGATTTTTCATAGACTGTTATCATTAATAAAATCCTTCTCCTTGCCAAAAATCTTGTTTCCCATGTTTTCCCCTGGGGTGACAGTCACTCTTCTCCTGGTGACTGTCACCTTCTCCTCACTCCGGGCGGAGAGTTTGTATAAGTATGAAGATTTCTCTGCTGTACCCACTGCTGGCTGGAGCAATGCCACCGCCGGAACCGCAGATACCTGGGACAATGCCAACCGGGGGGTTGCGTATGGACGGGAGGGGTCTTATAATTCTCAGTCGGGTACTGACATTCTGTTCCGGATCAATAACGGGGGTAATGGGTTGCTCACGTTTACCGGAGGCACAGGTAGTATAACTACAGAGGGTGGGGACGACGGGGAAATTGATGCCTATAACTGGACTGTGTGGACGGGGAAAATGGCGGTGTACCATGGAACCAGCTATGCAGCGTCGTCTAACCAGCCTTTTGGTATCCAGATAATAAAAGTAAAGACACGCCTGGATCCCAGCGATGATAATAGTAACGACGAATCCCAGCGTCACCAGAATGCGTTCATGTTCTATTTGTACCAGCCGGAGGCGGGGGTTTTTAACAATGGGAATATCCCACCGCATCCTTTCACCAATATTGTGGGGTTGTATGAAAAATATTATGCCTGGAAACCGGTATTGGGAAGTCCGGTGAGCGAGTGGGGCTATTACACCTCTGCGGAAGCCGATTTCAATCTTTCCACGTCGGTTCGTCCGGATGGTCAATCCCAGGATTTGTCCGGAGCCCCTCTTCAATGGAATTACGATGATTACTATTCCACAGCTACTGCTGATGGTGGTGGCGGGCAGTTAGATGACAGTGGTAATTTTACAGATGCAATACATAACACAAATGCCGCCAATGTGAATCCGGTGGGAATCCGGATTGTCCATAACGGAAACACTCTTTATTTTTATGCAAACCCCAATCCCATTGAGGGGGATGGAAATTACGACGCTCTCCCCAACGAATATATCCGCATTGGTTCGGTCGGAGCCACTTTTACAGACAATATGAATTTCATGCTGGGGGTGGAGACTCCACGAAGGGATACGGAAATGCACTGGGTGGAGCTGGATAACCTCTTAGTCCGTTCCGTGGCGGATGGAGATGTGGCAGACACTAAAGTGGAGATGAGCCCCACCAAAGTCCGGAAAGATACCTCCACGGCATTCAAGATGCTGATCAGTCCCACCATCAATGCCAACGACGCCGGGATTGCGGAAGTTAAGATCGTGAAACCCTCCACCTTCTCCGGAGCCTGGGATACCGCCAATATCGGAGTGTACTCCACGCATGGAGGAGGGGCGGCGTTCAGCGATGGAACCACCAGCTATGCAAACGTGAAGAAACTTACTCTGGATAACCGGGGCACCACCTGTACATTCAGCCAGCCGGCGGATGGCTCCGTAGCGGTCTGTGCCAGTGGCAGTGATCTTATCCTGCGTTTCCGCTCCGTGTCCAGCGGAGATAACGACGTCGTTAAAAATGGGGATACGGAAAAACGCATTGCGGTGGAATTTTCTCTTACGGCTCCCAATACTGCGGACTTGTCCGGTAAGGAATTTGTGGTCTATATTGGGAATGAAAAATATGATGCTTCCCATACGGATAATACCACCGGGAACGATGGCCTGCTTTTTGCCACCACCAGTTGGCAGAAAGTCCTGGCGGGAGACACCACGGCAAACTGGGCCAATAATACCACTACAATAAAAACCATGGACATCCCCACCGGTTATGCCTCCACCACTCCCTCTTTTATGTACGTGGGCGTTCCCTATGATTTCCAGACATTTATCCAGGCCCCATCGGATCCCAATAACTCCAATATCGATAAAATATTTTATGAGGTTCGGGAGTACAACTACACCCTGAACGGAACCACCTGTACTCTGAACAATCTGGCTCTTTCCAACGCCAATTGTTCCTGGACTCTGGGCGGGGTGGTGGACGTGCAGGACACCTCTTCCGGAACATCCAAAGGCTTTGGGATCACCGGGACCAGTTTTGCCACCAGCCAGGTAGAGAGTAATATCTGTGGTGTGGGAAGCTGTTCCGTGGATGCCACCGGAGCCACCGTGCAGTTTTCCTCGGCGGATAACGGGATCCCCGGAAACGGAGGACTGGACAAGATCATTCTGGACATTACCGATACCCCGCTCAAAAAGCTGGACAATTCGGATATCACCCAAAGACAATATTATAAACTGACCGCAACAGTGTACAACACGGAAGTGGACGCGGCAAACGGAACCACCGCCACCACCGGCAGTTTTGGCACTTATTCCCAATATTTTGAGCTACGGCCAGCCAAACCCAACGCCATTGTAAAGATCGCCCCGGATTCTGAGTGCAACGACGGGGACACCAGTACCACAGGGCGGTTGTGTAATAACCAGAACCAGACGGTTACTCTGACCATGACCAACCAGGGGAATGCGGGAAATTCCATCCGCCGCCTCCAGATCAACCTCACGGATGACGACTTTGCTGCGGCTTTGGTTAACGGAATATCCAATGTGAGCGTCACCGTGAAGAATTCCGCCGCTTCCGGGGGCAGCCAATTCAGTTTTACGTCCGCCACCGACCCATCCCACTTCAGCCTCAAGACCACCAATGCCGATTGTGGAAACATTACCAATGTGGACAAATGCTATGTGGTGCAGTTGAATGATGTGTCCGGCCAGAGTGGAAATAACCTTCTGGGGCTTCTGGGAGGGGACAATAACATTGCCCAGATCCAGTTTACCATTGAGGATAATATCCCCAGTCTGAGTGCAAACCAGGAACTCACGTTTAATGGCTATGTGGACAACGGAAACGGAGACGCTCTGCAGGATAACGCATACACCAAGGATGGCTCCGGCCTTCTGGCTCTCACCTGGGTTTCCCCCGCCGCCCGTGCCAAAAGCGAGATCACCCGCCACCCCACGTTCTCCTATACCAATGCCGGGGCGGGATGCAGCAGCAACTATGTGGCCACCCCATCGAATACAAGGGAATTATACGTGACCAGTTGCAACAACAACGTGAAATTTTCCTACCTTATATATAACCCCTCCACCGTGGAAGACCCCACGAATGTGGAAAACGTCATCAAGGAAGTAACAATTACGGTGCCGGCCACCTTCTCCAGTATTGCCAATCTCCAGTCCATCAAAGGGGGGACAGTCACGCTGGCGGGAAATGTGGTGACAGTCACCTACGCCTCCCCCTTCCTGGCTCCGGGGGAAAACGATGAGATTGTGTTCACCGCCGATGAAGGCAATTCTGCGAAAGGGACAGTCTCGTTTACTTCCACGGTATCCAATTCCGGGACTCCCGCCCCAGAAAACCGCATGGCAACCGTGGAGAAGATCTCCGGTGCCAATGACATTGCGTTCGTGAACCAACCCCTGACCGCCGTGGGTTATGCTAAAGTGATCCATAAGCCCGATACTCTTGCCGATGCCGATGACAATGAAAGCGACCCCCTCAAGCTGGACATCAACGTGGCATGGGACAACGGAAGCAAAGAAAATACCATCCGCTATTATCTGAAAAACCTGGGGTTGCCCGGCACTAAGCTCCAGAAAGTCCGTATTTATCTGCGGAACGGCTCCGAAGCTGCCTGGGATACCGCCGGGGCGGGAGCCCTGACCAGCGGGGCAGGCGGGATTGCCGGGGACGCTTCCCATGCATTTACAACGGTGACGGGTGCTATCAGCGGTACCACGGGCGGGATTTCCTGTAACGCAGACGCCACCTATTCCCGCAGTGATGCGGGGGGAGCCAAATACGTCGACTGCGACTTTACTGGTCACGCATCGGGCGGGATTGATCCATCGGCAACGGATGATACGTATATCCAGTTTAAGATGGGGCATTATCAGGCTATTGCCGGAGGCACGGCCATTGGGTTGCGGGCACGGGCACAGAATGAGCTGGGAGTGGAGAATAGCACATTCTATCCCAGTGATACCCAGGCCACATACGCCCATATTGAGGCGGCCACTGCTGCCCAGTGGGCTGCTTCCACCGGTTCGGTGGAAGTTTCTATTGCCCGGCCCAAGGCATACGTCTCCGGATATCTGGTGCGTTCCTTTGCCCTCACGCAGAGCTCTGCCGTGGCTCATCCCATGAAGTATAGTATTAAAAACGAAGGTTTGGGCAATAATGCCATCTACGCCGTCCAGATTGGCATCCCCTCCGAGCTGAACGGGAAAATATCCGGTGTTTCCGCCACCAGTGGAGCCACGGCTTCCGTGGGTGACTGCCATGCCAATGTGACCGCACACCACGCGGACTATGCCAAGTGTATCATTGTGGATTATGGGGCGGGGAATCTGGCAGCCACGGGGACAGACACCATCAATTTTACACTGTCCAATGATATCTCCACGGAAAAGGACTATGAATTTATCGTATATGCGGAAAATGACTCCGATGCGGGAGAGACGGTGGTCTATGATCCCGGTACACTGGGAGGAAGCGGCAACACCCGCCATCTGTATGTGGTGAAAATGCCCAAAGTCCAGCTTTCCTCCTCTGAAGATAAAAACACCACTTCGCCCGGGAATCCGGTGAAACTGTATAACATCAACCAGACCCCCACGGTCACCTATCGTATCCAGAATGAGAATGCTGCCGGCACGGGGAAGACCATCCGCCGGGCAAAGATTCTGGTGCCGAATTCGTTTTGTATTGTGAACGGGACCATCCAGTCCAGTGTCATCGGAGCGGTGGCCACTCCTGCAAACTGTGGCGATCCCATCGTGCTAAATTATGAGGGATCGTCCAGCTCCATCGCTGCCGGCAGTCTGGATGATGTGACCTTCCAGTTCAAGAAAGAAGCAACCCCGGCGAATTTTGACATCGCCAGTTATGACTGGAATGTGCGGGTATATTACGACGATGGTTCCACGAACGCCCTGGCGGATACGGATTACGACAAAGATTCCCCCGACGGTGGCGACTGGGTAAATGCCAGTGCCAATGTGTTTACCGGTACATCCATAGCCACGGAGTTCATCCGTCCTCCCATGAGTGCCACAGCCTATATTTCCAATAACACCACTCGTTTTGATAATAAATACAACCACCTGGGAGAGGATTTCCCGTCCTGGGGAGATTTGGCGGATACCACCATCGATGATGGTGAATTCAGCGTATATGTGCAGAACACCACGGATATTGTATCCAATAATATCCGCTATGTAAAAATTACTGCTCCGGCAGCCCTGATTTCCACCATTGAGGATGATTCCGGAGTTTCCATCAGAAAAGATCCGGAGGGAGCTAATTCCCTCCTGACCGGTGGAGGTACTGATTACACCATTGTGAATAACGACCCCGATAACAATACTCTGGTCATCCAGTTTACGGATGGTGTATTTACCAAAGATGACCTCTTGAAAATCAACTTTGCGATGACCCGGGTGGGCACTCTGCCGGGCTCGCCTTCCGCTCTCTTTGCGGTGAGCGTCACCAATGACGTAAACGGAGTGGAAAATCTGGCGGTGGCCACTTCTCCAGTTGCGGAAAGTTCCGCGAACACCAACCGTGCCCTCACATTACACTATTACCAGCCCGGTACCGCCTCCGAGTTCTATGTGGAGAAAGGGGATGTGAACGCCGGGGAAAACGGAAATATGAATATGCTCTACAACACGGAGACCACCCATAAAGCCAATGTGATCGTGAGAAATACCGGACATGAGGGCTCTCTGGTAGAGAAAGTAAAGATAACGGTACCGGCGAATGTGTTCACATCCACATCCGGCAAGCTGTCTCTGGTGGGACACAATCCCGGCGGAACGGATTTCACCTATAAAAACGCCACATCCTGTCCGGACAGCACGAATAACCAGAAGTATTTCCACTGCCTTTCCGGTTGCACGGACGATGCCGAAGCCACCCAGGTTAATACCACCCTTCAGATTGTGCAGGTGGAGCTCTGCCGGGACAGTGCCAATCCCACGGACGATGGGCGGATTTTCCCTTCCGGACAGGCCAATGACTATGTCACCTTTAAATTCACGGATCTGGGGACAGGAATCGCCGCCGGAAGTGCGGATCTCTATCCCAACCCTGCCGCTGCCGGGGATAAATTTGTGGTGGAGGTAAACTACAACACCCGCTATACCTCCGGTCCCTATGTGGCGAGCATCCTTTCCGGAAAAAGTGATTATATCTCCATGAAGCGTCCCGCCCCCGCGGGGGAAGCGTATATCTATTCCGGGGATCTGCAACTGAAGACAACCGGTGGGGTAAATTTCACAGGTTTCAATAACAGCGATCCCACCATCCATGCCCTGAGTGCTAACGGTTGGCATACAGACTTGAATAAACGGCGAAAAATCCGAATTGTAATCAATAACCCCGGCTCCACACAGAATGACATACGGGGCGTGAAGATCAAGATTCCGAAAAAAGACTCTACTACGGGAGGGGTTTTGGAACCACCGGGGAACAATGAAGATTATTTCAAAGATAATCACTGTATTAATTCTGATGCGTCTGTTTATACGACTTCTTTTAATCAGACTGCGGGTGGTTGTGATGGCGGGTTGCATACCACGGCCAGTGGTTTGATCAGCACCGCCGATGCCACCCTGACGGCAGTCGATGATGCGGAGGGAAATAAAATCATCACCATTAAATATAACAACGATAAATTTCAAGGCCAGCAAAGACTCATGCTCTCCATCCCCGTGGATTATAAGCTGCTGAATCCCCCGGAAAATGCCCAGGCTTATGAAGTGATGGTCACGAACAGCGAGGCTGTTTCCACGGGAACAGCGGACGACGTGATGTATAACAGTTCCAATGCCAACGTGAAGGTTCTGACTCCTCCCTCCGGCCAGACACTGTTGCATGACTTTATCTACCCGGAAGGCGTGATGTATTCCGATATTTCTGAAGGAAAGAATCTGTTCCATCTGACCAAAGTCTCCGGGACAGCCACCATCGCCCATACTCTCAAATACCGCATCCGTCCCAAGGGAGCCCCCACCAAAGCGGTGGCCATCCGCGTGCCGCACCATTTATTTGGTGGGGCATCTCCGATAGTGACTCAGACAACGGTCGTCTCCGCAAAAGGTGGAGCGGTGTCTCTGGATGCCACTGACCCCATTCTGCTGGTAGATTATTCCAGTCTTGCCGGCGGAGGGCTTGCAGCCGGGGAAACGGATATTCTGACCATCCCTCTGACAGGCACTCTCACCGATGCCAATGAAACCACCCTCACCATGGAAACCCGCTATTTCAATACCACGGACGATTTGTCTTCGTGTCCCAATACAAACAACGACAACCTGAAGAATGATCTCAAGGACGGCACGGAAAAATGCTATCGCTCCATCTTCACCGCCGCCAGCGGAGAAACCCAGGACTTCCGGATAGCAAAAGCCCCCTATGGCTATGTGAAAGGAATCGTCACTCCGTTTAAAAACCCCAAAGAAGAGCCTCTGGAGGTGAGCGTGAGTGTGCTGGATTCTGCCGGAAATCCCCTCATGGATTATGGCAATTCTCCCATCGGTATTACCACGGTGGCTGGAACCGGGGCATTTGAGTTTTCCGGAACTTGGGACAATGACAACACCGTCTCTGGGATTTCCGCCGGGGTGATTCCTCTGTGCACGGACTATAACAATGAGGCCACCTGTACGGCCACAAGGGATGTGATCCTGAGTTTTACCGCCCCCAAATACTCCGCGTTGCGGGTACCTGTCCGCCTCCAGAGGGGGAAAAAGCTGGACATCGGAACCCTCGTGGAGCCATACGTTCTCAAGGAAGCCCCGTTTACGGTGGGTGGAACGGAGGATAATATTGCCGTGGCACGGGATGGGGCGTCCATCTGTGCACGGGTGACTGTCCCCCCGGATGGAGTGAATGAAACCTTCACCGTCCGTGCCAGTTGCACCAATATTGGCGATCTGCGGTCTGGCTCCGACGCCAAACGCTATGAGATAGAAAGTGCTCTGGCATCCGGAAAAGAGAAAATTGCCTCCCCGGCCTCCATCAATCTGGCCCCGGTATATATTCTGAATCTGTATAATTCCGCCGGAACGGTGCTGGAAAACATCGACCTGTTCCACCGGGAAAATGATAAAGGCATCAATGAGACCTCCGTGGAATCCACACTGGAGCTGTGGTATGATGAAGCGGACATCGCGGCCAATGGGTGGTCAGAGAGCCAGCTTGCGGTCTTCTCCTTTGATCCATACCGGAACTACTGGGTGAAATTAGGTGGCAAAGCCAATCCGGATACCAATTCCATTAAAGTGGGCATCTCCACCCTCACCCGCTATTACGGGGTCTATGGCTCCTCCCCCGGAGGCGGTGCCATCAGCGATGTGGTGATCAACCCGCGTGTGTTCACACCGGGACGGGGCAGCCGCTATTTTAACCGTATGGCTCTCCAGTTCAGTCTGGATCAGAGTTATCCCAAATTTAAGGTGGCTATTTTTGATATGAGTGGCAAAAAAGTGGCCGAATTTGAAAAATCCGGAGAATTCCAGAGCGGGCAGATTTTCTGGGATGGCTATGATACCCAAGGGAAACTGGTGCACGGCGGACTGTATATCTATTCCATTGAGGCCGGGAAAGAGAGATACCGGGGAACCATAGTGGTGGCGAGGTAAGAACATGAGAGGTAAGAACATGAAAAGAATAATGAAAAATTTAATGAAACCAGTAATACAAATCCTCTTTCTGACGGCTCTGGCATCCCCGGCCCTGGCTCTGGATTATTACCATGATGACTTTAACGGGACAAATTATACCTGTTCTTCCAGTGTATCCACTGACCAGTGGTGCATGGATTTCCCGGTGGGCAGGGATAAATTTGCCTATGTGGAGAGAGGTGGGTTTACTTATGGGTATGGCGGTGGAGATGGGAGTGCCAGAGACAACATACGTTTTGCCACCGGCAATCTGGATAGCCATGCCATATCCAATGACACCTACCTTTATGTTGCCGGATGGCCGAATGATGGGGATCTGGCGTACAATTTATGGACAGGAAGAGTGGCCCGCTTTGAGCGAAAATACTCTGCGTCAGAAAGCCAGCCCTTTGGTTTCCAGATAATCCGGTATTACGGACGCTTGGGTGGAAGTAGCATCTATTCACAAAACACAAACAATATCTGGCTGATTGAATCATCCACCGGATCCATATCAGAAATGCTTCCGAATGCGGCAACCAGTGGTTGCACCAGTTTTACCCAAAGACCCGATGGAACAGATTGCACTTTTACTGATTCTCATACCCACGAATATAGCGATTGGCAGGACTATGACTTTGATACGATTAATAATTTTATTTTCCTTTTTGATAAACAATCCAATGAGGCCATGTGGCAGTACTACTACGGCGGGGAACAGGATATTAATCTGGCGACTTCCACCACTTTTGATAAATCCACACAGAATCTGGATGCCAATGGGGATGGGGTTCCGGACAAACGGGATGACCGGGAGGTGGGGATCCGGATGACCCACGATGGTACCACGGTGCGAATATACATGAACCCAAACCCGCACGGGCGGACAGGGACATATATCAATGTGGATTACACTGGGTATTCCAATGCCTGGTATGAAGTGACCAGCCGGGCGGTGCCGTTCAATACGAATATGAAGGTGATGGTGGGCCAGGAGGAAAGACAATTTACTACGGATTATGCAGAGGGTGCGTACGATCACTATCTGGTGCGTCCGGTGGCAGATGCCGTCACGGCGGAAATGACGCTGCCCACGAATAACCGGGCATTAGCGAGTACCAACAATATCCAGTTTGGGCTGAAGCTTAATCCGTCCATCCGTGCGAATGACGCCGGAGTGGGGGAGATTTATATCCAGAAGCCCGCCGGTTTTTCCGGTTCCAACTGGGTGTTCAACACCATAGAAGTGTGTCTGGATCCCAGCAATAGCAATAGCGGAAAAACCTGCAACGGCTCCGGAGAGGTGAAACTGACCGCTCAGAATGCGGATGCTTCCACCGCCCTTGCCACCACCAATCCCAATACAAATAATGTGGCCGCGTTCACTCTGGAGGCGGCGGACAATACCGGAAATACCCTTGTCCTGCGGTTGCGGAAGACCTCTTGGGGGGATAATCAGATTTTCCGCTCCACCACTGCGGGGGCCAATATCCGGGTGTATTTCACCCTGAACACCGGAGCTGCCAATGCCACCGGAGAGGAATTTACCGCCTGGGTGGGCAATGAGAAATTTGCCAATACGGCCCAGGAAAGGATTCTGGACACCTCTGACGGCGTGTATTATGCCACCACCCACCGGATGAAGGCCACCCCGGCGTCCTCCGAGGCTCTTCTGGTAAAAACCTATGATGCTCCGTCAGCGACCATGAAGGTGACTATGAGCCCTGATCCCCTTTACTATGGGGAAGAGGATCCTCTGGCCACTCTGGAAATTTACACATCGGCTACATCCAACGGAGCGGATATCACCCGGCTGATCATTGATCTTCCACAGGAAGGGGACACCCCGTTTGAGTTTGCCCTGAACGACGGCACAGAAGATATTGCCATGGTGGACTCCCTGAAGATTGACAACGCAGTGGAAGGCATCACAGCATACCAGACCATCGCGGACGATGGAAACGGCGACCCCAATGTGCTGGATCCATCGGGTTGTACGAATTATTTCTGCTATTATCCCAATGAAACCCCCCGGCGTCTGGTGGTTCGCTATGGCACCACATACAAAATCCCGGGGAAAAGCGGTTTTGAAAGGATCACCTTTTTCTTCAAGAAAGCCCCGCTTTTCACTGCGAACACCCAGATCACCGCCCAATGGGCTGCCCATGTGGATTCCCCCGGCTTTCTGGATGACGCCACCCAGCAGAATGTGGCTGCGTACAATGCGGTGGCTGCCAATCTGCAGACCATTGTAAGGGCATTACCGCCGGATGCCATCGGCTGGGCATATCCCAATCTGGTCACGAATAACGTAGACAGTAGTTTCCCCACCATCACCAACGGAACTGACCATAATAGTCCCCAGGGGGTGTACCGCATAAAAAACCAGGGAGGGGCATCCAACATTATTGAGAGGGTGCAGATTCTGATTCCTTTTGAAGTATACAACTGTCCCTCCGGAGATCCTCATGAAGGAGACTGTGCAGCGGATGATACCTATTCCGGCGGGGATGCGGATGCTTTGAGGGAAAGACTCAATCCGGAGCCCATCACGGGAGCAACTTTTCATAACATTACAATTGATGGGACGGCCATTTCTCCCACCATTACTGGCCCCACGGAGGAAAGTTTCGGTGGCCATAACTGGAAAGTGATGCAGTTTGATCTCCCCGCAGGCAGTTATCTGCAACAAGGAAAAACGCTGGAAATCCAAATGGATTTGAAATACTACCGTTCCACCAACGATCCTCTGCACACGTTCCCCGTTCTATTCCGGGCGGATAATCACAATTATGCGGACGCCGGTCCCCATTTTTCCATGGGACAGGAAAGCCCGGCGGCAAGCTGGAATGTATCCCTCTCTCCGCCGGATCCCAGAGGCGAGGCGTTTGTTTACCGGAGTATAGAAGCCAATTCCCCGGCGGAAGTATACACAAACGAAGTCACCCAGGGAACCACCGAACTCAAAATGAAGCTGGTGAATACCGGAGGAAAGAGTAACAACATCAACCAGACGGTGATCCATTACCCGGCTTTTCTGTCCATAACCGGGATATCAACGCAGCGTTATGTATCCGGGGTTGCATCCGGGAGTGCGTATACAACAGCCACCATTGATGATGTAGCTAAAACAGTCACCATCAATTACGCCGGACTGGGTTCCGGAGCCATCCCCTCCAACCAGGATACCGGATCTCCTTATGAGATAATCACCTTTACAGTGAGCCAGGACGCGTCCCTCACCAATCCCGGCGGGGCGGATGGCAAATGCTCTGTTCTGGATACCAACGCTGATGGCATCTTTGAGACCATCAACCCATCGGCCTGTGATGGGAATGATGGGGATACCACCAAAAGAAGCGGTACCTTTTATGTGAAACTGGAGAATGCCTCCGGGACACTTTCGTATGCAAAAGCCTCCACCGCAAAGACCCTGGATATGGAACTCCAGTTTCCGGATCCAACCGGGGTATCCTTTTTTACTGGTCCCAAAACCGCCACTGAAAATTATGATGTGGACGCCACAGAACCGTCCACCACCGCCGTCCTCTATGTGAAAAATACCGCTACGCTGACAGAGAACAATCTGTACAAATACGATGTGGTTTTCCCCGCCGGGATGGTTTCCGCTGCACCCACCATCAATTCCATCCAGAGAGACACGAATGGTACCATAACCTCCATGGCCGGTAAGTATACCTCCTCCTGGAATGCCGGCAACCGGACATTCACCATCCAGTATTCTGCCCTTGCGGACTCCCTGCCCAAATCCGGAGCCGCATCAGACGGAACCTCTGTGGTGGACGTTGTCAATTTCACCTTTACGGATTCTGTCACGGATTTTGGTACCCAATCCATTGTGGTGAATCTGTATAATGAAGCCAATGACCTTTCCACCGGAAAGTACGCTCCTTCCACCAAATACTATGGATCCGGAGACACGGACGATGCGTATAATGATACGGACAACCAGACCAATCAGCTTGTCTATAAAAAACCCCCTCCGGAGATGGGAGCCACCATGGAACCCAAAGTGGTATACCGTACAACCGGGACAGACACCGTCCAGTCCAAGCTGTTTTTAAAGAATGCGGCCACCGGTGGCGGTTCCAACTACGTAACCGAAGTCAAACTCCAGGTTCCTTCCGGAGTGAGTGTGGCAGATGGGGCGGTGACTGTCACCCCGGCGGCGACCGTGACCTGTATTCTGAATGCAGACAATTCCGCGTCCGCATTCCCCTGTACCGGTGCCGATGGAGAAGCTCTGCGGATGGTATGGACGGCTCCAGGGTTAGCTCCGGCAGCCACGGCATCCGCTCTCATTTCCTGGACTCATTCCATCAATACAGATACCACCCGGGTGTGGAATGCGACGTTTTATAACGGGGACGGCAATGGCTACGGGAATAAAGAGGCCATTCCGTCTTCTCTTTTGACCACGGAATTTTTGACCCGTCCTTCCATGAAGGTGGAAGTCATTGAGAAGCCCACGGATCCCAGCAACCCGGCATCCCGGATCAACAACCAGTCCATCCGCTCCACGGTGACAGACTACCACCGTTTCAAGATGACCATCAACGCCAATTCCGGAAGTGCAAAAATCCATCGGCTCAAAATCACTCCTCCGGCGGAGTTTGATCTTTCCAGCTTCCAGAGTGTGGACGCATTGCCGGCGGGAACCACCATGACCGTCTCCGGCAGTGATATTCTGGTAAATTTCTCTCTGGGAAAACTGGCCACATCCCAGGCCAATCTGGAATTCCGCCTCAAAGAGACACGGAGTTTCAACGTTCCCGGAACCCATTCCAATGCGGAGAATCTCACCTGGAATGTGTATACCGATTATTGGTCGGATCTTTTCACCAACGCCACCTATTCCCATACCAATCTGCCGGGACCGCTTTTTACGGGCAAGCTGACGGCAGATTCCAATGACGATCTGGAGCACTACCATTCCATAGTCGATTACGTCACTGCCGTGGCGGAAAATCCGGTGACTGGCACCGGAGAGGCAGGTCTGGCTTGGAATATCCTCAGTCTGGCCAATCCGGAGGCACTCCATATTATGTATGTGTATCCGCAATCGGTCAATAAAATATCCGCCGGAAATCCGGACTATCCCTGGGAACAGGTGATTCTGGTGGAAAACCGGGCTGAGCAGTATAACGACCTGCGGGTGGTGGAGATTACCCCACCGGCTCTGGTCAAATGCGTGGCAGAAGATAACGGTTCTTCCTGTACGGCCACCGCCATCCCCTTCTCCCGTTTCCGGCTGTATTCCATTCCTTCCGCGAATGCTCCGGAATCCACCGCCGGTGGCACTCTCCTGACCCGCAGTACGGATTCCTGTGCCACGGGGGATTATACCATTGTGGATACTGGAGACGGGGGAGACTATGATTTACCCCATAAACTCCGGATCACGCTCTGCGAAAGTGCCCGGCTGACTCCGGTGAACGTGGGCAGTAAAAAGCTGGCCCTCCATTTTGACGCGGCCCATGATGAAACCACTCTGGCGTTCCATGCGTGGACTTTCAAAGCCGGGAATTTCAATGATACCACGGTGGTCTCTCCGGATGCCGCCCTGCTTTCCAGCTCCAGCAAAACCACCCAGACAGAGGTGGTGACACCCACGTATAAATCCAACTTCGTGGTGGACAACCGCTTGATCAAGGCGGAATCCTCCTCCAATACATTCACGTTCACAGTAGCCAACCAGTCCACAGATGCCGATGACAAAATAACCAAAGTGCGGATTGCCTTTCCCGGTTATTTTGATCTGAGTGGTTTAAGTGCGGCCAATGTGAGCTCCACCCGTGGGGCGTTTGAACTGACTAAAAGCGGAGTGTACAATGCCGCCAGTACAAACGCTGATAAATGTGATGCGGGAACAGCTATTCACTATGACACCACGGATATTTCCGCCGATGACCTGAATTCCAATGAGCCGGATTCCTTTAACCGGTGTAATTATCTCCAGCTTAGCTATGCCACCCCCATCGCCAAAGACCAGTCCGATACCATCACTGTCACCCTGCCGGATAAATTCTTTGATGCCGGCAGTGTGGCAGCGGATCTGGCAATGGCGAATCGTCGCGATTTGAGAGAAAACATTGCCCGCTCCGGAACACCGGTGGAAATCTCCGGGGATAGCATCGGCAATGATAACGGAACCTGTGAAGCTGGAGAGAAATGTCTGGGCGGAAAAATTTCTTTCAAGGCGTCCGCTCTGTATGAAACCAGTGGCGGGGGCTATGCGTTTATCAAATCCTTTCCGGAAGAATCCAACCTGATTGAAATTGCCCAGAGCGATCCATCCGCCATTGCCTATATCACGGAACCCCAGATGGTCATGGAGGATGAAGTGGATGGCACCACTGGGGCTCCCCGTACCCACACTCTGCGGATCCGGGTGGAGAATACAGCCAGCTCCACTACCCAGCCGGGAAATGTGATCTACCGTCTCAAGATAAAAATTCCGGATGATACCATGAACATCCAGGCCGGTGTGAAATTTGATTCCGATAATGCGGGCTGGGATACCCCGGATGGGTTGACTGTCACCAAGAATGCGACTGTCACCCAGCGACAAAATACTGATGGGAATGGCGGCAATGATGGCGGAGTGTATACCATCGACTATGAAGCCAAAAACGGCCTGCGTCCCGGAGAAAGCGACACCATCCAGTTCCGCATTGAAGAGTCTTCCAGCACCAGCGGGAACATTGATCTGGTTGTCCATGCGGATAACCATTCTGGAGTTCTCACAACGGCAGGGAATGAGAACAAGGCGGATGAAAACAAATGGGTCAAGGCTGATGCGGTTATGACCGGCCAGGGGATTGCCCTGAACCCCGGATTGGATCCCAGCAAAACCCTGCGTCTGACCCTGCTGAATGCGGATACGGATTCCATTGGGTATTCTCAGTTTTTTGTGGATCCAGATTTGTATGACGTGTCCAGCGAAAACGATATAGCAAAATTGGCACAATACACGGATTCCCACTATGTGGTCTCTCTTCTGGGGAATAAAGCCCAGATCACGTACCTGTTGCAGAACGGCTCCCAGAACTATAAAATATCCCATGCTTACATTTATCTTTCTGAAATGGATGTTTCTAATCATGGGGCGGGAGCTGTCCACACCCTCTGGAATAAAATTCTCACCTCTGCGGATAAAGTGACGATATCCAGCTCCAAGGGCGGAGTCATCACCCTGCCGGCCAGTATTTCCACCGCCACGGAAGATTATTCTAATCTGAGTGTCAACCTGCTGGATTTGTACACGCAGGATGGAAGCTACGGTGCAGATGCGGACGGTGCGGATGGAACCCATTTTGAGACTCTCCGCATTCCGGTGGACTATTCCGGCCTTACCGGAGGTGGTCTGGCCATCGGCGAGATTGATAAAATCACCATCACGTTTACCCTTCCGGAGAATCTGGATGATAACCTGCAGGCGGAAGACACCCAGACCTATACCTATGACGCGAAAGGGGAGATTATTGGTGGGAATACAACCCCGGCCACGTTCCTCAATGGTAACTATTACCTGAAATTGTCTTCCCGGGTAAAAAAAGTCGGAGTGGGCGGGGATCCCAAATCCACCATAGAAAATGGAAATCCGGTTTACCAGTATTTCCGCAAACCCACCTATGGGCGGATCATCGGGCAGATTGCCCCCAAATACCAGGACACCAATGCCGGGATGAAGTCCGTGCTTTCCTCCCTCCAGTTCACCCTGTACCAGTCCAATGGGACCACCCGTGCAGTGGATGTGAGCAATGCCACCGTACCAGTTTCCGTGTACAAGAAAAACGGAGAAGGAGAGTATCCCACCTATATTTTTGACCGGCTGGCCGATGGCAACTATGTGGTAAAAGTAAACTCATCGAGCTCCCTGCTGGAAAGCGTGGATTATCTTCTCAAGAATGCAGACGTGGAACAGAAAAAAACTTGGAGTACGTTCACTGTCACCAAGGGTGTGATTACCCGCCCGGAAAACGAAGTGCCCGGTCCCTATCAGGTTAAGTATAAAAAACTGGATAGAGACGCCGTGGCCACCCAGGAAGTGTATAACATGAGCGATTTTAAATCCCGGCTCATTCTGCCTCCCGGTGCTCTGGATAACTCCCCCCGGATCAATATCCGCATGGAAGAAACTGCCAGCCAGGTTTATGGTATCCTTGCAGACATCGGCAGCCAGCAAAGCGACTATGGTTCCTATAGCGTTTCCAATCGGGGCGGACACTATGTGTTCAACGTCATCACGGAAATGGAAAAATCCGGAAGCTATACGCCCGTGGTGGAAAACCAGCTCAAGAGCGACGCCACCCTGATTCTGGGATATTCGGACGCGGATATTTCCGCCAATGGGTGGGGTGAATCCAGCCTTTCTATCTTCTATTGGGAGTATACCCGTAAGAAATGGATGAAAGTGGGCGGCACGGTGAATCCTTCCGATAACACGGTCACCGCAAATATCACCTACCTGCACCGCACCTACACCATACTCTCCAAATCGGCAGATGCCCCCATCGACAATGTGGAAGTCTTCCCACGGGTATTCACCCCCGGCCGGACAGACTCCTATTATGTAAATGGAAAAGACTATGCTGAAGGGTACAAAACATTCGCGAACATGAAACTCACGTTTGATCTGGATGCCTCCGCGAAGAAGTATGAGGTGGCCATCTATACCATGGACGGGAAAAGAGTCCGGTACTGGGTGAAAGATAATACGTACAACCAGGGCAGTGTCTACTGGGACGGCCGGGACGATTACGGCAACTACGTGCGTGGCGGGGTGTATATGTATTCCATCCGTGCCGGCAGCAACCGTTACCGGGGAACCGTAGTAGTGGTCAGATAAAAAGGAGAATAGATTAAATGAAATTTAAAAAAATTATGGTGAGCGTCACCTTTCTTTTGGTGAGCGTCACCATCACAGCTAATCCCCAGTGGGATCTGATAAAAGGGGTTAAGAAGATGGATGTGGAGCTGGTGAAAACCTCCCTCAAAGCCGGGGCGGATGTGAACGCTTTGGATAAATATGGGTTTGGGGCTCTGCATTATGCCGCCGGCATGAATTCCCCGGAAATTCTCCAGCTTCTGCTCAAGAACGGTGCCAAAGTGAACCTGAAGGTGGAGCGGCTCCAGATGAATGCCCTGCATATTGCCGCCATGAATGGGATGACCAAAAATATAGAGATTCTCCTCAAAGCCGGAGCGGATCAAAACCTGGTGGATATTGATTCCCGCCGCCCGTCAGATTATGCACGGGATGCCCAGGCCGCCGGCAAATGCGAAGACTGTGCCGCCCTGTTGCCGTAAGTCCGGAGGAGTCCGTATTACGTCAAAAAAGGATCCGGGGTTGCCAGATAATTCCGCACATAATCCCGGATGGAATCTTCCAGAGACGTCATTGGGTTGGTGAAGCCGGCGTTCTTTAATTTACTCATTTCTGCCTGTGTAAAATACTGGTATGCTCCCCGGAGATTTTCCGGCATATCCACATAGTCAATCCGGGGAGGAAGCTCCATGGCGGAAAAGACGGCAAGGATCAGATCATTCCAGCTCCGGGCAATTCCGGTACCTAAGTTATAGATGCCCGGTTTATCCGGATTTTGGGACAGATACCAGATCACATCCACCACGTCTTTTATGTAAATAAAATCCCGTTTCTGTTCTCCATCCCGGTACCCCTCCCGATGGGATTTGAACAGGCTGAATTTTCCTGTCTCCTTGATTTTATGGAACGCCTTAAAAATGACGCTGGACATATCTCCTTTATGGTATTCATTGGGACCGAATACATTGAAGAATTTGATGCCAGTCACCTTGTCCAGATAATGATTCCGTTGCAGCCACAGGTCAAAGAGCTGTTTGCTATACCCGTAGCGATTCACCGGGCGGAGTTTAGCCAGGCTGGAGTGGTCATCGGTGAAGCCATTTTCCCCTTCCCCATAGGTGGCGGCACTGGAGGCGTAGATAAACGGTATTTTTTTCCGGATGCTCCACTCGGCCAGTTTCTGGGAAAATTCCACATTATTATCGTATAGATAGTCCATATCGGTTTCCGTGGTGGAGGAGCAGGCTCCCAGATGCACCACCATGGAAACCCCGCCGGGCATCTCATTCTCTGTCATCCGGTCATAGAAATCAAATTTGGACTGGTACTGGGCAAACCGCAGTGGGACCAGATTTTTCCATTTGTCCGATGTGTTCACATTATCCACGATGAGGATATTGTCAATGCCTTCGCGGTTGAGTTTCCACACAAAAGCACTGCCAATAAAACCCGCTCCTCCTGTTACAATAACCATCGTTCCCCCTTACCACTTCAGCCGTGGATTTCTGGCTGCCCCCACCTCATCGGGATGTCGCACGGCGGTATCGTAAGGAGATCCGGCAATTTTTGCCCTGCCCTCATCGGACGCCCTTGCCATATCCACAATTTCCCGCACGCAGGATATAAAATAATCCATTTCTTCTTTGGATTCTGTCTCTGTGGGTTCAATCATAATCGCACCGGGTACATTCAGCGGAAAATAAACCGTGGGAGCATAAAAACCCCGGTCCAGCAGTGCTTTAGCCAGATTCATGGTGGAGATACCGGCATCCGCCAGTGTCTTCTGGCTGAAAACGGCTTCGTGCATGGAGGGATTTTCCGATGCCGGTTCCAGGAAACCGGACAATTCCTTTTTAATATAATTCGCATTCAGTACGGCCTTTCCGGAAACATCTGCCATCCGGTTTCCCACGGTTTTCAGGTACGCCCAGGCACGGATGATGATCCCAAACTGTCCATACCATGCTTTCATTTTGCCGATGGATTTTGCCGGGGAATAGAATTCATACCAGGGCTTCTGGTCTTTCAGGGTCATCCGCAGAGAAGGGTTGGGGAGATAGGGTGCCATTCTTTCGGACGCACCAATGGCCCCCTGCCCCGGTCCACCGCCACCATGGGGGGTGGAAAATGTTTTATGCAGATTCATTTGGGTTACATCCACACCCATTTTTTTAAAGGAGATTCTTCCGGCAATGGCGTTTAAATTGGCACCATCCATAAAGAGAAGGGCGTGGTATTTTTCCAGAATTTCTTTTATGGCAATAATATTTTTTTCAAAAACCCCCAGAGTGTTGGGATTGGTGATCATCAAAGCGGCGGTTTTATCATTAATTTTATTTTTTAAATCCTCCAAATCCAGAGTGCCGTCCGGACGGGATTTCACCTGCACGGGATCAAACGCCGCCATCATGGCGGAGGCGGGATTGGTGCCGTGGGCGGAATCCGGAATCAATATGGTTTTTTTTTCCACCCCTTTATCTTCAAAATACCGGCGAATCATAAGAACACCAGTCAGTTCTCCATGGGCACCGGCTGCCGGCTGGAGATTCACGGAATGGATATCCAGAATATCCTCCAGCATTTTCTGGGTTTCATAAACCAGACGCAGAGCTCCCTGGGTATATCCCTCCCCCCAGGCCGGATGGGCGTTCAAATAGGCCGGGCGAGCCGAAAGGGAATCATGCAGCACGGGATTATATTTCATGGTGCAGGATCCCAGAGGATAGAGACCGTCATCCCAGGAGTAGTTCATCCGTGCCAGACGGTGGTAGTGCCGCATCAGAAGGGGTTCCTTCAAATGGGGAAACACATCGGGTTTTTTCCGCTGGACTTCCCTGGGTAGATTTTCCTGCTGCGGGTTCTCTTCGTCCAGCCGGTTGTATTCGGATACCAGCGGGGATTTACGGATGACCATGGTGGTCTTATTCTGAAAGAGCGGATTTTTCTGCATTTTGTTTAACCTCATCAAGGGACGTCATATTCCCAATAAATTCCAGTAGCACCGGATTGAGGGCGTTCATTCTCTTCTTTACTGTTTCCAGCACGGAATCATGATCCACACCACTGCCACTGGTACCAGAGCCATAGTTGGATATAACGCTGAAAGCAAAAATTTTCATGCCATGGTATTTCCCGGCCACGGCTTCCGGCACTGTGCTCATTCCCACCATATCCGCTCCCAGCGTGGCCATCATCCGGATTTCCGCCGGAGTTTCAAAGGAGGGCCCGGAAACCGCATAATAAATCCCCTTTTTTATGGGAATCGAATATTTCTGACCGATGGCTATAAAATCAGAAATCAGTTTTTTATTGTATGTTTCCGTCATATCCGTAAAAGGTTTTTCCGGCAGAAACGGAAACCGGGAGGGGTTTGTTCCCATGCCGTTGATATGATCTTCCAGAACCACCACATCGCCCGGATGCAATTCCCCGGATACGCTGCCGGCTGCATTGCTCAGGATGAGGACATACACCCCCAGTTCGGCCAGCACGTGCACTGGAAACGTTACGGTTTCCATGCCATAACCTTCGTAATAATGAATTCTGCCGGAGGCAATCCAGAAAACGGTTCTCTTCCGCCGGGCCAAGATGAGTTCGCCGGCGTGACCCGGCACCGAAGGTTTCCGGAATCCGGGAATCTTTTGATAGGGGATACGCCCCAGAATTTCCACCTTCCTGATAAATTCCCCCATACCAGACCCCAGAAAAATGGCGACTCCGGATTCCGGCAGAGAAATTCCCATTTTGGATTGGATATATTTGGCCGCCTTATGGATTTTTTTCCGATATTTTTTTTCCGTCAATTTTACCCCGTGTGTGATTCCGGATAAAGCCGTCAAAAATATCCAGATAGTTTTCCATCTCCTCCACAGAGAAATTCCGGAGGTGCATCTCCAAATTCTGTGCAAATCGTTCCAGAAATCCCAGATTATACCGAACAGAGAATTCTTTTAATTTCCCACAGAATATGGCAATATCCTCCGTTACCATGGATTGATGGACTGCATAAAAAAATGGTATGATCTCGCGTTCCATAAGCGTGAAGAGATGGATGGGCAGATGAACCATCCTTAAATCTGTATTCTGATCCAGGGAATCCTGCTCTCTACGAAAACCCTCCGATTGAAATAATTCCTTGCTCATTTCTCAATAGGACGCTTTATCCACTAAAAAGGTAACAAAAACGTTTTTTTCTTTATGCGTTCCCCCGTTATTTTTTTCTGGCACTATGCATCCCGTTCCGGATATCCACTGCCCCTACTGCCACGGGAAAGGATATATCTACCGCCCGCCATCGGGGAAAAAGAATGTGCTGAATCTGGAAATATGCCAGTGCGTGGAAAAATACTGTGAGTGCGAAAAGCAGTATCCATATCTGATCCATGAATACACTACCGGAACCACAAGAGTCTGCGTTTGCAAAAACACCCGGGAAACCGTGAAAAAAATCCAAAAGATTTTTCAGAATTCCCACATCCCGGAAAAGTATATATACTCCCGCTTGGACAGTTTCCAGACAGATTTCTCCGATGATCCGGGTATCCGGACATCTCTTCTGGCAGCTTTTGATATGGCCATTAATTATCTGGAAAATTATCGCCAGATATCCCTGGAAAACCGCTCCGGTTTGTATATTTATGGACCCACCGGCACCGGAAAAACCATGCTGGCGTCGTTAATCCTTAATGAACTCATCTATGAATACCAGGTTAAATCCACGTATATCAATATTACACGGGACTTTTTTAATCCCATCCGTGCAACGTTCAATACAGAAAATGCGATGTATGGCAAAGGGGAGGAAATATATAATAAAATCGCACAAAGCGATGTGCTGGTTATTGATGATTTTGGCGTCCAGGCCGATAGTGAATGGGAAAAAAGAACCCTCTACGATTTAATCAATGCCCGCTATGAAAGCATGAAACCCACCATCATCACATCCAATGAGGAACCCAAAAAATGGAAAGATCTTTTTAACGGCAGAATTTTTTCCCGCCTGGAGGAAATGACGAATCCCATATTTATTGAATCCATGGATTTTCGTACCCGCTTCAACAAACATCCGGTTCCGTAATTTTCCCAAACAGGGTGACAGATGTGGCCGATTCCACCATAACCGGTATTTCCTCATGCCGGGTAATCCATTCCTCCGGCAGATTGCGGGAATCCAGGAGAATTTTTTTCCCGTTTTCGCTTTTTCCGGCAATGTATTCCTGACCGCGTTTGGAAAATTCTTCCGGGATCATAAGAACGGTGCTTCCCCGATAGGTCTCATTTTTTTTGCGGGCTCTGGCATTCTGTTCCTCTATGATAATCTGCAACCGTTCTATTTTTAACTTCTCCGGAATGTCATCCGGGTATTTTTGCCGGGCGTAGGTGTGTGGCCTTTCTGAATAGGCAAACATGAATGCGGAATCAAAATCGGCCAGTTGCATGACTTTCCGGGTCTGTTCAAAGTCCTCGTGGGATTCTCCTGGAAAACCCACAATAATATCCGTGGTCAGGTTTAACCGGGGAATTTCCCGGTATGCGTTCTCTATTAATTCCAGATAGTCTTTCTGGCTGTATCCCCGCTT
The DNA here is from genome assembly GCA_020721865.1 of Leptospira biflexa. Classification (GTDB taxonomy): domain Bacteria; phylum Spirochaetota; class Leptospiria; order Turneriellales; family DYLW01; genus DYLW01. The sequence continues at coordinate 13,745 of DYLW01000013.1, read as the reverse complement.
CATTCTTTCCAGAACCCCATCGGAGCCGGATTGGAGGGGGACATGCAGGTGGGACACCAGACGCTTTTCCCGGCCGATGAGGGAAAGAAGCTCCATGGGAAAATCCTTTGGATGCGGAGAGGTGAAAGATATCCGGGGGATCCCGGTTTCCCGGAGAATTTTCTCCAGCAAATCCACAAAAGTATCCGTGGAATTATGAAAGGAATTCACATTCTGTCCCAGAAGTAGAATGGATTTTGCACCAGTTTCTTCCCAGTGTTTAATTTCATCCAGAATGCTCTGGGTGGATTTGGATCTCTCCCTGCCACGAGTAAACGGAACCACACAAAAGCTGCAAAAATGGTCACAGCCTCTCTGGATGGTGACAAACCGGGAAAAAGGAAAATCCTCCACACTGAAATACCGGGAATTCCGGATAAGGATATCCTCATAGGTTTCTCTTTCTGATATTTTTGTCTTCACAACCGGCAGGGAATTTGCATCCGGAATTTTTTCCGCAACGCCAGCAAGGTCTGCCAGCGAACGGAGGGAATCCGGCCCAATCACAAAATCCAACGGAGCATTTTCCAGTAATTTCTCTTTTTCGCTCTGGGCAACACACCCAATAATCCCGATGGCACGGGCGTTCTCTTTCTTCAGGTAAAGCAGGCTACGCACCCGGTTCAACACTTTTTCCTGGGCTTTTTCCCGGACAGCACAGGTATTGATGACAATCAAATGGGCACTTTCCACCCGGGATGTCCAGACCCCGCCCGCCCTTTCCAGAATACTCCGGGCGATGAGGGTATCATACTCATTCATCTGGCAGCCATGGGTTTCCAGGTAAAAAGTGAACATGGGATAAAAATAATTTCTCCTTGACAGTGTAAACGATTCGGTAGACGGTACCAGTAGTGAAAAACTCCCCCCATCTCCACAGCCGCAAAACTCTGGATTTCTGTTTCTGTCTGGATAAAAAAAACACCTTCCATCTTCAGGGAAAAACGGGAAACCAGAGCATATTTAAAACCCAGGCCGCCCCACCCAGAAAATCAACAGAATTCACGCTGCGGGAATATCCCCGGTAATATCCTTTCTTTTCTTCCCGTTGTACCCACAGATAGCTTCCACCGGCAAAGAATTTCATATATGGAACAAAAACCGGTCGCGGTTTTTCCCAGTGGGTGGCTTTTTTGTTTTTCACTTTGGGGAAAGTACGCAGCGGAGATATTTCCAGAATCAATTCCCCCGTAACCGGAACAGAAAGCATATCCGCAGAATAATCCTCCTCCCGTGCCCAATAATAGGATGCCCCGCCTTCAAGCCCATCCTCCAGATAAAAAAAGATGAAGCCGGCATGGATATTATAATATTTGGAAACCGGATTGGAGGAAAAAGAAAAAAAGACCAATCCGAAGGATTTCGAATTGGTCTTTAAGTGTCGCTTTAAAAATCGTGTGAAATCTCGCTATAGGAGGTGCGTATTTTTTCCCAGTAAGACTCCGGCCTAAAGCCCCGTCTCACGGCACCCGGCCCTGCGTTATGGGCCATGGCTACCTCTTCCAGAGAGGTCATTTGTCCGGCCAGGTCGTTCAGATAAGCTACGCCCAGTCGGATATTGGTATATGTATTAAAAATATCTTTCTGTATGGTACTATGCACGCCACTGGAAGCCAAAAGCAGAACGGGCAGGATCACGGCCACAGACACCCGCAAAATATTCCGTTTTCTCCGGGCAACCTCGTTTTTTTTCATCTTTCGGAAGAAATTTTTCATGTTTCCGCTTTCCTGTTTTGTTGTGCAGTGCACAATAAATAAATGAGTCACTCCGTCAATAAATTTATGGAAAATATGCGGATTTTTTTTGTTTTTTTTTGAAAAAAAGAAAAAAAAGGCCGCTTGGAGCGGCCTCTTCCTGAGAAATGAGCGTTTTACTTTTTGATTCCGGCCACTTCTTCCAGCATTGCAGTAGTCAGAGATTTTGGTCTTTCCAGAGGATATCCCAGAGCTCTGTCCCAAACAATATTGGCCCCAACACCGATAGCACGTCCCACACCAAAAAGAACGGTATAGAAATCGTATTCTTTCAGGCCATAGTACCATTGGATAACCCCAGACTGGGCATCCACGTTTGGCCATGGGTTTTTGGCTTTTCCCTGCTGGACCAGAATGTCTGGTACCACTTTGTAGAGAATATCCACAAACTTGAAGATATCGTCATTGGGCAGATGCTTGAGACAGAATTCCCGTTGTGTCTGGTAGCGAGGATCAGTTTTCCGCAGTACAGCATGACCATATCCGGGGATTACCTGTCCGGAATTCAGAGTATCCCAAACAAATTTTTTCATTTCTTCTTCTGATGGGATTTTTCCGCCCATTTTATCCATCACGCCCTGGATCCAACGCAACACTTCCTGGTTAGCCAGACCATGCAGAGGACCAGCCAGACCATCCAGCATGGCAGACTGAGCATAATACATATCAGAAAGGGCACTGGCAACCAAGTGTCCGGTGTGTGCGGATACGTTTCCGCTTTCATGGTCACTGTGGAGGATAAAATACATACGGGCCACATCATCATACGGTTTGGGGATTCCCATCATGTGAGCAAAGTTTCCTCCAAAGTCCAGATCATTATTGGGAGGAATGATCACATCGGCACGGTATTTCATACGATAGATATAAGCCGCTATGGTGGGCAGTTTTGCCAGAAGATTCATATAATCTTCGTACGTGCTGTCCCAATAGTCCATTTTATTGACGCCGGCTTCATAAGCTTTTGCAAATTCAGATTCCCGCTGCATGGCCACAACCGCTGCGGACAGCATCACCATAGGATGGGAATCCCGGGGAAGTGCTCTCATTACATCAAAAACATACTGCGGAACTCCGGACCTGGCTTTAAATTCTGCCGCAACTTCCTGCACATTGGAAGCGGAAGGAATATCTCCGGTAAGCAGAAGATATACAAAGCTCTCCACGGACGGCATATCCACTCCAGGTGCTTTGGGGAGTTTTTCCAGAGTTTCCGGAATGGTGTATCCGCGAAAACGGATTCCCTCATTGGGATCCAGATAGGAAATATCTGTTACCAGGGATTTTACGGAACGCATACCGCCAATTGCCTGCTCAATGGTTACCTCTCCCAGTTTGACATTACCAAATTCTTTGATGAGTCTTGTGGTGCGGGGTCTCCAGCCTTCAATCTTTTCTTTCAACGTTTCTTTTAACTTAGACATATATTCTCCTTGGATTATTTACTCTTTCTGCGTTCCCGCAGATAGTTTTATCCTTGTTCTAATGCTTTTCCATCGATTGGATAAGACATTTTCAATAACGATGTTTTTCGTCATTACGGCAGTAACAAAAACTGGTCGATGCCCGTCAACGTTTTTTTATAAGGTTTTTCCATGAAAAATACAGCAAAAATAGCTTGCCTTTTGTAAAAACATTTTCAGAAATGTCCAAGCCGCTTGAAATAATTTAGTTTTTTTTTAAGTTTGGGAAGAGCGTTTACCGATACTTACCGTAAATAGCTATAAAATTTTATAAGGGAAGGGTTAAGTTATGAAAAAGATATTAATGTTATTCGCTGTCGCAATGCTGACAGCAGGAATTTCGGCTCAGAATCCGCCTGCGAACGAGGGCGGGGATAAAAAAACAGAAGGTCAGGTTGCCGATGAGTCTGAAGCAAAATGGCATAATCCTGATTATAAACCGTATATTGAGTCCTTTGATCAGTTAGTAACACTGAGTGATGCGTTTGCGGAGAATAAACTGAGACTGGCTCTTTCCAATTACCAGACCGGAAGATCCATCATCCAAAAAATGAGGGAAAGTGTTCAGAGATACAGAGAAGAAGCTGCAGAAGCCAAGCATCTGAACGAAAAATGGTACTGGCAGACTCTGGACAGAAAGTCAAAGGAAGAGCGGCAGATAGCAGAAATGAAGCGCAAAGCCAAACTGAAGGCAGTGACATACTTCAGCCGTTCCATTTCACACATGGATGAAATCCAGAATAGAAAAGTACGGGAATCCGACAAGTTTAAAGAGCTGATCGCAGATGTGTACAGAGACTGGGTAATCCAGCAGTATGACCTGAAAAATCTTCCCCAGTGTATAGACATACTGGAAAGATATATCAATCTGGATCCCAAATATGACAAAGAGATTTCACCCCACAAATATCTGGCATCCTGCTATGGATTCCGGGAAAATGTGCTGACCAAATATAATGCCGGAACAGAAGATGAAAGAATTTTCCTGAAAAAGAAAAAGAATGAACACCTTCTGCGTGCCGCTGAACTGAAGTATAAAAAGAACTCTCCTGAGTATGAAAAAATCCTTTCTGAGGTCAACCGGGACGAGATTATAGCTATCCACAACTAAGACGTAAAATTCTTTAGACAATCAAGAAGACCCCGCAAGGGGTTTTTTTGTTATATAGGCAAAATCCAGAGCTTTGATAATCCCCCTCCTCTCCGTCTTCTAAGATCTGTGTTATGCTTTCTGGATTAAAAAAATGCTTACCGGAATAAATACCGGCGAAGCGGCCATTTTGCGATTCAAAAATCCGTTCAGGGAAGAAAGGGAATCCCGTAAAACGCCAGCGTATTTTCCACAAGGGTCAGGGAAATTTCATCGACGGGAAGGTTTCTTAATTTGGCAAGATATTCAAAGGTATGCCACAGATAGGCTGGCTGGTTGGTTTTTCCCCGCATGGGAGAGGGGGCCAGAAAGGGGGCATCCGTTTCAATGAGAATTTTATCCAGAGGAGTATGCAGAGCCGCTTCCTGGATGGCTTTTGCGTTCTTAAACGTGAGTATACCGGAAAAGGAAATATAAAAACCTCTTTTCATATATTCTTCCATCTGCTCCCGATCCCCGGTGAAGCAGTGGATTAAAATATTTATATCATTCTGGTATGATTCCAAAATAGAAAGGGTATCCTCAAAAGCGTCCCGGCTATGGATCACCACTGGCTTTCCCAATTCGGCAGCCAAATCCAGATATTCCCGGAATACTTTTTTCTGGATTTGTGCATGCTCCTTCGCGTAATAGTATTCCAGTCCAATTTCTCCAATCCCGATAAATTTTGGATCATCTTTATGTTCTCTCGCGAAATGGATACCCGCGGACGTATCCGATTCATGGGCTTCCCCCGGATGCATACCGATGGTATAGAACACCGGAACCGGGGTGGGAGAATGGGACAGACTCCGGGAGTATTCATAGGAATCTACGTGGGCAGCAATCTGCACCATTGCGGCAACGCCATTCTCCCGTGCGTTTATAAACAGAGTGTCTTTCAGCTCCGGAGCGGATTCCAGGGTGATATCTATATGGGTGTGGGAATCTATGATCATAAGGTTAGAATAATCTGCCCGAGGCCGGACTTGAACCGGCACGAGGTTTCCCTCCCAGGATTTTAAGTCCTGTATGTCTACCTATTCCATCATTCGGGCTAAATCAAGGCGTCGGTCGGATTCGAACCGGCGGTGGAGCTTTTGCAGAGCTCTGCCTTACCACTTGGCGACGACGCCACAAGCCCAGTTTTAATCCGGAAACCCGATGTCAAACTTTATATGGCAGGAAGAATTGACTGGACAATAAATCCGGCTTTTATAAAGTAAACAAAAGGAGAATTTATGCCCACAATCAGTATAATCACACCCGCCCTTAACGAAGAAAAATTTATTCCCAAACTATTGGATTCCATTAAGAAACAGACCTTCACGGATTACGAGGTCATATTGGCCGATGCCGGCAGCAAAGACGCCACCCGCTCCATTGCAGAAAGTTATGGTGTCCGGGTTGTGGACGGCGGAATGCCGGGCCCGGGCAGAAACCGGGGAAGCGAAGTGGCCAGCGGGGAATATCTGTTTTTCTTTGACGCCGATGTGATCCTCCCAGATTTTTTTCTGGAAAAAGCCCTTGCAGAAATGAAAAGAAAAAATCTGGGAATTGCCACCTGTGAATTCCGTCCGGAATCCGATCTGCGTCTGGATAAAATCATGTTTCATTTTGCCAATCTCTCCGTGCGGATCAACCAGTATCTGGATCCCCATGCCGCCGGTTTTGCTATTTTTATAAGGAAGGAAATCTTTGATAAAATTGGCGGATTTGATGAGACTCTCAAACTGGCGGAGGACCATGATCTGGTATCCCGTGCCGCAAAAATTGCGTGTTTCCGGATGCTGGAGGATGTCTACCTCACCGTGAGCATCCGTCGGCTGGAAAAAGAAGGACGATTTTCCCTGATCCAGAAATATTTTGAAGTAGAATGGCATCTCCTTACCAAAGGGAAAATCCGGGATGACATCATTGAATACCAGTTTGCCGATTTTGATAATAAAAATTCGGATGCCGTAAAAAGCATTCTGGATGAATTTGAGAAAAAGATCATAGAAGCGGAAAAATTTCTGGATGAACTGGAAAAAATGCGTGACCCGGATTATCTTCTGCAAAAGGCAGTGGAAACAAAAAAGGCATGGGATGAGAAATTAAACCAGTGGTTCCATGGACTTCTGGGGCAGAAATGACGTTACTTTCCGGCAATAAAATCCCGGTACCAGAGAGCACTGTCTTTGGGGATTCTTTCCCCGCTGGGATAATCCACATAGACCATGCCAAAACGCGGGCGGTAACCTTCCGCCCATTCAAAGTTATCCAGAAAGCTCCAGGCAAAATAACCGGTCAGGGGAACACCTTCTTTTTTTGCTTTCAGGGCGGACGATAGATATGCCTTATAGTATTCAATCCGCCGGGGGTCATGCACCCTGCCCCCTTCCGGAACGTCTTCCATGGCCGCACCGTTTTCCGTGATCATGATATTTTTGACCCCACGGTAGGAACTCATCCATTTTAAAATATTATACATTCCTTGAGGATATACCTCCCAGCCCATTTGGGTGGTTTCCGCTCCGGAAGGCGGAGGCAGGATTCTACCTTTCACGTAAGGGATCCATCGGTTGCTTTTAATGCGATTACGGGAATAATGGTTCACTCCCCAGAAATCAAAATGAAACTGGATGTTCCAGTCATCCCCCTCCCGGAAATACTTTTCTATTTTCTGCAGCATGGGGAATTTCTCCGTGGGGTATCCCATCCCCAGGTATGGCTCCACAAACGCACGGGAAAAAAGGGCGTGGTATCTGTCTGCGGAAAGGATATCCCCCTTGTGATCTTCCCGAAAAGGCTGGATATCAATAATGGCATTGGATGTCCCCACCCGTGACCGGGGAAAATTTTTCTTAATATCCGCAGCAGCCATGGCCTGGGCCAGATTAGCATGGTGTATGGATTTCAGAAGATTTTTTACCCCTTTTTTTCCCGGTGCGTGCACACCAATGCCGTAACCCAGGAGCGTGAACATGATGGGCTCGTTCAGTACAATCCAGTCCTTCACCGTTGGGGACAGATGGTCGGTGACGGCAGAGGCATATTCCCGGAAAAGGGAAATAATATCGCGGTTGGTCCAGCCTCCCCGATCCTGCAGAATTTGCGGAAGATCCCAATGGTAGAGAGTCACAAAAGGGCGTATACCGTTTTTGTGCAATTTATCAGAAAGTTTGCGGTAGAAATCCATACCACGCTGATTAATTTTGAAGGATAACCCACGGGAATCGTATTCCAGAACCCGGCTCCAGGAAATGGAATAACGGTAAGAATTCACTCCCAGATGGTGCAGCATTTTCACATCGTCCGAATAGCGGTTTACATGATCGCAGGCAATGTATGGATTATCCCGGTGTTTTCCGTTCAGCTTTTTTTTCCGGGCGAATGTATCCCAGATGGACGGCTGGCGACCATCCTTGTCCCAGGCTCCCTCAATCTGTGCGGCCGATGTGGCAAATCCCCATAAAAAATTGTTTCCAAAATCTTTTGCTTTCATAATGTTAATACCATATAATTCCCTTGAGTCTTCCCCTGCCCTTCCTGTACCTCTTTCCGATGGCGGGACAAATATAATAAAATGCTGGCCTCAAACAGATTGGGATTTTCTTCTTTTTTCTGATCTTCAATCAGCATGATGGACAGAAGGTGGACTCCTTTCTGGATGATATAAAAACCCCTTCCACTTTCCCCCAGATAGTGGTCGTTTACATATTTATCAATATTTTCCCGGGAAACCGGGGAAGAATTGGAGTGGGTCAATTTCATCTTTCTGTTGAGGCTGGAAAAAAGAGATACTTTATCCGGCGGTTTCCCATCGTTATAGATGGAAATCCCGATTTTCTCCGAATCACAGCCAATTTCCATGGAGATATCCAGATTGTCCCGCCCGGAAACCAACTGTGCCCGTACAGCGTTGTCAATCAGCTCGCTGACCGCGATATGCAGCATGTCCGGATCCGGGATCCACTTCTGAAGATCAGAAGAGCTATAAAATTTATTAAAATCAGCAAACATAGCCGATGCCACTGTTTTCTGGTCACCGGAATACGCTCTTTGGGAATACGCACAGAGGGCTTCCATTTGTTCATTTTGGTCACCGGCGGGATCACCAATAAAATATTTTTTTAAACCCAGAAGAGATTCGGCTTCTTTGCCCATGGCTGCATTTTTTGTCATTCCCACAATATCATTCAGTTTATAGGATTTTGTTAAAGCCATCTCAATGCCGGATTCATACAGTTTTTCAATGTACGGATCACGGGAAAAATTGGAAAATAGAAGAATTTTCAGCCCCGGATTTTGTACTTTCAAGCGGCCAAAAAGCGGATCATCGTTAATTTCCGTGACCAGAATCTGGAAACGCTCCCGGAAAAGGTCATTTTCTTCTGTTACCAGACGGGCATGGAATTCCAGATGCCGGAAAACAGAAAGCAGGAGATTCCCGCTCTTTTCCCTTCTGTCATAAATACAAACATCCGGAATCATTTTGCGATATATTCTTTATCTATCCGGGATTGGCAATAAAAAAACAGATAATTATCTTGACAACACGCCGGTGGAATTCGTAGCAACACCAGTGAAATAAGTACCGGAGAAAAAAATGAACAACATGAAAATATCTGCACGTCTGTCTTTACTGGTGGGTACGATCTCCCTTTTTTTGCTGATTCTCAGTATCATTGGCATCTATAGTATGAGAGGCTTGAACCAAAGCATTGAAAGTACATTCAAGGACAGATTGGAGCCCATTACGTTCCTCTTAGAGATTCAGTATCGGTTTAATGCAACGTATATTGAAGCGAATAAAGCACTGGCCCATGATCCAAAGCTATATACCAGTGTATACCACGCGGATCACAGTGTCAATGTCCACCTGGAAAAAATTGAACAATACAAAAAGGAGGCGATGGGATGGTGGAAAAAATATACCGCGACAGTTACGACAGAAGAAGAGAATAAATTAATAGCCAAATTTGAAAAAGCCATGGGTGATTACCGGGGAAAAGGCATTGATGTGATAATACGTTACATCCGGGAAGGGAATTACGAAGAGGCAAATCATTTTGCTTTTTCCAAAGAAATGGCCGGATATTTTGAAGACTTAAAAACATCTCACATGAATCTGGTGGAATACCAGAGAAAATATTCAGAGAAGGAATACAAGGATTCGCAATCCAGTTATTCATTTACTTTAATGCTTTTCATTATCCTTGTTCTGTCCTCTTTGGTCATCTCTACCCTTTTCTCCATTGCGATTGTCCGGGGGATCACCGGTCCTCTGGGGCAGGTCATCAATCTTTTTGGATTCATTGGGCAGGGGAAACTGGATAATGAAATTGACGTGCACCGGAAGGATGAGATGGGAATTCTGTTGCAGTCGCTAAAGGATACCCAGCAGAAACTAAAAGAGAATCTGGGCGATGCTCTGCGTCTCAAAGTGGCTCTGGATAATGTGTCCACCAATATCATGATGGCGGACGATCAGTTTAAAATAATCTACGCGAATAAAGCCATTCAGAAAATGTTCCAGAATGCCCAGATGGAAATCCGTAAGGCTCTCCCCAATTTTGATGCCAGTGCCATTATAGGAAAAAACATGGGAGAATTCCACCGGAATCCTGCCCACCAGGAAAGAATCCTTTCCTCTTTCAGTACAACCCACAGTTCCCGGATTGAAATCGGGAACCAGACTTTTGATCTGGTGGCAAATCCGGTGATTGATGAAAAAGGAAAACGCCTGGGCTCTGCGGTGGAATGGACCAATATTACCCTCCGGTTAAAACTGCAGAAGGAAATTGAAGGCATTGTCCAGGCCGCCTTGGACGGGGATTTCAAAAAGAGAGTGGATCTGGCCGGTGTGGATGACCAGTTCATCTACAATATGGGCAAAGGCATGAATGATTTAATGGAAGTAATCAACGCTAGTCTGGCAGAAGTGGTGCGCATTCTGTCCGCCATGGAAGCCGGCGATCTCACCGACCGGATAATCAACGATTACCGGGGAACATTTGATCAGTTGAAACAGTCTTCCAACAATACCATGGAGAGACTCTCCCAGGTAATGGGGGATGTTCTGACCAATGCAGATGCTCTTGCCGATGCTTCCAATCAGGTGAGCAGTACCGCCCAGAACCTGAGCCAGGGGGCCAATGAGCAGGCATCCAGCGTGGAAGAAACCAGTGCCAGCCTGGAAGAGATGGAAGCTAATATCAAACAAAACACAGAAAATGCAAAAATGACCAATGATATCGCCAAGAAAACATCCACGGATGCAGACGAAGGCGGAAAAGCGGTGACAGAAACCGTGGCGGCCATGAAATCCATAGCCGAAAAAATTAACATAATTGAAGAGATTGCATACCAGACTAACCTGCTTGCCCTGAACGCGGCCATTGAGGCCGCCCGTGCCGGGGAACAGGGGAAAGGGTTTGCCGTGGTGGCCACAGAAGTGAGAAAGCTGGCAGAAAGAAGCCAGAAGGCCGCCCAGGAGATTGGAGATCTGGCCGGCAACAGTGTCCAGATCGCAGAGAAGGCAGGGAAACTCCTGAATGAGATTGTTCCCGCCATCCAGAAAACAGCGGATCTGGTACAGGAAATCACCTCCGCATCCGAAGAGCAGAACGCTGGCGTGCAGCAGATCAACGAAGCTATGGGTCAACTGGATACCGTGACCCAGACCAATGCGGCTTCCAGCGAAGAGCTGGCATCCACCGCAGAAGAGATGACCGGTCAGGCGGAAGCTCTTAAGCAGATGGTGAGCTTCTTCCGCATCAAAGAAAACCAGATACAGTCCCGGATGGTGGCCACGAAAAAAGAGAAAGATAAATCCCAAAATGTCTTCCATGCTGCATCCGCCCAGAAAGCAAAGGACATCAAAAAACCAGCCGTTGCTCCCCATGACCATAAGAATCCTCACGATGTCCATAGCGATCATCTGGCAAAAGATCCGGAATCCAGTGGAGATTTTGAGAGGTTTTAATGATGAAAGACTCCCTGGGAGATATTTTTCAGAACGGTTTCCGGATTTTTGCGGAAACGGCGGAGAATTTAAACAAAAAAAGGAATGCAATAACGGAGCATTTGGAAACCTCCCTGGGAGATTTTCTTTCCCAGGGGAAAGAAAAAAAACAATCCCCCGATGGCTCCATACCGGAAACCATCGGGGAGGCCATCCGTAGCCACCTGGAGGAGATTTATTCCACAACCTCCCCCATAAAAAACGCATTGGAAGAGATTAAAAAATCCCTGGATTCCGGAGGCGACCCTGAATTGATGAAGGCAAAACTGGAGGAAATAAAATCGGCCATAAAAAACTTAAAATAATTATTGCTAAAATGAGACAGAAACAAACGATACTATAATATGACCCGGTTATCTTCTAATTTTTCCGTTTCTGCCATTTTTATATCTCTTCTCATAACAACGGGAATTCCCGCTCAGGAAAAGAAACCTGACCGGAAGGATGCATTCCAAAACTCTTCCTCTGCAAAGGAGAAAAGTGCGGATACGCTCATCCGGGAAGGGGTTTACTCCGGAAAGAAGCAACTTTATGAGGAATCCGAAGGTAAATTTATCGCAGCATCCCGGATCATAGATGAGCAATCGGCCATTGCGTACCATAACCTGGCCTATTCCTATGAAATGATGGGGAAGCTGCCGGAAGCGGTGGCGGCCTATAAAAAATCTGTGGAACGTAATCCCCATTTCATTTTACCCCGACAGAATCTGGGACGACTGTTATACCAGACCGGGGCCTATGAGGAAGCCATTTTGGAAGGGGAGAAAGTACTGGAGATGGACCGGTTTAATGCGGATGTTCCCCAGTGGTTGCCGGATGCGTACCGGAAAGCCTCGGAAGAAAGAATTCTGGAGCTGCAAACCCGCAAGGACAAAAACGGGAAATATCCTGATGGTGGTGATGCAGCCGGAAGTTGCACGGAGAGAAAAAATATCTATAACACAGAAATCGGATATAATGTTCATGAGACCCTGGCCATTTACAAATCCGGCAAACTGGCCAACTACATGGTGGATTCCAGCCGGGTAAAAATTCCCATGGATTTTTATGTGCTTTTCCAGCCCGGCGATGAGTTTAACATTTTCATTTCTTTGGGTACTCCGGATTTTGGGTTGCTGAATCCCTCCATTCTGTATGGACAGGAAGAATTCAACCTGACGTATAATCATAAAGATAATTACTATGGTTTTGGTGTATTATTCACACAGGCAGACCTTGGTTCGGACGCTACCCCCCGCTATAACACCTTTATTTCCAACCGGGATTATGATATGGTGACAGACACCAAATTTGGCCTTTTGATTGGCAGCCGCAGCGTAATTGGGGATTTTTCCCTGAAAGTGTATAATAAATACCTTTTCCGGGATAAAAGCAGTGGTCCCAAAAAAAATGAAATTGACCGCTCTCTGTTTGAGCTGGAATACCGCACCAGTGCCAAGCTGTGGAAAAGGCAAAAAGCCATTCCCGGTGCCGATGAAAAACCCTTTGAGGTATTGCTTTCCATCGCTGCCAATGAGCTTTTCATAACCGAGTATGAAGTGAGTGCAGGTGAAAATCTGGGCCATTATATAGGATATTATGATTTTGCCCTGGGTCTGGAATACGGAAAGCTACGCCCCTCCATCCGGCCGGTGATTACCTTTGGTGGTTATCTCAAGGAACGCCTCTATATGATTGATCTGAATGACACTTCTCCCACTGCTTTTGGGAATGGCCAGGGCTTTTTTGGGCTGGATATCACAAAAGCGACCAAAGGGAATGCTTTCTCCGGATACCGCTCCAATTCCCATATTGGGGCATTTTTTTCTCGTCAGATGTTCAAAAACAGGCTCATCTTCAAGGAAGAAATTGGTGTGGAATATGCCGCTAACGCAGAAGACCGCCATGGGGCGTTTATAAAAGGAACCGTTGCTTTCCGCTTTTAAGTAACTATAGTGAGCCCATAAATCAGAACCGGATTTATGTTGGACAAGGGTTCTTCTTTGTAAAAAGGTAAAAAGGAGAAAAAACAATTCAGGAACTGGCCCAGACGCAGAGGTCCATCCAAACAGATTAACCTCTGGAAGAAAAAACTCGTAGAAGGAGCGTCCAGTGCCTTTGATAAAGAGAACAAGAAAAAAGATATAAATGAAAATGATGAAAAGCTTGATAATCTGTACAGTCAAATCGGCAAACTCCAAATAGAGAAAGAATTCCTAAAAAAAAAATATCGGCAAATATACGGGACAGAACCAAACTTATAGAAAAGGACATAAAAATGCTGACAATAACGGAACAATGTAACTTGCCTGGAATTTCCTGCGATATTTAACACGGATCAAGGAAGTCAGTTTACTTCCGAGAAATTTAT
>DYLW01000053.1 GCA_020721865.1 Leptospira biflexa | reverse complement strand
ATTTATCATAAAACATACCCATATTATCGCATAAAAATGATGGTGCCAGTCACCCCGGTGGGGGCTCCGCCGGGGGTATCCGAAGGTCTTCCGGTAAACTCCGGGCATATATTCCGCTAACGCCAGGGATTATAAGAAGTTCTTGCCGGGGTGTTGCCAAAGGGAATTCCGCTTCATGAAGGCTTTTGCCAGCCCGGAGCCCTATCCCTATCTGGAAATAAAATCGGATCATCTATCCCAGAATTTGGAGATTCTTCTGATGCGAGCGGAAAATTCCTCCGGTATTCGCCCAAAAGTGTTGATTCCTGTTAAGGCGAATGCTTATGGGTTTGGTCTGGATGCCATGATGCCCTTTTTTTTGTCCAAGGATATTTTCTGTTTGGGTGTTGCGAATGTCCAGGAAGGGGCAAGAGTCCGCAGCTTGGGGTGGAAAAAAAATATTCTTAATCTGGGAAGTTTTTTTCCGGAAAATTCATCGTATTTTTTTGAGTATGTCATCACCCCCACCATCACGGAAATAGGACAGATTGATCTATTGAATGGACGGGCAGGGGAGCTTTCGCGGGTTCTGGATATTCATATAAAATGGGACACCGGGATGGGACGATTGGGACTGTACCCCCGGGATTATCCGGACGTATTGGAAAAACTCCGTAGTGCCCGGAATCTGCGGATCCGGGGGATTTATACACATTTCCCACGGGCGGATTCCGCATCCAAAGACCCCACATCGGCCCAGAACCGTTTATTCACGGAGATAGCATCCCGTATGATCCGGGATCTTTCCCTCCGCAGGGAAGACATTATTCTTCATGCCGCCAATTCTTACGGGGTTTTGCTGCATCCGGAAACCCGGCATGACATGATTCGCCCGGGAATTCTGTTTTATGGATATTTCCAGAGCATGAAGGACAGAAAAAAATATTTCCGCCAATTTCCCATCCGGGGAGGTTTAACATTGAAGGCCCGTCCTTTTTCCATCCGAAGATTGAAAGCCGGGGATACGGTTTCCTATGGTAGCAGTTTTACCGCTTCCCGTTCCCTGAACGTGGGTGTATTTCCTTTGGGTTATGCGGATGGAATTCCCCGTGCGTTATCGAATAAGATAAAATTCGGGAGGCATCGGTTGTTGGGACGGGTTACCATGGACCAGATTGTCTTATCCGATGTGGATGCACCGGTGGAAATGGAAATTCTGGGGGAAAATACCCATCCTCTGGAATACTGGGCAGAGGTGACTGGCACCATCTCTTATGAAATTCTTACTGGCTTGGGACTGCGGCTGCGGCGGGTTATCGTGTGAGCCTTTTTTTCTGTGCAGGGGACATTACATCGCCCTCATTCGGAGACTCCCTGGATAAATTCCACCCCGCCCGGAGACGATGCCCCTCATAGTGGCGGTACCATTGCCTTGAATTACAAGAGATTTATAGTATATTATCTCCATATAATCACAAAAAAATTATGGTGCCAGTCACCCAATGCATTATGTCACATTGGTGCCAGTCACCCCGGTGGGAGGAACCTCCGCCGGGGGCCTTCCAGTAAACTCCGGGCAAATATTCCCTTTCTGTTAAATGCGGTGATTATGGGGAAATGCCTATGGGTTCGGGGTTACGGTGAAGTGACTGGCACCATGTCCCCATTGTATAAAATTGTTTCTTCGAGTATCCGGGAACCCAGAATTCTTATCCGCAGAACGCCGTTATTTTTCAGAAATTTATCCATCCAGAGGAATTTGTGGTAGGCTTCTTCCATGGAATCGTATTCATAGTACAGAGCATAATTTTGGGAATGGTAATTATGGGGATAGGGGGAAATCATGAGCAGGGTGACGTGGTACTTTTCTTTTTTTTCTTCTAGGACGATGTGGGAAACTTTTTTATGCCACACTGTTTTTTCAAAGAGGGTATCTTTCAGGGATTCTTTGGGGATGGTAATCCTGGCGTCCTGTGCGGACAGAATTCCGGTAAAAAGCAACGCAATGAGCCACGTACCAAGGAGCTGGAGACGGGAATATCCACGCAGGAGAAATCCGGAGAAAGGCCGTTCCATTCCATCTATATCGATGGATTTATTCGGAAAGGTAAGCGAAATGTCTGTGCGATACAAGATGCTTTTATTATTTTGGATTGACGCCACATATCCGGCTTGCAATTCGTCTTCCTATACCCTTTAGTACGCAAAACGGAGAAAATAGTGAACGTAAAATTGAGATTACAGAGATTTGGAAGCAAAAAAAGAGCATATTACAGGATTGTTGCAGCTCCCAACGATAAAAAAAGAGATGGAAGATTTCTGGAGATTATTGGTCTTTACCATCCTCTTGAGGGGAATGAAAAAGTAAGATTAAGAAATGAGAGAATTATGCATTGGCTGAATGAAGGTGCACAGCCAACGGATACCGTAAGAGATATTCTCAGTAACGCCGGGATCTGGAAGGAATTTACAGACGCAAAACTTGCCAGAAGGAAAGCCAGAAAAAACGCTCCGGCTGTGGCAAATTCATAAAAGGCTATTATGGTAAAATCAGATCCTGCCGGCTTGGTGGAATATATTACCCGGAATCTGGTAAAAAATCCGGATTCCGTTTCCGTGATTCCCGTAAAAGGGCCTTCTTCTTTGGTGTTGGAGCTCCGGGTTCATCATGATGATTTGGGAACGGTCATCGGTAAAGGAGGGAGAATCGCGAAGTCTCTCCGTACCATTTTAGGTTCCATCACAACCCGCACCATCCAGGTGGAAGAAGGGGTTGTGGAAAATTACAGTAAAATCGCTCTTGAAATAATTGATGATGAGTAAGGATCTCCGGATTCTTGTTCTGGGCAGAATTCAGCGTGCAAAAGGTTTAAAAGGAGAAATACGGGTCACTGCGTTTGGGGAGTTGCTGGACAGATTTACTCCGGATTCCCCGTTATCTCTGTATTCTGGTACGGGCACCTTGGATGGGTTCATCACAGATCCCGTGTTTGAAAAATCCGCTATTCTGGAAAAAATAATCGAAAATAAGGGAAATGGGGTTTACATTCTCCGTTTTCAGGACATAAACACTCTGGAGCAGATTGATAACGAGCTGAAAGGTCTCTACATTGGAATGCCGGAGGATGAAGCAAAAGAAAAATATTTTGATAGAGAAAATCCCTACCTTTTCCAGTGGCTGGGCATGGATGTCTATGACTCCAGCGATCCGGAAATCAAAATCGGTACTATCATAAATATATCCATTATGGCTGGAAGGGCAGTACTGGAAATTGATTCCGGTACTTTCGTTTTTCTGGCACCGGGGGATTTTCTGGAAAGTGCAGAAGTGGATTGGGACAAAAAGTCTGTCTGGATGGAAAATGCTGCTGAATGGAAAAATGCCCAGGAAAATGATCAGGAAGGGGAATGATCCGTTTTGCCGTTCTGACGCTGTTCCCGGAATTTTTTGAAACCCCCTTGAAGAGCTCCCTCGTGGGCAAAGCCATAGAAAAAGGGATTGTGGCCGTGGAAACCATCAATATACGGGATTACTCCCAGGACAAGCACAGAAAAACCGATGATGTCCCTTATGGTGGTGGTGCGGGCATGGTTATGATGGTTGCTCCCATCGACCGGGCCGTATCCGAATTAAGACAGCAAAATGATCTTCATGTGGTACTCACTTCAGCCAGGGGTAGGCAGTATTCCCAGGAAAAGGCGGTGGAGCTCAATCGGATTGTGAATTCCGGGAAAACTCTGGTTATCATCTGCGGACATTATGAGGGTGTGGATGAACGGGTTGCTGATTTTATTGCCGATGAATCCATTTCCATAGGTTCATATATCCTGAGTGGAGGGGAAATTGCCGCTCTGGCCTTGCTGGATTCCGTGTCCCGTCTCCAGGCTGGATTCATGGGGAATCCGGAGTCCATACTGGAAGAATCTTTTTCCCGGGAGGGCTTTCTGGAATTCCCCCAGTATACCCGTCCGGCCGATTATAATGGATGGAAAGTGCCGGATATTCTTTTGAGTGGCCACCATGAAAACATCCGGCGTTGGAGAGAAGAAAAAAGCCGACTCCGGGAATCCGGAATCAAACCCCCAAAAGTAGAATTTTAATTCTCAATAATAGATATTTTTCAGAAACATTACCAAAAGGGAGATGGAAACCAGCATAAAAATATTCAGGTAGATAAAATATAGGGACATACTCCGGGAAGCCGGGATGTCTTCCTCTTTGAACAGCTTTCCAAAACCGATTTGCAGATAGATGAGACCGGAGAAAAATAGCACCTGGTACAAAAATTGGTGGGTGAAGATATCCTGCAAAGGATAACGGAAAAGTTTTGCCGTCACCGCCGGGATGTCCGGAAGAAATCCCGCATGAAAAAAGAATCCCAGAAAAATAAAATAAAATAAATGAGGAGTAAAAACTATTTCCCGTGCGGGGGGAAGAAATGAAAGAAACATTTTCAGCACAACCCCAATCAGAATAATAAAAAAGAAGAAATAGAAACCGTTAATACGTACCCATTCCAGTAAATAATTATTCAGAAAGACGCCCATCGTCATCAGAAGCAGGAGGATTCCCCCGCCTGTCATTATTATTTTTTTTCTATCCATGTTAATCTCTGTTCATAATCTCCGTTCGGTTTCTTCCATCCTTTTTGGCTTTGTACAGGGCTTTGTCCGCCAGTTCCACCAGGGATTCCGGTGGATTGCCCAATTGGGGAATGACGCAGGCCACTCCCAGACTGATGGTCACATATTCGGAACAGGTGGATTTCTCATGCGGGATTTGAAGATTCTGTACAGAGAGCCGCATGATCTCCGCCACTTTGGAGGCTCCCCGGGTTTCTGTACCCGGGAGGATGGCCACAAATTCTTCTCCTCCATAGCGGGCCACAAAATCGGACGCTCTGCCGGCACTTTTCTGGAGGGTTTTTGCCACACTGATCAGAACATCATCCCCTCTGGGATGTCCATAATGATCGTTATAATTCTTAAAAAAATCCACATCAATCATGATCAGCCCCAGGGATGTATGCCGCCGCATGGCCCGTTTCCATTCGGTTTCCAGGGAAATATCAAATTGGCGGCGGTTTCCCACTCCGGTCAGGGCATCTTGTGCATTGGATTTCAGCAGAAGCTGGTTGGTATATTCCAGCATCTCCATGGCGTCTTTGAGTTCTTTTTCTTTTCGGGCAAGGATATTCATTTCTTCTTTGAGAAGCAGGGCGTTTTTGACTCTGGAAATCAGTTCTTCCCGGTAAAAAGGCTTGCGGATGTAATCAAAGGCTCTTTTCTCAAAGGCGGTTTTGAGCATATCCCGTTCCTGGTTGGCGGTAACCATAATTACCGGAATGTCCTTTGTCTTGGGGTCATTTTTTATTCTTTCCAGCACTTCCAGACCATTCACACCGGACAGATTAAAATCCAGCAAAATGAGATCAATCACATTGGCCGATTTATTTTCCAGATACGAAAAGAGACTTTCTCCGGAATCCAGCAGAACAATGCTCTTCTGGACAAATTTTTTCAAAGTTCGTTCAATCAGCGAGCAGGTATCGGTTTCATCATCCACAACGAGTATGCCCATGTTAGCATGAACAAAAATGTGCTTTCATCGTCAATAGGAAAATATGATTTGGATAAAAAACTATTTTACAAAGGAAATCGGATGGCAAAAGTATCACACCGATGGCTGGTTAAGATTGGGAAGATAAAATGCAAAATTTTAAAAAAATATACGAGGATACAATGAAACAATCAACAAATGGGAAAACACAAAAGACTGCCAATGGGTTTAAATTTAAAAGTACGTTATTGTTTACGATAACTCTGGGTGGAGTTTTTTTCCTGAATTCCTGCTGTTCGTTTGTGATTCCCCCTGTGACGCTCACGGGAAATAAAACAGCCATTGAAAAACAGATTATTGGTGAGCAGAATGAGCTGGAAAAAGATGTGTGGATGATTTCCTCCGCAAAAACAGCCGGAAAAGTGGAAGACCAGAGCAAAGATCCCAAAACTGTCCAGGACCAGAAGCTGAAAACAGAAGAAAACCGTTATACCAATGAAGCCTTTCTGATCATGGATGTGTATGCGGAGAAACTGGCCAAACTGAAGGCAGATAAAGTGGTGGGGGAAGACAATAAGGGCTATGTGGCCAGCCTGATTGAAAATGAGACCGTAAGAAAGTCCCTCTCCAAAGAGATTCTGGAAAAATACAATCCCCAGTTTGAAGATGATATTGAGAAGGGGAAGGATTACCGCACCTTAAAAGAAACCGTGGCACAGATAAACATAGCTCGGGATCTGATTATCCAAGGGTACATGGCAAACCAACAAAGAGCGGGAAGCAAAATAAAGAAAGAAGAAGTGGCTCAAATACAGAAATCCAAATTCCATGAAGCATCCCTGAAAGGGGAGTATATCCAGGATGCTTCCGGAAACTGGTCGCAGAAAAACTAAGCCGGATTTTCCACGATGGCGGAGCAACGTCTGCAAAGACCTTTCTCCGTCAGATCGTCGTATTGCCAGCAGCGGGGGCATTTCTCTTTGCCCGATTTTTCCGCATGTACACTGGCTTTTTCTTCAAAAATGACCTCAGAGACCACCAGATAAAAGGCCATTTCGTCGGCGTTTGCCCAGGCGGATGCTTCTGCGGGAAGCGTAACTTTTGCTTCCGTGGAGGATCCCAGAGTGCCATTCTTTCTCAGCTCTTCAACTTTGATGTTTACTTTGTCTTTCCACTCCAGGATTTTATCCATTTTTTCTTTGATCTGCGGGTTTTTCCACTTTTCCAGGTCTGGCCATAGATTTTCAAAGACGCTTTTCCCCGGATACAGAATCTGGTGGATTTCTTCCATGGTGAAACTGAGCACGGGAGCAAGCAGGGTCATCAGGGAATCCCCAATGATCCGCAAAGCGGCAATGGAGGAATTCCTTCGGCTCTGGAACGGGTTCACGGAGTTCCCCTGGGATTCTGCGGGATTCACGTCGCAATAAAGCCGGTCGCGGATGATGTCAAAATACAGATTGGAAAGAGTGACAGTCGTGAATTTCAGGGCGGTATGGTATACGGCGTGGAATTCATAATTTTGATATGCTTTTTTAATCTTTTCACCGGTCTCATATAATTCATGGAGTACCCATCGATCAATGGGTTCTGTGACATCCGCGTCCGTGAGATATGCCGCCGCTTTCCCATCCATGGTGTTCCCCAGGATGTAGCGGAACGTATTGCGGATTTTTCTATAGGATTCGGAAAGCTGGTCCAGCATGGGAAACCCAATGCGACTGTCACTCCGGTAGTCTTCGCTGGAGACCCAGAGCCGGAGGATGTCTGCACCGTATTTGGGGATGATATCTTTTACCGGAGAAATCACATTGCCCAGGGATTTACTCATCGCCCGCCCTTTATCATCCAGAATATATCCATGGGTCAGGACAGTTTTATACGGAGACTGTCCCCGTATGGCCAGGGATGGCCAGAGGCTGCTCTGGAACCAGCCCCGGTGCTGGTCAGAGCCTTCCAGGTAAAGATCTGCCGGGGTGGAAAGGCCGGGGTTTTTTTCCAGGACGGAATACCAGCTCACTCCGCTGTCAAACCATACATCCAGAATATCATTTTCTTTCTGAAATTCCGTGTGCCCACATTTTTCGCAGACAGAGCCGGGGGGAAGTAAATCTTTGGTATCTCTAGAAAACCAGATTTCTATACCGTTTTCTTGTACCAGCCGATGGATGTAATCCAGCGATTCCGGGGTCATGTGAGTATGGCCGCATTTTTTACAGGCAAAGGCCGGGATGGGAACGCCCCAGGTTCTTTGCCGGGACAGACACCAGTCCGGCCGGTTTTCCACCATGGACGTGAAACGTTTTTCCCCCCAGCCGGGAATCCACTGGATTTTTGCGGATTCTTCTGCGGCTTTTTCTTTGAGGGGTTCCACTTTTAAAAACCATTGGGGAGTGGCACGGAAAATCAGAGGGTTATGGCAACGCCAGCAATGGGGGTAGGAGTGGGTGATTTTTTCATGGCCCAGCAGCAAACCTTTTTCTCTCAACAGATCAATTACTTCCGGATTGGCAGCGAATACATTTTTCCCTTCCATCAAGGGGAAGTCTTTGGTATAGCGTCCCGCATGGTCCACCGGCGAATAGGGTTCCAGGCCATATTCCCTTCCAATGACATAGTCTTCCTGCCCGTGGCCGGGAGCAGTGTGGACAATTCCGGTTCCGGTTTCCAGGGTAACATGGGTGCCAAACATTACAATGCTTTTCCGATCCAGAAACGGGTGGCGGACATCCAGCTCCTCCAGTTCCGCTCTGGTAAGGGAAGTTTTTTGGGAGAAGGACATTTTTGTTTTCGCAAAAAAGGATTCTTCTAATCCGGTGGCGATAATATAGTTTCTATTTTCCACGGTGTAAGTGGCATAGGAAAAATCCGGATGGAAAGAGACTCCCAGGTTTGCCGGTAACGTCCAAGGGGTGGTGGTCCAGATGACCACAAAGGTATCCGGTTTATTTGCCACCGGAAACGCCACATAAACGGAATCCGAAGTGTGCTCTGCGTATTCCACTTCCGCCTCTGCCAGAGCGGTCTGGTCGTGGGGACACCAGTGGATGGGTTTTTCCCCTTTGTATATGAAACCCTTTTTGAAAATATCCGCGAATGCCCCCAGAATGGCAGCTTCATAGGATGGACTCATGGTATAATAGAATTTTTCCGGATTGATCTGGTTTTCCGGGGTCAGGCGTTCCAGCTCGGAGTCATCCCAGAATACCCCAAACCGGCTCTGGTCATTGGCCTGGATATGGATGTATTCCGTGGCGTAACGGCGGCACTCCTTCCGGATGGCCACGGGATCATTCAGCTTTTCTGTGTCTTTTTTATCTTTGAGTTTTTTAATGACCCCCAGCTCAATGGGTAATCCATGGCAGTCCCATCCGGGAACATAGGGAGAATAATATCCATTGAGTATATAATATTTAACAATAATGTCTTTTAAAATTTTATTCAGGCCGTGTCCCACATGAAAATTCCCATTGGCATAAGGCGGGCCATCGTGCAGTAAAAAACGCTCCGCTCCATCTTTGCGTTTCTCCTGAATGGAGGCATAAATCCGGTTTTTTTTCCAGAATTCCTGAATAGCCGGTTCATTTTTGGGGAGTTGGGCTTTCATATTCAGGCTGGTTGTGGGGAGCTGGATGGTATGAGTCCAGGGATTTTTTTCTTTAGCGGGTTTTTGCTCTTGTTCCATATAAAGGTAAAAACCAGAAAAAGAAACATCCCGTCAATAACACTTGACAAGCAATCTTTTTCCCCAATTTGGTACCATGATAGAGCTTGATGGATTATCCGCTGAGGAGCTTTTTAAAAGTTCCGATGGTCTCACATACAAAGATTTTCTAATTTTGCCCGGATATATTGATTTTTCCCCGGATGAAGTGTCTCTCCAGACCAGAGCAACCAGAAACCTGCAAATCCAGATGCCTCTGATTTCCAGCCCCATGGATACCGTAACGGAAGCAGAGATGGCCATTTCCATTGCTCTTCTGGGCGGGCTGGGGATTATACACAACAATAATTCCATAGAAGACCAGGGAAATATGGTGGAAAGAGTGAAACGCTACAAAAATGGTTTCATATCAGATCCCAAGGTTCTTTCTCCCGAACATACCATCCGGGATGTGGAACATTTTAAATTAAAATATGGTTTTTCCGGAATTCCCATCACAGAGGATGGAACTCTGAAAACGCGTGTTATAGGAATTGTATCCAATCGGGATATTGATCTGGAGACAAATAAAGACATAAAGATTAAAGATGTGATGACCCGGGATCTGATTACCGCACAGGAAGGGGTTTCCCTGAAAGAAGCCAATGAAATCCTCAAAAATTCCAAAAAAGGAAAGCTGCCCATCATCAATAAGGACGGCCTTCTGGTTTCCCTCACATCCCGTACCGATATCAAAAAGAATAAGGAATATCCATTGGCCAGCAAGGATTCCTCCAAACAGCTTTTGGTGGGTGCATCTGTTTCCACCCATCCCCAGGATCGCCTGCGGATTGAGCATCTCATTAGCAAAAAAGTGGATATTTTGGTCATTGATTCTGCTCAAGGGTATTCCCGTTTTCAGATTGAATTAATCAAAGAGCTTAAAAAGAAATATCCTCAAATTGAAATTATTGCCGGGAATGTGGTGACATCGGAGCAGGCAAAAGGCCTCATCGACGCCGGGGCGGATGGCCTGCGCATTGGGATGGGACCGGGCTCCATCTGTATCACCCAGGACACAATGGCCAGCGGACGATCCCAGGCAAATGCCGTGTATTACACTGCCCGCTACGCGAGAAAATATAACGTACCGGTCATCGCAGACGGAGGGATTACAAACATCGGGGATATCACCAAGGCCCTTGGCATTGGTGCGTCCAGCGTTATGGTGGGCTCCCTTCTGGCCGGTACCAGCCAGGCACCGGGCTCCTATTTTTATGAAAACGGAGTCCGCTTAAAAAAATACCGGGGCATGGCATCCTTGGAAGTGCTGGAATCCAAAGAAGGCGGCGGAGCCAAAAGGTATAACGCAGAAAACCAGCCCATAAAAGTTGCCCAAGGTGTGAGCGGAGCGGTGATGGATAAGGGTTCCATATATGATTTTGTACCCTATCTTTTCCAGGGAGTGAAGCACGCGTTCCAGGACATTGGTGCACGGGATGTGGTGAGTCTCCATGAAAAACTGAATTCCAAAAAACTCCGTTTTGAAAAAAGATCCCTTGCCGCACAGGTGCAGGGAGGGGTGCATAACCTGTATTCTTATAAAAAACCCATCATTGGGGCCGATTGATTTTTTTTGTGGCGGGCAGTTTCATTTTTTTTATGGAATGAAATAACTGGACAACGTCCTCTGCCGTGAGAAGATGGGTGATATCCAGAATTTTTTTCACCCCCAACTGTACGTAAATCTGTCCCAGATTATGGCTTCCCATCAATCCGAGCATGGATGTGATATAAGGGATTTCCAAATTTTTCAGGATTTTTTTTATATCGGAAAAGGATATATGATTATACAGATATTTGATGTCGGACAGCGGAATTGTCTGGATCAGTTCGATGACTTTTTTCAGCTTCAATGTTTTATATAGATCAATGGAATTTTTGGTTCCAATATGGTTGATAATCTCCACGGGATTCCGGATCCCGCATTTTTGGATCAGGTCCAAGGTTTCCTTATCCGGGATGCTTCCCAGCCATTCTTGTATCTTTTTCTCCTCCAAGGATTGCAGAAGAAAAACCAGATGCTCAATGGGTATCTCCCGGAAGAAGTTCAAAATCTGTTCCTCTTCCAGCAAATTGGTCAGAAAAATGCTTTTTTCAATGGGGACAGAATCCAAAAGCAGAATAATATTGTCATGATCAATATTCTGGGATAAAAACAGGATTTTTTCCATCCGGACAGACGCAAGAAGTTTCATGATTTTCTGCGGACCAATGACGTTCAGATAATCCAGTGACCGGGTTATGGTTCTGCGTATCATAGCATTTAATTTTCCAGAATGTTTTTTACTTTTTCAAAATCTTCCCTGGTGTCCACCCCAATGGAATCTTTGGTGGTAATGGCCACGCGGATATCCATACCTCCATCCAGAAAACGCAATTGCTCCAGTTTTTCCAGATTCTCCAGAATGGACTCTTTCAGGTTTTTAATGGTACGCAAGGCTTCGCGGGAATATCCATAAATGCCGATGTGTTTGTATGGAAAGATGGAACGGAAAAGTTCTTTTTTGTCCCTGTCATGCGGAATGGGGGAGCGGGAAAAATACAGGGCTTTTCCAGCTTCGTTGAAAACCACCTTTACGGTATTGGGATCCAGGTAAGCGGCTTCCTCCGTGATCTTCATGGCCGCAGTGGCCACTCCGTTTCCATATTCGTGAAGGGTTTTCACCACGGCATGGATTGTCTCCGGCGGGATCAACGGTTCATCCCCCTGTATATTCACAAAAAAAGGATACTCCGGTTTTTTCTCCATAACTTCAATGACCCGGAACGTACCCGATGGGTGAGACGGATCCGTGAGCAGGACGGGCACGGAATACGGAGCGAGAACATCCCCAATTTCCGGATCATCGGCGGCCACAATAACTTCACCAAACGCACCGCTTTCTACCACCCTGCGGTAGGTGTGATACACCAGAGGAAAACCATTGATTTTCTGTATTAATTTTTTGGGGAACCTGCTGGATTGCAAGCGGGCCGGAATGATTCCCAATGTGTCAGCTTTCATATCCATAGGGTGCACCGTATATCTCTGTCATTTCTTCTTTGGTGAGTTCCACTATGCCACCGTATAAATCCCCGTTTGTCAGTCGTTCCCGTAGAGCCACAGAATAGGAATACGTTTCACTGATGGCCTCACTCACTTTATAACCATTCAGCCTTTTATCCCCTTCCAGCTCTTTACTGAATTTAAGGGCTTCATCCAGATTTGCAATGATTTTATTTTCATTTTGAGTGTCCGCGATTATCTTTGCAAGGTTGATAGCCACTTCATCCATATATTTCCGGATTAATCCACGGGCGTTCCGGCTTTCGATGTTTATTTTATTATCCTGGTTTGTCTCCAACTTTGATTGGTTGATATAATTGGTCAGCTTGTTTTTCTTCACCTTATCCATTTCTTTTTTTGCCAAAACATAGTTTTCAAAGGCTTTCGCAACTCCTCTGGAGTCATTGTAAACATCCGCCATGATATTTTTATGGTCAATCTTCACTCCGCTGGAGTAATCAATATTATAATTGATTTTATTTGTTGTGAGCACAAAAGAGTATTCATGATCAAATTCCAGAAAATAAAGATAGGATAGAAATACTTTATCGTATATTTTCAGAAAATCAAAATTATTCTTTGGGTCATGCTTTTTTCTTAATTCCGGGGGCGGGATACGGGTCATCAGCTTGAATCCGTATTCATACTCTTTGGTTTGTGCTATTTTGCTGGTTTCTTTTTCCTCTTTTTCTTCCGCTTTTTCTTCGTCTCCGGATTCTCCTTCCCCGCCTTCATCTTCATCGGAATCATCAGAAGACGCAGCCAAGTGGACAGAAGCACCTTTTTCCCGTTTGCCAAGCCTCTCCTCATTCGTCACCCCAATAGCTTTTTCCAGATACGGGGAAAAAGGCGGGTATTCCATCCCATCCATACAGGAAATGGCCAGAAATAAACGGGAAAATATATTCTGAAAAATAATATTCAGATCTTTGGAAAACTTTTTTTTCTGACCTTCTATACGGTTTTGGCTCGCATCGTCAATAGAAGATTTTTCTTTGATGAAATCTATGGCAAAGTTAAACGTTTTTCTGGCCGTTTCCTGGTATGCATAAAGATAGTATATTTTCTTAAACGTATACCGTAGTTGCTCGCTCAAAACAGAGAAGGGCACATCCAGATGATTATTTTCATTGTGGTATTCCTGGAATTTGGAAAAATCAATTTCTTTGAACATGCTCTGGATATATTCCAGAATTTCCACCAGAAGTGGGTTTTTATTGTCCAGATCATGGACCAGCAATCGGGTTGTTTTGGGGTCACGGGAAAACAGCTCATTGATGAGAACCTGTAACTCCATCAGAGCAGATTTATACTGGTGGGTAATTAACTCCAGAAACGATGATTTGAGATTGGGTTGAAAAAAAGGAGAAATCCCGTTCATGAAACACTTGAGTTTTAGAAAAAACCGGGCACTCCCGGAGGACATTTTCTCCCTGTTTTGCTTTTCCTGAAGCTGTCGCTGTTCCTGAGCACTCATTTCCTGCCGCCTCTGTTCTTTTCGCATCTCTGAAGGCAGAGCAGAAGAATGGCCTCCTCCTCCGGCAGGGCGGGATGTCTGCCCCCCCTTTCCGGTCGTAGCCATTTGTTTTTTTAATTCTTTCTCACTTAATACTTTTCCGCCAGCTCCTTTGAATTTTTCCAGCATGGCTTTTCTTTCATCATCGGAAAGGTTGGACGTTCCAATCGCGTCCCTGGTATCGTCAAATTCGTACCTGGATCCCATACATGATACTGATAAAGGCCTATGGTTCGACAAGCAAAATAAATTCTGAATTCTATTAAAATGAGATGTTTTTCAGTATTTCATCAGCGGATACGGATAAAATCCAAACCGGATGTTGTCCCCGTAATGAACCGGAACATAATTTCTCCGTCCGTCCAGAAATACCCTTGCGTAAAACATGCGGGAAATGATGCCAAATTGATTATCCGATGTCAGAATTCCATACCGGATGGATTTTTTCCCTGCCTCATATAATTCCCTGACAATGAATCCATACTGGATTTTTTCTCCGGAGTCATAATCCCCAAAGGGTTTGCCACCGGCAGAAGAAAATGCCGCTGTGGAACCGGACGATGTGGAAATCCAGATTCCGGAGGATTTCTGCTTCTGTGCAATCCCATCCAGTTCCAGTGTGTAGCGAGATGTGTCCCCCGGATTGGTGTTCGCAAAAAGTGCGTCGTTAATGAATGGAAAATCCGTCGGTGCGTTGTTTTTGTACACCACCATCCGCTGGACAGGAGAGGGCTTTTCCCGCCCTCGTATAATGGATTCCAGCCTGCCTGCGATGTCCGCCGCATCTTCGTCTATGGTCATTGAGCAGTAATGACCAATGCTGGAGCCAGGGGCGGAATTGATCCCCAGAATGGGCGTGACCGTGGAAAAATGGGAAGCATGAATAAAGGTACCATCCCCGCCCAGAGTCACAATCAGTTCATTTTCTTTGTTAAAAGATTCACTCCAGATGTCATCCATAATGGAGTAGGGGATTTTCAGATTTTCCACGATGGCTGTCAGCTTCTGCTTCGCTTCCTCATGCTGTCGATGGGCATCCTCTATATCGCCAAAGAAAAGATCCCCGGATTTCTGCACCCGCTTCAGCATCTTTTTCCGGGAAAGAAGCGTGTAGGAGCTTTTTTTAAAAAAAAGATACAATCTATGGTGCATATTTACTTGATGATATTAATCATCTTTTCTGTGGCATTGATGGCGGCAACCGTCTGGTCTGGATCCACCCCGGTGGTCTGGAATGTGGCCATGGAAAAATCCTCCTTGTTCGATGTATTCTTTTTCCAGGTGATTTTACATTCCACCAAGGCCGATGTCTGGCCTCCCGGAGGAATCCGCACCTCATAATCCAGAAGTTCGGGAATGGTAAAACCAGCATCCTGCGTCCAGGCCGTGAGTGCATTCATAAAAGCATCATAACCTCCGTCCCCGCTTCCCGTGGTCTTATACTGCTTTCCGTTATACGTGAGCCACAAAGAACAGATGGGAGTGACCCCTTTTCCGGTGGTAATGGTAATATGATCGAACCGTACCGGGTTCTTCTCCGGGATATTCAATACATCGTTAATTATAAAAGGCAGATCGTCCGGTGTCACTATCTTTTTCTGGTCACCCAGATCAATGATCCGGGCCAGAACCTTGTTCCTGTTTTCATCGGAAAGCTCTATGCCCATATCCTTGAGATTGTTATCGATGGACGCCTTACCGGCCATCTTGCCCAGTGCGTAGGACCTCTTCCTGCCGAACCGGTCGGGCAAAAGAGCATTCTCATAGAGACCACCCTTCTTATCTCCATCCGCATGGATCCCCGCTGTCTGGGTGAATACATCTTCCCCGGTGACAGGTGCGTTATGAGCCACCCTCTTTCCGGAAAAAGTTTCCACAACACGGGAAACCAGAAAAAGGTTTTTTTCCATTACTTGGGTTTTTAACCCCAAATGGTCTTTGATATTTGCGGCTACCTCCGCCAGAGAGGCATTTCCAGCCCGTTCGCCCAGACAGTTCACCGTGGTGTGAACTCCCATCGCTCCAGCACGGATGGCTTCCAACACATTAATGGTGCCTAACCCGTAGTCATTATGCGGATGGAAATCAAAGTGGATTCCCGGATAACGCGAGGTTAAATCTGCCATGGCCTCATAGACTTCGGTGGGGTACATTACACCCAAGGTGTCTGGCACCATAATTCGCCGGATATCCTGAGTACGGAGAAAATCAATGATATCGTATACATACTGCCGGGAATCCCGGTATCCGTTGGACCAGTCTTCCAGATACACATTCACGGAAACGCCCTCCTCTCCGGCAATACGGATAACCGTGGCAATATCCTTCCTGTGGGTTTCCGGGGTTTTCCGCAACTGGCCAGTGAGATGCTTCATGGATCCCTTTGTGAGCAGGTTGATCACTTTCCCGCCCTGGTTTTTTATCCATCGGACGGATTTATCCTCATCCACAAAACCCAGAATTTCAATTCTGCCCAGATAGTCATTTTTCGGATTTTTATTGTCCGATTTTTTTGCCCATTCGGTGATTCTTTGTACGCCTTGGGCCTCCCCTTCCGATACTCGGGCGGAGGCAATTTCCACTCGGTTCACGTTCACTTTTTCCAAGAGGATTCTGGCAATATGCAGTTTTTCCGCCGGAGCAAACGAGACATTATGGGTCTGCTCTCCGTCCCGCAGCGTGGTATCCATTATTTCAATTGATTTTTTTTTCACTTTTATTCCTGTGGATTCTCATTTTCATTCCGGACGATTGCCGGCAACCAATAATTTATATGGTCTTGCCTGATTTGTCCAATAAAAAGAATGATGTAAACCCCGGACACATATCCGACAGAGAGGTTCAAGCCACCCCACCTTTCTGAAAAACAGATG
>DYLW01000052.1:14030-16723 GCA_020721865.1 Leptospira biflexa | reverse complement strand
CTCCTTACGAGGTTTTCTATGGTTTAAGTGTTGCACTTCAAGATTGATGATAGGGAAGAGGGGATATCCATATAAAACTATAATAGTATTGACAACCGAGCCAATGAGGATAGGATGGTGAGAGTATGGACGCTGGCATGGGAAAACCGGAACCGGAGTCAAACGAAGGTGGGGATAATGAGACTAAATTGGATACAGAGAATACTGTTTGGTTTATTTCTGCTGTTTTCTTCTGGGTTTGTCCATGCGAAAGATGGAAGCAAAGAGCAGGATAAACTGGTCAATATTGGGATTTTGCCATACCAGAACAATACCGGACGCAAGGATTACGACTATTTAAAACTATCGCTGACGGAAGTCATAAAAGACGGAATGCATCGCCAGTTTATTTTTCATGATGTATCTTTGGGGGAAACCCGGGTGGGCTTTACAGAAATAAAAAAAGAGAGCATAGAATCCGCACAGAAAAATATAAAATATGCGAAGAAAATTGATGCAGAAAAAACCCGGATTGGCCGGATTGCGGAAGAAAAAAACACGGACATTGTCATTTATGGTGTTTACATATATAATAAGGATACCAATATCGTGCAATTTGCTACCCGGATTTACTTTCAGGGCAGCGATACCTTGGTGGACGTTCCCACGGTGAGCAATCCTGTGGATGAGACCATATTTGATTCCACCGATAAGGTAGCCAGATTGTTACCAAAATCAGGTTGATCTATAATGCCAGTGCAAAGGCAGAAGATAAACAAAAAGAAAATCCGGAATCAAAGGGTAAAATAAAGTTGGAAAAAGACCGCCTGGTGGTGGAAAAACCCCGGAAATGGCTTGTCTATGGAGAAGCTCTGGGGGTTAGCATATACGGTTCTGCTAACGTGAACTATACCATATATTCCGATTATTTCATTGGCGGGGGAGGCACCTTTTTTCCGCGACCAGCTTTTAATTTTATGAATGCGAATCTCTTTGGCGGCTACCGGTACCGATGGCTTTTTTTCCAGTTGGGAACTGGACTCTACCGCATTTCCTATGACAAAGAGACGTATGTGGATGGCAGTATCCACAGCGAAAATGTTGCCACAAATGGAGCCGTATTGTCCTTTTCTGTGGGTGGAGAATGGGATTTTTGGAAAAAAAGGCTGGTATTACGGCCGTTAGTGACTTATATATTTTCAATAAATACGCCCAAAAATTCTGTTGCCTGGCTGGGACTGGGTGCGGGATATCGATTTTAATTCCCAATAATGGAGGCTATTATGAAAAAATGGAAAATAATTTATATCACTCTGATTTTTGGTACGTTGCTTTCGATGGTATCATGCGACTTTATGGATGGAATGGTGGCGGGTCTCTCTAACACCGATCGCCTGGCGATAAACCTGGAGTTGGGTGGCTACTTTGCGGGTCGCAAGGTCATCGCCTCAATTTTCCCGATGGATAAGGCCAAAGGAAGCGTGTATAAAACCGGGGTCAATCTGGATTCCCAGGGCAATGCCAGCATTTCTGTCATGGACCTGCCGGACGGCCAGTATACGGTCTATGTGGCGGTAAATGATAATTCCTCCGATATTTTTATCAATAATCTGGAAAATCCCGCTTCCGATATCCAAGTGGGGAAAAGGGATTTTGAGATAAAAGATGGGAATAGCAACGAAGTGCCCCTGACCGGAGGAGATATGCAAAAATCCTATATGGGATGGGTTCACGGAAGCGGGCTTCCTGATTCTAGTTTCGTTTTGTGCCAGTTTCTGCGACAAGGTACCCTCGCAGCCGTGGGGTATAACCTGCAAACCTTCACGGCCACAGAAGGAAATAGTGCCCATGCCCTCGCGGTGACCGTCATGGGGGTAGGGCCCACCTCCGTACCAGGATACGAAGCATTTTTTGACTCCACCACTACAAGTAATCAAACCTATGTGGGCTATGATCCCTCCAGAAAAGCCGGAAATTTGGTAGCTCTCCCTCCCGGACAGTATGATGTGGCCTGCTCTCATGGTTTTGACAATGTCTTTTTCCAGGCTGGCACAGACAATAATTATTACAAGGAAAATCTGCTAATTGATACCAACGGCACTCCCGGTCATGGGGGGACAACTTATCAGCTCCCTAATGATTTCATTGGCCCATAGAGTTTTCCCACAAGGCGGGGGACTTCTCTCTCCCACATTATATCACAACCTATCCGGAGATATGTCTTTTTTGGTGACGTCACCCATGAAGACATCCATAACGATGTATGTCTCCCACATTATGTCACAATCTAATCGGAGATATGTCTTTTTTGGTGACGTCACCCATGAAGACATCCATAACGATGTATGTCTCCCACATTATGTCACAATCTAATCGGAGATATGTCTTTTTTGGTGACGTCACCCATGAAGACATCCATAACGATGTATGTCTCCCACATTATGTCACAATCTAATCGGAGATATGTCTTTTCGGGTGACAGTCACCCATGAAGACATCCATAACGATGTATGTCTCCCACATTATGTCACAATCTAATCGGAGATATGTCTTTTTTGGTGACGTCACCCGCGGAGACATCCATAACGACGTATGTCTCCCATATTATGTCCCATCTTGCGGTGGGAAATCCTCACCGGCAATAAAACCCTTTACAGCTCGGCCACTCAGAAAATTTTTACACATGGGAATCTCTCTAATTGACTGTCACTATA
>DYLW01000052.1:0-13930 GCA_020721865.1 Leptospira biflexa | reverse complement strand
CGGCCACTCAGAAAATTTTTACACATGGGAATCTCTCTAATTGACTGTCACTATATACAGAAGGAAACTGCAGCCGTGTATCTGATCTGGGATGAAAATTCCGGCCAAAGAGAGGCTGCCCTGGTGGAAACCAATACCCCCGGATGTCTGAAATATGTTCTGGAGGAAATGGCCAAAAATGGTATCACAAAAGAAATGATCAAATACCTTTTTGTGACCCATATCCATCTGGACCATTCCGGCGGAGCACCCCGCTTTCTGGAGGAGTTTCCCAACGCAAAAGTGGTATGCCATCCCATGGGTGTCCGCTATCTGAAAGATCCCTCCCGCATCATCAAGGGAGCCCGTGCCGTCTATGGAGACGCTCTTTTTGACCAGCTCTATGGGGAAATCCCCCCCATCGCCCTGGAGCGGATTTTAGCGGCAGAGGATGGACAGGAATTTTATATGGGAAAAGATAAGGTGATGGCCCTTTTTACGCCGGGACATGCCAGCCATCATATTGCCCTTTATCATCCGGCCACCTCTGGCGTTTTCAGTGGCGATGTGTTTGGGGTTTCCTATCCGGGAATGCGGGCGGCGGGCTCCCCATACCTTCTGGCCACCACCTCCCCCACGGAATTTGATCCGGATCTGGCCATTGAATCCATGGAAAAAATTCTCGCAACCGGAGCCACCCGGATTTATCTCACCCATTTTGGCATCTGGGAAGACGTCGCAGGAGGCGGGGCCATGTTGCGGGAAAACCTGGAACATATAAAGACCCTTATCTCCCAGGCAATGAAATTGGAAAATTCGGAAATATACCCCTTCATCCGGGCAAAGATACAGGAATACTTTGATGGTAAAATCGCCGGAAATAAAATCCCCCTCACCCAGGAGCAGAGAGGATTCTTAAAGCTGGATCTGGATCTCAACGCACAGGGGATAGCCTATTACACCCAGAAAAGGAAGAAAAAACAACCGGCATAACATAGAAAACAATTTTAATGCAGGATGTTTTTCTTTGCGTGGATGCGTACCTGGTACTTCTTTATCTCTTTGAGATGTGCATCCATGGCCACATCCCCGGAGACGGACTTTTTCAATAATTTTTCCAATATTTCTTCTTCTTCATAAAGGTCAATATCATGGAGAGAAATGGCTCCCTCCACCAGTACATTCACACGGTCATTTTTTACTTCCGCAAATCCTTCGTCAATCAAGAGGACAAGGTCATCCGTCTGGATAACCCCGGCCTCCAGGGCAGACAAAAGAGGGGCATGGTGGTTCCAGACGGTAAAAGAGCCGCTCACCCCCGGAAGGAGGATGGAATTCACATCTCCTTCAAAAACTGTTTTTTCCGGTGAAAGAATGGTCACTTTCATGTTCGTATCAATGAGAAGATTTCAGGGCTTCCGCTTTCTGCACGGCTTCTTCAATCGCCCCCACAAACGCAAACGCCTGTTCGGGCAGATGGTCATATTTCCCGGAAAGGAGCTCTTCAAAGGAGCGGATGGTATCGTCAATTTTCACATACTTTCCTTCCATACCGGTAAACTGTTCGGCCACATGGAAAGGCTGGGATAAAAACCGCTCAATCCGGCGTGCCCGTCCCACCAGTACTTTATCTTCTTCGGAAAGCTCATCCATACCCAGAATGGCAATAATATCCTGGAGATCCTGGTACCGCTGGAGAATCCGCTGGACTTCCCGTGCCACAGTGTAGTGACGCATCCCCACCACGTCCGGGGTGAGGGCACGGCTGGAAGAGTTCAGAGGATCCACCGCTGGGTAAATCCCTTTCTCAGAAATTTTACGGGAAAGTACGGTGGACGCATCCAGGTGGGTAAACGCCGTGGCCGGTGCCGGGTCAGTAATATCGTCCGCCGGTACATAAATGGCCTGCACAGAAGTGATGGAACCATGCCGGGTGGAGGTGATCCTCTCCTGGAGCTGTCCCATTTCTGTGGCCAGAGTTGGCTGGTAACCCACCGCCGATGGCATCCTTCCCAGCAAAGCGGATACTTCCGATCCGGCCTGGGAAAATCGGAATATGTTATCAATAAAAAGCAGAACGTCTGTACCGGAATAATCCCGGAGCCACTCCGCATTGGTCAGAGCTGTCAGAGCCACCCGCAAACGAGCCCCCGGTGGTTCATTCATCTGGCCGTAAACCAGACAGGCTTTGCTGATAACCCCGGATTCTTCCATTTCCAGTTTGAGGTCAGTACCCTCCCGGGTTCTTTCTCCCACCCCGGCGAAGACAGAATAACCACCATGCTCTTTGGCAATGTTATGGATCAGCTCCATAATCACCACAGTTTTTCCCACACCGGCCCCACCGAACAATCCGGTTTTTCCTCCCCGGATGTACGGCTCCAGCAGGTCAATGACTTTTATTCCGGTTTCAAAAATCTGAACTTTGGGCTCAATTTCTTCAAACCCCGGACTGTCTCTGTGGATACTGCGTTTTTCTTCTGTCTGGACAGGCCCTTTTTCGTCCACGGGTTCGCCCAGAACATTCATAATCCGTCCCAAGGTGGTCAACCCCACGGGAACAGTGATTGGACTCATGGTATCAGTAATTTGCTGGCCTCTTTTTACCCCATCAGTGGAGCCCAGACCCACGGCACGGACAACCCCGCCGCCCAAATGCTGCTGGACTTCGCAAACCAGTCTTTTCCCATCCGCTTCCAATTCCAGTGCATTGTATATTTTGGGAAGCTTATCATCGTCAAATTTTGCGTCCAGTACGGAACCAATTACCTGGGTGACAATTCCTGTGTTTTTTTCAGACATTTAATTTCTCCTGGGTTTTATTAATCTTATCATTTTATATTTACAACGCATCGGAACCGGCCACAATCTCCGCTATCTCCTGCGTAATTTTTGCCTGGCGTGCCCGATTATAAAGCAGGGTCATATTCCGGATCATATCATCAGCCGCGTCTGTTGCGTTTTTCATGGCAATCCGGCGTGCGATGTGTTCCCCGGCTGCCGATTCCAAAAGCAGGGAAAACAGATTCACCCGCACAATCTTGGGAAGCAGGGCTTTCATGATTTCCTCCGGCCCCGGCTCCAGAATGGTCACCCCTGCATCCCGTGAAGCTTCCTCCACTTGCGTCTGGGATTTACGGCCATCGGATTTTTCCGGTTCCGCATCCAGAGGCAATAAGGTTCTGTGGTATGGTTTCTGCACCACGGCATTATAATAACGGGTATAAAAAACCTCAATGGAATCCACATTGCCTTGGGAAAACTCATCCATAAAAAAATCGGCCAGATTTTTTGCCTGGTCAAAAGGGACGGAGTCATCAAATTCCTGCAGGAATTTTTCATAGGCCAGTTTCTTGAACTTAAAAAAATTGAACGCCTTTTTTCCAATAATAAAAGTACGGATTTCCCTGCCCGATTTTTCTGCTTCTTTGGTAAAATCCACGGCCAGCTTGATCACATTATTATTAAAACCACCGCAAAGCCCCCGGTTGGACGTTACCACCAGAACAATGGACTTTTTTCTTTCTTCCGGTTTGGGATTCCGGAGCAACGGATGGGAAATTTCCACTCCGCTGGCGGTGAGGCTGCCGGCAAACTGCAGGAGTTTCCGGGAGTATGGCTGGGCTGTCCCCACCCTGGAAACCGCCTTTTTGGATTTGGCTGTGGAAACCAGCTCCATGGTCTTGGTGATCTTCCGGGTGTTGCTGACAGAACTGATGCGGTTTTTGATTTCTTTGGGAGTGGCCATAATCGTTTACTGGTTCTCTGCTCCAAGGCCGATGGATTTTTTATAATTATCCGTGAATTCCAGAATGATGGATTTCAGCTTATCTTCCGCCGGCAACTCTCTGGTTTCTACGATGCCCGAATAAATTTCCGGATATTTGTCACCCACAAATTCCAGCAAACCGGATTCATAATCCCGGACTTTATCCACGGGAATCTTATCCAGATAGCCCCGGGTTCCTGCATAAAGGGAGACAACCTGCCGTTCCACTGGATATGGCTGAAACTGTCCCTGTTTAAGAAGCTCCACCATCCGCATCCCCCGGTCAATCTGCCGTTGGGTGGACTCATCCAGCTCGGTGCCCAACTGGGCAAAAGCTTCCAGTGCCCGGTAAGCCGCCAGATCCAGACGCAGGGTACCGGCCACCTTTTTCATGGCTTTTATTTGGGCGTTACCACCCACCCTGGATACGGAAATACCCACATCCACCGCCGGACGAACCCCGGAGGCAAATAAATTGGGCTGGAGATATATCTGGCCGTCTGTAATGGAAATTACGTTTGTGGGAATATAGGCGGAAACCTCCCCTTCCTGGGTTTCAATAATGGGAAGAGCCGTCAGGGAACCACCGCCATAGTTGCGGTGCATTTTCACCGCTCTTTCCAGAAGCCGGGAGTGGAGATAAAAAACGTCGCCGGGGAAGGCCTCCCGTCCGGGAGGACGCCGCAACAGAAGGGACATCTGGCGGTAGGCGTTGGCTTGCTTGGTAAGGTCGTCATAAACACACAGTGTGGGTTTATTCTGGTTATACATAAATTCTTCCGCCATGGCAGTTCCCGCATAGGGTGCAAGGTACTGGAGAGCAGCCGGATCGGAGGCGTTTGCGGCCACAACAATGGAGTATTCCATGGCACCGGCAGCCTGAAGCTTTTCAATGACAGCGGCCACGGTGGATGCTTTCTGGGCAATGGCCACATAGACGCAGATAACGCCCTTCCCTTTCTGGTTCACAATGGTATCCACGGCAACGGCGGTTTTTCCCGTTCCCCGGTCGCCAATGATCAACTCCCTCTGTCCCCGTCCAATGGGGATCATAGAGTCGATGGCTTTAATACCGGTCTGGAGTGGTTCGCTCACCGGCTCTCTTTTTGCAATTCCGGGGGCAACGATTTCCACAGGACGGGTGGAACTGGTCTGGATGGGGCCTTTTCCATCCAGAGGCTCACCCAGGGGATTCACCACCCGGCCGATGAGGGCATTTCCGGTGGGAACTTCCAGAATTTTCCCAGTTCTTTTTACGGTGAAGCCTTCTTTGATCTGTAAAAAATCGCCCAGAATCACAATACCCACAGAGCTTTCTTCCAGGTTCAGGGCCAGACCCATCACTCCGTTTTCAAACTCCACCATTTCATTGGACATGACATTTTTTAAGCCATAGGCACGGGCAATACCATCGCCCACTTCAATGACTGTCCCAACCTCATCTACCTGCAGGTCTTTCCCGTAGTTTTCAATTTCGCTTTTTAATACTGATACAATTTCCTGCGTGTTTAATTTCATTTGTTACTCCCAAACATTATTCCCGTATTTTTTTGATGATAGCACTCTTTTTTTCCAGTCAGAAAGATATTTTTTTGCGGACGCATCCCAGACATAATCCCCAATCCGGATAACAAAGCCAGCCACAATGGACGATTCCACTCTGGATTTTATCTGTAATTCGGAGATTGGTTTTGTCAGCCCAAAGCTGGCTTTTTCTTCTTTAATTTTTTCATCCAGAATGGCATAAATGCCATCCTGCTCATTTTTCATATCCACGGCAAACGCAGCCTCCACCCGAACAACCCCTCTTTCATCATAAACCAATCGGCGGAGCTCATTTTCAATACCGGCCAGTTCATTCTCTCTTCTCTTGTCAATGAGAAGCTGCAAAAATGGAATCATTCCCGCATGAAGATTCTGGATTCTGCCCAGAGCCTTCAAAACCCATTCTTTTTTCTGGCGGACACCCATCCGTACCGATAAAAAAGCCTGGGATAGAGATGGATCTGTCAGGGCGTCCTTCACCGTGGCAAGGGATTCCAGAAACAAATCTATATCCTTTTTGTGCACGTCAAAAAGAGCGGCCGCGTATTTCGCAGCAGTGGTGGTTTTCTCTGCCATATTAATGCTTTATATTCTGTATTTCCTTCTGGATAATATCCCGATGGTCTTTTTCGTTAAAATGACCTTGAAAAAGACGGGACAGGACATCTGTGGTCAAATCCACCACATGGCCTTCTATGGACTCAATGGCCTTCAACTTCGCATTTTCAATTTCTTTTTGTGCGTTGTCCTTAATCTTGCGGGCTTCTTCGGAAGCTTCTTTCACCATATCTGCTTTAATCTTTTCTGCCCGAATTCTGGCGTCATTGACCAAAGCGGATGCTTCCTGGTGGGTCTGGGCCATACGTGCTTCCATCTCTTCCAGAAGTTTTTCCGCTCTTTCCCGCAGATCCCGGCTCTCACTGAGATCGGTTTCTACCTTGTGATTCCTTTTATCCAGTTGAGAGATGATGGGTTTCCAGGCAAAAAGCCATAGGACGGCAAGTACCACTAAGAATACTGCAACCGTCCAGACCACCAGCCCCGGTTCCGGGGTTAAAAGGTTTAATCCGCTGAGAAAAATCATGCTTTTTCCGGATGTGAATTAAGCTTTTTCAATCAGCATGAAAGCGATTGCCAGAGCAAAAAATGCAATACCTTCAATCAAAGCAGCAGCAATAATCATGGCTGTCTGGATTTTTCCGGACGCTTCCGGCTGGCGGGAAATTCCTTCTGTTGCACTTTTTCCAATGTTTCCAATTCCAAAGGCAGCACCAAACACTGCAAGACCCGCACCCACTGCTATTCCTAATACTCCTAATCCCATCTTAGTCTCCTTTACCTTTATTATATGTTTTACTTACTTTTTATTAAACCAATATAAGCCGTCAATGCCGGTGCTGTGCCCCCGCGATAAACAAGGCGGTGAGGAATACAAAAATGTACGCCTGCAGGAATGCCACAAACAACTCCAGCAGAAATATGGCGGACGCTCCCAGTACACTCACCGGAACCACACCATAGCTTTCAAACTGAAAAATAAAACCCATTAAAACCAGAATCACAATATGCCCCGCGGTCATGTTAGCCAGAAGACGAATGGCCAGTGCGAAGGGCTTGGTGAACTGCCCCACCAGCTCAATAACCCACATCAGCGGGAATAAAAACAGGGGGATGCCGTTGGGGACAATATTCCGGATATACATCGCACCCTGGTGGACAAAGCCGGCAATCTGGATCACCAGAAAACTGAAGATGGCCAGCGAAGCGGTCACGGCCACATCGCCCGTGGCAGTAATACCCGGCCACAGCTTGGCAATAAGGGGCAGAGTCAGGGAATCATGACCATCATGGGGATGTATCATCCCGGTCACGGTACCGATGAAGACGGCAAAATCCCCTAACGGAGGAATCAACCCCAGAAGGTTAGATATGAGGATGAAAAAAAACATGGTCAGAAGGAATGGTTCATAGCCGTGGGAATGGTGTCCCATGGAGCCTTTTCCCACATCGTTCCGGATGAATTGGACAAACACTTCGATGAGCCCCTGGAAACGCCCCGGACGGCCGTATGGATTTTTAGCGATTTTCCGGGCTATGGGTATAAAAACAACAAACAGAATGAGTGCGGCAATCCACATCATCACCACTCTTTTAGTGATGGACAGATCAATGCCATAAATATTGGTCAGGTCAATGCCAAAGATATTGGTAAAAAGCCGGCCATCCTGGAGGTGGTGGACAATCATTTCAGAAACATTAAAACCGCTTTTTTTGACATGCTCCGCACCATGAGCGGCGTTCTGTATATTCGTTAAAAATGTTATCATTTATCTATTCCGTTTCTTTGCTGCGAATGGAAAGCATGGCCTTCCTTGAGGTGAGGCATATATCCAGAATTACCATCAATCCGTAAACCACAAAATATGCCAGAATGGCATCTTTTGCGGTCACACCAGAAAGCCCCGCATGCCGAACGGTGGTATAATAAGGGGAAAACATGGCAAAACTCCCAAACACCGCCAGACCGGATAATCTCACCATAAACCCGATGGTCCAGCTATGCCAGAGAGACAGATCATTCTTTGTACCGGGCATGGAACCCCACCGTCTTTGGAGAATTTTCTCCGCTGCCAACTGGATGATCCAGGCGAGGCCATTGATGAAGACAGATGCAAGAAGGGCAATTTTCATTCGGCATGTCCAATGACTGGCCAGGAAATTACATGACAACTTTTTTTCATTTTCCTGTAATCCCGTATATTTTTTATGTCTTATGTCCATGGACACCGTTGCCAGTAAAACCCAGCCACAGAATGCGGCTCTTTCTGTGCTGAAAAATGGAATTTTAAAAGCGGGAGAAATTCCGCTCAAATACCTGAATTCAGAAAAACATATTGAGAATAAATCCTCTGTCAACCTGCTGACCATTGCAGATAAGGAAACAGAAGAATTTCTGGTCCAATACCTTATCGATAGCTTCCCCGATGACGGAATCCTGGCGGAAGAAGGGCATGAGCATCCCACTCGCTCCGGAAACCGATGGGTCATTGACCCCATTGATGGAACCACCAGCTATGCCCACGGCTTTCCGGCGTTCACCATATCCGCTGCTCTGGTGGACGAGGAAAACCATCCCCTCCTGGGCGTGGTGTACCATCCCCTCCATAAAGAAATGTATTCTTCGGTAAAAAGCCAGGGTGCCTGGATGAACGGAAGCCCCATAAAGGTGTCCGGCCAGATGGATATTCAAAGCTCTCTTATTGGTACCGGGTTTCCGTACAACCGCCGGGAGATCATGGACCAGCTCATGAAACGACTCGCTGCTTTTTTGCACAATACCCATGACATCCGCCGGACTGGTTCCGCCTCTCTGGATATCTGCTACGTGGCCATGGGAAGACTGGATGGATATTATGAAGGCGGCCTCCAACCCTGGGATACGGCAGCCGCATCGCTGATAGCACAGGAAGCGGGTGCGGTTTTAACCAAGTTCGATGGAAGCCCTTACGACATATTCATTCCTGAGGCGGTGATTGCATCTCCCGGAATCCATGCGGAAATGCTCCGGCTCATCCGGGAAAGTACAATCTAACCCTTCGCGACGTTCAGAATCAGATAAAGATTATACGCAAAATAGATAATAAGGAAAAAAACTCCGTGAATCCGAAGAAGCATTTTTTTTGCATTCCCAAAAATGAACACAAAAAGCAGGATTCCCAGGGCGGTCATCACCATTAGATCCACATTGTTTTCCGCTTTCAGTTCCATGGGATAGATAATGGTGGTAATCCCCAGAACCCAGAGCATATTAAATAATACGGACCCCACAATATTTCCAATGGCAATATCGGAGTTTTTTTTCAGGGCAGCCACCGTACTCGCGGCCAGCTCCGGCAGGGATGTACCCACGGCCACAATGGTGAGACCAATCACGCTCTCCGGAATTCCAAAAAACCGGGCAATGGCCACGGCCCCACCCACAATCCAGTCTCCCCCCAGGATCAATCCCCCCAGTCCGATGAATATGTACAACAACGACTGCCACAATGGCAATATTTTATATTCTTCATCGGAAGAATTGGTGGAGTTTTTGGAAATATGACGGATATACCGCAGAAAGATAAGAAAAAAACCAATCAGGATTATGCCATCGATCCGTGAAATAATATTCCCGGATGCCCCGTCCAGAAACTGGTCATTGGCCATGGAAAACAGAATCAATGAGGTCAGAATTACCAGGGGTATTTCATTTTTTAGTGTGTCTTTCTGCACGGAGAGGGGATAGAGGATGGACACCACTCCCAGAATAAACGCCACATTGACAATATTGGAACCCACAATGTTTCCAAACGCCAATGCGGAATTTTTCTGGACGGATGCGATCACATTGACAGCAAATTCCGGAGCGGAAGAGCCAAAGGCCACTATAGTGAGACCAATCACCACATGAGGAATGGAATACTTTTCCGCAAAAGAAGTCGCTCCGTCAATGAGCCATCCGGCTCCTTTAATTAAGAGAAAGAAGCCGGCAAGAAATAATACATAATCCATTATTTCCGTTTTTTACGGAAAACGGAATCCCAAACCAGAACAATGGGGCTG
Organism: Leptospira biflexa; assembly: GCA_020721865.1. Taxonomy (GTDB): domain Bacteria; phylum Spirochaetota; class Leptospiria; order Turneriellales; family DYLW01; genus DYLW01. The sequence goes on along the minus strand of DYLW01000052.1, from coordinate 4,035 downwards.
GCAATGAAAGAAGAGGAATATGTTCCAATGCCAATGCCCACAATTAAAACAAAGGACATTTCCTCCAACCCTTCCCCTCCGTACAGATAAACCCAGAAAATGGCCAGGACGGTAGTAAAGGATGTCAATATTGTCCGGGAGAGACTTTCATTAATGGAGATATCAATGAGGCTTTTCATATCCGGGTCTTCTGTTTTTTTCACGTTCTCCCGAATCCGGTCAAAGATCACAATGGTATCATTGATGGAATAACCCAGAATGGACAAAAGAGCCGCAATCACCGGTATGGAAAGCTGAATCTGGAAATACCCAATGACTCCCATGGTCATAAAGAGGTCATGCAGCAGGGCCACCATGGCACCCACAGCGTAATTGATGCGGAATCGGAAGGCCACATAGATGGTGATCAAAACCAAAACCAGAATGAGGACTTTTACGGCAGATTTCCGTAAATAATCGCCCACCGTGGGCCCCACATGGGAGGCACTTTCAAAAACCACTGCGGTTTTATCTCCGGCTGCCAGATCCCTGGCCATGATAAAGCGAAGATAATCCACGGAATTGGGGGATAATTCTTCCTTCTCCAGAGCTTCCTTCATCTCCAATGCTTTTTTCTCCAGGATCATTTCCTGTTGGAGGCCAATGTCCACCTTGAATAGATTATTGATATTCTTTCCAGTCTTTTGGAGGGAGGCGGGAATCTTCTCTTTTGCCAGATACTCCCGGACTTTCTCCATGGTAATGACCTCGTTGGCTTTCATAGTTAAGACTATCCCGCCGGCAAAATCAATACTTTCCGCAAATCCTTTTTTCTGCTCAAAGGTGAAATAAAGCAAAGAAAGGATAACCAGAAGGGAACCAATCATGGAAACCCATCGAACTTTCATAAATGGAATCATAGCATCTCCTCCATATTGATTACAGAAATATTTTTGGGATTCATTTTTTTCCCTCCCCTTTCTGCATTTTCCAGTAGCCACCCCATCCGATGGAAAACCTTCGGAGGTTCAATCCATAGACAATACCATACAGAATGGCTTTGGTAATATACAGGGAAGTGAAAAGGGAGGTGATAATCCCCACAAATAACGTCACCCCAAAACCTTTGATGGGTCCAGCACCCAGGCGGGAGGCCAGAACCACAGCCGCAATCATGGTAGTCAGGTTGGAGTCCATCACTGTCCAGGTGGCACGGTCAAATCCAGTTTCCAGTGCCACTTTCAGGGGTTTTCCTCGTCGCAGCTCTTCCCGGATCCTCTCATAAATAATTACATTGGCGTCCACCGCCATACCCAGAGTCAGCACGATACCAGCCAGACCCGGAAGGGTGATGGTAAAATCCATCAGGGCAAATGTCCCGGCAATAAAAAGGAGGTTTAAAAACAGGGCAATATCTGCCACCAATCCGGCTCCGTGGTAGTAAAAAATAATGAATCCAGCCACAGAGAGGAATCCCAGAAGAACCGCCCATACCCCTTTTTCAATGGATTCCTGTCCCAAGGTGGGTCCCACACTGCGTTCTTCTGCAATTTTGATGGGTACCGGCAGGGCACCCTCTTTCATGATAAGGGCAATATCCTGGGCTTCTTGCTGGCTGAAAGATCCGCTGATCTGGGCGGATCCTCCGGTGATGGGTTCGCGGATATTGGGAGCGGATCTCACTTTCTCATCAATGACCACCGCAAGCTGACGTCCGGTATTTTTTGTGGTGATGTCCGCGAATTTTGTTCTCCCCTCATCGGTCAGGGTAAACTCAATCACATGCTGCATCTGCTCCGGATAAAAATTTGCATACACATTGCTGGATATGTCATCCCCGGAAAGAGAAACCTCATTTTCCAGCACCATGAAACGCGTGGGGGCCAGTTTGACCACGCCGTCCTCATTTTTGCGTTTTTCCCAGTATACGTAAATTCCATATTCCTGCGGCAGGGCGATTTTTTCTGCCACTTCCTTTAAATACAATCTTTTCTGGGCATCGCTTTCCAGGTCTTTATATCCAGCGACATGCTCATTGGCACGCCGGGTAAAAGGCATGGGATCCGGCTCGGCAAGGTGATATTCCACTTTTGCGGTGGAGGATATTATCTTCTTTGCCTGCTGGGGAGAAGCCACACCGGGAAGGGATATTTCAATTTTATCGTTCCCCTGAAGGCGGATCAATGGCTCCGAAACCCCGGTGGCGTCAATCCGGGAGCGGATAATTTCCATGGCCCCGGCCATATCATTTTTTTTGCGTTCATCGCTGAAATCCAGAGAGGTCTCAATCTGTTTGATCTTGAAATCCAGCTCTTTGCGTTTTTTGTCTTTGGCGGCATCCCGTTCCTGTTTCAGTTTTTCCATATACTCCGGCGGGAATTTTGCCTGGAGTGCCCCTTTCATAGTTTCAAAATCGCCCTCCAGTATCAGATTCATCCCACCCTGGAGGTCCAGACCCAATTTAAACGGTTTCGCCTTTAGTGTGCGTTCCACCCAGAGCTGACGGAGGATGACCCTTTCCGGATCCACCCCTTTGCGTTGCCCCATTTCATTTAGAAATGCGGCCTGTACAAAGGATCCAAAAATCCGTACCATTTTTTCTCCGGTTTTCTGATCTTTTCCATCCTCCCAGGTATATTTCCCGGTATAATTACGCTGGAGATATTCCTGCAAATTTCGTGATGCTTCCTGGGATTCTTCCTGCGTGAGAGTGGGGAGAAAATAAACATTCACTTCCCGCTGGGATATATTGGGCCATACCAGCAGGGTGAAAAAAATAATCACCACAACAATAAAAAATAACCTTGTTTTAATATTCAAAATATTCTCCTTTTTTCACCAGATAAAAAGGTTTCTCTTACCTTCTACGGTGACTCTTTTTTCTTACCTGCATCCGATATAAAATAAAGATGAATACAATACCTCCGGCCACTAAGGTCTGGACCAGATCCGGCATTTTTATACTGACATCATAATATTTCTTTTTATCCCTGATCTGCTCCACAATCACTTCTTTTTCCATTTCCTTATCCAGAAATTCACCTGAATATTCCAGACCGGGGATAAACCGGTTATCATAAAGGAAAGAAGGATCCTCCGGAGCACGGATTAAAGATTGCAGAAAAGTCTTTCTGGTTTCTTTGGGAGCTTCCAGTTCTTCTCTGGGCACAACCTTTTTGGCGGGTTTTTTTTTCTTGTCCACCCGGTTTATTTTATCCGGTTTGTTTTCCGGTACCCGAGGTTCCTCCGCTCCGCTCACTCCGGAATCCGGCACGTTGGGCGTATCCACCGGTGGTTCCACATCCCCACCCGATGGTTCTTCCGGAGATACGGTTTCCGTCCCGGCGGGACCATCCGTCTCCGGGGGTTCCTGGCTATGGACCAATGAGATAATGCCCAACGCCAAGATAAGGGAAAAAATCAGCCTGTTATTTGCCCGCTTTTTCATTAACTTGGGGATTTACCAGTTCAATAGCGTTGATGGCTACTTCTATCTTTGTGTTTTCCGCAATTTTCACGATAGCATTACCATCCTCTTTTACGTTCACCACAATTCCCCAGATTCCGCCTCTTGTGAGGATTTTATCGCCTTTATTCAACGCTTTGAGCATGGTCTGCCGCTGTTTTTCTTTTTTCTGCTGGGGGCGGATCAGGATAAAATAGAATACCACAATTAAAAGAATGGGCAAAAGAAGGGAGCTCATTCCCCCTCCCATGTTGTCAGATGCTGACCCTGATTTTGCTGGTACGTCTTTTTTTACTTCCGGTATCACAGCCGGGGCAGGATTGGATGCCGGATCCGCCGGGGCGGGCGCTGCCTGTGCAAAATAAATAAATTCTTGATTCATAATTTGGCAATTTCTGTTTAATGGATGCCCTGTCAATTCCATAAAGAAGAAGAAAGGCGGGAAATTATTTTCTCCTTTGCATTCAATGGGAGAGAACCCGGTTTTATGAATTCTATGGATTTCTCCTCCCCCGAACCGGAATTCCACCTTCCAGGACCTGTGCACCAGAACGTTAGAAAAGAATGCCCGCGACCTTTCAGGGGTGACC
>DYLW01000012.1:9457-64049 GCA_020721865.1 Leptospira biflexa | reverse complement strand
TATGAGAAAGCCATGGTGACAGTCACTTTCCCATAAGTGTCTGTCACCAGACCCTTTTTGAATACGCATACGCATTATCGCTATCTGTTGTAGTGGAAAAGAATGCTCCCTTACTGCGGGTTCTTATTTGGGTGCCCCCTTAGTTCCGCCTATCCTCATTACTAAGAACGTTTGACGGCGTGAATTCCTAACGTGCAATGTCTTATGAGTATTGATCTGAAAAGCCTGCGGGATGAAGCCATAAATTCGATGACTGTCACCAAATCGGAAGAAGAGCTGGAAAATCTGCGGGTGGAATATTTTGGCAAAAGAGGGAAGTTGACCAACCAGTTGAAGGCCTTGAAAGATATGATTCCGGAGGAAAGAGCCCGGACCGGAAAGGAGGCCAATGAGCTTAAGGAGGAACTGGAAAATCTGCTGGAAACCCGCCGGAGAGAGATCAAGGAGGCTTATTTCAATGAAATAGCCCGGAAGGAGCACTATGATCCCACGGTGATTCCTGGAAAGTTTCCGCAGAAATATTTACCGCATACAGATGCGGGGCATATTCATCCCATATCCATCATGCAGCAGAAGCTGGAGAATATTTTTACCTCGATGGGTTTTTCCATCATGGACGGCCCGCAGGTGGAGACCGATTTTTTTAATTTTGGGGCGTTAAATTTCACAGATGACCACCCTGCCAGAGAGATGCAGGATACTTTTTACACAAGTGACAGTCACCTTCTCCGGACGCACACATCGGCGGTGCAGGTACGGTCCATGCAGAAGTTCCGTCCGCCCATGCGGGTGGTGGCTCCGGGACGGGTTTTCCGTTATGAGGAAATTGACGCTTCCCACGAGCATACATTTTATCAGATGGAAGGGATGATCATTGACCGGGAGATCAGCACCGCCAATTTAATCCATACAATGAAGACGCTTCTGGCGGGGATATTTGAAAAAGAGGTGGAGGTTCGCCTGCGTCCGGGATATTTCCCCTTTGTGGAGCCCGGATTTGAGCTGGATATGCAGTGTTCCATTTGTGGTGGAAAGGGTTGTCCGGTGTGTAAAAATTCCGGTTGGGTGGAAGTTCTTCCCTGCGGACTGGTGCATCCAAATGTTCTCAAAGCCGGGGGGCTGGATCCTTCCCTGTGGCAGGGTGCGGCGTTCGGGCTGGGGTTGAACAGACTGGTAATGATGCACTATGCAATTGAGGACATCCGGCATTTTCAGAATCTGAACACGGATTTTCTATTTCAATTTTAATATAAGGAATAAACATGAAATTATCCCGAAACTGGCTTGAGGAATTTATTGATCTGGGTGACATGGATAACGTTACCCTTGCGAATACCATTACCATGAAGATTTGTGAAGTGGACAAGGTGGCACCATTTCTGCCGCATTTGGAAAACATCATTATTACCCAGGTAACCGATGTGAAGCCGCATCCGGACGCGGATAAACTGGTGGTGTGTTCGGTGAATAACGGAAAAGAAAATGTCCAGATTGTCACTGGGGCAACCAACGTGGTGGCCGGAAAGAAATATCCGCTGGCGGGAGTGGGGGTAACTCTGCCCGATGGAATGACCATGGCAAAGGCAAAGCTACGCGGAGTAGATAGTTATGGAATGCTTTGTTCCAACCATGAGTTGGGAATGGATAATTTTATCTTTTGTCCCGCCGATCTGGAAGTGACAAAAGCCATCATGACACTGCCGGATGATGCCCCGGTGGGAAAATCCATGAGTGAGGCTTGGGGGCTCCGGGACTTTATTCTGGACATTGACAATAAGTCCATTACCCACCGTCCGGACTTATGGAGTCACTTTGGGTTTGCACGGGAATTATCCGGCGTTCTGGAGAGGCCACTGAAAAATAATATTCTGGAGACAAGATATCCCATCGACCTGAATTTGAGGCAGGATGTGCCCATTGAAATCAAAGATGGAGCGGCGATTGGCTATTCCGGAGCCATTTTAAAAAATATAAAAATCACTTATTCTCCCATCAGCATACAGAAGCGTCTCATTGCCACAGGTATGCGTCCCATCAATAACGTGGTGGATATTTCCAATTATGTGATGTTGGAGATGGGGCAGCCCAACCATGCTTTTGACAGAAACCAGATTAAGCATTCCATTGTTATTTCATACTCCAGAGAGGGGGAAAGCATTACCACTCTGGATTCCAAAGTCCATAAACTTCCGGCAAAAATTTCCCTGATCCGCGACCAGGAAAAACCCATAGCCATTGGCGGGGTCATGGGAGGGGAAAACACGGAAGTAACGGAGGCCACTGCGGAGGTGTTTCTGGAATGTGCAAATTTCCACAGGGAAGACATACGCCGGGCTGTATCCAAAGTAGGTATCCGTTCGGAGGCCAGCCAGCGTTTTGAAAAGGGGCAGGACCCGAATATGACTGTCCCATCCATCCACCGGTTCGCTCATCTGTTAAAGGAAACCTGTCCGGAGTTGGTTCTGGGAGAAATTAAAAGCGTATTCACGGAAGAAATCAGAGAGAATGAGATTTCCGTTTCCTGTGCATATATCCGGCAGAGGCTGGGGATGACCTCTCAGAATGACGATTTATCCAACGATTCCATCATGAATGTCCTTCGCCGTCTGGGGATGCAGGTGCTCTCCATTGAAGGGGACAATCTATCCATAAAGGTTCCCTCCCATCGGTCTTATTATGATATCCAGATTGCCGATGATCTGGTGGAAGAAATGGGCAGAATTCTGGGATATAACCGTATTGTGCCGGCTCCGGTGATGGTACGCTGTGAAGTTCCTGCATACCGCAACAAGAGCCGCGAGCGGGAGCATGAAATCCGCAACCTCCTTTCTCTCCGTTATGGTTACAGTGAAATTTATCAATATGCGTTTTGCTCCGGAGAGGATCTTGCCATGGATACCCGCTATGCTTCCACCGGTGTGGAGCTGGCAAATCCGGTAACGCAGGATTGGAAATATATGCGGATTTCTCCTTTGCCGGCCTTTCTTTCCACTTTGCGTGCCAATATTAAGAAGAATAACCGGCTGAAGCTGTATGAAATTGAAAGGATTTTCCTGCCTTCTGCGGATTCCGCCGGTCTCCCCACGGAGAAAGTGTTTATTGCCGGAGTGGTGACAGACAAGTCCATGAAAAACGCAATGGACGCAGAGCTGGATTCCGTTCATTCGGAGTTGAGTGATCTTCTGCACGTCATGGGCCTGGACAGATATGCACAGTCTTTTTCCCGGCAGGAGGAATCCATTTTTCATCCACGCCGGGCGGGAAGCATTGGGGATATCCGAAACGGGAAAAATATCATCAAATGGGGAGCCTTGCATCCCAGACTTCTGGACGATGTGGGCATTTCCCAACCCGTGATTTACTGGGAGATGTTCCTGGAGGATGTGATGGTCTATGATCCCTTCGCGTCCCGCTATCTTCCTCCCTTCCGGCTCCCATCCACGGAATATGACTTGACGGTTCTCATGGACCAGAGTCAGGATTTTTCCGAATTATTAAAGGTGACAGGCAGGCCGCAGAGAGTTGTCCAGGGAAAGACATTTATTCAGGATGTCATTTATCTTGGGGCTTTTACGGGAGGCAATATTCCGGAAGGGAAAAAAGCGGTGAGCATCACCCTGGTATTGCGGAATACGGAGAAAACCATCGACGGAGAAGAGATAAAAAAACACATGGAATCCATGATCCGCAAGCTGGATCACTTTGGCTTTCCTTTACGGTAAGATATGACCAAACCAGTGAAGCCGGCGGAAACAAAGACATTGTCCCGGAAAATTCTGGAATGGGCAGTGCAGATTCTGATTCTCCTGATTGTGGTATGGGGGGCCAATTTGTGGCAAACCCGGAATCATATCTCCAATTCGTTGAGGCCGCCGGATTTTGAGATATTGGCCATTAATCCCGTATCTTCCAATGACAAGGCTCCTGGGGAGAGGGTTCTGAAGCTGGAAGATCTGAAAGGGAAAAAAACAATACTATTTTTTTTCGCACCCTGGTGTTCTGTATGCAAAGCGAATCTCCCTTTTATGGATTCCCTTTACCGTAGCAATCCGGACGCACGGGTGATGGCGGTTGCTCTGTCCTATGACCATCCAGACCAAATTCGGGACATCTGGAAAAAGAAGGAACTCCGGCTTCCGGTTTTTCTGGGAAATGATTCCATGATGGCGGATTACCGAATTGCTGCCTTCCCGTCCATATACATTTTAAATTCAGATTTGACGGTATCCTCCAAAATGGCAGGATTTTCCACGGAATGGGGAATTCGCTTCCGTTTGTGGATGGCCAGATAATTCTTGACGTTTGCACTGGGGCAGGAACAGGAACCCATGAAGATAATGAGGAAAATTTTATTCTATTTATTTGCCATCTTATTTTTGGCAATTACATTGGCCACGGTATCATTCTACCAGAAAGATAAACCCATAGAGGAGCTCAAGGCAAAGTATGCAAAATATCCATCCCGATTTATCCGCATAGACGGCATGGATGTCCACTACCGTATGGAAGGGAGGGGAAAGGATCTTCTGCTCATCCATGGAATGGCCGCCTCTCTGCACACTTGGGATGGCTGGACAAAAGAGCTGAAAAATCATTTCCGGGTTATCCGGCTGGACATGCCAGGTTTTGGGTTGACCGGCCCGAATCCCACACGGGATTATTCCCTGCAAAAGGACACGGAATTCCTCCGGCATTTTGTGCAGAAGCTGGGATTAAAAAAAATTCACATAGCGGGAAATTCTCTGGGAGGAGGGATTGCCTGGCAGTATACTCTTCTTTATCCGGAGAGTGTGGATAAGCTGATTCTGGTGGATTCTATCGGATTTCCCATAGAGACAAAAGTTTTCACTTTGCACCTGGCAAAAAATCCGCTTGTAAAATATATTTATCCGCATTTCTCTTCCCGCCATCTCATAACCAGAAGCCTGCATCAGGTATACCACCAGGATCATAAAATCAGCGAGGACCTCATCGACCGTTATTATGATTTATCTCTGCGTCCAGGAAACCGGTCTGCCCTCATTGACCGGATGTCCCATTTGCGGAGATATGACCCATCTTCCTATTCTGGGATCAATTCAGAAACCCTGATTCTGTGGGGACGCCAGGATCGATGGATTCCGGTGGAGCATGCGTATAAGTTCCAAAGAGCGTTGAAAAAATCCCGTCTCATTATCTATCCGGATGCCGGTCACGTTCCCATGGAGGAAATCCCGGAACAATCCGTAAAAGATGTTCTGGATTTTCTAAAATAATTATTGGGGATAATCCATTTCTCTGCTTATAGAATAATTTTTTTATTGCGGGAATGTCAATTTTGAGTTGACACCGATGGGAAGATTGTCAGTCTCTTCTGTGCGAAAGAGTAATCGTGGAAAAAAACCGCCGCAGGTAAATGCTCACTGGATAGTGGGTTTGTCGGAAATCAAAATACCCACTAATCCATTGGAAGGCAAGATCTATTTATGTTCCGTACTGGAAGGTGAATTTCTTGTGGGGTCAGTGGCTGTCAAAGAGACTGATTTGGATTCTCTTTCTCAGGAAGTTGAATCTATATGCAAGAAACCCCAGCTTGGTGCACCCCGCCGTCCCAAAACTATATTATTTGACAATAGAACAAAGCACAAAAAAGTTAAAATCATCTTGGAACAGATAGAAGTTACCACAGGAAATGCCCCCGAACTGGATGAAGTCATCGATACTTTTGTGGAGTTTATGCAACGAATGAAAAAGGAGGACAAATGGGATTATGACGAGTATCCTGCAGATTTGATGGAAATGTTTTTTAGAATAACCAAGAAGTGGGTGGAGGTAGCACCTTGGGTGGGGATTTATGATTATGAACTGTTTGAAATCAGTTCTGAGAAGCTGAAAATGAAGAAATGGTATGCTTCCGTCTTGGGAAATGCCGGGGAAAGTTACGGAATTCTGCTTTTCCAATCCCGGTCTTCCTATGAGGAATTTCATAATTTTGCAAAAAAAGCATCTCCGTCAAAACAACGGGGCGGTATTAAGTTGAAAACCCCAATTATTGCATTAAATCTGGACGAATCACATTTTGTGGATAAGAATCTCCGGAAAGCCGCAATGGTGAATCATTGGCCGGTCCACTCTCCCAAGTTTTTTCCAAGTCTGGAAATTTATTCCGGAAATACCCGGAGTATGCCACCGGGAGATATATTTGAAATGGTGACGAAAATTTTCGCAGCCATGCTGGTGTTTGTCAGTAAATACCATTTCCAGGAGAATCCGGAGCAGGAAACACACGAAATTAATCTTGACAAATATGCTTTTACCATAACATTTCCGGTGTATCTGAATGAGCCATAATGAGGGCGGATAACGCAATTTTCCTCCCATCTTAGGATTGCTTTCCATACTGTTCAGGAAAATTATTTACATAAACTTAATCCATCGGACCAAGCGAAATTCCGCGAAACCGGAAATACGTATATTCCAGCCCCCGGCAGGATTGCCACCAGTTCAAAGGACAGGATATACCACGGCCATCTGCCCAGGTAATCCATCAATGTCCCCCGGAAAGGTTTGTGTGCCGGTATCCATAGTTTGCCTCCAGCAAAAAATCCGGATGCGGAAAATCATGCTGTAAATCCGGAGTGAGGATGGCCTGCAATGTTCCCGTGAGTCCCCAGAAAAACGCCAGCTCAAAGAATATTTTTCTATGAGAAAATATGGCCAGAACCACGGAGGCTGCAGCCAGATCACAAAGCGGAGGGGAAGATGGTAGCGAACATCAAACAATCCATGGAATATCTTCAGGGAGATATACGCAATTTCCCCGCCGATGATGGCCACTGCCAGAAAATATTCCGGAATGCGGTTTTTTGGGAAAAAGCGGGAATACCATAAAAAGATAAAAGGCAAAAGCAGGGTCACTGCCATCACCGCAAAATGGGAAAGACCAAAGAGTTTCACTGGAAAAGACTGTCCACCTTTTCTTTCCGGTATGCGAAAATGGACTCCAGTTTTTTTCTGACAATGAGAAAATGAATGGGGCGGGAAAATGGATCCAAGGGAAGGGCATAGTGCACTTTATCCCGGATGAGGGTATTTTTTCCCTGCTTTTCAAAAAAATGCTTATGGTGCCAGAAAAGATACGGCCCCATTCTCTGCTCATCCACGAAAAAGTTCCCCTCCTGCACATGGGTAATCTCAGTGACCCATTTCATGGGAATTTTCGCGATGGGAGAAACCCGGTATTCAATGATCATTCCGGGATATATTTTCTGACCGATGGATTTATCCTGTATATAGAATCCCATATAATCCGGAGTAATCACAGCAAGGTTATAAGGATTCACAAAAAAATCCCATGCCTGCGAAACAGAGACGGGTACGGTCTGCTCCCACTCAAGGAGATAAAGCTTCATAATGCAGAAAATCGACCTGATCTATCCTTTCAACCTTTTTTTATTTTGGACAAAAAAAAGTTTTCTTTCTATATTGATAGCATGAGCAGTGAAATTCCCAACGTTACCGAAGAGCTGGTTTATGCCCGGCTTGCTGATATTGTGGATCCAGAGTTGATGATCAGTATTGTGGATCTGGGACTTATTTATGATGTGAAACTGGAGATGGTGGAATCCCCCCTGAAAGGATACGCAGTGGCCGTGAAAATGACATTGACTTCCATGGCATGTCCCATTGGCCCGTCCATCCAGGCAGCGGTACATAACCGAATAATGGGCATTGACGGAGTGGTGGACGCAGATGTGGAGCTGGTTTTTGATCCTCCCTGGGATCCCAGAGAGCGTGCCAGCGAAGAAGCCCAGATGATGCTGGGGGTTTTCTAAGCCCAGGAATCTCCTTTCGCTGTAACTTCCATTACCAGCAGGGAAATGTCGTCAGAGAAAACCCTGCTTCCGGTTGCATGTTTTATGTAATCCTTGAGTTCCCCCGGAAGATGGGACGCTGGCTTTTTGTCCCTTATAAAGTACTCCTCAAAGAAAAGATATATTTCTTCTTCCTTCAGATATTCTCCATCCGTTTTTTTTATGTCAAATAAACCATCCGTGAAGAAAATAAAAATTTCCCCGCCGGACAGTTCCATTTGCATTTCCCGGTATTTTGCTTTTTCAGAGATCCCAATCAGCGGACCGTGATTTTCTATTGTTGTGACGGAGCCATTATGAATGACAACCGGGAATGGGTGGCCGGCGTTGGTTACCACCATCTTTTTTGAATTTCCATCAATCAGGTTCAGCACACCGGAAAAAAAATAGTACTCATTTCCTTTTGCGAAATCCTTATATGCGATGGTATTAATATTATTTATCAATTCCGATGTGGAGACAATCTCCTGGTTCACATTGTTGACGATGGATGTTATATAGGTATAGATCATCCCGGAATAGAGGGCAGCAGGAATTCCATGTCCCCGGCCATCACCCAGAAAAACGGAAAAATACCGGCGATTAATCTGGTTGATGTTCATGATGTCCCCGGACAGCACTGAGCTGGGCCAAAAGGCTGCCGTGAAATCAAAGACAAAAAAACGAGTTTCAATTTTCTTGATTATATTCCGGTTGATATTATTCTGTATATTTTTCGCAAGCTGCATTTCCGTGTCAAATGCACTCATGCTTCCATATCCCCGTGCGGATTTTTGTTCCATCCGGGATGTCACGGAAATATCCAGAACAGAGATTACCTTAAAACGATTTTCGTTTTCTTCTGCGTTTTTCAGGCTCACCATGTATGTGGAGTGCTTGTCCCCCATCTTCAGATAAACAATACGGGATTCAAAGTCCTTCTGCCAGAATACATGCAGATAGCGGTGCAGCACATTTCCTTTGTGCAGGCGTTTATCCAGCAGATGCCAGTCTTCCCATTTCTTATAATGAACCTCGGCAAAGTCCAGATGAAATTGTTTCAGTAAATGTGCATTAACAAAAAGCACATTCCATTCTGAATCCATGATGATGATGCCGGTATTGGCCAGCTCAATCAGGTTCAGCAGGGTGGCATGTTCCAGAGGACGGCTCATACCATTTTCTTTATGAACTGAGATACAGAGCCTTTGAGGATATGATCCAGAATTATGGGATAATTTTCCCGTGCCGTCTGGTGGAGAATTTCTTCATCCATGGTTTTCCGGGTATATGCCAGATTCATAGCCATGGCATAGGACGCATTCAGAGAAACGGCTTGTGCACCTTTTTCAAATGATCCATCCATTACAGAAAGGGCTTTGCGGTATGCGTCATCCGGATCGGTGATGGTGATTTCGGAAAGACTCCTAATGCTCATGGGGAAACGTTCCGGCTGGATGGTAATTTCCATTGTATTGCCATAAACATGGAAAAGGGCGTCCGTGGGAGCAACCGGACTGATTTCATCCAGACGATCCCGGGAATGCACCACCAGGAAAACCGGCAGTTTCATATATTCCAGAGCACGGGACATTTTTCTCATAAGAGGTTTTTCATAGACTCCCAGGAGAATAATATCGGCCAGGGCGGGATTACAGAGCGGCCCCAGTATATTAAAGAATGTACGAATACCCAGTTTTTTCCGTACCGGCCCCACATATTTCATGGCCGGATGGTAAGAAGGGGCAAATAAAAAAGCAAAATTATGATCCCGCAGTCGCCGGGACGCTTCTTCCGGAGTTTCCTGTAGATTATATCCCAGCCGCTCCATAATATCCGCCGATCCGCTTTTACTGGAGACAGAATAATTTCCGTGTTTGGCTATCGTGTGTCCCATGGAAGCCAGAGTCAGGGAACTTAATGTGGAAATATTAATGGTATGGGCCATATCCCCTCCGGTTCCCACAATATCCGTTATGGGACGAGGAATATTCTCCAGATGGACAGCTTTATTCCGCATGACCCCGGCAAAAGCGGCAATCTCATCTTCGCTTTCCCCTTTCATACGCAGGGCTGTCAGATATGCGGCCATCGGGGCTTCTTCCAGCTTTCCTCCCATAATCTGGTTCATTAATTCTTCCGCATCGGAGATGGAGAGGTTTTGTCCGGTAACAAGCATCTCCAGAAATGATTTTTCCATAGGCGTCAGATTTTCCTATCCGGAGACGTGCGGGCAATTCCTTTTTTCCTTTACGCTTGACCGACCTCTGGTTTTATTCCCCATGGAAGCAGCAATTCTGGAATGGTTTTCTCACTACGCATACTCACCTTATCTGGTCTATTCAGCTCTCATTGTATTGATGTTTATGTCCAGCTTTGGTCTGCCGTTGCCGGAGGAGGTTACTCTTATCAGTACTGGCCTGGTGGCTTATATGGGTATGCATCCGAATAAATATCCCCCACCGTATCCGGATGCCCATGCAGTGGATCCATATATTGCCGCCGTAATTGCTTTTTTTGCTGTTTTTTTATCGGATTATGTTATTTTCTTTTTGGGCAGAAATTTTGGAAATAAAATTCTCCAAAAGAAATTCATGAAAAAATATGAGGATAAAATTTTTAAAATCTCCAATTGGACACAGAAATACGGATTCTGGGCATCCGGGATTTTTCGTTTCACCCCTGGCCTGAGATTTCCCGGTCACTTCGCAGTGGGAATGATGAAGGTATCTTCGCTGAAGTTTACTCTGGTGGATGGAACAGCGGCTCTTCTGAGTGTACCCACGCAAATTCTGTTGATGGCTTTTTACGGGGATGCCATTCTGGCCAGTTTCCAGAGATATAAAATTATTTTCTTTGGTGTGATGGGTACCGCGTTTGCGTTGTATATTGCTTACTGGTATTTTTTCAAGCGGAGCAAAGACTCATCGGCCTCCGCTTAATCCATATTAAACAAAAGAATTTTCTCCAGTACGGGAAAATGCACCATCTCCCGGTTATTCTTTTTCTTGTATTTATCCATATATTCCAGAATCCCGGATTTGGGAATATGGTATACACTCCGGGTGTTCTTTTTCCCCTTTGAGTCCTCCGCATCATGGATAACAATGATCTGGCCGTTTTCAAAATCAAAATCGGCCGGAATCTGAAGATCCCGCATGGCCAGAGCAGATGGACCCAGAGCCTGAACAGGAAGAATCAGAATGCTTCTGCTTTGGGTAACCTGCGTACATCCGGACAGAATGCCGATGAAAAAAGCCAGTAATGGGATGGAAACCATTTTTACTTGCATGAAAATCCCCCTTTTTTTGGAAAACTATACTTTATCCTTTACGCCCAAAAAGAAACTGAAAAATAGTCAAACTGGATGAAAAGGTTTTTTCCAGATTTATTTTCCATCATCACCAGTGCCAGAAAAAAATATTCTTTCCGGAAAAAAATTCAATCGGAAGAGATACAATGCAGCTTGGGTGATAATTATCCCAGGGAAGAATGCGGGATTGCCGGGTTGTATGGAGTACCGGAAGCAGCCAATCATGCATATCTTTCCATATATGCCCTCCAGCACCGGGGACAGGAAAGTGCCGGGATTGTCAGCAGTGACCATAACCATCTTTTCCGATATGCCGGCATGGGCAAAGTTACAGACATCTTCAATGAGAACAAATTAAAACAGCTTGCAGGGGATTGTGCCATTGGGCATAACCGCTACAGCACCACCGGTGCCAGTTTTCTCCGCAACGCCCAGCCCATCCGCGTGGAATCTCGCTTTGGCTCTCTGGCCTTAGCCCATAACGGGAATTTAACCAATGCCTGGGGATTGCGTAGTGAAATGGAAGAAAAAGGAAGTATTTTCCAAACAACCGTGGACAGTGAAATTATCGCACATCTGATGGCCAGATCCGGTAAGGAAAATTTTACCGATGCCCTGATTTATGCACTTAAAAATATCCGGGGTGCGTATTCTCTTCTGGTTCTCACCAAAGAATCTCTGTACGCAGTACGGGATCCCAATGGATTCCGGCCCCTTGTCATGGGGAAGAAAGACGGTGGATGGGTATTCGCATCAGAAACCTGTGCACTGGATATCATCGATGCAGAGTACATGCGGGACGTGAGACCGGGGGAATTTATCAAAGTGGATAAAAGCGGAATCACCAGTATTTATCCTTTTGAAAAAACCCAGGAAAACCTGTGTATATTTGAATTTATCTATTTTGCCCGTCCGGATTCCACCATTTTCAAGAAACCGGTCTATGATGTACGCCACCGGATGGGGGAGATTCTGGCAAAGGAAGCACCGGCAGAAGCGGATCTGGTCATGCCGGTTCCGGATTCCTCCACTATCGCCGCCATCGGGTATGCACAGGCTTCCGGGATTCCCTTCCACATGGGGCTGATCCGCTCCCATTATATTGGGCGTACATTTATTGAGCCCAACCAGAAAATCCGGGATTTTGGTGTTAAGCTGAAGTTCAATGCCATCGCCACAGTGGTCAAGGGCAAGCGGGTTATTGTGGTGGATGACAGCATTATCCGGGGTACCACCCAGAGAAAAATTGTCAAAATGCTGCGGAAAGCCGGTGCCAAGGAAATCCATGTTCGGATCACCGCGGCACCCACCCGCCACGCCTGTTATTATGGGATTGATATCTCCAACCGGAATGAGCTGATTGCGGCCAGCCATTCCATTGAAGAAATACAAAAATATATCCGTGTGGATTCTCTGGCATACCTTTCCGAAGCCGGGATGATTGAGGCTGCCGGTGAGCATCGCCATTATTGCATGGCCTGCTTCAATGGAAACTATCCGGTTCCTCTGGATGACGCATTGGGAGAAATATACAGCAACCAGAAAACCCTTTTTGAAGAATATGAAATCGAAGAGCACTGAAACAAGACAAGAGATTCTCATTGTTGCTGGAGAGGCCTCCGGGGATAATCTGGGCAGCTCCATCATGGAAGAGTGGAAAAAGCAGGAAAATGTTCGCTTTTTTGGCACCGGCGGATCCAAAATGGAAAAATCCGGAGCGGAAATTTTATACAACATTCATGATCTGGAAGTCATCGGTTTTTCCGGGGTGATCCAAAAATACCGCTATCTGAAAAAAACCATCGCCCGCCTTGCACAGGAAGCCCGGAAGAGAAACGTCCGCACTGCTGTTTTAATTGATTATCCGGGGTTTAATCTGCGACTTGCGGCGGAATTAAAACAATACGGGATCCTTGCTTACGCCGTTGTTTCTCCGCAAATCTGGGCTTGGAATTATTCCCGGGTGGAAAAAATCCGGCAGTTTTTTCACTCTGTTTTATGCCTGTATCCATTTGAGACAAAAATATATGAAAAAGAAAACATCTCCGCTCATTTCATTGGTCATCCTCTGGCGGAAGAAATCCGGAATTTTATAGCAGCAAAAAAGCACTCGGGCGAAGGAAAAAAAAGACCGGGGGTAACCGTTGCTCTTCTGCCCGGCAGCCGCACCCGGGAAATTGAATCCCTCCTGCCGGTAATGTCACAATTGGCCGTCCTTTACCGGGAAAAATATCCGGAAACGCGTTTTATCCTCACCAGCCCCAACCCCAGAGCATACCAAATGGAGATTCCGGATTTCATTGAAACAACCAAGGAATCCTCCCATGAAGTGATATACCGCTCGGACGCCGCGGTGGCATGTTCGGGGACAGTCACTCTGGAGCTGGCACTTTTTGGGGTTCCGTATTTCCTTCTGTATAAGACCTCATTTCTTAATTATGTGATTTTCAAGCGTCTCATAAAAATTCCGTACATTGGCATTGTCAATGTTATCGCCGGAAAATTCGTTGTCCGGGAATTTCTGCAGAAAGATCTGGACGCCAGGTCCATGCTTCCGGAGCTGGAGGCCATCCTCAGGGATAAAAAATATATTAAGGAAATGAAGGATACATTTTCCGGTATCAGAAAAGAATTGGGACATTTTTCATCGGCCAGAAAAGCGGCAGATATTATGAGAAAAGGATTATAATCTTGGGGGATATGAATACATTCACAGATCAATGGGACGAGTATAAACGCATCACTCTGGATGCTGCCGGGGCATACAATGAAAAAGACTATGTTTCTGCTTTGGAAAAATTTCGCATTCTGGCGGAAAAAAATCCCACCAATTATAAAATCCATGAATTACTGGTTTTTATTTATGTGAATCTCAATCGGCTGGAAGATGCCCGCAGGGAATACGATATTTATTTCGCCTTAATGAAGGAAAAAATACCAGGTTTGTCCTCTCCCCGGAGTTTTGAGGATGTGGTGAAAGACATTGGAAACCGTGAGGAACTGGAAGAGAAATACCGGTTGTTGATGGAGCAGCCAGCCGATGGGTTTCCCACCGCATCAGATAAATCCACCGCCGGGATTCAGGAACGGGCAGGGCAAACCAGCGACGCTATTAATCTGGCCATCCTGAATATGGCGGAAGGAAATTATGATGCCGCCCGCAAAATAATCCAGGGATTTATAAATAAATATTACGGAAAAATATCTCCTTCCGGTAAGGAGACTTCATTAGAGGATGCAATATGATATTACCCAGAGGTGATAAACTCAGCGATTTACAACTAAAAGAAGTGGAAGAAATTGTCCACTCTTTTGGATGCGAGATCCAGGCAATTGTTGGAACCCAGCGGACCATTTATGCCATTTTAGGTGATGAACGCCAGGAATTGATGATGAACCGGATTGAGGGTCTTCCCTATATTGACCGGATTGACCGCATCCAGACTCCCTTTAAACTCATGGACATCCGCTCTGATCTCTCCCGCCATCGGATTAAGATTGGAAAAATTACCCTGAAAGACGAACCTCTTTTTATTGCCGGCCATTGCACCATTGATCCCAAAAATAAAAACCTGTTTCTGGAAACATCCCATGCGGTGAAAGAAGCGGGTGCACATGTAATCCGGGGCGGTGTCTGGAAACCCAGAACCAATCCGCATTCTTTTCAAGGGGATGATTCCTCGCTGGAGATTTTAATGGAGGCCGCAAAAGCCACCGGCCTTCCCGTGATAACAGAAGTCATGGATGAAGACCAGTTGGATATGGTTCTCTCTGCCGGTGTGGATATGATCCAAGTGGGAGCCAGGAATGCCCTGAACTATTCCCTGTTGAAAAAAATCGGGCAGAAGACCGCAGGAAAGTCCGTTGTTGTCCTGCTGAAACGAAGTATCCACACGGGACCCATCCATGAATTTATTTCTGCCGCTGAATACATCGCCGCTGGGGGAAATCCCAATATAACGCTCTGTCCCCGTGGAACTCTGCCCACTCTGGATGGATACCGTAACCATCCGGATGAGTCCTCTGCCCAGCTCATAAAGGAGAGAACTTGGGCACCGGTGATTGTGGATCCTTCCCATTCCGTGGGCAAAGCGACCTATGTGCCCGCCGCTGCATTGGCTGCCATGGCCTATGGCAGTGATGGTCTGATTGTGGAAACCCATATCCACCCCTCCAAAGGTATGGGAGATGATCCCAAGCAGGCTATCAAACCCGATGTGTTGAAACAATTGATTGTGGATGCAAAATCAATCTGGAAAATGAAATCCCGGGCTCATTTGCAGGGCGACGTTTAATTCACCGTTTGTTGTAGATAAGACGCCCAAGGCTTTGCCAGGGAAACCTTTGCCCGGAGAAATCCGGAACGGTCTCCATGGGTTCCACTGTCAGGCTGTCATAACGATAGTGCTTTGGCATAACCGCAGAATCTAACATAAAAAGATTCTTTGTGCAAGTCCATTCGGAACATATAAACATATTAAGTTTAAGATAATTGGTATTATTTCAGGCTTGTTACGTTACTTTTTCCATTTGTATATTTTTAAAAGCTCATCTTTTTCCTCAAGCCGTTCCTCTTCTATTTCCCATTTGATCTGCGGAACAATAGGATTACAGGCTTTATTTATTCCCGGATGATGAAAATAAACATTCCTTGGTATACCATCAGGATACGCTATACAGTAATTCGCCTCCGTAGCGTTGCGAGCCTCATTATTGAACTTTATGTGTTTGCAGTAACGACATGGCCCGAATAAAATTTTCATTGCTCTCTCCACCTTTTCAATTTCAGCATAATTAAATCTCCTACTTCTTTGGCCAGTGGCCTGCAGTTAGGATTTGATTTGTACTCGCTCCACGCCTCCGCAATAAACTCTTCAATCGGATTATTGTTGTCGTTATCCCAAGCATACCGCTTAACTCCTCTGTTAATCTGGCATAATCGCCACCGTAACGGAAGTAAATATAATTAATATCTATGTCATTGGCAAGATTTAACTATCATCCAGCTGTGCCCAATTTCATGGAATGCAAGGGAACGATATTATCACAACCAAGAGGCCGTTCCCGTTGGCTTCCGATGAAATCTCCATGGGAAGGCGGTTTTTTTTCTTGCTTAAACGTTTTTCCTTTTAAAAATATACCCGATAATATAAACCAGATAATAAGATGAAAAGAATAACCACTTTTATCATCGCTATAACCATCTGTCCGTTCATCCATGCCCGGAATCTGCGGGAGGATGTTGTTCGCTATGAAAAATATCCCATGGAGGACGTGGAAAAAATTCTGGAAAATGAAGAGAAAGCCCCCAATGATGCCAAAAGGGAGTTACTGGACAAACTGCGGGATTTTTATCTATCGGATCCATCGGAAAAGAAAATTCTCCAGCAGCAGGATGTGAATACGGGCTATTTTTTGCAGAAAAAGATCAATAAAGAATGGAATGTCAATATCCAGAGGCTATTTATAAAAGATATGCTCTCCAATCCCATCAAGGGATTCCACATTCTGGAAGCACCAAATATCTCTGCCATGCATCTGGCTTTAGCCCGCATTTATATGCGACAGAAGGATTCTTATCATGCTTCCTATCATTACGCCCAGGCATTGCGGTTCCGTACATTGAAAATGAACCCGGATGTCTATATGGATCCCAATCGGCTGAAACTTTTGCGTAAAGATGATCCCCAGATCAATGCAGCCCGCGAATACCAGAGTATACTCAAAGAAATGGAGGAAAGTGAAAAGAAAGAAAGGGAAGCCCGGGAAAATGAAATTGTATTGAAGGATGCCCTCCTGAACCAGAAATCCAGCAATCGGGATATTCTGGGTGAGCAGTTACGGAAAAACCGGGAATTAATGGATTCCCTGAGAAAGAAAAACAATGATCTTCTGGACAGAAAGAAAAGAAGCGAGGACAAATTCCGTGAATATGAAAAATCCCATAATAAATCTTCCTCTGTGATCTTGAATGAAATGGCCGTGTTAATCCGTGAAATAGAGGATGCCAACAAGGAAAGACAAAAAGTTATTTATAAAAAATCATTTTATAAAACCCAGTTTAACCAGACATTTCTGCATGATTACAGCCAGAACAGGGATTATACCGCTTATGCTAATTATCTGGATATGTCATCCCGCCTGGATCCGGAAAATGCCAGAATCCCCTTTATGCTGGCCAAAGA
Source organism: Leptospira biflexa (assembly GCA_020721865.1). GTDB lineage: Bacteria > Spirochaetota > Leptospiria > Turneriellales > DYLW01 > DYLW01. The sequence continues at coordinate 46,719 of DYLW01000012.1, read as the reverse complement.
ATATAAACTTTCGCAGAAGCCACATAAAGCAATTGATGCCTATCACCGATCTCTGGAGGCGAACCAGACCGTTGCTGGCCAGCTTAATGATGATGAGCTTAAAACGGTTTATCTGAATCTGGCGGGCTTGTATTATGAAACCAAAAAATATGTGGATTCAGCCTATTATTACCAGCTTTCCATAGAAAAAACCACCGAGCCGGAGGAAAAAAAGAACCTGACTTTTCAATTGGCCAAATTACACACGAATAAAACAGGGAATTATAAGGAGTCCATCCGGCTTTTACAGGGATATCTGGCGGAGTTAAATGGCTTGAACCCATCAGACCCGCATCAGAGAGCGGAATGGAACCGGGAAAAATTCCACGCGTACCGTTTTCTGTCCATCTCATACCAGAAAAATCTGAACATGACCGAATATGAAAAAGCATTGACGGGAGCCAGAGAATCCTATGAAGATATTGAAAATATCATTGAGGAACAAAAAAAGGTAATCGAGGTGGCTTTTACAAAAATGCAGGATTCCAAAAAAAATCTTCTCAATGACACCCGCCAGGAAGATCTTTCTGCATATAACAGAAATAAGGCAGAGTATGAAAAGGAAAACCTTTTTTTGAACGAATTATATTCCATGAAGAAAAGCTTTCCGTTACGCAATATCTATTTTTCGCTTGCGGAATACCAGGAGAGAAAGCCGGATTATAAAAGAGCAGTGGAGACATACCAAACAGCGGAAAGAAAGGGAATTTCTCCTGATGAAGCCCGTCGGCAGATCCAGCGAATGCGGAATATGTACGGAGTCGCTTATGATTAACAAAACCACCATTTAACCGATAATTAATGATTATAGCATCTAACGATAGAGAGAGAAAATTATGAAACTTGAATACAAAGAAAGAAAAAAAAGAGCATTTCAGACAGTGGTTGAACAGCAAAAGATAGCGGAGATGATACCCAAGTACTTGGTAAATCGAGAGTTTTATGTTAAACACGCTCCGGAAATATATCCTGTTCAGGTGGTCACTTTTGACGATCCGGATATCATTTTTGTCAAATGCGAATATGACTTTGGTGATGCTGCTGTCTTTTACCGGATGTTCAATAAATATATGGACGTTTCCTGTATTGTAGAAGACAGACCCGATGATCTTACTTACAAACTCTCCGTGAAATCCATAAACATCGCAACAGATGAAAGAAAATATGAGAGAAAAAACGCCAGCGGGAACGATGTCATCATCAATAATATCCGGATTGCGAAGAATGTTATCAATGCCTCCCTTTTCAATATTCCCACATCGGTCAAGGTGCATTTTGGACAGATTGAACAAAAGCTTGCCCATCTGGCCGATATTGTTAACGTTAAGGTGTTTGATAAAAAGGATGATAAACTGGAAATTGTCCGGAAAACCGGAAAAAGCCTCTGGATTCCCAATACCAACGAAGCCAGCAGCTATTTTGCATCGGATGAAAAAGAATTTATCAACTATCATAATCTGGTGAAAACAGACATCCAGCGTGTAATGGACCAGTATCAGATGGATGGAATCAAATCCGAGGTAATTGTGCCTATTTTATATGTGGGGCATGATGGTCAGACAATACCGCTGGGATATATCCAGCTTCTCTCCAAGACAAAAGAATTTGAGATGGATACAATTCTGCAGTTAAAAATTATCGGTTTTGAGATTGTGGATACCATCCGTAACTCCAATACGACGCTCATTAATATAAAGCAGGAAGTATTGAATGTGGGCATGGGTGGGCTCAAAATAAAAGTGACGGATAATGATTTGAAAGAATATTTACCGCACCAGAAAGGTTTTGGTTTTGATATTATTTTCAAAATGCAGGCCCCCATCACCGTTTTCTGTGAGATTATTTATACATATAATGATCCCTCCGGGAATCTGATTGTGGGAGTGGAAATTGGCGGTTATTCCAGCAAAAGAAAATTTGAATCCAAGCGACTCCAGGAGCTAATCAATTTAATCTGATTCTTCAATCAGGATCCGTTTTTTACGTGAAGTCAGCCCTGAGGTTATACGGATGCGGCTTTTGGGTATTTTTTTGTACTTTGCAATAAGCTGGATAATATCTTTGTTTGCTGCGTTTTTCTCCGGCTTTGTGGTGACATACACATGAAAAACCCCATCTTTTTCTATAATTTCATTCCTGGATGAACCGGGATGGGCATGAATTTCCAGAATCATATTACAGCTTGTTATCAATATACGGCCAGGGATTCAGAAACATGATTTCTCCGGACTGGGGATGTTTGAGTCTCACCTCATAATGTACATGGGCACCGGTGCTGTTTCCAGTGGAACCCAGAAACGCAATCACATCCCCACGCTTTACCCGCTGTCCCTCCTGGACATTTAACGCCATGCAATGGGCATATAATGTCTCAAACCCATGGCGATGTTCCACGGTCACATAATTTCCATAACCGGTGTCGCTGTATCCGGCAAATACGACCACGCCCGGAGCGGTAACGTGAATGGGGGTACCATAACCATTGGCAATATCATAACCAGTGTGGTAGCTGATTCCTTTTTCCATGGTTTCCTGGTTTATCTTTTTGCGAACACTCCCAAAGGGCGATGTGGTATATCCTCCCTCAATGGGATATCCCACCGGTAAACTCCTCAATACCTGCTCCCGGTTAGCCAGAAACCGGAGGGCAGTTCTCAGATATTTTGTATTTTCCACAATCCTCTCGCGTCTGTCTCCTGAATCTGTGTGGAAATAATCCTCGGAATCCCAAATCAGCTTGTGAATTTCCACCCCTTCATCCTTCAGAATATCCAACCGGTCATCGATTCCATTAAAAAAATCATTCGATATATGGATTGTTGTTATCCATGCGTTGGCAACCGGTATAACATCCTTTTTTTCTTCCCTTACCAAAGATGCCAGAAAAGGGGAAAAGATAGATAAAAATAAAACAGAAATAAGAATAGCCAGGAAAAAGCTTACCAGAGAGTAATTTATAAAAATCCTCTTGATATTTTGATTCCCAGGTGGGATTATTGCAATGGTAATTCCACGGTGAGGAGATAAACTGCGATATGGTTTTTTTCTTATTTCTGTCATTTCATTTTGCTTTAAACCGGAATTTTTTTTTATCCTGGACAGAAGAAGGCAAACCGATGGGCTTTTCCAGCACTTTAAACGCCATGATTCATGATGATTGGATTATTCAGCGGGTAAAGAAAAAATTTTTTCTATTTACTCTATTGATTATTAATGTTTTATGGTACATCTAAAGACGGAACCATTCCAGAGAAAATATGGTTCAATACGGAGGAGTTATCATCTGCGGAAAGAAATTCACGATCTGGTTTTTTTTATGGTTGTCCGTCCTGCTTCCCGCAAACGCCCAGATCATAAAAAAAGTGGCACCTCACGAAGAAATTGTTCTCAAAAAAGTGATTTTCCTGCCGTTTTACAACCAGGACAGTAACGTGGACTATGCATGGATTGAAACCTCCATCACCCTTTGGCTGGATGACGCTGCATCCAAAAAATACAGATATATTAAAATCCCTGAATCGGCCGGCGGGAGTACATGGAAAAAAATACGTTCACCAATGCGGATCTTTACGATGAAGCAAAGCTGTCCCAACTGGGAAAAGCCCTGGGAGCCGATGGTATTGTATACGGGCGGTTCGTCTACGATAAAGAGACAAATAAAATGATCATGGATGGGAAAATTCTTTCCGTAATTGATAAAACCATTCTGGCGGACAAGCGGGTGGAAGCACCACTGGATTTTAAAATATTTGATGCTACAGAAGATCTGGGGGTGTACCTCTCCGAGCGTATCAAAGATTTGTTTTTACCCACGGATGAGGGAGCTCTCTGGCGTTCTGCTCTTGCACCAGGTTGGGGATTCTTTTACAAGCAGCAGGAAACTTGGGGATATATCCACGCTTCCGCTACCGGCACTGCGTTCGTTATAGCACTATTTTGGGAGTATTAATTTTTATATTAAAAAGAATGCATATCTGGAATACAAGCCGGAACATGTCATTACCCCGTCCGGTGAAACTGCTTTGTATGATCCGGATGCGGCCTCGGCAAAATTTAACGAACTGGAGAAAAACGCTACCAAAGCCGGCAAGCTGGCCCGGGGGGCAATGTATGCTTTCCTGATTCTTTACACGGCAAATCTGGTGCATTCTTACTTCATTGAACCGGATGCCGGGAATATCCAAATTTCTTATCTGGATGCAACACCGCAAGAAGGGGACATCCGTTTTGCGTTGACTCCTGTATTTTGGCCGAAAACTGATTCAGGAATGGCGGGAGCCGGCGTGACCTCTCCGGGTGGTTTGGATGGAGTGAATTTTTCCCTTAGCTTTTATTATTAAACACCGCAATATTGCTAAAACGCAGCAAACACGCCAAACTGGATATGATTGGCCAGAAAGGATGTCCGCATTTCCCCCCGGGTTCCATCGGTTCCGGTTATGTGCATTCCGTGCAGCCAAGAATAAGTGGTTTTCCCCTCCAGATAAATTCCCAAGTTGTTCAGAATTTTAAACCGGCTTCCCACGGATAATCCAAAAGCAAGATTCTGGATACTGGGCTGGTACTCATAGGCACTGGCCACCACGTAACCCCCCTCCATGTAGTTGATTTCCACATGCGGGGCGGCAATCCCCAGCGAACCGGAAATATACGGCTGGAGACGCCCGTCCGGAATGGACGCAGTGGGAAAGAGCATCATGCGGTATGTTCCATCCAACGTCAGATGATTAATCCCGTGGGACAGGCTGTATGCGGAAATATAGCGGTACGCATAATCATAGCGATCCTGTGGAATGCCGTTGCGCGTCCCGGAAACCCGCACCGTCTGGGCATAATCCCGGAAATACACTTTAAAGTGTGTATGAGAAAACCCAAGGCCAAAGTTCGGGCTGCCAGGGAAAAAACGGTGCAAACGCAGGGAATAGTACGGCTCTGTCATGGAGCTGATGACCTCGGACAGTGGGGCACCCTCTCCGATCTTGCCAAATACTTTTGTATTGGATTCTGCCCAGGTATATTCTTCCGGCATCATGGCCAGATTATGGAATTTTAAATGAGTATTTTTATAATCAATCTCCAGACTTGCGACTGTCTTGCTGGATGCCCCTCTTCCGTATTCAATGAAATAATAGGTCATCCTGCTTTTTCTCTGCGGCTTCTCCGGGGAAGGGGCTTTTTCGGTTTTCCCATCCGATTGGTTTTCACCCTTGGGGATTGCATCTTCACCGTGAGCCATGGGGATTCCCGCAAAAAGAAAAACACTTAATAATAGGATTTTTTTCATGTTCATTCTCCGGCTTAATTACCGCAGTTAGCACCCCGGCAACCTATCACCGGTTCGCTGGGACCCACGGAGTCTTGCCCGTTCTTTGCTGTGAGACGGAATAAATATTTTACCATGTTTTCCGCTTCATAATCTTCAAAGATATTCATGGTTCCCTGGGTGGCCACTCCATAGGCAGGGTCCGTTTCCTTCTTCTTTTCCAGAATATAATAAGTGGCTCCGGAGACAATGTCCCATTCCACCTTAATATAGTCATTGTATTCGCCCTTGCTGGCACGCAGATTGTTGATGGAGCCCAGATCTTCATTGACCGTACAGGCAGGCAGTCCCCAGAAAATGATATTTAACAAAAGTATTGCTTTCCAAAGACCATGGTTTTTTCTGGTTATTTGCATGAGCAGTTCTCCCCGTCCTTTTTGGGATTCCATGACCTCCCGCCAAGTATAAAAGCTTTTGCGGAAAAATTGTTTTTTTCTTTTCATCCAAAGACCCACAGGAAAATCAGCCATGGCCAGAAAATATGTGGAGATAAACAGCCGGGACGATATTGATCTCACAAAGATAACCACCTATCCAGGCCCATACAGCATTGAAAACCGATACGTGGATAAGGAAGGAAAACGATATGCACTTCGGTTTAACAAAAGAAAACGAAAGGTGGAAATCATCCGCATTGCCCTGGGGCAGGAAGAAGCCATGATGGCCCGGCAGCGAACAGAAAAAGATACAGACCATAGAAAGGGTTCCGCAGCCTATAAAACAAAAACGGAAGAAGAAGTCTATTCAGAAGTACCAGACAGAGTGCGGATGAAACTTCCGGATTGGGTGAAAAAAATTAAAATTGATCCCAATCCGGAAGTGGATCCGGAATCCCATTTTAACCGAATTGATTCCAATGTGAATTTATTTCTGGAACGAATCCGGGGTATTCTGGCTACTATCAGAAATACAGAAATCATGAACCGGGACAAGCATGGAGGGAAAGATATCTTCATTGATCTGATGAGTCTTTTTGAAAATGATATCCAAGCCCATTTTGATGAATCGCAGAATGTTGTCATTGAATTCCAGAAGTATCCCAAAACCATTGCCCACTATCTGGGGAATATTCCACGCCACCAGAAATCCTGGGTGGAAAAAATGAATACGCATGACCAGATGGAATATTTTAAGGCATTTTATGTCTCTGAGCAAATGCTCAAGGCCTTGGGGAATTCCTTTGTTTTACTGGAGAACATCCGTCAGGTGACGGATAATGTGGATCCAAAGACAATCAATGAAAACTGGAGAAAACATTACACGGATATGCTGACCACTCTGGAATTTGTTCGGGATACCTTAGTGGAAGAAACGGCTAATATCCTGGGACTTCTGAAAAAAGCAAAAGTAATCTGATCAACCAAACTGGGAGGCCGCAGCACGTTTTGCTTCCATCTGGGCTTTTTTCCGGTGGAACTGCACTTGCTTCTGCAACTCCTCCAGATCCTGCGTGATAAGTTTGCCCTGGTCCAGACGCACATTTTTATCTTCCAGAAGTTTATAAAGATAGGCTTCCCCCTTGTCCGCCGGAAGACCAATCATCTTAATTAATTCCTGGGGTGTTATTTCAAAATTATGCCCATTTTTTGGCTTTATGGGGATCTTTTGCTTGAGAGCAAGAGTAAGGAGCATATCATAAATCCGGCCAATGGGATCTTTTATCAGCAGGTTTGCCAACTGTTTGGAAGCCAGCCATATCCGCTCGCTGAGAATGGTGATCAGCTTGACGGCAAGCTGGGGTTGCTGCTTTACCATGGTCTCAAAGTTTGCCTTGTTAATGGCCAGGGTGGCTACTGAGCCGTAGGCCACCGCAGTCGCGGATCTGGGCTTGTTTTCCAGAATGGCCATCTCCCCAAAGATATCCCCCGGCTGCAGCACGGCCAGAAGAACCTCATTTCCTTCCACCACTTTGGTAATTTTCACCTTTCCGCTTTGTATAATGTACAACTCCATTCCGGGTTCATTTTCCACCATGATCATGTCCCCATCATTAAAGCTGCGTCCCAGATTGGCACTATTATTTCCTGCAATCCTCATGGGGGCATTCATGGACTGGAGCCTGGCTTTCGCATGAGCGGAAAATTGACCCTGTGGAAAATACTGGAGATAACGCTGGTATGCATAAGCGGCGTGCTTGTTATCTTTTTTTCCAAAGTAAAACTCGCCAATTTTAAACATATTCTGAGGATTTTCTTCCTCTGCGGTTTGAAAGGAGAGCTTTGTTATTGCTTTGTCAATGACCCGCAGCCGCTGGCTAAAATAACGGATGATCTTCATGGCAATGGGTGCATTCTTCTGGATTAATACACCATACTGATCTTTACCCACGACAATGAAGGAGACCGGCTCCAGAGTCTGGGCAGTTTCAATATGCGGATGTCCGCTCATGCAACTCACAACCCCAAAGAAATCTCCTGGCCCCAGCATCTGTGAGGGCTCCTCGCCGGGAATGGGCATTTCATTGCTGAGGCGCACTTTGCCATTTCGGAGGATAAAAAAGCTGTCCGCGGGTTTTCCTTCCACAATCACAAACGCATTCTGGTTAAATTCCGTAACCTTAAACATATACTGCCTTAATAATCGGCAAATTTTTCCATAATGTCAACAAAATAATATCATTTTTAATGGGAGAGAAAATTCGGAAAAAATTAGGCCCATCTTCCGCTTAACTCGGCTAAAATATGGTTGATGGCCAATCAACGGTTTTCGTGATGACCCATAAAATCTAATATAGTAGGTAAATAATGAAGCGAATAACAGACATCCCTAAGGAACAGTTTGATAGTAAAGACAATGCTGTTGAAGAAATAGATGATGTGACGATTAAATTTGCGGGAGATTCCGGTGACGGAATGCAGCTTACCGGAAATCTTTTCTCATCAGTATCGGCCATAATGGGTAATGACGTGGCCACGTATCCGGATTTTCCGGCAGAAATCCGGGCACCCGCCGGTACTGTTGGTGGGGTCTCTGGGTTTCAGGTGCATTTTTCGTCATCTGATATCCACACTCCCGGAGATAAACCGGATGTTTTTATTGCCATGAATCCGGCGGCATTAAAATCGGGCATTAAAGATGTAATTAAAAACGGAATTATTGTGGTCAATACCGACGCTTTCACGGAAGCCAATTTGACAAAGGCCGGTTATGATAAAAACCCGCTGGAAGACGGATCCCTGGACGGATTCCGATTGATTCAGATTCCCATCACCAGCCAGACTCTGGAAGCTCTGAAAGATTTTGATATGAGCGGTAAGGACAAAGAGCGGAGCAAGAACGTTTATGCTCTGGGAATTGTCTACTGGATGTTTGAAAGAACTCTGGATCATGCACTAGGGTGGTTTGGTAAAAAGTTTGCCGGAAAAGAAAAAATTTTGGAAGCCAATATTGCCGTATTGAAAGCAGGATATCATTATGCCGAAAATGTACAACTTCTTCCCGTCCACTTCCGGATAAAAAAAGCCAAGCTGGAAAAAGGAACATACCGCAGCATAACGGGAAACCAGGCTGTGGCTCTGGGGATTCTGGCGTCGTCCGAAATTTCCGGTGTACCCGCGTTTTTGGGATCTTATCCCATCACTCCGGCAACAGAAATTTTGGCAGAAGTATCCAAGTATAAGAATTTTCATGTGAGAACATTCCAGGCGGAAGATGAAATTGCAGGGATTGCTTCTTCCGTGGGTGCATCCGTGGCTGGTTATCTGGCGTACACCACCACATCTGGCCCTGGTCTTGCTCTCAAGACAGAAGCGACCGGTCTGGCAGTGATCACAGAAACTCCACTGGTGATTGTGGACGTCCAGAGGGGCGGTCCTTCCACTGGTCTTCCCACAAAATCAGAGCAGGCTGACCTTTTGCAGGCCATGTATGGACGTAGCGGAGAGAGCCCGGTTTGCGTGATTGCGGCAAAATCCCCCGTGGATTGTTTTTACAAGACCATTGAGGCCACCCGTATCTCCACCAAATATATGGTTCCAGTGATTCTGCTCACAGACAGTTTCTTATCCAACAGCACTGAGCCTTTTAAAATCCCCACCATGGATGAACTGGGTAAAATGGATATCAAATTTTACAGCAAACCGGAAGGTTTCCAGCCTTATATGCGGGATAAACACCTTGCCCGTCCCTGGGTAAAATTTGGAACTCCTGGACTGGAACACCGCATTGGTGGTCTGGAAAAGATGGATGGAACAGGAAACATCAGCTATGATCCGGAAAACCACGAAAATATGGTGAAAATCCGCTACCAGAAAATTCTCAACATTCAGGAAGATGCTCCGGATCTGGAAGTGGAAGGAAGCGGAACCAGTCAGTATCTGATTGTGGGATGGGGATCCACTTACGGAGCCATCAGGGATACCCGGGTTTACCTGGAAAACAAAGGAATTGAAATTGACCATGCTCACTTCACGTTTATCAATCCTTTCCCAAAGAATACCAACAAAGTATTGAAAAAATATGAAAAGGTATTCATTGTGGAAGAAAACGGCGGGCAGTTGGCACACATTATCCGTTCCAAGTTTGGCATCACCGGAGAGAAAATTAACAAAATCAAAGGTCAGCCATTCCGTGTTATGGAAGTGATTGAAGCCATTGAGCAGCGGTTGAATATTTATTGATCCGCATATTAGAAAAAAGAGGAAAATATGTCAAATTATACTAAGAAAGACTTTTCATCAGGAACAGAGGTGCGCTGGTGTGCAGGTTGCGGTGACTTTGCAATCCTGAATGCTGTCCAGACAGTGATGGCGGAAACCGGAGTAGCCAAGGAAAAATTTGCTGTGATCAGCGGTATTGGTTGTTCATCCCGTTTCCCGTACTATATGAATACTTATGGATTCCATACCATCCATGGACGTGCACCAGCCATTGCTTCTGGTGTAAAAATTATGAATCCGGATCTGCATGTTTGGGTATTTACCGGGGATGGGGATGCAATCAGCATTGGTGGAAACCATTTTATCCATGCTATCCGCAGAAATCTGGATATGAATATTATTCTGCACAACAATGAGATCTATGGTCTGACAAAAGGCCAGTATTCTCCCACATCCCGCACCGGAACAAAATCCAAGACCAGTCCCTATGGATCCATTGAAAAACCCATGAATCCATGTGCCTTGGCAATAGGGGCACAGGGCACATTTATTGCCCGTTCTGCTGATATGCTGGGCAAGCACATGCAAGAAGTTATGATGGCTGCAGACAAGCATAATGGGACTTCCTTTGTGGAAGTTTTCCAGAACTGCGTCATTTTTAACGATGGGATTTATAAGGATCTGCTGGCAAAAGAAACCAGAGATGACAAACTCCTGATGCTGGAAGCCGGAAAACCCATGATTTTTGGAAAAGACAAAGATAAGGGTATACGGTTTAATATAAAAATGGCAAAACTGGAAGCGGTGAATCTCAAAGATGTACCGGCAGATGAAATCCTTATCCATGATCCCACCACTCCGGAAGCCGGAATTCACTTCCTGTTAGCCCAGTTAAAAGCCCCCGTGGCGATGGGGGTTATCCGGGCAGTTCCTGCTCCCACATACGTGGAGAGTTTGGAAGCACAGGAAAAATCGGTCACAGAAAAACTGGGTAAAGGCGATTTGATGAAAATGCTGCACCAAGCCGAAACTTGGGTGGTTGAGTAATTCCATCCCCAAAAAATTTATTTGAAAAAGGGCATTCGTGCCCTTTTTTTATTTCGGTCAATGTGGTAAAATTTGCAATCGAATCCGTAATAACTTTTGCATAGAAATCCACTAAAAAGAAGGTGGACAAAATATCTATGAAGGGTAGAGTTTGTCATGAACCCTTCTTCCAGCGAAAATCCTTCCTCCGGCCACAATGAGAATCCGCAGATTACCGCCGATAAAATTGTGGAAAAACATACAATAAGTGCGTTTCTGGCCGCTCTGGTTCCTTACCCCTTTGTGGATTTGGCCATGGTAACCGCCATCCAGATTGACATGGTGGAACAGTTGACCATTTTTTATGGGAAAGACTTTGACCGTCAGAAAGTGAAAGTCTTTTTATCTTCCATCCTATCGGCAGGTTTGGGCAGATATGCCGGGAAAATTGCGGCCAGCGGTTTAAAGGCCATTCCGGGCATTGGAACCATACTGGGGATGTCGGCATCTTCCGTGATGTCCGCTGCGTCCACTTATGCCACCGGCCGATTATTCATCCGCTATTATGAAAACAATGAGAGTATTTTTGACGCTCCGGCATCCGAGCTACAGGAATGGTTTGCCAAATACCAGAAAGCCGGGAGGGAAATCATTGGAAAATGGAAAAACAAAAGAGAAGCCAAAAAAATCTATGATGACATTGCCCGCCTGCATGACATGAAAGAAAAAGGTATTATTTCAGAAGAAGATTTTGAACGGGCAAAGAAAGAAGCTTTGGATAAACTCTCCGAGATGAGCAACTGAGTATGGTTCCCGCTTTATCATCCCAGTACGCGATTCTGGAATTTATCCAATGGATCAAAAATCCGCCTCTGGATTACCTGATGCTGGTCATCACCAATATTGGCAGTGAGACTTTTTACAGTGTTGCTCTGGTTATCCTGTTCTGGTATTCCAAAGAGAAACAGACATATTATTCCGCATTTATGCTGATGGTGACGTTTATTCTGATGGATGTATTAAAAAATTACTTTGGGATGCATCGTCCCCTGGTTGCGGAGGCAAAAGCCTTAGGATACCATATTCGGATTATTGGTGCATCCACGGGTGGGGGTTATGGCCTGCCCAGTGGCCACACCATGGCTTCCTTTGTATTCTGGTATTTTATCTATATTCATTATTCCGCCCGATGGGTGAAAATGACATCCGTATTTTTCATGGTGGCCATCCCCTTCTCTCGGGTATATCTGGGAGTCCATTTTCCTCTGGATGTGGTGGCCGGCTATTTTTTTGCGGTATTGATTTTATCTTTATCTTTATTTTTCCACGGATATTCCCGAACAATAGAAAAACCCCGCTATTGGTTTTTGTCGCTGGCGGCATTGTTGGTTTTTCTGCTGGCCGTGGGCACCTACCCAACAGAAACGGTATATAAATCCGGTGGCTCCCTGGCTGGTCTTCTGGTTTCCGGTTTTCTTCTGGGATCTCTAACGGAAAGCGGAAGAGCCCTGACTGTCCGGACAGGGGTCATTGGATTGCTGGGAATAATAATAATTCTGGCGGCAAAAACCGGTCTCAAGAAAATCCTGGAGCCGGTTTTCACATTGGCCAGTGTGGCAGATTTTATCCGTTATTTTATTGTGGCCTTGGCCGGATTCTATCTGGTGCCCGTAGTTTTCAGAAAAAAAGGAAATTGATATGAAACGAAAAATCGTTGCAGTTATACTTTGGGCGGGCATCTCCGGCTGGTTCACCTTCGCAGCGGACGGGGATGGTTTCCCCTTGAAAAATACATTATCTGCAAAGGATAAAAAAGTCGCCCTTACTGCGTCCCTGATTTGGCTACGCCTGGAAAAAACGCAAATGCGGTGCGGTGACTTTGACTATTTTCCGGAAGGTGGAATCCGCTCTTTTTACTGCCACATTGCGGATATCATTTCCTATCCGGAGCTGGAAAAAATGATGGGGTTAAAAATATTCCTGAAAGGGCCACATAAAAACGGAGAGCTGAACTTTTATGATCCATATTCCTTTGGCCACTACAACCCGGAGTTTGTCCGCAGTCTCATCCGGATTGCGGTACCCATCACGGATAATCCTTATTGGAAAAAAGAATTCCAAAAAGTATACAACGCCGTCATCCTTCCGCTGGCCCGCATTGCCTATATCACATACGCAAAATTAAACACGAATCCGGAATTGAAAAATCATCTTTTGGATAACTATAAAGAATACCTCAAGGGTGAAGGTGAAGCAGGATACCCTTATTACCAACTTTATTCTTTTATGCGTTCCAAGGAATATCCGGAAACCCCACCTCCAAATATTTCCACTTTCGAATTGGTGCAGGGTGCGGACGATGGGGGCTATAACGGGAATGTGGTAAATTCCACCGTGTTTTTCTGGATGCGTCGCTCTCTGGATGAAACAGATAAACTGTTTTTTCAGGGATTGAAAAATCTGCTTTCCGTTTATGATGCGGATTTCTACGCCCGGTATAAAATAGATTAATGCGGAATGTAACCCGATTCATCATTTCTGGCGTTTTTCTTTTATGGTTCGTGGGGATTTTTCCGCAATCCACCCACAGGGAAGAAAACAAAAAAGAGATTGCCGGTAACAGGAAAAATGATTCTTTCCAGAAGGCCAAAAAAATTCTCTACCGTTATATTTATGCACAGAACCGAACCACTTTTTATTGCGGATGCCCCTTCTTTGCAGACAGAACCGTGGATGCAGATAACTGTCCCTGCGATTTTCCGCCCGGAAAAAAAATTCGTACAGAAGCAGAGCATGTGGTTCCCGCATCCATTCTGGCAAAAAACATTCCTGAATGGGAAAACGGTCATCCGGAGTGTGTAACAAAAAATGGAACTCCGTATAAGGGTCGCAAATGTGCCGGACGGGTAAATTCCCATTACCGTTATATGGAGGCCGATTTGTATAACCTGCGGCCGGCAGTTGCAAAAATAAACCGGGCACGTTCCAATTATCCCTATGGAATCATTGCAGGAGAAAAACGCAAATATGGCCAGTGCGACGTGGAGATTGAAAACTCCGTTATGGAACCCCGGCCGGAAATCCGTGGAGACATAGCCCGTATTTATTTTTACATGAACGCTGCCTATCCGGATAGCAAAATCATCGATTCCGATTTGTGGAACATGCTCATGCAGTGGAGTGCGGATGATCCTGTGGATAGCGATGAGTGCATTCTTAACGCCCGGATTGAAAAATTCCAGGAAAATGAAAATCCCTTCGTCAAGGAATTCTGCCAGAAGGAATTTCCGGATGTGTATGAAAAATCCGGGGAGTAGCAGGGATGACATATACATCATGAATATTTCAAAAATGAAACCACTCCTGATATTAACTCTGGCTCTGGCATTATTTTCCTGCGGACCGGATTATAAAACAGAGAGTATCAATCCCCAATCGTTTTATCCGGATGGGCCCACTGTCTGGAACGGGGATATTTTTTATGTTGAATATTCCAAAGACAGGATAATGAAATTCACCCCCGGAAATAAAAATATTGAAGAGAAAAAAAATCAGGTATTTTACAAGCAAAAAGGATGCGGGCCAGCCTCCACAGTTGTATATAAGAATCAGTTGGTGGTTTCCTGCTATGATTCTTCCAAACTCCTCTTCTTAAACATAGATGGCCAATTGGTTCAGGAAATTCAAGCGGATTCCCAGGGGAAAGACCTGATCGGGCCAAATGATTTTGCGGTCCACCCCTCCGGAACCCTGTTTTTCACATCCTCCGGAATTTTTGACCCGAACGCAAAACCAGCAGGAAAAATATATTATTGCAAGGATAACCAACCGATTCGCATCGCCGGTAGCCTTCACTACCCAGCCGGAATTGCCTTTTCTCCGGATGGAAATACTCTTTATGTTGCTGAACATCTGGCAGGAAAGATAAGCTACGGTCATCTGGAAAATTCATCAGAAGGGGAAAATGGAACGGATTGGAAGGTGGACACCCTTTCCGTATTCCACCAGTTTGGGGAAGAGCACATCGGCCAGTATTCCGGCCCGGATGGACTCAAAACTGATTCCGGGGGCAACCTCTGGGTGACTCTGTTTGGTTCCGGAGAAATAATTCAATTATCCGCAAAGAAAAATCCGGATAGCACCATTCTAAAGGAAATAACCTTGGATGAAAAATTCCTGACAAATTTATTTTTGAAGGAGAAAGAGAATCTTCTGATTCTAACCGCAGCCACAGATGCCTTTCAATCCCCCTATTCCGGAACGGTAATCATGCTGGATTTGGGGAAATAGCAAAGCGGGTTTTCTTACATTTCTGCCCAGCCTTCGCTTCCGGCGTCGATAAAAATGCTTTTACGTCACGTCTCGGTTTGGGAAAATAGAACGGATGAAGGTGAGTAGCATAGATGTCCGGGTGGAAGAGGTGGATGAGAACCTCTTCCGGATGGTTATACCCCAGCCATTCTATGAGCCCAATAATATTTACCTTGTGGCCGATGATTTGCCCATGATCATAGATACCGGCTATATTGGCTCCTTTGGATATCTTGTCTCCGGGTTGAAGCATTTGGGTTACTCCCTGAATAAAATTGAATATGCGTTGATTACGCATAACCATGTGGATCACATTTCCGGAAGCCTGCTTTTTTCCGTGTACGCAAAGAAAATAAAAAAGCTTGGTCATTATGGTCTCAAAAAACAGTCAGATTATCTCCTCTATTTCCATAGCTGGATTCAGGAAAATGAGAGACTCATTGACCTTGCCTTCAATGAGGAAGAAACCCGCCAGAAGTATAAGCAGATAATCCGGAACCGCTGGCATACCTTTTTGCAGCAGTTTGATAAACCGGTTCCCAAAAAAGGAGACAGATACATTGATCTGTTCCGGGGATTGAAAGATTTGGATACATTTTCCACTGGTAAGTATGAGTGGGAAATATTAGAGACCCCCGGCCATAACCAGTGGCATATCACTCCGGTGGAAAACAGAAAGAAATGGATTTTTACAGGAGATTTAATCATTGGCAATATACCCGCCATATACAGCCATTCTGAAGGCAGTGTCTGTGATTATATTGAATCCATTGGCCGATTGCGGGATTTTAAGGAATATAAGTTTTTTCCAGGACATGGGGAAAAAATGGAAAATCCGGAAAGAAAGATAAAAATTCTTTTAAAATCGCTTTCCATTATGGAAAAAAATCTGGAAAAGCGTATCCGCGACCGGAAGGTTGATGCTCTGGAATTGACAAAGGAAATGCTGGGGTCCGCCGCCCAGAATGAGGATTCTCTGCTCCTTGGAATTGCCTTAACAGAATCTGTTTTAAGAAAGCTCTTAAAGGAAAAGAAAATAGATTCCACTATGTATTACAACGGCTATGAAGTATTTCATGCCTAAAAAAAAATTAAAGGATTGATTATGTATTTTTCAGATTTATCTGTGAACAAAACATTAGAAGAAAAATTGACAAAAAAAGGGTTTCTACAATTAACCCGCATACAGGAAGAGATTATACCGGCCATCCCCCGGAACGAAAACGCGTTCATCGCGGCCAGAAAGTCAGAGGGTAAAACCCTGGGGCTGGTGGTGGGATTATCCGAATGGTTATCCAAGGAAATGGAAGCACCATCGGAAGGGCATCCACAGACAATTGTCTTTGCTCCCGCCCAGGATGCAGTGAGCCGTTTATGTGAAGAAATATCCTTTTATACGGCAGACATAAATCCCCACGCCTGCTACTCCCTGATCGCTTCCAAAAGCAGGGAAATGATGGAAGGGGCGGTGCGGGAGTACCAGATTATTATCACAACCCCGGAAGATTTTATCCGGGCAATGGAATGGGGTCTTTTCGCAATGGAAAATATCCGGAAAGCAGTCTTCTTTGACGCTCAGAAGATTTTATCCGTATCCGGAAGCTCCCTGCAACAAATCACTGGGAAGCTGACCAATGCCCATTTTTTTATATTTTCCAATGACGCCTTCGACTGCCTGCTATCTCCGTTTCATGATGGGGATAAAAACTGGAATTATTATGTGGCAAGGCCGGAGCCCATTTCCCATGCATCGGTGGACCAGAAAGTGATTCATTTGAGTACCGATGAAAAACCAGCCTACACCATCCAGTGCATTGAGGAAGCCATCAAGCAGAACACACCGGGGATTGTGCTGGTGGCCGAAAAAAAATATACCATTGAGAACTTGGAAAAAAACCTCAAATACCATGATATCCCCATACTGACCGCATACCGCCCGTTAAAGGGGCCATCCCAGAAAGAAGTCTTTGATGCGTTAAAAAACAGATCGGCCAATGTGCTGGTCACCAGTACGGAAAACATTCGGGATTTTATTTTCCCATATCCGGTGGATATTTATTTTTATGAAATGCCCAAAACCGGGGATGATTATGAGAATACTATTCTCAAAACTTCTCCCAAATCCAAAGTGCGTATTTTTGCGGATGAAAAGGATATCCTATCCTTGAATAACATTGAGAAATATATTAAATTCAAAATCCCACTGGGCGACATTGTGGATTCCTTTATTGAAAATCTCTCTTTTGTGAGAATTCAATGGGAGTATAAAAAACCCGAGCGTTTTGATTCCAGAGACCGAGGTGGCCGTTCCCGGGACAGAAATGGACAAGGAAGAAACCGGGATGGTGCCAGAAACCGGGATGCTGGAAGAAGCAGGGATGGCGGAAGACCACCCCGCGAAGGGCAGAAGGAACGGGATTTTTCCAGCTCCCCAGCACCCCGGAAAGAGGGACGGGAGAACCAGCAGGAAGTGGCAAGCACCCCTGCAGAGAGACCGCCCCAAAGACGGGAAAAAAACGTGGCTCCGAGCCCAAAAACGGAATGGAAACCCAAACACGATCAATCTGCCAGAGATGTTGCCCGGCCTGAATCATCCCATCGGAATAAAAAACCGTATAATAAGCCACAGCCCCGGCGGGATTTTTCCAACGATGAGGAAATTAAATACCAGGTAATCATTAAGCGACCTGTGGCGAAAAAATCCCTGTTGGGGAAGATCGCGGAAATCTTTACTGGCAAGAAAAAAACAGAAGAAATCCGAATATCCCAGAAGACCATAGATCGGTTGGAGAGAGAAGAAAGAGGTACTTCCCGACCACCTCGATCTTCGCATTCTTCCCATTCGTCCAAGCCGAAAAACCAGCGAAGGGATAACCGGAGACCCCAGAATCCAAGCCCAAAAGATCGAAAACCCAAAAACGTTTAATTTTTTTCGCCGGTCATCCCACCGAATGTTATATTGTTAGCAGACTAACAAATGGACTGCTAACAATATAATAAGAGAGTGCTTATCTCTAGGGAGGGGATATGGATCATAATCAATGGACACAAAAAGTTACGATGGCCATGGCCACCACCGTGGAAAAATCTCGGGAACTGCGTCATGCGGAAGTGCTCCCGGAACATCTTCTGTATTCCATTCTGCAGGACACGGAGGGGGTTCCGTTCCAGATGCTTCTGACCAAACCAGATTTCCCGCAAAAAGCCCAGGCGGCAATTGATGAATACCTGAAAAAAATCCCCCCCGTGGATGGGGATATTCTCTATGGAGAAAACGCCTCCAGGGATTTCCGCAAGCTCATGCAGGACGCCGGAGCGGAGAAAAAAAGCATGGGTGACAGTCACCTGGCCATGGAACACATTTTTATTGCCTATTTATCCGGTAAATATCCCATAACGCCAATTTTCCACAAAGCGGGGTTTACTCCAGAAGAGGCCAGGAAGATGATCCGGGTCATTCGTGAGAACAAACCCATTGAAGACCAGAACCCGGAGGGTCAGCGGAATGCCCTGAAAAAGTATGGTCGGAACCTGAACGATTTGGCACGCTCCGGAAAACTGGATCCTGTGATTGGGCGGGATGAAGAGATACGGAGAGTTATCCAAATTCTTGCCCGCCGCACCAAAAATAATCCTCTTCTGGTGGGAGAGCCGGGGGTGGGGAAAACCGCCATTGTGGAAGGTTTGGCGGGGAGGATTATTTCCGGGGATGTGCCGGACGTATTGCGGGATAAAACAATCATTTCCCTGGATCTGGGAGCACTGGTGGCCGGAGCAAAATACCGGGGGGAATTTGAAGAAAGATTCAAGGCCGTCCTGAAGGAAGTGACAGATTCTGAAGGGAAAATTATTTTATTCATGGATGAGATCCATAACGTGGTGGGGGCCGGCAATAACGAAGGTTCCATGGACGCCGCGAATCTGGCAAAACCTGCATTGGCACGGGGGGATCTGCATCTGATTGGGGCTACCACACTCAAGGAATACCAGAAATATATTGAAAGAGATGCCGCTCTGGAGCGCCGTTTCCAGATGGTGAAAGTTATGGAACCAGATGTGAATGATTCCATCAATATTCTGCGTGGAATCCGGGAGAAATATGAGCTCCACCATGGTATCCGGATATCAGACCCGGCTATTGTGGCGGCGGTGGAGCTTTCCAATAAGTACATCCGCGACCGATTTCTGCCGGACAAGGCGGTGGATTTAATGGATGAGGCAGCCTCCCGAATCCGCATGGAGCTGGGTTCCATGCCGTCCGATCTGGAAGATATTCATCGGCGGATACGCTCGCTGGAGATAGAGGAGATGGCCCTGACCCGGGAGAAAGACCAGATCAGCAAAGACCGCCTAGAAGCGGTGCGGGAGGAAAAATCTCATCTTAGTGAAATATTTAATACTAAAAAAGCTGTGCTGGTGCGGGAACGTGCCATTCTGGAAGACTTAACCCGCCGCAAGGAGGAACTGGATTCTCTCCGTAATGAGGAAAAACGTTATGAACGCAGCGGGGATCTGAACAGGGTGGCGGAGATCCGTTATGGAAAAATTCCACCACTGGAAGCAGCATTGGCCAAACTGGAAGAAGCTCTGGAAAAAGAAAAATCCTCCCGGATGTTGAAAAAAGAAGTAACCGAAGAGGACATTGCCGCAGTGGTTGCAAAATGGACGGGCATACCCGTTACTAAAATGCTGGAGAGCGAAAAGGATAAAATGCTCAAAATAGAATCCATTTTATCCGCACGTGTGGTGGGGCAGGACGATGCGTTGACCCGTCTGGCGGAAGCAATCCGGAGAAACCGTGCCGGCCTTTCCGATGAGAATCGACCCATCGGCAGTTTCCTGTTTCTGGGACCCACCGGGGTTGGCAAAACGGAGACATCCAAGGCCTTGGCCGATTTTTTATTTAACACAGAGAAAGCCATGATACGCATTGATATGAGTGAGTATATGGAGAAACACGCTGTCTCCCGGATGATTGGATCTCCGCCCGGATACATAGGTCATGATGAAGGGGGGCAGCTCACGGAAAAAATCCGTCGCCAGCCATACTCCGTGGTGCTGTTTGATGAAATTGAAAAAGCCCATCCAGATGTGTTCCATATTTTTCTCCAGATTCTGGAGGATGGCCGGCTCACAGACTCCAAAGGCCGGGAGGTGGATTTTAAAAATACCATTCTGATTATGACCTCCAATGTTGGAACATCTCTCATCCAGGATCCCCGGATGAACGAAGAAGAGAAGGAGATTGCCATCCGTAACGAGCTTTCCCACCACTTCAAGCCGGAGTTTCTGAATCGGCTGGATGAGATTGTAGTGTACCAATCCATCGGCAGAGATGCCCTGAAGAAAATCTTTGATCTGCAACTCTCCTTGATTAATGCCCGCTTGAAGAAAAGCGGACTAACGCTTACCGTGGAGGATAAAGTAAAGAGTGTCATTCTGCAGGAAGGATTTGATCCCGTCTATGGAGCCCGTCCGTTAAAGAGGGTGATGCAAAAAGAGTTGGTGAATCCGCTCTCCATAAAATTGCTGGAGGGGGACATCTCTTCCGGAAGCGAAATTCACGCTGGATGGAAAAATGGCAACGTGGAATTTTCCATCCGCCCCGGTGCATAAAACCCGGGGGGATGGAAATCGCAAGAATTAGTTTTCCGCTGGTTTTTCTGCCGGAGCGGTTTGTTCCCCTTCCTGGGTTTTGGTTTCTGCTTTGGGTTCCGCAGGGGCTTCCGGTTTCTTATCCGAATATGCCTTGAAAGCGTATTCCACGGTCAAGCGCAGATAATGGGTGTTAACCCATGGCTTATCTCTTTCCAGGGATGGGATTAACTTATTGTATGCTCCGTACTGGATTTCATACATATACTCCGGATTGATGGTGAGACCTTCTGTGGCCTTCCATTTGAAGCCGGCAATATACCGGTTCCGGATAAGACCTTGGGGGAAATATCCCTTGGGATGGGGGGTAACGTCCTTGTTTTCAATTCCACCCACCCAAACCTCATACCCGGCATAGACCAGAAAGGGTTTACTGATGATGTAATTCACCAGGACCATCTCCCGGAGCAGCAGTCCATACCCCGCCGGGTCCTCATTTTTATCGTTATTCACGGAAGCGTAGAGGGTGTTATGGAAAATGGTACGGCTCACAAAAACAAAATTCTTCAGTTTGTATGCGAAAACCGGAATGATGGTCAGGTTATGGGCATCCTCATACTTGCTGGCGTCCTTGTAATCAGGAAAGGCCATATAGTAATACCATACGGGCATACTGAACTGGACTTTCCCAAAATTGGTGTGGTATGCAGGCCCCACAAACAATTCATTGTAAAAGTTTTCCTGATTTTCCAGCTCTTTTCCGTCTTGTTCCCGGGTAAACTCATAGCGGTAACCCGGCATCGCGGTAAATGACCAGTTTGGGCTAAACTTTACGGTCGCATTCAGATAACCCCATCCCCGGACAGTATTGATTGGCTTGGGTGCTGCACTCCATATACCTTGTGCGATCAGAAAAAACGCAAGTAAAGCGGCATTGGATTTTAAAGAAAATAATATTTTTTTCATAGACTCTCCATGTTTTTTTTTTAGCCATGAATGCTAACCGGATTCGATTGGTATAGTCAAGTAGAATACTTTTGAATATTATGCAACCCGGATAGCGACCCCATAACGCGGATTTTAGTTGCCGAATTAAATTCATCCAACCATAGGTGGGTCTGCTTATCTTTTTTTCCAATAATTGGCGGATAGAAAGAATAAAGCTTGTCATCCCATGAAATAATCAAAAATTGGGCAAGAGGCGTATATGATATTTGACTGGGTACATTCACTATTTTCCAATGACATGGGAATTGATCTTGGAACAGCTAATACTCTGGTATATGTAAAAGGCCAGGGGATTGTTCTGTCGGAGCCATCTGTGGTTGCTGTCCAGGCAAGCACTGGTAGAGTGCTGGCTGTGGGGCAGGAAGCCAAAAGGATGATGGGTAGAACGCCGGGTGAAATTGTAGCCATCAGACCCATGAAAGATGGTGTGATCGCAGATTTTGAAACAGTGGAAAAAATGATCCGTTATTTTATCGGTAAGGTGCACAACCGCACCACTCTGGTAAAACCAAGGATTGTGATTGGGGTACCCTCCGGCATCACAGAAGTGGAAAAACGTGCGGTGAAAGAATCCGCAGAACAGGCCGGTGCCCGGGAAATTTTTCTGATTGAGGAAGCCATGGCGGCCGCCATTGGGGCTAACATACCCGTCCAGGAGCCTGCCGGGAATATGGTCATTGACATCGGTGGTGGTACCACTGAAATCGCAGTCATCTCCCTGGGTGGAATGGTAATTGCAGACTCCATCCGGGTGGGTGGAGATGAGTTCGATGAAGCAATTTTAAAATACATGCGCACCCAGTATAATCTGGTCATTGGTGAGAGAACCGCAGAAGAAGCGAAACTGGCCATTGGTAATGCATATACAGATAATAAAAAAATAGAAACTTTTGAATTAAAAGGCCGGGATGCGGTCAGTGGTCTTCCGCGCACCCTTGTCATAGATAACACAGAAATCCGGAAAGCACTCAAGGAACCCATTGATGCAGTTCTGGAGGGTACCATGAGAGCCTTGGAAAGGACTCCGCCGGAGCTGGCTGCGGATATTGTGGAAAGAGGAATTGTTATGACCGGAGGCGGGAGTTTACTGAAAGGTCTGGACACATTTCTCAGCAACCAGACATCGGTACCGGTGATAAGAGCAGAAAATCCTCTGAATTGTGTGGCTCTGGGTACAGGAAAATATCTGGAAGAGCTGAAATATGTCAAAGGCAATCTGTGACGTAAGCCATGCTGGCTGAATATTTATCCCGATACAAATCAGGTTTATCACTGGCATTTACAATTTTGTTTTCATTGAGTGCCTTGATCTGGCAGTCCAATGTGTTTGCCCGTTCGGTCAGTTCGTTTGTGGAAGTTCTGGATTTTTTTACCGGGACATTCCATAATATTGGGGTGGGAATAACCGGGGTCTTTGACAGCTATGCGGAGTATTCAGCCGTGAAAAAAGAAAGGGATGTTCTAATGAAAAAACTTCAGCAATCCCAAAGCCAGAAAATCCAGATATTCCAGCTCCAGAACGAAAATCTTCGCCTAAAGGAAATGCTGGGGCTCCCGGTTCCGGAGAACTATCCCACCATCCTGGCAGAAGTAATTTCTCAGGATCCGGATAACTGGTTCCGTACCATCATTATCAATAAAGGCCAAAAAGATGGGGTGGAACCGTATATGCCGGTCATTGCCTCCCAGATCCGGAAAGCCACATCCAAAGATGCACAGGTGGAGGAGTTGGTGGAGGCTGTTGTGGGAAAAGTCATCCAAGTGAATGCTCATTCCGCCCGTATTATTCCCATTATTGACCAGTATTCCCGTATGGGGGTCACCCTGAAGAAAAGTGGCCACTGGGCACTGCTTATGGGAAGAGCTCCGCATGACCAGTACCCGTTATTAAATTATCTTAGTCTGAACATTTATCTGGAAAAAGATGATGAAATTGTCACATCCGGAACAGACGGAATTTTCCCCAAAGGATTACTGGTGGGGAAGGTGCGTGGCCAGATCAACCGATTAGGGACATACCAGACTGCTTCCATTGTACCTTCTATTGACTTCCAGAAACTGGATTACGTATATATCATAGAAAAAAAATATAAACCGGAAGAACTTCAGTTTGAAATGCTGAATTCCCAGAGTGTACCAGAGCCATGATTCTTGAAAAAACCGTTATATTCATCACCATCCTGATTTCCTATTTTATCCAAACCAGTGTGGATTTTTTTCGGCTGGGAAGTATCAATGCAGATTTCCTTTTGATTCTAACCATTTACTTTGCTTATTACCGGGGTCCATTTGCCGGCTTATGGGTTGGCTTTCTGGGCGGGCTTCTGCAGGATATCAACCTGGGTGGCATGGTGGAAACCGGTGCAGTCGCAACATCCTATTACATTGGCACCCACGCCCTGCCCAAAACCCTCATCGGTTATTTTACTGGGCGGATCACGAAAAATTTCCATGGGGAGGGCCGGATTGTTTTATTTGGTCTTATCCTGGTTTCCAATCTGATTAAGGATATCATCCTCATGTTTATCATTGGTTTATTCCATGTACATGTCAGCCCTCGGGCAATTGCCACCATTATCATCCCGGAATCCTTTTATACTGCCATTGTGGCTCTGGTCTGGTTCCGGATATTACGGTGGATTTTACCCATTGGCGAGGTGAAAACGTAACTATGTCCAAAACTTCGCAACAGGTAAAGATTGAGCAACGGTTAAAGCGGCGTCTAATTTTTTTCCTGTTTATATCCATCCTTGTACTATTTGCCTTCATAGCAAGGGCATTCCAGATACAGGTCATGGAGGGCGATCTTAACTATGAAAAATCCCAGAGGGTTATCACCAAAGTTGTTGCCCTGCCTGCCCCCCGTGGAGAATTTTTTGACAGAAATTATATTAACCGGGAACGTGCGGTGGTCATTGTAGCCAATACCACCCAGCTCAATTTGATTGCAATTCCTTCCCATTTTAAAGGCAAAGAGCTGGAGGAGAAAGTCCGCCTTCTGGAACGATTACTTCGCTATAAAACGGGGTCGTTAACCTCAAGAATCACCAGAGAAAAGATAAAGAACAACGATGAGATCATCATCATAGAAAACATTAACGAAAGGGAACACACAATCATGGCGGATTATTATCTGAATTTTTCCAAATTTATTATCCGCCAGAATATTGGTAGAAACTACATAATGGGGGAATCCACCGCCCATATCACGGGATTTGTGGGCAAACCAGACCCGAGGGATATTACCCAAGGCATCAGAAGTTACCAGCTATTGGGGAAAAACGGCCTGGAATACCAGTATGATTCCATATTAAGAGGTACGGATGGGGAGATCATCCAAATCAAAACCGCCCGTGGAGACATTGAAGAGCAGAAAGTACTCAGAAATTTTGTTCCCGGAAATAACTTTATTCTTACCATAGACGCAGACATCCAGAAGACAGCTTATGATGCCTTTGGGGATAAAACCGGGGCGGTTCTGGTTATCCACGCCCGAACAGGAGAAATCCTGGCTATGGTCAGCAAGCCATCCTTTGATCCCAATATAATGGTGATGCCGGATAATAACATCAGAAGAGAACATGTCCTCAAAATGAAAGCGGATAAGGCGGAGCTGAACCGGGCCATTTCCACAAAATATGCACCCGCTTCCACATTTAAACCGATTGTGGCCTTGGCAGCATTGGAAGAAGGCAGGATCACAGAGAGCCAGAGTTATTTCTGTCCAGGGCACTGGACTTTAAAAAGCACCATCAAAGGGTATCCAGACAGAAAATTTCACTGTTATGGTGTCCATGGTAATAATGACTTGGTAAATGCTATTGCCCAGAGCTGCTCGGTGTATTTTTACCAATTGGGATATAAAATTGGTGCGGAACCCATGATCAAATATGCCCGGTATTTTAATTTGGATGAAAAAACCAATATTGATGTTCCGGGAGAAATTCCCGGTTTTGTACCATCACCTCTATGGAAAGAAAAAAATTTTAATATGCGCTGGTTTGACGGGGATACCGTGAACCTGAGCATTGGGCAGGGTTTTATAGAAACCACCCTCATCGGCCTGATGAATTTTTATGTAGCTATAGCCAATGGAGGCATTGTGTACCGGCCACATCTTGTAAAAGAAATTCGTTATGCGGAAAATGATGAAGTGAAAATGGTGAACAACCCGGAAGTGGCTTTTGAGATCCCCATCGCCCGACAGAATCTGGACACAATCCAGCGTGCCCTTAGGCAGGTTTCCCTTTCCGGTACCACCCGGTACGCATTTTCCGGCACCAAAATCGCCATTGCCGGAAAGACGGGTACCGCCCAAACCATTAGTACAGCCCGGAAAGAGAACATTTCCCAACACGCCTGGTTTGTGGGTTATGGTCCATACCAGGGAAACCCGGATGATATCATTGTGGTGGGGGTTTTCATAGACAGGGGAATGTGGGGAGCCTCCTATGCTGCCCCCATTGCACGACGGGTGTTTGACGCATGGCAGAAAAAACTGGATGCAAAAACGGCCGGAAATCCTGTACCGGGAGAAAAGATAACGGAAAAGAAGGAAAATGAAAAGTTACAGAATTGACGGATACCTTTTATTTTTTTCCATAGCACTGAGTGTTATTGGGATAGTGACCATTTTTGGGGGGAGCGATGATTCCGCCGGGATGGCCATCCGGAAATTAATCTGGCTCCTTCTGGGCATTGGTCTGATGTTTCTATTCGCTTTTTATGAAAAACTGAATTATCAGATTATTGGCTCCTATGCTTTTATTATTCTGGGTGTTTTGATCGTATTATTATTGCTCACCCTGGTACCTTTTATTGGCACAAAAGTAAAAGGAGCCCGAAGCTGGATCCGCATTGCAGGGTTGGGTTTCCAGCCGGCGGAGTTTGTGAAGCTTGCTCTGGTGCTTGCCCTTGCCCGATACTTGGTGCTCAAAGAAACCCAGATTGAAAATGTCAAGGAGCTATGGCTTCCATTTATTATATCGTTTGTCCCCATTGTGCTGATTGCAGTTCAGCCGGATTTGGGTTCCGCCTTTCTGCTTATTCCCATTTTATTTTCCATGCTTTTCATTGGCGGTGCCAATATCAGCCTTCTTGCGGGTTTTATGACCATTGGCATTTTCACCCTCTTTGTTCCGATGTATCTGGAGTACCAGAAATATATTATGGTGGATGATATTTATAACACCATCAAAGACACCCATATAAAAATAGCGGACGCCGTGCGGATACTGAATTTTGAAGTCTGGCATTATATGGAAAACAAAACCACAGTGCCCTTGTATGGTGCGGATACCCTGAAAAAATGGGCCATCAAAATCGTATCCATACCGGAAAACCGTAAAATTTTTTTCCAGACAGTGGCAGCCCTGGATAATGCATCCCCCAATTATCTGAAAAATTTTCTGATGAATGACCTGGCCATGGTTATCATCATCACCCTATCCTCCGTGGTCTATGGAATTTCCATGCTCCTGCGTTATTTTTCCCGGATGCACTGGCTCCGGGGAGTTACCATATTCACCCTGATTATATCATTGTCTTTTCTGGGATCTTTTGCTCTCCGTAAAATGGTCACTTTTAAGCCCCATCAGGTAACCCGGATTGTATCCTTTGCCAATCCGGATAAATTCCAGAAAGGAGCCGGATACCAACTGCGGCACTCCCTCATCGCCATGGGATCCGGCCAGATTGTCGGAAAGGGGCTGTTTGGTGGGGATATGACCAGAGGGGAGATTCCGTTCCTTCCGGAATGGAACAATGACTTTATATTTTCCGTGATTGGGGAGCAGTTTGGATTCCTTGGGGTGAGTGTCACTCTGGCGTTATTCTTTGGTTTGATTATCCGGGGCATCATCATTGCTATTGAATCCAAAGATGATTTTGGAAGCCTTCTGGCCGGAGGTATAACCTTTTTATTCTTTTTTCATATTCTGATCAATATTGGGATCACGATGGGACTGTTTCCGGTAACCGGAATTCCCTTGATTTTCCTGAGCTCCGGTGGATCCAACTTAATTGTCACTTTTATATCCGTTGGAATTCTAATGAATATTAACGCCCGGAAATTTATCAACGCCAATTAAAAGCGGTGGTTAAACTGGACATAATAACGGGCTTCTTTATTGTCCTGGGTTTTTTCTTCTTTTTCCCGAAGATGCGTATCCGTGTAGTCCGCATAGGCGATGCCACCCGAAATCAAGAGAGAACCCCCAATCCAGAAAACATAGGTGGCCATATTAAACTGCACCGGATCATTGGGGTTATTCGTAGCGTACAAACCGGCAATGATCAGGCCCTGGGTAAGTAGTGTAAATGGCAAAGACAGAAAAAAAATCACTTCCGCACGCCGTCCCGGTGTCTCCTGGTAATCATCATCCAGACCCAGGTGAATGGGATCCCCGTATAAAGGAAATGCCATCAGGATAGCCATTAAAATTGGGAGAATTTTCTTCATTGGGTTTCCTCCACCCGGAATAAACCCGCAAACGGTTGGATGCCCAAATATTGAAAGCCTTTTTCCGAAAGAACTCTTCCTCGCGGTGTGCGGCGGATCAACCCGATTCTCACCAAGTACGGCTCAATGGATTCCTCCAGATTAATCATATCTTCTGACATTAAGGAAGCCAGTGGTTTTAAACCCACCGGACCACCATGATGGTCCTCTGCAATGGATTTCATCATCCGGATTTCTCTTTGAGTTATTCCATTGGGATCAATACCCATCTTACGGCAGGATTGGTCCACCAGAACATTATCCAGATGAATGTTATGATTGTTTTTATTTTCCACAATAGCGAAATCCCAGATTCTCCGGAGCAAATGGTTCGCAATCCGGGGAGTTCCACGGGAGCGACGGGCAATCTCCAGAGCGGTCACCTCCTCCATGGAAATATTCCATATCTGTGCGGAGCGCAGAATAATCGCAACCAGCTCCTCCATATCATAATAATCTAGGGCAAACTGAATGCCAAATCTATCCCGCAGTGGAGAGGACAGGGCACCTAACCGGGTGGTGGCCCCCACAATGGTAAACGGTGGCAGATCAATCTGAACCGGGGATGACGCCATTCCTTCTGAAAGTGTGATTTCAATTTTTCTGTCTTCCATGACCGTATACAGCATTTCCTCCACTGGTGCGGGAAGACGGTGAATTTCATCTATAAATAATATATCTTTTTTCCCCAGCGAGGTCACAATTTTTGCTATATCTCCGGGACGCTGGAGGTTGGGTGCGGATATGGAATGAAAATTTGCTTTCTGCGTATCTGCCAGTATTCGGGCCAAGGTTGTCTTTCCCAATCCGGGCGGGCCATAGAATACAATGTGATCCAGAGGCTCATCCCGGATTAATGCGGCCTCCAGATAAACATTCAGATTTTTTACAATCTGCCGCTGGCCAATGAAGGACTCCAAATTGGCGGGGCGAATCTGGCTGGCTACGGCAACGTTATCCATTTCCATTTGCAGACATATTGTCCTTATCTTTGCCTTCCAGTATCACCGTGGCACTGGAATAGTTTTCCGCGTGGGATATACTGAAATGGATGGCATCCACATTCTTCTCTTTTATCAGATTCCGCAATCGGCCAAATACCGCAATATCTTTCTTGCCAATGGTTCCGGTCAGCCCCACTTCAAAATAGGACAAGGACAAATCTCTTTTTATTCCAAGTGCCTTGATGAATGCTTCTTTCAGGGCAAAGCGTGCGGCCAGATGGGGTATGGGGTCTTTCTTTCCCATGCAATAATCAATTTCTTCCTGGATGTAAATCCTCTGCAGAAAGCGGGGACCAAATTTTTCCAGCAGTCCCCCAATCCGGTTGTTCTCCGCTATATCTGTCCCAATTCCCAATATCATAAAATCAATTCTTTCATTTCACGGACGGCATTTTTCAGGCCGATGGATAGTGCCCGGGAAAGAATGGCATGGCCGATGTTCACCTCTTTTAATTGCGGGAATATCAGAAAATCCCGGATGTTGTGGTAATTTAAACCATGGCCGGCGTGAAACTCCAACCCCAGATCCAGGGATAAATCATGGACCATCCGGATTTTTTCCAACTCCCGTTCCCGCTCCCTCAAAATATGGAAATGATTGGCGTAGGATCCGGTGTGGACTTCTATGCCATCAACAAAATCCGGAGAAATATGCGGGAGCATTTCTTTTTCCGGATCAATGAATAAATAAACGGATATCCCCGCTTCTTTTAATGCCTTTGCGTATTGATTAATTTTATCTTTGTATTTTATAACATCCAGACCACCTTCGGTGGTCACCTCTTCCCGCCGCTCCGGCACAATGCACACGGAATAAGGTCTGCTTTTCAGTGCAAAATCCAGGATGGAGTCATTGAGGGCCATTTCCAGGTTAACCGGTACCAGAGAATGCCGCAGTATTTCATGGACATCCTCATCCCGGATATGCCGCCGGTCTTCCCGCAAATGGATGGTGATAATCTGTGCCCCGCCATCGGCGGCCTCAAATAACGCCCGCAATACAGAAGGATCATTCTGGCCGCGTGCATTTCTCAGTGTGGCTACATGGTCAATATTCACACCCAGGCGAATGCTATTCTTATTCATTTTTATTCTCCTCGGTAATGGGGTTCTCTTCCGGTGAATTGCCGGATTCCGGCTTGGGATCATTTTCCACATCTCCATCTCCTCTGCAGATGGCAGATATAACCGGCGGGACCACTTTTTTAACTGTCACGGTATCCGCAAGCCGCATAAACTGGACGTGCACTTTAAGGTCAGAAAATATCTTTTTTGCCGCACAGGTTCCATCTTTGGCTTCCACAATGACAAAGGTAAAAACCTCTTCTTTTGTCAGATCTTGGAGCACTGCGTTTTCGCCATGAACTACAATATCCACATATTGGATATCCAGCTCCAGCTTGGAGGGGGATATTCCACCGGAAATATTCACGGGAATCCGGTTGAAAGTCCGTTCTGCAATATTCATTTTTTCCTTGCGACGCTGAAGAGTAATATCCACCCGGACTTCCTGCTCGGATAGTATTTTAACATCCGGGATGGGCTCCAGTTTTACGGTCCGGGTAATATTATTTTTTTCATTGGAGATATCCAAGGGATATGTACGTATTTCATCCACTCCGTCCAGGGCATTCCTCGATCCGGTGACTTTCATTAATTTGGGGTATGTGGTAATTGTGGCGATGGAATAACGTGGATCAGGGGATCCCACCACCACCGAGTGAATCCATAAATTTTTAATAATTTTTTCTTCCACAATAACAGACACCTGCTCTGTGATATAAATAATCTGCGTTTTCTCCGGAATTTGCCTTTTATCAAAAACCACGGCAAAGGAATGCTCTCCGGGCTGGGCATTTTTTAGATTCACCTCTGCTTTCAGGTTTCCTGTGGGGAATTTTACAGAGTCTGCATCACCTTCAATCTCCAGTTTTATAAATCGTGGAGGCTTATTGGCAATCACCATAGAATCCGGAAGACCCTTGTAAATGACCGGGACATTGATAATGACATTATTTTTTTCCGCATAATAAACATAAGTCCAGAGCAACAAAGCCAAAAAAACAGAAAAAAGCTTGGGCTTATAATTTTTGAATAATATTTTGTAATTCATTTTTCCCATATCATCCCGTCTTAAAAATAATATCCATTTCCTCAGAAAGCCGGTTATTATTATATGCCAGAAGAATTGATTTCAGAGTCACCGTGTCCACATGAGAATGCAGAATGCCATTATAACAAACAGAAATTTTCCCATTTTCTTCGGAGACAATGACGGACAGAGCATCAGATTCTTCAGAAATTCCCAGCCCGCTCCGGTGTCTGGCACCATGGGTTTTTTTCAATTGCGGACTGTCAGAAAGTGGCAGGTAAGAGGCGGCGGATAATACGATGCCGCCATCTATAATCACAGCTCCATCATGAAGAGGGTTTTCCTCATAAAAAATAGCCATCAAAAGCTCCCGGCTGATCTGGGCATTCAGAACAATCCCACTCTCCACAATATGGTTCAGGCCGATTTTGTTTACCAAAACAAATAATGCCCCGGTCTTTGTTTCTGCCAGCTCCACCGCAGCGGCCAGAAAGATTTCCAGAGGGAGGGAAGTCCGGGGGAATAAATTTTTAAAAATATTTGTCTGACCAATACGGTAAAAAAGCCGCCGCAGTTCCGGCTGTAAAACCACCAAAATGCCAATAATCAGATAATTAGACAAGGTTTCAAAAATAAACTGCACTGTTTTCAGCGGGATCAAGCGGGAAACCCCGTATAATCCAAATAACAGAAAGATACCCAATACCACGGGAATTGTACGGGTATGGGCAATCAGGCGGTAAATCTGGTATATAATAAAAGCGGTTATGGCAATATCCAGAAACATGCGAAAATGAAAGAGCAATTCGTTCATACTTCCACCAGTTGGGTGTGCCCCCATGCGTTCATTATTTGCTTTAACTGTATCCCTTCAGTGAAATCATGAACCCGCAGAATATCCTCATCACCCATAGAGGAAGCCACAAGAGAATGGAAAATAGCGGTGGGAACCAATCGATCTTCCGGGGAATCCAGTCCCAGAAGTTTTCCCATGAATGATTTTCTGGACAGCCCCACCAATAGCCGGAAGCCACTTTTTTTAAAATGGGGAATATTTTTCAGCAGATACAGATTATGTTCCATGGTCTTGCCAAATCCCACCCCAAAATCCCAGATAATATTATCCGATGAAATGCCAGCATCCTTCGCCTCCATCGACCTCTGTTCCAGATAAGAATAAATTTCCCGGACAGCATCTTCATAATGGGGATCGATTTGCATGGTTGCCGGGGCGGATAATGTGTGCATGATAACAATGGACGCATTGTGGTCTGCCACCATTGTGAAAACATCCTTGCCACCTCCCTTTATGTGGTTGATTATGCGGACGCCCATTTCCAGAGATTTTTCAATAGTGGATGCTTTATAGCTGTCCACGGATATACGCCGGGCAAAATCATACGCACCCAGCAGATTTCTGGCTGTAACCAGAGCGGGATAGAGGCGATTCCATTCTTCCTCTTCGGAGACAGGCTGGGAAAAAGGCCGCGTGCTTTCCGCACCCAGATCCACCACATCCACCCCGGATTCCAGAGCATTTTTCAATCGCCGGGAAAAATCCGCAGGATTGGAGCACGAGGGAGCATAGAATGAATCCGCTGTTAAATTAATGATTCCCCATATCCGCATTGCTGTTAAAAGATAAAATTAAATTCTGCATAATGCTGGAAGCCCTCCCCCAGCTTATCTCTGTTGATGGAATAGGCCAGATTGAAGTGTTTCATAGATATTCCCAAGCCTCCAGACGGATATCCATTATCCAAGCCCATCATGATGTATGCGTATTTACTGATACCGTATGCAACGCCAATATTGGGCATGAATGCTTCTGTTTCCGGTTCATCAATATTGGACGTAAAGCCCAGGAGGAGTTTTATATTGGAATTGGGAGGCGGAGTGGATAAGGCCATATTAAAGTGAAGAATACTGTCCAGCCTCTGGTACTCTCCGCTCTGGGAAACATTTTTCTGCATGATACCTACCAGATTCTGAATATCCATGCCCACCGCCAGAATGGGGAGGATTCCATACTGGATGCCGGCGTTTACTCCGCCACCGTACAGAGAATTGCCACCCAAGTTTTCCTGGAATCCCATGAGGCTCAGGCCGTATTTGCCACTGCCTTTCCCCATAGCATATCCCAGATATCCGGCAAAGGCGGAATATTCCTTGCTCCCGGTGGAGCCTCCCGTTTCATCATAACCGGAAATTCCATCCACAAGAGTTCCCAGAGCACCGGCCCCCAGAGAGCCACCCAGAAAAGTAAAACCGGTACCCACAAAAGCAATCTGCCTATCCAGAGAGAGCTCCCCAAAGGATCCATACACATTCATCTCAAAGGTTCTTTCTGTATCCACCGGCGGTGCACTTTCTGCCTTTTTTTCCGGAGGGGCAGCTCCTTCATTTATAAAATCCTCAAATTCTCCATCCTCAAAGGCCTTTTCTGCCTCATCCTGAATGTTAATTTTACGGTACCTTTTTATCTCACCATCAATATTGGCCAAGCCGGCGGGATTCCAGAAAAGAGACGATGGATCATTCACAATGACGCCATAAGCCCCTCCCAAACCTTTTGCCTTAGCACCAAATCCCTCATTTAAAAATTGGGCTCCATTGGCGGAAAAAACAGCGTCCGCAAAAAACGCTGATAATACCAGAAAAAGTAAACCACGATAATTTTTCATAATCCCCAAACCTTATTGAACCAGTACTTTAATAATTCTGGATTTAATCCCGGAGGAGTCTGTCCCTCCGGCCACGATAATTTTCATGTAATATAAACCTGGAGCCACCCGGTTCCCGCTTTTGTCATTGCCGTACCAAAAGACCTTGGTTGAATCATAAAATGTCTGCTGGTCTACCTCTTTCAGGTTATATGTGTATATAATATACTGGCAGGAACCGTCTGTGGGCGGATTGCTTAATTCCACTGTCAGCTTTTTATGTTTCCCCGGGTTGTATGGATTGGGATAAATCTTTACCTCCAGATTGGTGGTGTAATCCGTGGCCAGAATAAAGACCCCGGAAATGAGTAAGAATACCACTGACGCCAGAATGATTTTTATTTTTTTCATGGATTATCCTCCGATAAGCAATTTTATTTAACCTTACTTGTGGCGTTATAAACGTCCGTTACTGTCTTGCGTATAAAATTAACAACATATTTCTCTGCTTTGTGATCCATAGGCGTGAATGTATCCAGATCCTTGAATTTCTGATAGCGGGTATACGCATCCCGGATCTGTTCCATGAGTTTGGGGCCGTCAATGTTAATTTTCTTCAGTTTGGGCTCCAGCTCTATATACAGATCCTCAAAAACCTGTATATTCTCAAAGGAAAACACCTTGAAGAAAGTATTCAGAAAAGCATCGGATGCCGGCTTTCCGCCGGTAATTTTTAATGGACTGGTTGTGGTGATTTTTTCTTTACTCATTATTAATTATCCTTAAACTGTATATTGACCATCCTGTGAAAAATTACTCAACGTCAAACCTTTTTCCTTTCTCCGTCTTTCTGGCGGTATTATTATTCACCGGAAACTGTGCTTCCACGGAATATACCGCATATCAAAACGCAGAACCAGAGAATTCTATTTCCGTGGATAAAATAGAAATATATTTTGATGAATACCCGCCATATCCATACAAGGTCATTGGTAAATACACTATACTGGTTTCCGCAGCATCCAAAACCAGCGACATTTACCGGAAAGTGAAAAAAGAAATCCATAAAAAATACGGGCATGCCGGAGTTATCATCTCTGACCAGGAATTAACAGATACCTGGAAAATGGATTCCCCTGACGCCGGAAAAATGCAGAAACGCAAAATAATTGTCTTCTTTCTGGTCAGGGAAAATCAATCCCTTTGATAAACACCCGCTCCGGAGTGCCGGGATCTTTCCGGATAACCCGGCCGATGGGTATTGCCTCCGGAAGAAATTGACGAATTGAGGTTTCCTCCTGCGGACTAACAAAACCCACCAACCCAATTCCCATATTAAAAGTGGAATACATTTCCCGTGGATTAACATATTTTTTCAGCAGAGCATAGACAGGTAATTCCGGAACTCCGGAAAAATTCAGGGTTACCGCCACGTCATCGGGAAGGACTCTGGGAATGTTCTCATAATATCCGCCCCCGGTAATATGCACCAGAGCGTCCACCCTAATCCTATCCAAAGCATCTGCCAGGTCGGTATAAATTCTTGTGGGGGTCAAAACATGGGAAATCATCCATTCCGGGTTTTCCACCATCGCCCGGTCTTCTAAGTTTTTCTCCCGGATATGGGAAAATATTTTCCGCACCAGAGAAAACCCATTGGAATGCAACCCGGACGAAGGAATCCCATAGATCAAAGTTCCGTCCTTAATGTTTTCTTTCCGGGGGAGGGCTTTTTTATCCTCCAGAAATCCCACACAGAATCCCGCTAAATCCAGATCATCCTCTTTCATAACCCCCGGATGCTCAGCGGTTTCCCCGCCAATGAGGGCAGTACGGGCAAGAGTGCACGCATTGGCAATGGATTCCACCACCGGGATATACCAGGAATTGTCCAGCTTTCCACAGGACACATAATCCAGAAAAAATGCGGGTCTGGCCCCATTGCAGAGAAGATCATTAACGCTCATGGCCACCAGATCATAACCCAGGCCTGCATAATAACCAAATTCTTTTGCCAGCTCAATCTTGGTGCCCACTCCATCGGTGGCTGCCACCAGACGATGGCGGGATTGATAAAATTTCTCTTCCGGTATGAACACCCCGGCAAAACTCCCAAATTCCCCGCCCACCGTTCCATTGGCAGGGGCAGAATATGTTTTGCGGATAATATCTTTCAAGGTGGAAATAGAAGACGCGGCTTTGTGGGTATCCACTCCCGCGTCTTTGTAAGAAAATTTTATGTCCGGATTATTTATCATGATGAAGAAGGAGGGTCAGCTCGCAGAATCCACTTTTCCTTTGTACACCACATCCACTCCGGATTTTCTCAGCTTTTTATAAAAATCTTTTGCCTTTTCTTTTGTTTTGAAATTACCCAGGAGGACATAATGAAATTTCCCTTTTTTGCCCACATACCCGTCCATATCATACTTGTCTTCCAGCTCCTCCCGGAATTTCGTTGCATTGGATTCCTTTTTAAAAGCCCCTGTCTGGATGGTATAACCACTGGGTTTTTTCCCATCGGCAAAGGTAAATCCGCCTGCATCTGCTTCCGTTACAACATCTTCATCGTTACTTTCTGTTGTGGAATCATCCTCCACCAGATCCAGGCCATCATCTTTTTTCTGGTCACTATTTTCTTCCGGTGTCTCTTCCACAGATTCCTGCGTACTTGCGGGCGGGGCCAGTTTGCTCAGGAAATCATTCTGCCCTTCCTGTACCAATTCAATTTCCACTGGAGCAACCCCTTTCTCTGCAAATCCCAGATCCCGAGCGGCTGCATAGCTCACATCAATGATGCGACCCTCCACATAAGGTCCCCGGTCATTGATCCGCACAAGCTGCTTCTTCCCATTGTCTTTATTTTTCACCAGAACAATGGAGTTCATGGGTATGGTGCGGTGGGCGGCGGTAAATTTATTCATATCAAAAAGTTCCCCACTTGCTGTGGGCTTTCCTTGAAGTTCCTTGCCATACCAGCTTGCATATCCGGAGTTTTCTATGGTCGCATTCTCCCCCTTGGCCGATGGGTCGGTGACAGCTTTATCGCCTGAATCTTCCAGAAAGAAGTTCTCATCCGGATTGGCACTTGCCTGCGGATTTTC
>DYLW01000012.1:7244-9357 GCA_020721865.1 Leptospira biflexa | reverse complement strand
TCTGCCTTCTGCGGAGAGGACGCACAGGAATACACAAACAGGGATAATGCTATCATGATAAAAATTATTCGTTTCATGCTTAACGCATCGGCCGGATTTTGAAAACTCTCAAGGTTTTTTTAACTTCCGGCATTTCTGAAAATACTGAATGGATTGGGGAAAATTGTCATAAAGGTGCCGCTGGCGTATGGGATCATGACAACTCATGCAGGTGCCAGGCACCAGAATTTTCCACTGTTCCTCCGGGGTGAATGGTCGCAGGTTTTTACGGGTGGAATGGCTTCTTTTCCCCCGGGGATCCTCCCACGGTGCAATCCAGGCATCCTGCGGCAAGCCATCCGCCGGATGTTTTTCATACTTTGGAGTAAACTGTACCGCCCGATGGATAAAGTCCTCCAGAGATTCCCCTTCTGCCGGTAATGAACTTTGGAATTGGATGACCCCCTCTCCCCAACCCAGAGCGTGGGAGGACAAATGGCAGCTCTGGCAGCTCCGGGTTTCTTTCCGGATGGTATGGGAAAAACCTTGAGCGTGGAGCCTTTGGAAAATTTCATACGTGCCAGTGGCCGGATGGTAATATTTTTCTTTGGGGATTCCACGGACAAAATGCTCCATCTCTTCCGGTATGGAAATGGTGAGCACCATTCCCGGAGTAAATGTGGAAATTTCTTTCTTCCCATTCCAGGTTTCCAGAACCCCCAAAACCGGGGCCTTTGCCAGATAACTTCCCTGTGCGGCTTTCTCCACCCATCGGCCATTTACCGGCCCTCTTTTCAAATGATCATACGCTGCGGATTCTCTGGAATATCCGGTATGGCAGGAAATACACTGCGGTGCCCAGGAATTGTGACAGCTTTCACAGCGGAGATTTTCATGGTTTTTCCGGGCGTGGACGCAGGCATGGGAATTCTCCCGCAGGGCAAAGGTTTTCCCGCTCAGCTTCCCGGCCAGAATAACCCGTCCGTTATCTTGATAAACATTGGTTAACGGGGTTTTTCTCTTCCCTGTGAGCAGAAATTTTCTATCTTTCCGATACAATCCCCGCAGCTCCACCACTCTCCGGTCTGTCTCCGGAAGATCCCCCGCTGGAATCCAAGATGCGGTTTCCCAATCATCCCGGTGACAGTCACCACAGCCCACTTCCAGTTGTTCTTCCTTATGCCAGTATGCCTTTCCATTCCCCATGGTCTCCCCGGAGGAGTGACAGTCAATGCAGGCAAAACCCAGATCATGGTGGATGTCCGCCGGCATCTTCCGGAAAATCCGGCCATCCTGAAGCTTGCGATACCGGGAGGACGAATCCGGCGGGGTTTTTTCCATGGTTTCATGCCAGCCTTCAAAATTCGTGGAAATCCGCCCGGAGCGGGAGTGACATCCAAAGCAGTGCTCATTGGGTATGTTTTGTGTCAGCTCTGGATGGATGTGGGGCAGCTCCGTTTTATCATTCTGGTAGGTTTCCCATTGTTCCCGTGCGGCCGGCGAATAGCGGATATGACAGGCATTGCATCCGCCTCCCCGCGATGTCTGCTCCACCGGACCCGGCTCCTTTTTTTCATAATTCAGATGGCAAGTGGCACAGAGCTGGCGGAGGTGTTTTTCGGACGGGATTTTTTCTTCCAGCCGGGAAAGATGGAATTTTTTTCCGGAGGCCAGATCCTTTTTGGTGTCCTTATACTTCCGGCGGACCTGTCCCTTTCCGTCCGGAGACTCCGATTCCATGAACACATACTGGTTGACTGTCACCAATCCCCGTCCGGTGGCCATCATGGAATGGTGGATATTGGTTTCAATATCCGCATGGCACTTTCCACAGGTTACATGGGCATTTGGGAGGTTGCCGGGGACAGTCACCATACCTTTATGGGATTCCTCTTTGTCCAAGCTGAAGGGGTTTCCCAGATGGCAGGAAGAGCAACCAATGGCCGATGGGTCATGCGACGGAGAGAAACCGGTCATCTCTGAATGGCAGGACAGACAGGTTTCTTTGGAGCCATTGATAACGGGGACACTCCCTGGAAGGACAGACTGGTACTGGAGGATGCCAGCCTGCCGAATGGTATCATAAACCAGAGCGGCCAGAAACACGGTCACCAATACTGGTAAGAACAATCCG
>DYLW01000012.1:0-7144 GCA_020721865.1 Leptospira biflexa | reverse complement strand
CGCTGGATGTGGTGCAGTGCCTCTTGGAAGGCCACAAAATACCAGGGACCTTTTACCACAACATCGTAGGGCATTTTCACCGGAGCATTCCAGACCAGAGATGCCACCCCGGTAACTATAAAACTATAAATGAATACTTCCCCGGATGGCCATCTCTTCCGGGAGTGTTCATAGATTATGGCCAGAGTGAGGATGGTGGCTATTCCGGCGTGCTGGAGATAAACCACAATGAGGTTAGAACCGCTCCCCGTAAAAAATGAGGATAGGTCTTCCCCCACTCCCGGTAGCCGGGTCATCAGCCCCCGGAACACATCCAGAGCCAGAAGAGAATCCAGATCCCCCTTCAGAATAAAGCCGGAGATCATCAGATAGAAGGAGAGAAATAAAGAAAATAGCATCATCATCCATCGACCGGGTTTTATGGAATCCTTGTGGATAAACGGAAAATAATCCCAGAAATGGACGAGTAACGTGGTAATAAAAAAATTAGCGGAGAAATAATGCATATCCCGGAAAAGGGAAAAATATGGATTATGGATTAGGTTTTCCTGAATGGAAAGCTCCGGCGTCTGCGGCTGGTAAAAAACGGCCAGAATGGCCCCAGAGATAACCGCAATCCAGAAAAATGCGTAAGAAAAATCCCCATAGCGGAAAACGTTCCATTTCTTGGAAAAAAC
Source organism: Leptospira biflexa (assembly GCA_020721865.1). Taxonomy (GTDB): domain Bacteria; phylum Spirochaetota; class Leptospiria; order Turneriellales; family DYLW01; genus DYLW01. The sequence goes on along the minus strand of DYLW01000012.1, from coordinate 6,467 downwards.
AGATTTCATGATGTCTCATGGATGTCGATTTTATAAATGGATTGCCCATTTGTCCGGATTTTCTCCGAATGCAAGCGAGGCAGTGGGGAATCCGCCGGCCCCCGTGCCACCCGTCCCCAGGCATCAAAATGGGAACCATGGCAATGGCATATAAAATGGTCTTTATCTTTTTTCTGTATTTTACACCCCAGATGCGTACACCGGTTGGATAAAAAAATTGTCTTTCCATCCTGCCGGGAGGCCAGAAATTCCGGATAGATATTCAGACCATCCAGAATGGATTCGTCCGGCAGCTCAACAGATTTTCCAGCGGTTCCGGTTTTCTGGTGGGTTTTATTGGACAGATGAAAGATAACGCCGGTGAGCAAAAAAAAAGCGGGGAGAATTGCCCCCCGCCATGTATTCCGGGAAAAAGAAAATTGGAAAAAGGAAGTAAAAAAATCTTTCCTGGATATATTACCTTTTTCTTTCTTTCCCTTTGCCACCTCTTTACCAAAATTTATTTGGATATTTCTTTTTTATCGTATGTCTTATGGTATCCTGTCACCATGGTCATCAGGTGCTGGGCAATCTTATCCCCGGCAGTGATCATATACAAGTGAATGATCAAAAACATGAATACGGTAAACGCCGCCAGAAGATGGACAATGAAAACAAAATTCATGTTCTCCATACCAATGAGGGAAACCACAAAGGGAAGATTCGCAGGATCCACCAGAACCACGCCGGTGATAACCACCAGGGGAACCTGGACATACATGGCCATCATATATGACACCTTCTGGATGGGCATCAATCTGTGTTCATGGGATGAGTGGAATGGATTTTTTGTCCCCACAAAAATGCCATGCAAATAAAACATGCCATTTTTTATTAAATCCTTAACCAGCTGTCCGGAAAGAATTTCCTTAATACCGGGGAAGTACTGTTTATAATCCAAGCGAACTACAGCATGGATTAAAAAGAAGATGTACAGAACAGTCAGGCTGATTCCGGTCATATTATGGAGATAACCTAGGACATGGCTGGGTCCAGAATAGTGCATCGTAAAGCCGGTAACAATCAGCGTTATGATGAACAAAGCGTTCAGCCAGTGGCCGGTGCGGATGATCCCATCATAAATGAAATCTTCCCCCTTGTGGACATATTGGAAGGGCTGGGCTTTCTGGTTTTTGTAATTGAAGAAAACCCTCAGAAGGGCGTGTCCCATTACCCCGAAAAAAACTCCCAAGGTTAAGAGATAACCCAGTATTTCAATCCACAGGTATTTTGTTTTCCCAATAATGTAATTATACGGTCTTTCCAGTTTATGGATATTATTCACCAGATAAGGTAAGTCTCTTTCCCCGTGAACTTCTGTGTATACCTTTTCCGCTTGATCTGCAGAAACGGCATTCATTGTTTGCCGGGGGATAAAGATCACCCCGCCAATGCCGGCCGCAAGAACCAGAGACAGAAAAAATTTAATATATTTTGCATTCTTTTTCATAAAAATCTCCTTAGCAACCCTCTGCTGCAGCAATGCCACCGCCGCCGGATGATGCCGGGGCTGCTTTGGTTTCTGCACCCAGATTGGGATCTCCACCCATAAAGTAATAAAACCGGGACATTTTACGGTCATGAGCCTGCTTCTCTTCCAGACTCCCTCCGGTTAAATCTTCCGGACGGGTCAGAACATCCTTTGCAAAACCTTCATAACCCCCGGTCACATAGCGTACATCTTTGTAGCCATAATATTTCAGAAGTTTTGCATATTCCAGACTTTCCTGGGTGTTCTTTCCCATTACGATGAGTGGCACTGAAATAAATGGCAGGGATTTTCTGAATGATCTGCCATCGGCCAGATCCGCTGCATCCACAAAGAATCCGCTTTTTATGGGTTTTGCATAGGCATAATCTTCTTCACTCATAACTTGGGTGAGCAGAAAAGATCTTTCCCCTCTTTCTATGCGGGACGCCAGGTCATCGGAGGAAACGGCAGTCTGGTTTAATTCATTTTCATACATTTTCAAATCCGGAACGGCAAAGGCCTTGTTACCGGAAAAAAAGCCAACCACCAGTATTATTACGGCAACGTTCAGAGCCAGAAGAGTGAACAGGAACTGAGCCTTATCTTTTTTCAAATCTGCGATGATGGACATGTTATTCTCCTTTCTTTTTATCCCAAGCGTAAAGCTTGCCCGTGGCCTTATCAATGAATGCCAGAGCAATCAGACCCAGCACGGTGACTATAAAAACCCAAAGAGCGTAGCTTCCGCCAAAAACATCCGGAAGCATGATCGCTCCCATATTTCCGCTTTTAGTGAATCCTTGGAAAAGAGGGAATGTTTCCGCATAAAAGAAAATGCCCACAAGCCCCCCCAGAAAGAAGGCCAGTCCATCCAGTTTACGGGTGACCACAGAAACCACGGATGTTCCCGGACAATAGCCGCCAATGGCCATACCCACACCAAAAATGAGGCTTCCCACGAGAAGAGGCCACATATTTACGTTGGCAAGCTGAACCACGGAAATATCGACCATTCCCAGATAAAAAGAGCCGAATGTGAGTATCATAGCGGTTATAATGATGGTGAACATCATTTTGAATACCCGCCAGTCTTCCCCCACAAAAACTCCGGCTATTTTGGTGGAATTTCCAAATCCTCCGCTTTCCAGAAAATAGCCAAAAATAAATCCAATAAACAAACCCCAGAAAACAAGTCCGGGATCTCCCAATACTCCATATTTAAATAGTGGTGCATCCATGGTTTACTCCTTTGATATCCAGGTTTTTCTGATGAAAAACGCAGTAATAAAACCAGAGGTAAAAACCCCCAGTAAAAAGATCCATCCGGCAACTCCCAGCATGGCACCGCCGGTGAGTCCGTGACCGCTGGTACATCCCTCCGCAAGTCTGGCACCAATGAAAGTAATGAAGCCTCCCAGAAAAGCCAGATACAGACGTTTTTTATTGGAGATTTGCTCTCCTTTAAAAATTTCCACTTTCATGCGGCGGTTCATCATGCCGGAGACAAATCCGCCCACAACAGATCCAACGGATATGAACACCAGCCAATCGTAAAGAGAATGAGTGGTACTCCCCAGATATTTCTGGTAATACGGGGCTGCTGCTGCATGATCCGGTGCGAACAGGGAAATAAAGGTGAGCACGGACCGGGTGATGGCTCCGGAAGCTCCCAGTCCCTTGCCGATGAGTATAAATGCTAAGAAAAGAACAAAACCCACAATGATCCCCGCAGTATATGGGTTCATATAAGGTTTTGGATTCTCGCTGAACCTTTGAAAAAATGGTTGTTTTACATTTTGCTTTTCCATAATCCCCTCACTTGTTGAATGCTTTTTCTGTTATGGATTCCAGAAGAATATATTTGGGCTGGGTCTCCTCTTCCGGTTTCAATACTTTGTACTTCCTATCCTGGAGCTGTTTGGCCACCTCGCTTTCTGGATTATCCAGATCCCCAAAAGTAAGGGAATACGTGGGGCAGATTTCCACACAGGCAGGGTCTTTTCCTGTACCCAGTCTATGCTCACAAAACGTACATTTATCCACAAACCCATCCGGATGAAGATAACGAGCTCCATAAGGACAGGCTGCCACGCAGTGTTCACAGCCCACGCAAAGATCCTTGTTTACCAGAACAATTCCATCTTTGATGTAGGACGCTTCTGTGGGGCATGCGGCCACGCAGGGAGCGTTTTCACAGTGCTGGCATCTGCTGGAATACAGATCGGCCACAAAATCCGGAAAATGGTTTTTAATGACCTGAACCGTCCAGTCCCGGGCAAAGCCATCGGGAACGTGGTTTTCCATTTTACAGGCAACCACACAGGCGTCACAGGCAACGCAGGTGGTTAAGTCAATTGTCATTGCATATCTTGCCATAATATCCTCTCTTTTTTCCTTTGCCCTTTACAGTGTGAATGTCACAAAATTCACTTGGGAGCCGGTCCCACCCATAATGGGGTCAATCTCATATTTAGTAATCAGCTCACCATCACTGGCACCTTTTTTATAGGCTTTGGTTAATCTTCTGTCCCTTCTTCCAAAACCGTGGACCATATAAACGCAGTCTTCATGGATTCTTTCTGTCACCCGTACTTTTATCTTATCGCTTTTGACCCCATCCTGGTTCATTAAGACAACATACTGTCCATTCTCTAGACCAAACCTTTTGGCCACTTTATGGTTCACCCACACATCGTTCTCCCCGTAAACCTCCCGGAGAAGGGTGTTATTGGTGGTTCGGGTAAAGGTATGTTGGGGGGCCCTGCCGAAGATCAACCGCAGGAATCCCTCCGGTCCCGGTGCCGGTGGTCTAAAGACAGGCATTGGATCAAACCCTGCGGCCTCCAGTGCACTGGAATACAACTCCACTTTTCCGGAAGCGGTCTTGAGTTTCAGAGGTGGTTTTTTGTATTCTTTTTTCAATACTCCGTGATTCTTATTAATATCGTCAATGGAGGAGCCAATTTGGGCTAACTGGTTTTCAATTACTTCTTTGTAATCCTCGTATCCGAATTCTTCTCCATACCCCAAACGCTTAGCCAGTTGCAGGGCAATCCACCACGTTGGTTTGGAATTATAGAGGGGTTCCACAACCGGCTGGCGGATGGCCACGAATGGCTCCCTCCATGACGGTGTGCTCAGCACATCGTATCTTTCCAGATACGTTGTGTCTGGAAGAACATAATCAGCAAATCCGGTGATCTCTGCCGGCATGGTTTCCACCACCACCAGCAAGTCCAGATGCTCTGCCATTTGTTCCGATAATTCCCGGCCATTGGGAACGGAGGTAACCAGATTGGTACTGTATACAAACATCCCTTTCACTGTGGCATCTTTTCCCGCTTCATACTTTCCGGGAATAGCTGCTGCCATTATATCCTGGGCAGGCACATCGGTTGCAAACGGATATTTTGCCTTCTGGTCAAAAGCTTTCTTCCCTTCTTTGTGTGATTTATGCCCAAGGGTGGGTTTGGGGAGTTTAAATTTATCCCCGGGAAAAAAGGCATTCTCATTATGCCATGCTCCTAACAGGGCGTTCAATATCGCCACTGCACGGGCTCTCTGGGTGTCATCCCCATACCATACATATTTTCTTCCCGGCCATACCAGGGACTTGCCTCTTGCATTTCCTAATTCCCTGGCTGTGGCACGAATCGCTTCCGCATCCAGGCCGGTATAGGCCGCTGCCCATTCCGGAGTCATGGTTTTGACATGGGCAGAAAGCTTATCAAATCCCAGAGTATAATTGGTAACAAAGGCTTTGTCATAAAGCCCTTCCGATATGATTACATTCATCCAGGCCAGAAGCAACGCTGTGTCAGTACCGGGCTTGATGGGCAACCAGTATTTGGCTTTTGCAGCGGTGGTGGAATAACGGGGATCCACCACGATATGGTGGGCACCCTTTTTTAATCCCAGAGCAAAATCCTGCACGCTGATATTGTGCATGTTTTCTCCCAAGTGACCACCAATGAACGCTACCACTTCTGCCTTGTCCAGGGCAACCATCTCCGGAGAACCGGGATTGGATCCAAACGTCAGAATCCAGCCCACATCTCGGGGTCCGCGGCACTGGGCAAAGGAGGGATGTCCTTCTGTTTTGGATCCAATCGCATGCCAGAGTTGTACCCAGGGAGACGCCCCCTTTCCGTGCTTAATCAGACCCATCGACTGGGGTCCATATTTACCAATAATTTCTTTCATTTTTTCAGAGATTTCATCCAATGCCTGATCCCAGGAAATTTCCTTGAATGTCTGTTGCCCCAAAAGATTCGTGGTTCTCTTCAATGGATTTTTTATCCGATCTTTATCATAAAGCTGTCCCAGTCCACCAGTGCCACGTGGACACAGTTTTCCTCTGGAAAGCGGATGGTGGGGGTTTCCTTCTATGTTGACCGCTACGCCGTTTTCCACCGTAACATTCAGGCCACACTGGAAGAAGCAGACGTCGCAGTATGTGTTCACTATTTTTTTGTCCGTTTTCCCATCATTATTTTTTTTGGTCTCGCTGAATAAATAACCTGCACCTGCCGACGCCGCCGCTGCTGCCGCAACGGTAGCTCCGGAAATCTTTATGAATTCCCGGCGGCTTACTTTATTTTTTTCGTTTATCATTTGTGCACCCTTTTGTTGAAAAGTTTGCCCATGCTCAAAACAAAGTATGCGGAGTCAATAAAATTTGAATTAGTATAATTTTATGAAGAAATAGTTATTGAAATTGATTTTCATTATCAGCACTTCGGTGACGCCCCGCCCATGGCTGCTTCCGCAGATTCCACCTGGCCGATGGATGTGCATGGTCGTATTGAGGCACCGGGCCGCTCCTCCACCTTCCCGAGCAGATAGGCGGATCCCAGTCCGCTTTGCATCCGTTCATCGCCATTTTCCCCCGCCGATGGATTTATCCCATAAACATATACTCATTTTTCATAAAATGACCACCAGATTTTGGGTTAAT
>DYLW01000011.1:39835-65568 GCA_020721865.1 Leptospira biflexa | reverse complement strand
TCCTTACGAGGTTTTCTATGGTTTAAGTGTTGCACTTCAAGATTGATGATAGGATATTTCTCCATGTTTTTCTGTTTCCCGCGACTTTCCCCCGGAGTAAATGGCCGGGACTACCCGATTCTGGGACAGTCACCCCGGAAGACATCCATAACGATGTATGTCCTTCTATTTATGTCACATCTTACGGGTGGATATATCTTTTTGGGTGACAGTCACCCCGGAGGACATCCATAACGACGTATGTCCTTCTTTTTATGTCACATCTTATGGATGGATATATCTTTTTGGGTGACAGTCACACCGGAAGACATCCATAACGATGTATGTCCCTCTAATTATGTCACATCTTATGGATGGATATATCTTTTGTGGTGACAGTCACACCGGAGGACATCCATAACGATGTATGTCCTTCTTTTTATGTCACATCTTATGGATGGATATATCTTTTTGGGTGACAGTCACACCGGAAGACATCCATAACGACGTATGTCCTTCTATTTATGTCACATCTTACGGGTGGATATATCTTTTTGGGTGACAGTCACCCCGGAGGACATCCATAACGATGTATGTCCCTCTAATTATGTCACATCTTATGGATGGATATATCTTTTATGGTGACAATCCGGTAACCCCGCCCAGAATGACCGATGCATCCCACAATTCTCTGGTAAGGGGAGAATAAATGCTTTCTGCCATATCCGGAATTCAGGAAAAGTTCACAATGACAAACCGTTTTTCGCTGGACACGGAGCAAAACCCGTTGATGCGACGCAAAGAAGAACTCCTGAATAATGGCGAGACATTTTGGGATCTTTCTGAAGCCAATCCTGCCCGTGCACATTTCCCTCATATAGAAAGTCTCATTGCGGCCGCTGTCCGCCAGGACGATTTTATCGCCGGAATAAGCGGGTATTCCCCTCATCCCCAGGGCGGAATTTCTGCACGGGAAGCAATATCCCGGTATTATGCACAGGCGGGGATTCCCATTATGCCGGAGGATATTTTTCTGACGGCATCCACCAGCGAAGCGTATTCCTTTCTGTTCAAGCTCCTGACCAGTCCGGGGGAGAAAGTTTTGTCTCCATCTCCCGGTTATCCGCTGGTGGAAATGCTGTCCCGGATGGAAGCAGCAGAGGTCGAATTTTATTTTCTGGAGAATCCCATCACGGCGGAAAATATCCCCTATTCCATGGATATGGAAAATCTGGAAGATTCCCTGCATCCGGATACCCGTGGCGTGGTTTTCATCAACCCGAATAATCCCACCGGAAATTATCTTTCTCCGATGGAGGCACATCGGATTGCGGAAATTTTAAAGGAAAGAAAAATTCCAGCCATTGTGGATGAGGTTTTTTTTGATTATATCCTCCCGGAAGAAAAGGCCTCCGCAGAGGAAGGCCGGAAGATTTTATCCATGGCCGATGGGTTTATCCTGAACGGTTTTTCCAAGATGCTTCTGCTGCCCCAGATAAAAATGGGATGGATTGCCCTCACTGGAAGCGAGGCATGGAAAACATCTGTGCGGGAGCCATTGTCTTTCCTTCTGGATCTCTATCTTTCCGTTTCCGCTCCGGCCATGGCCATGGCTCCATTCCTGCTGGAAAACCGGAGAGCTTTCCAAAACCCCATGCAGGAAAGAATCCGGGCGAATCTGGAATGGCTTTCCGGAATGCCCGTGGAGGTTTTCCCGTACCGGGGAGGCTGGAACGCGATCATCCGCATAAGCTCAACCCTATCCATGGAGGACACGGAAGAATTTTCCCTGAAGCTTCTGGATGAAAAAAAAGTTTTTCTGATGCCGGGCTATTTTTTTGATATTCCCCACCCCGGAGCGTTTGTGGTGAGTCTCATCCTGCCCCTGGAGATATTCCGGGAAGCATGGAAACGGATTCAGCTCTTCACTAATAGATGAAATCGGGGAATTTCACTATATATGTTATATCCATTTTTAAGATTAAACAATAACGGGAGGACATACGGCGTTATGTATGTCATCCCGGGTGACGACACCACAAATTACATATCCATCCGCAAGATGAGACATAAATATGATGACATACGGCGTTATGTATGTATCCAAGGGTGACGACACCACAAATTACATATCCATCCGCAAGATATGACATAAAAAGAAGGACATACGGCGTTATGTATGTCATCCCGGGTGACTGTCCCTTTTTATGTCCACCCCCGGCGTAACGGGATCATAAATATCGATCAACCCTGTACTAAAAATGGACGGTTGCCCCAAGGGGGAGTCAAAAATTATTGCTAATTCTGCGTAAAGGGAGTATATTATAGTAAAGAGGATGGACATTAGGAGAAAAGTATGAAACCCAAAAAAATCAACAATTCTGTTTATCACATCGGTGCGTTTGATCCCGATCTGAGGACATTTGATATCATTATGAAGACAGCCAATGGCACCAGTTACAATTCCTATCTGGTGAAAGGCTCCGCCGGCAATGCCATTGTGGATACCGTGAAACCCGGCTTTGAGAACCAGTTTTTTGCAAAGCTGGAATCCCTCGTATCCTATGATTCCATCCGGTATATCATCCTCAACCACCTGGAGCCGGACCATTCAGGGGCAGTTCTGATGCTCAAGGAGCGGGCTCCTCAGGCAAAAATTCTGATATCTTCCCGTGGGAAGGTAATGTTTAAAGCATTGATCAACCAGGATTTGGAATTTGATACGGTGAAAACCGGGGACAGTATTTCTCTGGGGGACAAGACTCTGGAATTTCTGGATGCCCCGTTTTTGCACTGGCCGGAGACCATGATGACATATCTCAAAGAGGATAAGCTACTCTTCAGTTGCGATGTTTTTGCCGCACATTATGATGATGACCGGGTATTTAACGATGAAGTGGGCGATTTTGAATATTCGTATAAATATTATTTTGACCATATCATGCGTCCATACAAAAGTTTCGTTCTCAAAGCTCTGGACAACATTGCCAGATATGAGATTGATGTGATTGCTCCATCCCATGGACCGGTGCTCAGGAAAAATGTTGCCCGTTATGTGGATTTGTACCGGGAATGGAGCTCCCCGGATAAAAACCGCTATGACGGAAAAAAACTGGTGAACATCTTTTACGCCAGCAGCTATGGAAACACCCGGAGGATGGCGGAGAAGGTGCTGGACGGCTTGAATTCTGACCCAAATATTATCGCATCCATGTATGATGCGGAAGCCATTGAAATTGAAAGGGCTGTTTATTTATTGGAAATAGCAGACGCTTTTCTGATGGGCACGCCCACCATCAATTCCGATGCCGTAAAACCCATTTGGGATATCACCACGGCCATTCCATTTGTGGAAATGAAGGGGAAAAAAGCCGGCGTGTTTGGATCCTACGGTTGGGGAGGAGAGGCAACCAATCTGGTACAAGAAAGACTCCGGGGATTGAAAATTAAGCTTCCTCTGGAGCCTCTGAAAGTAAAAATGACTCCATCACAGGAGGAGCTGGAACAGTGCTTTCAGTTTGGCAAAGATTTCGCTCAAAAATTGAATGAAACCGGAAACGAGTAAAAACTCTACAGCGGAAGAACCCATGGATTTTTTCCGTAATTTATGGGAAGGATTCCTTGCCCAGCCGATGGTGAAAGCCCCTGTGGAATTGGCCGGAATGGTAGCGGAAGATCTGAATGAGAGAAAGGATTATACTCTAAAACAAATCCAGACCTGGATGGACGCCACTAAAGAGGTCATGGACAGAGCTTCCGATATTAAAAAGAGCATTGATCAAAACACGCAAAAGGCGTTGAACAACCGCATCATTTCCAGCATCATAGGTAACCCATTTGGGAATTTTCAACTTTCCGGAATAAATACATCCTTCCGGGAAAACGGCAGAGATATTTCCGTGGAAGAGCTGGTGCGGCATTATATCAAAGTGATCCATGGAAACAATCCGAACGCAGGTTTTATCATCTATGTCCACGGGCTCTTCAACGATGAAAACCTATGGATAAAAAAAACGCCGGATAATTTTTTAATGGCAGAATCCTTGAAGGATGAATGTCTTTATCCGCTCTATGTGCGTTATCATCCCGGGCTTCACATTTCAGAAAGCGGGAAAAAATTATCCTATCTGTTGCGGGATTTATTCCAGGAATTAAGAAACCATAACCTTAAAATCAAAATCCATGTGGTTACTTACAGTTTGGGAGGCCTGATCTTCCGTAGTGCCCTTTATACTGCCATGATGGAAAATATGTCCTGGAGAGAAGAAATCAATAAAGTGATTTTTGTATCCTCTCCGGATGGTGGTTCATATCTGGAGAAAATTGGATTCTGGCTGGCATTGGGATTAAGCTTTTCCCGCCGTAAACTCATCCAGAGAGTTGCCATCGCAGCGAATATCCGGGCGGAGTCCATGAAAGACCTTTCCCATGGAATTATACGCGAAGAGGATTGGAGAAACCCAAACTATTTCCATCGGTTTTTCAAGCCGGTTTCCTATGGGGAGCTGGAAGGGGTGGACGCCTACCAGATTTTTTCCCTTCTCACAGCAAAAGATTCCCGCTGGCAAAACTGGATGGGGGACGGGATTGTGGAATATCACTCCTTAGTGGCACTTAGAAATGAATTGCTGAAGAAAAGCAATCCGGAATCTCGTTCCTATATTCTGTATGGGAAAAACCATTTTAATATTGTGGACAGTTATGAGACATACCAGAAAGTCCGGGAAATTCTTCTAGGCAATTAATCCTTCTCACCATTTATTATGGAACTCAGGGTTTTTGCCCTTTGATTATTTTTTTCCAGAGCAAAGACGTCTTTCAATAGAGAAGAGGCTCTGGATCTATTTTTCATCCTATAGTATATTTCCGCGAGGGAGACATCTTTTCCCCCCAAACGCTTTCCTACTCCGGAGTGGAGCGGACAATGGGAACACCATTTTCTACAGAAATGGAATATGTCTTAATCCGGATTTCTCTCCCCCGCTCTGAAAGAAAATCCTCCATCCCGGCAGTGTCTGTGGTGGTGATGATGGCCTGTCCGGTGGTTTTCAGAAATGAAATGATACTTTTACGCCGCTTCACATCCAGCTCATTGAAAACATCATCAATCAGAAGCACCGGAGCGTCCATAATTTTTCCGCGAATATAGTCATACTGTGCCATTTTCAGGGATAACACCAGAGTCCGCTTCTGTCCCTGGGAAGCGATTGTTTTCACATCTTTTTTTACTCCGGAGAGCAGCGGATAGAATATGATCCGGTCTCTGTGAACTCCTCGGGTGGTGGCCTTAAGACGCTGGTCATTCATTCTGGCCTCTTCCAGAATCTGAAAATATTTTTCCGGAGTATCCGCCGTCGCCGATGGATAATAATTCATCGACCAGGAATCCCGCCCCTCCGATATGGATGTCACATAATGATTTACCCGCTCCCGGTAATCCAGAATAAACCCATGGCGGTAACGGACAATATCTGCCCCCTTTTGGGCGAGTATTTTATCCACGGAACGGATATAGGTTTCATTGAATCCGCTTTTCAGTGCACGGGTCCGGTTTTTTAACGCCGCCTGGTATTCCTGAAGAGAAGAAAGATACCCCGGATTGACCACGGATAAAACCATATCAATATACTTTCTGCGACTTTCCGGATCCGTATCAATAATTTTAATATCATCCGGAGAAAAAATAACGGTCTGGAACCTGCCAATGAAATCCTGGATTTTGTCCACTTTTTCCCGGTTAATTTTTAAAATCCGCTGTGGTGCCCCCTCCTGGGATGGCAGGTTTTTACCATACCCAATATGGAGTTTTTCTTCCTGTCCATTTTTTTCATAGTTAATGTCCACACGGAAAAAACCGGAATCCCAACGAACCAGCTCCTGGTTGGGGACTTTACGGAAAGATTTCAACTGGTTCATCAGAGAGACGGCTTCCAGAATGCTGGTCTTTCCGGTTCCGTTTTCGCCCAGAAAAAAAACAATATCAGAATCCAGAGAAACATCCAGGGATGGATAATTTCTGAAATTTTCCAGAATAAGATTTTTTATCCGCAAAGCGTTAAATCCGCATGGGCATAATCAGAGCCAGAAAGTTTTCGTCTTTGGTATCTCTTACCAGGATGGGTTTGCCCGCATCAACCAGCTTTATCTCAATCTCATCGCATTTCAGAGAAGATAAAATATCGGCCAAATATCTGGCGTTGAATCCAATTTCCATCTTGTCCCCGGAATAGGAAACCGGCAGACTCATTTCCGCCTTTCCCACTTCCGGAGTACTGGCAGAAAGTGTCAGCAGTCCGCTGTCAACGCCAAGGCGGATCTGGTAGGATGGCTGCTCTGTCATAACGGCCACTTGGGAAAGTGCGTCATGAAAAATGCCCCTGTCCATTGTGATGCTTACATTGGTTTCCTGGGGTACAACCCGGCGGAAATCCGGAAAATTACCTTCCAGAAGCCGGCTGGTCAATTCTGCGTTTCCCACCCGGAAAAATATATCCCGGCCAGAAATACCCATTTTTACATCCGAGTCCATCTCCAGAAGTTTGAGAAGCTCATTGACAGCTTTTTTATGAATTACAATATCTTTTTTATCCTCTCCGGAGCGAAAGAAATCAACCGGCGATGGTTGTTCCCGGGAAATAGCGGAAAGCCGCCGTCCGTCTGTGCCCACAAGGGTAAGGACATTTCCTTCTGCGGAAATACATAGGCCATTGTAGATATACCGATTATCTTCCTGGCTGATGGAATAAACCGTCTTCTGGATCATCTCTCGCAGGATTTCCGAGGACACCAGGAATAACTGATCATCCGCAATGGACTGGATTACGGGAAAATGACGCTGGTCAAATCCGGGAAAATCATATTTTACGGAGTCTTTACTGTCCCCGGATATTTTTATGTTATGGAATGATTTTGTGATGTCATCTTCCGGAGAACCTTCCGCAGTTTCCATGCTTTTCTGGCTTTGGAAGAGTATCTTTTCTGTTTTGATTTTCTGGATAGCTTCCGCAAACTTTCCGGCTCTTACAATCAGAGAGCCACTTTCTGTATCCGTGCAGGGCATGGAAATCCGTGCTGTGCTTTCCATGTCCGATGTGGTCAGCCGGATCATGGAATCTTCCACCTGTATCAATACATTGGATAAAAGTGTCTGGGTATCCTTGGACGGGACAATAGAATTCACCTGTTGCAAGGCCTTATTCAGCGTCTCTTTATCAATGGTAAATTTCATAACCATAACCATTTTTTATTTAATTTCCATAGATTAAAGTAAAAAAAATAATTTCCGTGAAAAAAAGTGACCCCGCCCTGTAAATGCGACATAATTTCTTGGATAGCGATCAAAAAATGGCCAGCATAAAAAATTTCTTTACCTCGGAGGTAGTTAGTTAGAATTTTCCATGGACAAATGTATTTCCAGAAAAGATTTCCTGGTTCAGGCAACCGGCGTACTGGCCACCGCAGGTTCCATTTCCTCCCTGACCGGCTGCTCGCCACGCAAGTATTCCAAAGATAAAAATAAACCCAACATAATCCTGATTACAGCGGATGACCTGGGATGGAAAGATATTTCCTGTTATGGTAACCTGGATGTCAAAACTCCCCACATCGACCGTCTGGCCAGAGAAGGGGTAAAATTCCAGAACGCATTTGTGGTAACCTCCAGTTGTGCTCCCAGCCGGGCCAGTCTCATCACCGGCCAATATCCGCATACGAACGGCGTAACGGCCCTGGCTCATATTCATAAAACAAAATCTCTGAGTCCTTTCCATCTGACCCTGGCGGACCTTCTTTCAGAGGCCGGCTATAATACCGCACTGATGGGAAAATGGCACGTGTCGCCATACCTGCCCACATCCTGGTATGGCTACCAGGAAAGGCTCAGCGGAATATTCGGGGAGGATTTCTGGATTAAAGACATAAAACCGGCAGTGGATTTTATCCATAGAAACAAGGATAACCGCTTTTATCTGGAACTGAATTTCATGCACAACCATCGGGATATGTATGGAGAGTTCACCATGGATCCGGATTTTCCTGTGGATCCGGAAAAAATAAAAGTTCCGGAATACTATAATTATCCGCAGTGGCCGGAAATTAAGGCCGATCTGGCAAAGTATTTCAGCCAAACCAAGAAAATGGATAAAATGGTTGGAGATGTTCTCAATACCCTGGACAACCTGGGACTGGCAGAAAATACCATGGTGGTTTTCATTTCTGATAACGGCCCCCCTTACCCCGGCTTGAAGATGACTTCCTATGAAAGGGGAATCCGGACACCCCTTCTCATCCGCTATCCCGCAAAAATAAAAAAATCGGAACAGAAGGCTATGGTGGAATCCATTGATCTGATGCCCACCATTCTGGAGGGAGTGGGAATCCCGGTTCCGGATTCTCTGGAAGGGAAATCCTTCTGGCCTGCCATTGCCGGAAATCCCGGGGGGTACACGGAGAAAGAGGAGATATTTACGGAGATGACCGCCCATGTGGAGTATATTCCCACCCGGTCTGTACGGACCCGAAAATATAAGTATATCCGGAATTATTCCAACATTGCCTTCGGTCTGGACCAGAATGCACACATGGAATGGGCACACCGCCTGGTCCAGATGGAAGACCAGCCATGGACCAAGCCCCGGCTGATGGAAGAGTTGTATGACATAGAGAATGATCCCAATGAAAGGAAAAACTTGGTTTATGAGGAGAAATATGCAGACATCCTCCAGGATATGCGATCCCGCCTGGATGCACAGATGAAGAAAACTAAAGACTTTCTTTATGGGAAGGCATTTACCTATGACTATAATGCGGGGGATTATGTAAAAGTAGCACCGGGAACAAAATATAAATAAAAGTTATCCGTTGGCTTGATATTAGCATTCTTTTTTTCGATATTATATATGGGGAAATAGAAAATTTTTCCGGAGGGAATAATGAAAAAGATATTTCAGGAACACAATCGCACGCTTTCCATCACAATCATTCTTCTGGCAATGGTGGTTCTTTTCAGTCCTGCGATATCCCAGGAAAATCCGGATAAAACTGCCGTATCGCAGAAACCCAATGAGACAGAGGAAACATCCGTAAAAAAAGAGCAGGAACCCTATGAAAAACTCATACTGCAGTGCGTGAACGAATGTATGGGAAAATCCAATAAGATTGAATGTCAGGAAATAAAAAAGGCTACCCTCGAAAAAGTGGATAAATATATTTTCTGTAATGAATCCGCCACATACGAAGGCAAAGAGTATGATGAATACGGAAGGGAGATCACCAACCGGTTTGTAGCAGACAAAAGATGCCCGGTGATTACCCAGCAGAAGACAATGTGGAAACTCTACCGCCAGCTTTTTATTCTTTCAGAAAAATGTCCTTCCGCAATGGGCGGAAAAAGCATATCAGAGATGGTACCTCCCATAACCGACGAAGTGCGTTAATCCCCAAATACCATCCGGTATGGCCGGTCCAGTTCCATCCGGAATCCGTCCATGATCATATAACGGTTTTTACGGTACAGTTCCACTCCCTCAAAAAAAGCCAGAATGGTGGGGATGGTGAATATGGATTTCTGTGCGGGTATATCCGGATATTTCATGGTATCCACATAGTAAAAAGCCAGTAAAGGGAAGGACTCATCCAGCATTTCCAGAATCTTTGGTTTCAACACTTTACAGACATTACAGTTATCATTAGAAAAATAAAATATGGATCCCTTCTTTTCTTTGATAATCTGATCCATTTCTTCCAGACTGGCGATTATGTGGATTTTGGCCATGGAGTCTGAATCGCAAAAAAATACATGCCGTAAACAATTTTTCAACCTTTACTGGTTGACTTAAAATCCAGAAATACCATTGTGGAAGACAGAATTCGGGAAAAATTAGCGGGTATTTTACAGAAAAAATATTTGGGAAATGAATACAATATTCTCTTTGATCCAGGGACATTTCCCATCTGTCCGAATATTCATTACCCGGGATATGCCAAATATATTCTGGAAATTGGTTCCGGCTGGGGAGAATTCACTAATGCCCTGGCCGCTGATCATCCGGACTGGTTCATTATAGCATTGGAGAAAAAGAAAAAAAGGGTGAAATATTCCATAGCGGAGCAGACAGAACGTGGAATTTCCAATATCCGATGGGTAATCATTAATGTGGACTGGTTTTTTGAAGAGGTGTTCACGCCGGAAAGCTTTGATACAATTATCATCAATTTTCCAGATCCTTGGCCCAAAAAACGGCACCACAAACACCGTTTCATGGGGAAGTCTTTCATCCACATCCTGCATGGTTTGTTAAAAAACAACGGGGAACTGGAGTTTGCCACCGACCATCGGGAGTATATGGAGGATGTCCTGGATATCATAGAAGGTATGCCACAGGAGTGGGAAAATATCCACGGGAAAAAAGTCGTCAAATCTCATATAGAAAACCGGCCGGAAAGTTACTTTGAACGGGAGCAGAAAAATAAGGGAATGGATGTGTATTTCCTGCAGGTTAAAAAATTACCGGGAAGGAAGATACGCAAATAAAAAATAAAAATTTTCCTGGATTATTTTTTCCAGATTTTTCAGAATATACTCACGCCGGGAAAGCTCAGCGGTTTCCGCGATCAATTCCCCCATACGACGAAATATTTCTTCCTGGTTCTGCTCAATGACGATGGTCTCATAATCCTTTTTGCCTTCGCCCAGACGGAGCCATATCTCTATGAAAAAATTCCATTTTTTTATCAAAGCGGAAACCCTGCGGATGGAATTTTCCACCTCACCGGAAAGGTGAATTCTCTCGTTCAGATAACGGATCCGGGAATTCACTGTAAGATCCATCGTTTCCAGGGGAGTGGCACACATCCTGCAGAGGTAAATATTTTCTTCGTTTATGAATCCACACTGAGGACAGGTCTTTGGGGAGGATATGGAATCCCCGGCCGGACGAAGCGTCTGGATGGTCTGGAATAATAAAAGCTTACGGGTATAATCATTACGGTGATCATTCAGCAGATTTATTTTCTCTGTAATCACAAGTGCATTTTTCCATTCTTTTTTTAATTCCGCCTTGAGATTGGACAGGGTTTCTCTCGATGCGATGTTAACTTCTGAATTCATAAAGTCCTTATATCTGGAATGGAAATGTGCATAAAGGGCATCATACTCCTCCAGTTCCCTGTCATATCCGGAAACACTGCCGGCTTTTTTTCTCCGGGATAATCCCTGAAGACGATTGTATTTCTCCCACAGCAGGGAATATCCCTTTTTTATATCCGGATCTTTCAGGATAATACCGTCAAAGAGACTCCATTTTTTTTGATTGCTCTCCTCAATGGCCTTGGTATGTTTCCTTTCTCCGGATTTTATTCTTTTGATATATCGATTTATTTTTTCACGGTAAAGAGCAATATCTCCTTTCATGGCCGTGGCTCCCTGGGAATGGAAGAGTCCCGGATTTTTCTGATATTCCAAATAAAGTGCTTCCAATAAATCTTGGATTTCCATATTCCATTCCAGATCTGTACGTTTTAGTACAAGGAGCATATTCTTAAGCAATGTATCTGTTTGGGAGATCATTTCATCCGGATTATTTTTCATTAAGAATATCCTTTATATTCACCAGAGATATGACTCTGGATATTTCTGTCCGCAATTTTAATACGTCATCCGCAAACGAATTTTCACTGTTCCCACTGTTTCTTATCAGCCGGGCAACACGGTGGGAAGCCGGGAGCAGGTTTGCCTCATTTTGTATTATTTTCCGGAATTCTGGGATTGCCAGAAGCCAGGCCAGATTCTGGCTGAGATATTTTTCTTTTCTGGCACGGGGAAGCCCCCGGTACACAGACAGAATAGACTGGAATTTATGGTGGTAGCAGTTCTGGGTTTTCAGGACATGATAATCCCAGATATTGTCAATAATCCGCTCCAAGGTTAAATCCATAAACCGGCGTAAAAATTTCAGATCCGGATTACCTTTCGGCAGAATCTCCCACAATTCTGAGGATATTTTATCATTCAGAAATCCTCTGTTCTGCTCTTTTACCATCCGGAGCGGGAATATGGACTCAACACGAATCACTCCGCTCATGTGCAGATAAAAAATATAACTGATGACGCCTTCAGAAAGCTGCCCCATAAGAATTTTCGCCTCATAAGGAGCAAAACCACAGGCAAGGGAATTCTCTGAAAACGGCGGATCTTTTGCACGGAACGGATCACGGAAAAAATCTTTCCGCAGTTGCATTTCCTTTTTCCTCTGGAGCGTCAGCCGGGCAAAACGGATGGGGATCAAATATGCGTTCAGACTAACCAGAAAACCTGCAAAAAGCGAAACCATTCGGATACCATCCGGAAAGAATAATTCCTGAAAGGAAGGAAACAAATGACCGTGGAAATATGCGGATTCACCTGCGGTGGAAACCCGACCGGAAATCCAGTATCCCAGCCAAAACAACAGATAGAAGAGCCCAAACAAGACAGGATGGATCAGGAATAATGAAAGGACGAAAACGGCAGTATAAATCAAACTCAGATAAAAAAAGACAATCATTTCCGGATAGAATTCCAGAGAACGCAGATCGCTAACCAGCATAACCATGGGAAAAAGCGGATAGCGGAGCAGGGAAAAATCTTTCTCCGGGGATTTCATGGCAAATTCCAAACCGCTCAGTTCAGAAAATGGATAAATGGTGGGAGGATCTCCCTTCCTTTCTTCCTCATCGGCCAGTATTTCCGGACCATTCAGAATAGAGGATAAATCTTCGCAGGATTTTTTCTCCTCTTCGGAAACCTGCGTGGTGGATTCTCCGCTCTGTCCGCAGGCAAAAGAATACTTTTTCATATCCAGAATAATCCGCCCCGGTGCTTCCGGATTTTCCGGCATCATAGTGATACCGTTAAAAGCCCCCGTATTTTCCGGCATAATTTGTACGGGAAAAAGGCGGGCATAGGCCGATTGGTACTGCCGGGGAATAGAAAATTGAAACCGTACAGGAAGGATATAACGCAAACGAGCACCGGAGATCTTCTGTGAAAAATAGATTTTATCATCCAGAAAATGTACGCTGTAATACCGTGGTGCATAGGTTTTCCTGTAGTCCATTTTCTGGTAAAAATGATTATCAATGGTCACCACCAGGTACGCATATTTTCTATTGTTTTCTGGAAAAAGTATTGTTAAAAATCCATCGTCTTCTCTCTGCAACCGGAAATCAGTAACCGGAGTCCCCTGCGAAAGCGAGGCATTAAGGCTTGCATAACCATTGATCCGGATGGTAAAATAATTCCAGGACATTTTTATCAATTTTTTCAATTCCTTCCAATCATTGACCTTCAGAATAAGTTCACTTTTTTCATGGATAAAATAATGAGCCTCCGGGAATAGAGAAACACCACTTTTCCAGAATGAACCGGTAATCATATCCCCCGCCTCGCGAATATCCGTGGTTTTCTGGAAGAATAAAATTTTATAATTTTGGTTTTCCGGTGACTCCGCAGGTTCCCGGGGAACAAAATACTCCGGTTTGGATTCTCCTTTCGCCTCCGGAGAAAGAGCGGGGGCAGTATCTGCATCCCCGGGAATAATCCCGCCGGTTTTCCCTTTTGATTCTGGAACTGCCATTTCCGGTTTTTCCCCATCCCCAGTCATATTCTGCCCAAAGGGATTCTGCTCCGGAACAATTTCCACATCGGCTGCTTTATCCGGGACGATGGGCGGAGTAATTATCTCTTCTGCGGTTTCCTTTTCACTTTCTTCAATGGACGCAGCAATTTTTTCCAGATACGGATTATCCAGATTTTCTGTAATGGAAGCCTGGATGGAATCCGGAAATAATTCCCTCCGAATAAGCATATAAAACGGGGCATTTTCCATTGGCCTGTGCTTTGCATTGGCAGATACAGAGAGGTACAACTGGTACTGCCACGGGGTAGGGAAAAATTTTACGGAGCCGTATTTTTTGGATGTTTGCGGATCAGTGAAAATGGCGTTTTTATAGACTTCCATTTTATCCGGATTGTAAATGATGGGCAGCACAACATCCAGAGTGGAATCCAGCGGATAATAACCCAGAGTGGGCTGCCAGTAAAATACATAAAATTTTCCCTCCGCCCCGCCGATTATTTTAAGTGGCATTTGAGCGGAATTTCCATGAACAAACCAATAATACCGGTCACCGGGAACTGTATGGGTTTTGAACGAAAGGGAAATAAACCGATTAAATTCCCGAGTAGAGGCAATATTATAATGGGGAGAATAGGAAGAAAAGGGATCCCCAAACTCTACCGGAATTTTTGCATCCCAATGAATTCCATGAATATCCTTTATTTCCGAAGAGGATAAAAATGGACCCATAAAATATATTTTATTTCTGCTCTGGTTCTCAATCCCGGAGGATTCCTGGATGATATCCGTGGATCCGTCCGGCTTGATGAACACGGAATAATGGTGAGAATCAAAAGGAAATTGATCCGCACCGGCAAATGAAAAAAGGTAGCCTCCGGCCAGAATAAAAAGGGATAAGATAATTTTCATCCGCATCGCTGAATCCCCATTCTTAAATCCTTCCGGCCCATCAATGCTTTTATGGGGCCTCATTGGCAATGTTGAGCCCTAATTCTACTGCTGGAGAATGATTACCTCATAGCCATGCAACTCCAACGGCCTTTCCATCATGGTCTTATTGGTATGGGTGGAAAAAATGATCCTCCATTGACCGGATGACATAGGAATTTTCAGCGTCCGGGGAGAAAAATTGAGGTATACAAAAATTTTTTCATGATCATTTTTTCGCACAAATGCCAGATAATTTTCTGCCCCGTCATGGATAAAATCCATATCTCCGGAATATAGCACAGGATGGGAATTCCGGACCTCTATTATTTTCTGGTGAAAACCCAGAAGTGAACTTTTTGTTTTTCTCTGTTTGGCCACATTGATTTCAGGCCAGTTTTTATTCAAGGGAAGCCATGGCTTTACTTTGGAAAAACCGGCATTTGTCTCCCCTGACCACAGCATGGGTGTCCGCTCGGGATCCCTTCCGGGATGAAATGGCCAATATTTAATTCCCACCGGATCCTTCAGTTGGTTTTTTTTGATTTTTCCATTTTCCATTCCAATCTCTTCCCCATAATACAGGAAAGGAGTTCCTTTCACCAGAAGAGCAAATGCGGAAGCTACCCGTACTCGGTCTTCGGATTCCTCTCCCCCGCCAAAACGTGTCCGGCTCCGGGGTTGATCATGGTTGGATAGGGTGATGACCGGCCATGCTCCCGTGGGAAGATGCTTATACATTGTTTTAATATAATCCGCAAAAATTTTTGCATGCCATTTCTTTTTATAAATAATAGAAAAATCAAATGCCAGATGCAGCTCATTCTGCCCATCGCCCAGATAACTGGCAGAAAGTGCCGGATCCGGAGTGGAAGCATAAACTTCCCCCACCATCATACGATTCTCATAGGTGTCCATGAGCTGCCGCAGTTCACGGATTATTTCATGGTTTTCCGGCCGATTGCGGTCATATATATGGGCTTGCATATCATAAGGCCGGGGGTTGGGTCCCCATGTAAATGGATTATTCCGGAGCTGGTCATCCTTGGTCAGAAAATTGATCACATCCAGCCGAAATCCATCCACCCCTTTATCCAACCAGAATTTAATGTCATCGTAGACCGCTTTTCTGAGACCTTCGCTTCTCCAGTTTAAATCCGGCTGTTCTTTTAAATGGGAATGCAGATAATACTGGCCACGGGTGGAATCCCATTCCCACGCCTTCCCCCCAAAGGCGGCCAGCCAGTTATTCGGTGGCTTTCCTTTAATTCCATTGTGCCAGATGTACCAGTCCGCTTTGGGATTATCCCGGGACGATTTGGATTCCACAAACCATGGGTGCAGATGGGACGTATGGTTTAACACCAGATCCATTATAATTTTTATATCTCTTTTATGTGCTTCTTCTATTAATTTGTAAAAATCCTCATTTTTCCCAAAAAGCGGGTCAATTTTCCGGTAATCAGAAATATCGTACCCAAAATCAAACATCGGGCTCTCATTGACCGGGGACAACCATATTCCCCCAATCCCCAATTCGGAAAGATAATCCAGTTTCTGGATAATGCCGGGAATGTCCCCCACTCCATCCTTGTTGGAATCATAAAAGCTGCGGGGATAAATCTGGTACATTACCTTGTGCTTCCACCATACCGTACCATTTTTGGTGGCCTTATCAATTTTATTCGTTTTATCCTTTTTATTTTCAGTTTTACGCGGCATATTCACTCCTTTTTTGTTCTATTTCCTTCTCTTTTATTTCCCTTGGGAAATACCGCAATTGGCTCCTCCCACATTTTAACAATGAGGGGAGTTAGAGCAATATACCGTTCATCCTCAATCCAGTCAATATATATTTATTTTTATCCCATTCTTTGATAGGGGGATAAGATCACACTCCACCATCTTCCATAAAATGCCCGGTGGAATAAAAAATAGTTTTCAGTATGGTTTCTTTGTGGACAATGCTTCATGGAATGGGATAAAACGAGCTTTGAATATCCTGAAAGCGAAGATTTGTATATTCTGGAAAAAGAACGCCATACTGAAAACAAAAATGTTATGACAGCGGAAGCCACTTCCGAAAACACCTCTGAATCCCGATCTCTGGAAAGGAAGGCAGCACAGGAAAAAATTACTTCTCTGGAAAAAACTATCCAGGAACGTGACGCAACCATCAATAAGCTAAAAAAAATCATGGAATCAGCATCAGAAACCACCGGCGGAAGCGATGACAAAAAATCAGAGGAAATCCCTGCGGTGCATTATATACAAGTGGATGAGAAAATATTGGATGAAAATGGAAAAGCGGAAGAAATTTATCACCGCTAAAGTCATAGTTACTGCTCTATTTCTCATTTTTCAAACCAATATTTTCCCCATGGAAAATCAGGACGGGTTTCTGGCCCTTTCTTTTTCCCCTCATTACATTCAGTCCCTGGGAGCCGGGGATTTGCGTATCCAGTTTGACGGGGTTTCCTATAACCGGGAAATCCAGACCACCTTCTTGCTTCTGGATAAACCCTTTCATATTCAGGCCATACACAACAGAAAAGACCTGGGAGAGATTTTTCCCTTTCATTGGTTTTACTGGAACCAGCAATACCAAGTGTATCGCTGGAAATCCTTCTTTTTTTCTACAGGATTTGAGCTGGGTCATTCCGGATACCGTATCTCCGGGCAGGAACCAACGGCCGCATCCGCTTATGCCACCCTGCCCTTCACTTTTAACTATCTCTTGAATAAATACTTTTTGTTGAGCCACCAAATACTCCTACCCATTGCATTTTATAAAAAAGATATGAATTTCCTTTTCCAGATGGATAATCGAACAGAAATACAGTTTGATCCATACCGGAGTATTATGAATCCCAGTCCGGATACAGCTCTCTATTCTTTGATAGTGGAAACCAGGTACGTTTCCCTGAAAACAGATACCGGAACATACAAAAAAACGCTTTTACAGTTATATGTAAAAATATCCCTGCTTTATTAAATGAGATCCATCATCCAAAGAGTTCTTTCAGCCAGTATCCATGTGGACGGAAATATGGTCGCCCAGATTGAAAAGGGTTTTCTGGTGTTTACCGGATTCACCCATGGCGATGGAGAAAGTCAGATAGATTATACTGTCAAAAAAATTTTATCCCTGCGGATACTGGAAGATGAAAACGGAAAGGTGAACCATTCTCTGGGAGACCTTGGAGGTGGTATTCTGGTGGTACCCCAATTTACCCTTTATGCAGATTCCCAAAAGGGGAACCGTCCTTCTTTCACCAATGCTGCCACTCCGGATATCGCCCGGGGACTATTTCACTTATTTCTGGAAAAAATCAAAGTCCATGCCGAGAGTTTACCCATACCTCCCGTTGTCCGGAACGGCATTTTTGGAGCGGATATGAAAGTATCGCTGGTTAATGATGGACCTTTTACCATTATTTTGGATAGTCCAGAAAAAAGAAAAGTATTTGACCCCATAATCCCCCGAAAATATCGTACCAGATTATGAAAAAAACGCCATTTAATGCTAAAGAATTAACTGAATTTAAGGTAATCCTTTTAGAGAAAAAAAAACGTATACTGAATGAAATATCGCAAAAAACCAATGAAACTTTTAACACACCTCCAGAAGAAACCGGGGACATTGCTGACCTTGCTGCAGATCTTCTGGACCGGGAAATGAACATGACCATCAGTGTCCAGGAGCAGGCAATTCTAAGAGAAATAGACGAAGCTCTGGAAAAAATTGAAAATAAAACTTATGGGATTTGTGTGGATACAGGAGAAATAATTGACAAGAACCGTTTAAAAGCTGTCCCGGAAGCAAAAAGAACTTTAAAAGCACAAGAAAAATTTGACAAAAACAATAAAGACAAAAAGTCAACTTCCAGCATAAATGACCTGAAAGGAAATGCAGTTAGAGATTTTCAGTGAATTAACTTCCGTTCTGCAGGGACTCAGGGGCGTAATCCACAATCATCCGGAAAATCTGGTATATCTGCGGGACCGGGAAAAATCGCCAGATTCTATTGAGCTGGATTGGAAAAAACGGCATAGCATACCCAAGGTTTTAAAACCCACAAAAACGGAAAATTTATGCACCTTATGTCCCCGACGAATTTCTTATAAGCCATATCAATTTGCCCCGAATTTTCCGGAAATACCTATCCTGGTGGTTGTGCAGAATCACCTATTAGTGGATAATGATAAAATCTACCACGAAACATCCACCGCTGTTCAATTCCAATCCATTTTTACCACAGCCTTTGGCGGGGATTTTACAAAATTTATGTACCGGGAGGCTCTCCGGTGTCATTTTTCCAAAGCGGACGTTCAAAATCCGGATTTTTTAAAAAATTGTTCTGGTCACATCCGCAATGACATAGACAATTTCCGGATTCGTGGAATTATTTTTCTGGGAAGTGCAGCCCCCCTATTTTATCCAGACCCCACCGGTATCAAAGAAGCCAATGGTAAGATTTTGGAATACCATGGGGTTCCCGCCCTTTTTTCCCACGGTCCGGAGCGTATGGCTGCACTGGTGGAGAGAAAAACCCCTGCCGAAAAAATTAAAACAGAGAAGGAGCAGATCATTCGTAATTTAAAAAACTTCTATGGGAGTATCTTCCCGTAAAAAATTGGAGACGGCGGGAGTCGAACCCGCGTCCAGCCGGTCACTAAAAAGCTTTCTACATGCTTAGTCTGTGATTTAATTTCAAAGGAACCGGCTGGTACAGACACCATCCGGAAGCTTCTATTGGCTTAATCTAAAAACTGCGTCGCCAAAACCGCAGTTCCGATCTTTCGCTGTTTAACGCTAATTGTATAGAAAGAGTAACAATTTAACGCGGCTTATGCAGCCATTGCAAAGTCATTATTTTCGGCAATTATAACCGTTCCCTGTCAAGGGCGGGAATCCCTGCATGCTTTTCTTTTCAATGAGCTCCGGTTGTCGAAACCAGGTCGTCCCCATAGAACGCTGTATTTATGAAGGTACTATAAATATCGGCATCGCCCAATATTTTTTTGAAAAAATCACAAATTTCTTTCATCCACCACCCTCTGGGCTTTCCCCATAGAAGGCGGAATCACCCCGGGCTCCACAAGATTCACTGTGGCGGTTACCAGAAGGGCACTTTTCAATTCTTTCTCAATTTTTTTCTGTATTGTATGCAACCAGGAAATATCTCCGGCAAAAAATTTCTCATTAATTTCCACATTGACATGGAGCTTATCCAGATAACCTTTTTTCCGCAGGATAATCTGGTAGTTGCTACCCACTTCCGGAATTTCCATAAGGACATGCTCAATTTGGGATGGAAATACATTTACTCCACCAATGATCATCATATCATCCGCCCGTCCCAGAATCCTCTCTATCCGGGCATGGGTACGGCCACAGGAGCATTTATCCCTGCTCATGGTGGTTAAATCCTTTGTCCGGTACCGCAGGATGGGCATGCCCTCCCGATTAAGAGTGGTCAGCACCAGCTCCCCTTTCTGGCCATCCCCCAAAACCTCTTCGGAAACGGGATCAATGATCTCCGCAAAATAGTTGTCCTCCCAGATATGCAGACCATTTTTGGCCGGGCATTCAAAGGCCACCGCCGGACCGTTCATTTCGGATAGTCCATAACAATTGAACGCTACCAGGCCGAACCGTTCTTCAATTTTTCTGGTCACAGCCTCCGAATACGGCTCTGCCCCCATAACGGCAAATTTCAAGCCCAAATCTCTGGGATCTTTTACATTATAGTTTTCCACATCATCGCCCAGATGCAGGGCATAGCTGGGGGTGATATGGACGGCTGTGGTGTGAAAATCCTGTATTAACTGCACCTGACGGCGAGTATTTCCAGAAGAGGCCGGGATGACCATCATGCCCAGTTGTTCCGCCCCGTAGTGAAGGCCCAGTCCGCCGGTAAAGAGCCCATAGGTCATCATATTCTGGAAAACATCACTGTCCCGCATTCCCGCCATATACAACGAGCGGGCCACCAGCTCTGTCCATGCGTATAGATCATGGCGGGTATGGAAGATTACTGTGGGTGTTCCCGTGGTGCCACTGGACGCGTGCATCCGTACAATTTCCTTTTTGTCCACCGCCAGCATTCCGTAAGGATAGGCTTTACGCAGATCATCTTTTGTGGTGAACGGAATTTTTTTAATATCCTCCAGCGAACGGATATCCTCCGGGCGGACATTCGCTTTTTGGAGGCGGGTTCGGTAGAATTCTGACTTATATGCCTGCAGGACGGTTTTCTGCAATCGCTCCAGTTGAATCTTTTCCAAATCTTTCCTATCCAGAGTTTCCAAATCGCTTTTCAAGTACATGTTCATATCTCAAAAGACTTTGTCAGTTTATATCCGGCACCAAGTAGAATTTCTTCTGCCTTCTCATTGTCATCCAGAGAAAAAATAATATTATTGCTGGCTGCGGCATACATATATTCCACATCCAGTTGATTATTTTTGAATAAATTCAAAATCCGTGACAGGATGCCGGTTTCATTGGGAAGATACACCCCCACCACTTTGGTTTCCCTGGCTGTAATGTGTTGTTCATGCAGAATATCTACCGCCTTTTCCGGATCATCCACAATCAGGCGTAAAATACCATAGCCTTCCGTGGAATCAGCAATGTCAAAACCAGTGATATTTATTTTTTGATCCGATAAAACAGTAACAACATCGTACACCCGGCCGGTCTTATCCTGGAGGAATACAGAAATCTGTGCAATCATGGGCAACGATGAGGAAAAGAGACCAGCGGTCAATTTTTTATAAGACGGTGAATGAGCCCAAAAAGTTCCTGTGGGGTATGAGCCATAAACTCCGGATTCTGCTCCTCCAGAATTTCTTTCCCATGGGCTCCATAGAGCACTGCGACTGCATCCATCCCCGCCCGATGTGCCATTTCTACATCAAAGGAGGTATCCCCCACCATCACACATTCATCGGCTTTAACCCGAAGATGGGACAAAATCTCCCACAGCATGGCAGGATCCGGCTTTGCCATGGATTCATCTGCACAACGGGTATAATGGAATATGGCCGATGTGCCAGACGCAAGAAGAGCCCGGTTCATTCCACTGCGACTTTTACCAGTGGCCACCGCCAGAATCACATTCCGGGCGTGCAAATCTGCCAAAAAATCCACCATTCCGGGAAAAAGCTGAATGGACTTTTCCCTTTCTAAAAATTCATCCCGATAATGCAGGGCAGTTTTTTTGAAGCGTTCAAATTCCATCCCGGGGCAGAGATACTCAAAGGATTCTTTGAGACCCAGCCCAATGATGTGGCGGGCTCGCTCTGGCGGAGGGGGAGGAAACCCCGCTTTCTCACAGGCGGCCATGATGGACGCAGCAATCACAGAGATGGAATCAGAAATTGTTCCATCCCAGTCAAAGATCACCACATTTTTTTTTATTTCTTTCTCCAGCTTCGTCTCAATTTACCGATGGTCCGGAGGCCAGAATGGCATCAACATTAGCAGAGCTTTGTTTTAAGGATTTTTCCGCCTTTTCCCGGAATTCAGTGAAAAGTTCCCGGGCTGCATTATCATATTCATCCCCATGGCCATTTATTTTCCATAATTTTTTCGCGTCCAAGATTGCGATGATCTCCTGTGCAACACCTGGGATATTTTTGGGCCGGATTGTTTTCATGGCTGGATTTTCTTCAAAATCTTCCGGATGATTCCGGTAATGGTTCATGAAAACCTTGCTCATGAAGGAACGGGCCAGTTCCAGAGTCACGTCCACGGAAAAACGCTGGTTTTTATCGCTTCCAAAAGGCCCACCACCTTCACCGGAATTCAGCAAAATGGCGTCGATGTCATAGGCATTCAGGAATTTCAATAATACTTCCATCACAATTTCATCTTTGAGATCATAGAATGGACCACCCTCCCACTTGGAATAGGTGGGCACAGGCTTTTTGATTCCTTTTTCTGTTCCGGGGGTTTTGGAAGTGTATCCCAGATTCAGATAGTAAATGATCTGTTCCCTGTTCAGCAGATTGACCGGATCCAGAATTGCATTTACATCTCTGGAGAGAATGATGATCCTTTTGGGGATGGGATACATTCCGCCCACAATGGCCCCTTCCAGAGATTTTAACATGATACTCACCCGGCCATTGGCTGTGGGGTCAACACTAAAGACCACATGTTTATCCGGACTCACAATCACATTTTCATATAATGCAATCTCCTCCTGATCTTCCCGCATATTTTCCAATGCCTGGAGTACTTTGGGTTCGGCCAGCAGTCCGCCTGTTTTATAATAATTGCCATTTTCAATATTGAAAGTTTCTTTTTTTGCCAGATTAATTCCAGTCTCATCATCGCTCAGAAGCTGGCTGGACCGCATTCCGGAGGCCACGGTGGACTTTCCGGTTCCGGACAAACCAAAGACAAGGGTGGCTTCTTTGGACTCGGGATCGTAAACGGAGGAACAATGGAAACTGAGATTTCCGGTGAGCGGATACACATGGTTGGCAATGGAAAACATCCCTTTTTTGATTTCCCCATTGTAACCGGAACCGCCAATCACAATAATTCGCCGCTCATAGTCATAAAATTTAAAAACTCCGTCCACGTACTTTTCATTATCCAGAGTGAAACCAGGGGCAGAAAGAATCACCCAGCCGGGCATTTTGGAATTGTTTCCATCTCCCCGGAACATGTTTACAGAAAAAGCGGCCTGAAATGGCTTTTCCGTAATCAGTTTTATTGGAATAGCCAGTTCGCCCTGACCCACAAACCGATTGGTTTCATACAGATTTTTTGTCCGCAAATATTCCACAACCTGGTTAATGGCATTCATCAGTTCCTCCGGAGTTACTCCACCTTTGGTGTGATTAAGATCCAGGTTCTCACTCACTTTACGCCCATTTTGCTCCACAAAATCCGAAATCACCGGGAATGTGCCGTTGGGACTTCTGCCATATCTTCTTTCTGTTTTAAGAATTGCATAACCACCCTTAACTTTTACGACTTCCCCTTCCGGTAATACAGAAAATATCTCTTTAAATATAGCCTTCTGGAAATCCTTCTCCTGAAACTGCGGATTCGCAGTGAAAAACGCTTTTTCCAGAGATTTGTATTCTTCTTTAGTCAGAAACTGTTTTTTATCCATCAATTCTATGAATTCTTTATTCAAGGGGTGTTTCCCATAATAAGCGGCCAATGCCCGATTATTATTTTCCGATTCCTGATCCAGAATATCCATCAAATCCTTCAGGGGCAAATCAACCCGATCCCCAATCGATTCTTTTAATCTTGCAATGGCCTGGCATCCGAAACTATCCATTTTCCCCTCCATTTCTTCATTATCCGGAATTCCGGAATGCGAATCTATTCAAACTGGAAACAATTTTCGCTTATTTTAAATTTAAGAGGCATTCTTGCGATTGCAAATCCCATGTAAATAAAGAATAAAAATAAAGTGAATCCCTTTATAAAAGATTTGGCGACAAGCCACAGAATACAATCTTGGACGTGGATATGATAAAAAAAGGTTTCCTCTGGGGCAGTATTCTTATCCTGGTTTTTTACTTTAACCATAATCTGTTTTTTATGGCCAATTCCGTATCCAGTCATTTTATCCGGAAAGAAATGCTATTCATCACCACCATTGCGGATGGTTTTTTTATTGGACTTTTTCTTATGGCTATACACCGTAGTCCCCTCCGCAAAATGCCCGATGCATTTCTGGCATTTGCTGTAACCACCGCCATAGTGCACATCATGAAAGAAATTTTTCCCATGCCCCGTCCTGTCACTGTATTCGGGGATGGAATGGTGCAACTGGAAGGAATCCGCCTTACTGTCAATTCCTTTCCTTCCGGACATTCCGCAGCGGCATTTTTCCTGACCAGGTTGATGACATACCAAAACGCCTCACGAAAATCTATTTTTTTATGGACTCTCTTTGGTGTAAATGCAGCCCTGTCCAGAGTTGTGATTGGGGTGCATTTTCCCATCGACGTTTTGACTGGCTCTTTAATTGGCTTTTATGGTGCCGATTTTATTTTAAAAAAATCATTTCTCCGCAAAAGAAAGTTTATCCGTTTTTTTTATATTTTTTCCCCGTTTCTGGGACTTTTTCTGTCCACACTTTATCTATTTTTTTATACAGAAAGAATACCAGAATATGAATTTGTAACCATTCCACTGGTTTTTATACTGGGGATTTTCTTTCTGAAAAGAGGCCTCGCATTTATTTGGCCACAGAAAATAAAAAAAACCAGCATTAGTGCTAACCATAAACCCAGTTCCATAAATATTTTTTTTCCCGTAGTTCAATTTTTTATCTTTATTTACATCGTTCTGAAAACCATCCTGCATCCATTCCGTT
The DNA here is from genome assembly GCA_020721865.1 of Leptospira biflexa. GTDB lineage: Bacteria > Spirochaetota > Leptospiria > Turneriellales > DYLW01 > DYLW01. The sequence continues at coordinate 40,685 of DYLW01000011.1, read as the reverse complement.
TTCTTTTACTCTCCCTGATGTTCGTCATCATCATTGCCTATTCCATGGAACTGGGCTATGTCTTCCATCTTGCCAGACACCAGGTTTATGTGATGAGCCATTACCGGAGTTTGGAATCCTGGGCACAGGAATCGGAAAATATAAAATATTCAGATAAAATAAACCTCATCCGGAAGGCTTCTGCTTTTGCCCGGGATATCTATGGATTGCCCAAATCCAAAAGCTATTCACAGATGGTGGATTTAAAAAGGGAGGCCATTGGGACCATGATGACAGTCTCCCATCCTTTTGCATTTCAGGCATTATCGTTTTCTTTCCCCATCGCCGGGACTTTTACATACTTAGGTTTTTTTGACCAAGATGTTCTCCATTCCTTTTTGCGATATTATAAAAACCAGGGTTATGATATTAACATCGGAGAGATCGCTGCGTATTCCACTTTGCAGTTTTTTACCGATCCGGTATTTAACACCTATCTAAACCAATCCGATGACTGGATTATTCAATTGGTTTTCCACGAAATGGCCCACGAGAGACTTTTTTTTAAGGATGATGTTTTTTTCTCCGAACAGTTAGCCGTTTATTGCCAGCACCGTATGAAAAAAGATTTTATGGAAATATTTCCCACCTCCGTCCAGAGAGAAATAGCCCACGTTAACCCGCAATTCCAGAAAGAGGCATCCGCCCTTTTTAAGAATCTGAAACAAAATCTGCAGGAGATTTATCAATCCGATATTTCTCCCGTAGAGAAACGCATTCGGAAACATTTTACCATTCTGGCTTTTTATGTGGATTTTACCCGACTTTCCCAACAATACGGGGAATCTTCCCTTCTGGAGAATTACCCCAT
>DYLW01000011.1:0-39735 GCA_020721865.1 Leptospira biflexa | reverse complement strand
GAGAGCAAACAAGATTATGCGGAAATCATCCAATCCTGTGGCCAAAAAAGCCCACAGTATTAGTTTCCTCTGGCAGAAGCCTTTTCAGAGATCTCCCTGGAAATGTTTCCGGGAACTTCTTCATAATGATCAAACTGCATGGAATACGATGCTCTTCCCTGGGTTAAGCTTCTCAATTCTGTGGCATAGCCAAACATTTCCGCAAGAGGAACAAAGGAGTCCACAACACGGGCATTTCCTCTTTGGTTCATGGCATTAATTTTTCCACGTCGCTTATTCAAGTCACCCACAACATCACCCATATAGTCTTCCGGGGTTACCACTTCCACTTTCATAATGGGTTCCAGCAGAACGGGATTTGCTTTTCTGGCACCATCTTTGAATGCCATGGAACCGGCAATTTTAAACGCCATTTCAGAAGAGTCCACATCATGGTAAGACCCGTCAAAAATGGTTGCCTGGATGTCCACCATGGGATAGCCGGCCATTACACCGGTCTGCATGGCTTCCACAATACCCTTTTCCACAGGGGCAATATATTCTCTGGGAACCACCCCTCCCACAATTTTATTGATAAATTTAAAACCAGATGCCGGAGGAAGAGGCTCAATCTCAATCCAAACGTGACCATACTGACCACGTCCACCGGTCTGTTTGATATATTTTCCTTCCTGCTGTACTTTGGAACGGATTGTCTCGCGATAGGCCACCTGTGGTTTGCCCACATTGGCTTCCACCTTGAACTCTCTTTTCATCCTATCCACAATGATTTCCAGATGGAGTTCCCCCATTCCCTCAATGATGGTCTGGCCGGTCTCCTCATCCGTATGTACTCGGAAGGTGGGATCTTCTTCCGCTAATTTGGCCAGAGCTGTTCCCAGTTTTTCCTGGTCTGCTTTGGTTTTGGGCTCAATGGCCACGGAAATAACAGGTTCCGGAAATTCCATTTTTTCCAGAATCACCGGATTTCCCTCATCACAAAGAGTGTCTCCGGTTGTGGTATCTTTCAAGCCAACCGCTGCGGCAATATCTCCGGCATGGACTTCATCAATCTCTTCCCTTTTGTTTGCGTGCATCTGGAGAAGACGACCAATTCTTTCTTTGGATCCTTTTGTGGAATTCATCACATAGGACCCTTTTTGGAGGGTTCCGCTGTAAACCCGGAAATAGGTGAGTTTTCCAATGAATGGATCAGAGACAATTTTGAAAGCAAGTGCAGCAAAGGGTTCATTGTCATCAGGATGACGCTGCACATCCGTTTTTTCCCTGTCTGTATTTTTCAAGGAATAACCGTTAATGGATTCAATGTCCACCGGAGAAGGAAGATACGCTAAAACTGCATCCAGCAAAGTCTGGACACCTTTGTTTTTGAAGGCAGATCCACAAAGAACGGGAAAAATTTTCATCTTCAGGGTTGCTTCTCTGAGCCCCTTATTGATTTCTTCTTCTGAGAGAGTTCCAGTCTCCAGATATTTTTCCAGAAGGTCTTCTGAATTCTCTGCGACCGATTCCACCATGGCATGGCGAAATTCTTCGGATTTGGATTTCAAATCGGCCGGAATTTCCTGGTAATCATAGCTGGCACCCAAGTCTTCACTTTTCCAGACCACTGCTTTCATTTTAATAAGATCAATAACACCAAGAAAATCCGCTTCTGATCCAATGGGGAGCTGTATGGGAACTGCGTTGGCACCCAGCCTGTCCCTCATCATATCCACAGCATTATAAAAATTTGCCCCCATTCTGTCCATTTTGTTGACAAAACAGATACGGGGAACTTTATACCGGTCTGCCTGCCTCCATACGGTCTCTGTCTGGGGTTCCACACCGGCCACCCCATCATATACCGCCACAGAACCGTCCAGAACCCGCAGAGACCGCTCCACTTCCACAGTGAAATCCACGTGTCCGGGAGTGTCAATGATGTTGATCTGGTGCTCTTTCCAGAAACAGGTTGTGGCAGCAGAAGTGATGGTGATACCCCTCTCTTTTTCCTGCTCCATCCAGTCCATTTCAGCGGCACCTTCATGAACCTCGCCGATTTTATATGTTTTACCGGTATAGAATAAAATTCTTTCTGTAACCGTTGTCTTGCCCGCATCTATGTGGGCCATGATACCAATATTTCTGGTTTGCAGCAGTGATACTTTACGTGCCATGATTTATCCCCTTACTATGATTTACACCGGAAAATGGTTTACCAGGCGTAATGTGAGAATGCACGGTTTGCTTCCGCCATTCTTCTTACTTCGTCTTTCTTTTTTATGGCTCCGCCGGTGTTATTCAACGCGTCCATGAGTTCTGCGGAGAGTTTTTGTGCCATGTTTTTTCCATTTCTGCCCCGGGCAGATGTGAGTATCCACCGTATAGCAAGAGACAGCTTTCTGGCCGGATACACTTCCACCGGAACCTGATACGTAACCCCACCCACTCTCCTGGATTTTACTTCAATTTCCGGCTTGGCATTATTGAGAGCCTTTTCAAATACTGTGTATTCGTCTTCCCCTGTTTTTTCTTTTAAAATTGCCATGGCATCATAAAAGATATTTTCTGAAGTGGATTTTTTCCCGCTCCACATCATTGTATTAATAAATTTGGTTACCGTCTCAGAATTGTATTTATAGTCAGGCTTCATTTTACGCTTTAAGCTTCTTTTTCTTCTTCTTGCCATTTTGTCCTCTTAGTGAATTATAAAAACCAAAAAAATCAGGCTTTGGGCCTTTTTGCTCCGTATTTGGAACGGGCTTTTTTCCGCTTGTCCACGCCCAGTGCGTCCAAAGCTCCCCGGATGATATGGTAACGTACCCCGGGTAAATCCTTGATCCTTCCCCCTCTGACAAGAACCACGGAGTGCTCCTGGAGGTTATGCCCCTCTCCCGGGATATAGGCTGTGATCTCTATTCCATTTGTCAGACGAACCCTAGCTACTTTTCTTAACGCCGAGTTGGGTTTTTTGGGTGTAAACGTCATTACCCTGGTGCATACCCCTCTTTTCTGGGGTGAACTCTGTAACGCAGGAGACTTTGTTTTTTTGACAACCTTTTTTCTCCCGAATCGAATTAACTGGTTAATTGTTGGCATGAAACTCCTCTTTTTTACTTCTCAATTGGTCTAAATCAAAAAACTATACTCGCCGTCAACCCTATTGGCTTACGATTCCTCGGAAACTTCCTCTTCATCGGTTTCTTCATAAAGATCTCCCATAATATTCTTATACGCCCGGATGGATTTATAACTGTGCAATCCAGTCCCTGCGGGGATCAAGTGGCCGATGATTATATTTTCCTTTAATCCACTCAACGGATCTTCCTTGCCCTTAATGGCCGCATCCGTGAGCACCCTGGTGGTTTCCTGAAACGATGCCGCAGACAGAAAACTCTCCGAATTTAAAGACGCTTTGGTCAGTCCCATCAGGATGGGTTTGGCTGTTGCCGGTGCACCACCATCTAAGATTATCCTCTCGTTTTCTTTTTTAAACAAAAGTTTATCCACTGTGGTCTGGGGCAGGAACGAGGTATCACCAGAATCCATCACCTCCACCTTACGCATCATCTGGCGGATAATAATCTCTATATGCTTTTCGTTAATATATACCCCCTGCATCCGGTATACATCCTGGATTTCCCGGATCAGGTATCTCTGCAATTCTTCTTCCCCCATTATTTCCAGCAAGTCATGGGGATCCATGGGGCCATCATCAATGGGATCTCCCTTAGTGACAGTATCCCCATCACGGAAAAGCATCTGCTTTTCCAGCGGGATATGAAGGGTAACAGATTCCGCCTCACCCTCATCCATGGAATCCGGTACAATCTGGATCACTCTTTTCTCCCGCAGGACAGTTCCATCGTCCACAAGGGTACCATCCAATGGAGCCAGATGGCATGGATTTTTGGGATGTCTTGCTTCAAAGAGCTCATCCACCCGTGGAAGACCTCCCGTAATATCCCGGGTTTTCTCCGCTTTGGATTCAATTTTGACAAGAATATCCCCTTCCTTTACGGCTGCTCCGTTTTCGATGGTCAGCAGGGCACCCAAGGGAAGGGAGATTTCCTCCACCAGCTTACCTTTATCAAAGATATTAATCCGTGGAATCATCTTTTCACCGCGGTAGGAGACCACTTTCCGGATTCTACCACCGCCACTTTCGGACTCTTCCACCTTCAGGTTTTTGCCTTCTTCCAATTCAATGAATTCCACCTTTCCGGAGGCATTGGCCACAATCACGGTATTGTGCGGATCATATTCATTGATCAGACTCCTGGCCGCAATGATATCTTTCTCTTTTACGTGGAGAATACTTCCCGTATCCAGTTGTATGGAATACTCCGGACCCAGAAGATACACATTCTTTCCATCATCGTAAATCACCCCTGGGGATTTTGCATATACGGAACGCAGGCTTCCATCCTTTTCTCTTTTTTTGGCAATGACTTCTCCCCGGATCACCCGGGTATCCGATACCAGATTATATTCTTCCAGATCATCCAGTTTGTGGCTCTCAATAATCTGGGCAATAATCACACTCCCTCTTTTTGTGGTGATGGTTTTTCCTTCCCGATTGGTAACAATGCGGGCGGATATTTTTTTCACAAAAGCCTCATAGGGAGCTTTATTCTGGCTCTCCGCAACTTTTGCCATTGCCGTCCCACCCACGTGGAATGTACGCATCGTGAGCTGGGTTCCTGGTTGCCCAATGGACTGTGCGGCAATAATCCCCACGGCTTCCCCCAGCTCCACCATGCCGAGGGTGGAAAGATCCATTCCGTAGCATTTGGCACAAACTCCGGTTTTCGATTCACAAGTCATCACGGAACGAATTTTGACGGATTGATAACCCATGTTTTCAATATCCGTCGCAATTTCTTCGGTTATGAATGAATTTCTGGTGTATTTTACCGCCTCTGTACTGGGATCCACAATGTCTTCCGCAAGATATCTTCCATATAGCTTGCTCTTCAGACTCACAATGATGGTATCCCCTTCCTTGTCCGGTGAGGCAATATAGCCATTCTGGGTTCCGCAATCATCTTCCCGGATGATGACATCCTGGCTGGCATCCACCAGACGACGGGTCAGGTAACCCGCATCCGCTGTTTTCAGAGCAGTATCCGCAAGACCCTTCCGGGCTCCGTTTGTGGAGATAAAAAACTCCAAAACCCCCAGTCCTTCCTTGAAATTGGAACGAATGGGAATTTCAATAATATCTCCGTTCGGTTTGGCCATCAAACCACGCATTCCCGCCAACTGGCGGATCTGGTTTTTGGAACCCCGTGCACCGGAATTTGCCATGGCATAAACCGGATTAAAACCGTTCTGGTCTGTCTGCAGAAGCTGAAAAAGATCGGCGGTAATCAAATCATTGGTCGTTGTCCAGACTTCCACAACCTTTTTATATCTTTCTTCGTTTGTGATGATACCACGGCGGTGTTCATTTTCAATTCTTTCCACTTCTTTGTTGGCATCTTCAATCAGCCGACCTTTGCTTTCCGGAGTTTTGATATCTTCCAGAGAAATGGTGGGGGCAAAACGGGTGGCAAACTCAAAACCCAGCTTTTTAATGGAATCCAGAAACCGAACAGTCACCGCAATGCCTCTGGTTTTGTAGAGATCAGTGATAATCTCTGTAATGGTCTTACTGGTGATGGGCCGGTTGATATAAGAATAGTCCACGGGCAACATCTGGTTAAATAGCAATTTTCCCGGGGTGGTCTCAATCAGGCGGTCGTTATGCAAAAACTGAATTTTTGTACGATACCTTATGGTTTTTCTATCAATGGCATATAAAACCTCATCCACAGAATCAAACAGAGTTCCTTCTCCCGGCGACCCGTTCAACTCTTCTGTCAGATAATAAAGACCCAGAATCATATCCTGGGTGGGTGCAACAATGGGGGAACCATTTGCGGGATTCAAGAGATTGTGTGCAGATAGAATGAGTATCCAGGACTCCAACTGGGCCTGGTGGGACAACGGTACATGGATGGCCATCTGGTCCCCGTCAAAATCCGCGTTGAAGGCATGGCAGACCAATGGGTGGAGCTGTATGGCTTTTCCTTCAATTAGAACGGGTAAAAAGGCCTGTATACCCAAACGGTGCAGGGTGGGAGCACGATTCAATAAAACCGGATGTTCATGGATCACCTCTTCCAGTCCTTCAAACACTTCCCTTTCCTCGTTTTCAATCATACGCTTGGCCGATTTTATATTCTGGGTCAGCTCATGATCCACCAGCCATTTCATCACAAAAGGTTTGAACAACTCCAGAGCCATCTTCTTGGGAAGTCCGCACTGGTACAGCTTGAGTTCTGGACCCACCACAATAACGGTTCTTCCGGAATAATCCACCCGTTTTCCCAGAAGATTCTGGCGGAAACGTCCCTGTTTTCCTTTGAGCATATCGGCCAGGGATTTTAATGGGCGGTTACCCTTACCTTTGATGGCTTTTTTTCTCCGGGAATTGTCAAACAGGGAATCCACAGATTCCTGAAGCATTCTCTTTTCATTGCTGACAATAATATCTGGAGCTTTTAACGATAATAATCTTTTTAAGCGGTTATTCCGGTTTATCACCCGCCGGTATAAATCATTCAGGTCAGAAGTGGCAAATCGCCCTCCTTCCAACTGTACCATGGGACGCAACTCCGGAGGCAGGATGGGAAGCACATCCAGAATCATCCATTCAGGGCGGTTTCCACTGTCACGGAACGCTTCCAGAATTTCCAGCCGTTTAAGAGTACGCTTATCGTTGATTTTCTTTTTTTCTTCCACATAAGCACGGAGCTCGGCAATCTCATCCTCCAGATTCACCATGGAGAGCATTTCTTTCAAAGCATCCGCACCAATCGAGGCATAAAACTGGTCCCCGTACTGGTCCATTAAGCGGTTGTATTCATCCGCCGTGATGAGCTGGTTTTCTTTTAAACCGCTGTCCCCGGGTTCAATAATAACATATCTTTCAAAATATAATACACTTTTAATATCATTTGCCGTCATATCCAGGACAAGGGCAATCCGGCTGGGAACAGTCCGGTAATACCAGATATGAGCCACCGGATAAGAAAGTTCAATATGGCCCATTCTTTCCCGGCGTACCCGGAAGTGAGTAACTTCCACCCCGCATTTATCGCAGACAACACCTTTGTACCGGATGGATTTGAATTTACCGCAGTAGCATTCCCACTCTTTTGTGGTCCCAAAGATTTTTTCGCAGAAAAGCCCATCGCGTTCCGGTTTCAGAGTACGGTAGTTGATGGTTTCTGGTTTTTTTACTTCCCCATGAGACCATTCACGGATTTTTTCAGGTGACGCCAGCCGGATACTAATTTTATTAAATTCACGAAATTGTTTCACTCTTTCTCCTCTTTATGCCCATTTCAATCTTCTACCCATGAATTTTATTTCCTGGGAAAAATTATCCACAAAATCAAACACCACTTTTCTTGTTATCCAGAGAATCTACTTTGAAACGACGTTTAGCTTTACTGTAATCATCATCCAGTTCAGAAATTTCAATGGGATTATCCTCAGCATCCAGAACAAAGAAATCCAATGCCAGGGACCGGATTTCCCGAATCAACACGTTAAAGGATTCCGGAATTCCCGGATGAATGGCCTGCACCCCTTTGACGATGGATTCATAAACCCGGGTCCTTCCCTGCATATCATCCGATTTGACGGTTAATAATTCCTGCAGGGTATGGGCTGCTCCATAAGCTTCCAGTGCCCAGACTTCCATTTCCCCCAACCGCTGACCGCCAAACTGGGCTTTCCCTCCCAGTGGCTGCTGGGTAACCAGAGAGTATGGGCCTGTGGAACGGGCGTGCATTTTATCCTCAATCATGTGGTGAAGCTTGATCATGTACACATTCCCCACAAACACATTCTGCTCAAACTCTTCACCAGTACGTCCATCCCTAAGGCGAACTTTTGAATTTTCTGGTAGATTGGCCGATTTCATATAATCCGCAATATCATCCCATTTGGCACCATCAAACACCGGGGTTTCAAAATGAATTCCCAGCACTTCTCCCACCCAGCCAAGCTGGGTTTCAAAAATCTGACCCAAGTTCATCCGGGAGGGCACCCCCAAAGGATTCAAAACAATGTCGATGGGATCTCCATTATCCAGAAACGGCATATCATGTTCCGGTAAAACGGTGGAGATAACACCTTTGTTTCCGTGCCGTCCCGCCATTTTATCCCCCACGGAAATTTTTCTTTTCTGGGCAACGTAAACCTTGACCACTTCACTTATCCCGGGAGCCAGTTCATCCCCCTCATCCCGGTTAAAATATTTAATATCGACCACAATACCACCGTGGCCATTGGGGACTTTGAGAGAGCTGTCTTTCACCTCTCTGGCTTTTTCCCCAAAAATGCTGTGCAGAAGACGATACTCCGGGGTCAGGTCATTTTCACTTTTGGGAGTGACCATGCCCACCAGAATATCCCCTGCTCTCACTTCCGCTCCAATCCTGATTATACCGCTTTCATCCAAATCCCGGAAGGCCCTTTCGTTGATATTGGGAATATCCCGGGTGATGGTTTCCCTGCCCAATTTGGTTTCCCGTGCCTGGATTTCAAATTCCTCTATGTGAATGGACGTGAAAACATCCTCTTTCACCAGCCTTTCACTGAGCACAATGGCATCCTCAAAGTTGTATCCATCCCAGGGCATGAAAGCCACTTTGATATTTTTACCTAAAGCCAGACGCCCATTAGACGTTGCATGACCATCGGCGAGAACGGTGGCTTCTCTCTTGGAATCACCATTTTTGAGGGACTGCCTGCCGATAACCCTCTCCCCACCCAGAAACTGACCCGCCACAACTTCTTCCCCTTTTTTAACAGTGGGAACAACATAGCTTTGCAGGGTTTTCAGGCTGAATTCATAATCCTTGCCACTTCCCCCTTTCAGTTTCATGGTTTCTTTGTTCAGCTCCACTATCTCTCCGCCTTCCGGAGCATAATATACGGTTACAAGAGGACGCTGGTTTAATGTTGTGCTTTGGTTAGTCCTTTTGAATTTTATTAATTTATAAGTATCTTCAGTCCCATCGTCATTGGTGACAACAATATGATTCCCATCGATTTTGGACACCGTACCGCTTCTCTCCGCAAGCAAGGTGACGCCAGAATCATAAGCAATATTAAATTCCATTCCGGTCCCCACATAGGGCACCTCAGATGTCAGCAAAGGAACGGCCTGCCGCTGCATGTTGGATCCCATCAAAGCACGGTTGGCGTCATCATGCTCCAGAAACGGAATTAAACTGGTGGAGAGAGAAACAATCTGCATGGGGTCCACATCCATCAAATGAATCTCATCTGCATTTTTCAGCGGAAACTCACCCCGGTAACGACATGCAATTAATTTATCCAGAAACTCACCGTTATCCCCTAACCGTGCGTTTGCCTGGGCAATTACATAATGATCTTCTTCATTAGCAGAAAGATACACAACCTCTGCGGTGGCTTTTCTGTCTTTTACCACCCGATACGGAGTTTCCACAAAACCATAAGGATTGAGACGACCGTAAGTGGCCAAGGATGTTATCAAACCAATATTGGGACCTTCCGGTGTTTCAATGGGGCACAGCCTTCCGTAATGCGTATAGTGAACATCCCGCACCTCAAATCCGGCTCTTTCCCGGGTTAATCCTCCCGGTCCTAATGCGTTCAGCCTTCTTTTATGTGTAAGCTCAGAAAGCGGATTGGTCTGATCCATAAACTGAGACAACTGACTGGCACCAAAAAATTCATTCAAGACAGCGGTTATGGGCTTGATGGAGATCAGAAGCTGCGGCGTCATGACATCCACATCATTCATACTCATCCGCTCTTTCACAACTCTTTCCATACGGGAAAAACCTGTTTTTAACTGCATGGTAAGCAGTTCGCCCACAGTGCGGATACGGCGGTTCCCCAGATGGTCAATATCATCAAATGGGTACCCATCCATTTCATTGATGGCACGCACCATATATTTTAACGTTTCCACAATATCTTCCGGGCGAAGCGTCTGGGTGTTTATTTTGTCATTGAATTTTTCCGGATTCAGATGGTTGAATTTGGAATTTATTTTATATCTTCCCACACTGCCCATGTTATAGGTTTTGGGATCAAAAAATAATCTTTCCAATTCTGCTTTAGCTCTTTCTATGTTTTTCTGGTGTTTTTCTTCATCCCCATGTTCGGAAATATACTCCAGTGGCTTCTGAATCTTCAAAAATTCCACCAGTGCTTCTTCTTCACTGGAAACCCCGTCTTTTTCCAGACTTTTATAAATAATAACATCGTCTTCCATGCCATTTTCTACGACGAGATGAATCTCCGGAACTTTCGCATCCTTGATAATGTCGATATTATCTTCATTCAAAGTGGCACCGGCTTCCAAAAGGATTTCACCGGTTTCAGGGTGGATGACATCCCGGGTAACCCTTCTTCCGATATTTTTCTGGAATGTTTTTATGGTTGTCCCTTTTACAGCCACAACCTCCGCATCAAAAAAAAGATTATAAATATCCTGGTTTGTTCCAAAACCCAGAGCCTTAACCAGCAATGTAAAAGGGAATTTTTTTCTTCTGTCAATGCGGGCAATCAGCAGACCCTTGGGGTCCATTTCAAACTCCAGCCAGGAACCTTTATGGTCGGGTATAATCCGTGCTGAATACTGGTTTTTCAGTTCGTCATAGAAAATAAAAACCCCGGGAGAACGATGCAACTGGTTTACCACAACCCGCTCCGCCCCGTTAATAATAAATGTGCCCGTGGGGGTCATTAGCGGAATATCCCCCATATAAACTTCCTGCTCCCGGACTTCACCGGTTTCCATGGCAACAAGACGTATAATGGCTTTCAGGGGAGCGGCATAGGAGGAGCTGTTTACTTTGGAATCCCAGATATCCTTTTTGGGCTCACCCAGAATATACTCCACAAATTCCAGGATGACATCCCCGTTACTGCTTTCAATGGGAAAAGATTCCTCAAAGACGGATTGCAAACCTGTGGGTTTTCTTTTTCCTGGTTTTTCCTCCATCTGGAGAAAATCTTTATATGAATCAATCTGTATCTGTACAAGCGGAGGTACATCCAGGACTTTCTTTATTTTTCCAAAATTTTTAAATAAAACCGAAGAAGCATTAGGAGATATTCTTATTGTCATTTTATCCTCTTTCTTTGACACCCTGGTATTCTATAAGCGATAATAATTTGCCAATTCCTGCCGTTACAATAATTACCCGACGATGATTAAAAAACGAAAACGGCTCTACCACCATACCGGAGATAAAGCCTTGTTTCGTAAAACACAACGATGTTTCCATCCATCCGACCGCACACAGGAATAATTCCGGTGCAATCGTGAAAAAACTTCGAGCAAATTGCCCGCCGCCATTATTTTAATGTAATTTTTGCCCCAATTGCTTCGAGATCCGCTTTTATTTTCTGAGCTTCGTCCTTGGAAACTCCCTCTTTCAATGTTTGCTTTCCCTCTTCAACGAGCTTCTTGGCATCCATCAAAGGAAGACTTGTTAATTCCCGGACTTTTTTAATCGCATCCACTTTTTTATCTCCGGAGAAGGATTCAAAAACCACATCAAATTCAGTTTTTTCTTCTTCTGCAGCCCCAGCAGGTGCACCTGCACCCGCACCTGCAACCGCACCCATCATGGCGACCGGAGCAGCAGCACTTATCCCAAACTTTTCTTCCATCATTTTTACCAGTTCAGCTGCCTGAACCAGAGAAAGATTCCCAATTTTTTCCAGTAATTCTTCTAACATTTGTGTACCCCTCTTTGATTTCTTTATCTTACTTTGTACTTATCCGTTTTTTTCGCCCACTGCTTTTATTCCCCGTGCAAGGGAAGCAATGACATTGTTCATCATAGACGCAATCTGGGTCGCAGGTGCGTTAATAGTAGCAGCAATGGTAGCAAGAAGCTCGCTCTTTCCGGGAAGTCCCGCAATCCTTTCCACATCCTTGTCAGAAAGAAATCTGGATTCAAACACCCCGGAAACAATGACCAGTTTATCATTACCCTTGGAATACTCTTTTAATATTTTTGCCGCAGCCGGAAGATCTTCCCCGGAAAACACTCCACCCAGGGGACCCACAAGCTGGTCTGCTGGATAATTTTCCAAGTCTTCTCTATTCTGCAGGGCAAGATTAAAAATATTGTTTTTTATAATCTGATAACGATACCCACTTTCCAGAAGTTTTTTTCTTAAATCTGTAAGCTGGGCAACCGTCATTCCGGTGTACCGGGTCAAAACAAAATTTGGGGTTCCGGAAAGAGTCTCCGTGTATGTATCCAATAATCCCACATTCTTTTGTGAAGGCATTTTTTACTCCTAAAGCGGGATCAGCCCCGCAATTCCTTTGTATTTAAACGAATCCCGGGGGTCATGGTCCCGGCGATGTAAGTGGATACAACATAATCGCCCTTGGCGTCACTGGGTTTATCTTTCATAATGGCATTATAGGCAAAGCGGATATTTTCGCTTAACTGCCCGGCTTCAAAGGAAAGCTTTCCCAATCCCAAGTGCACCACTCCGCTTTTATCCGCACGGTATTCCACCCGTCCGGATTTTAACTGCTTTAATATTCCGCTGATATCCATGGTGACAGTACCTGCTTTGGGCTTGGGCATCAATCCTTTTTTTCCCAGCACCGGCCCCAGTTTTCCAACTTCCTTCATCATATCCGGAGTGGACACAACAAAGTCAAAATCCACCCAGCCACCTTTAACCTTTTCAATTAAATCGTCATCTCCCACATAGTCAGCACCTGCATTTTTTGCTTCTTCTGCTTTTTCACCTTTGGCAAAAACCAGAATTTTTACGGTCTTACCTGTACCGTGAGGAAGCTGGATGACCCCTCTCACATTCTGGAGACTTTTATACTTTATGTTAAAATGGGATTCCATGGTGGAATCAAATTTGGTTTGACTGACTTTTTTAATCAGTGAGACAGCGTCATCCACACTATACTCACGGGATTTATCTATCTGTTTGACTGCATCAATATACTTTTTTCCCATTTCCTGTTCCTTATGCTTCCACCGTCACACCCATGGAACGGGCGGTACCAGCCACAATCTCCATGGCAGCTTCAATATCATTTGCGTTCAGATCCGGCATTTTCTGCTGGGCAATCTCCCGCAATTTCTGGCGGGACAAAGTGGCCACTTTTATTTTATTGGGAGTGGCTGAGCCTTTTTCAATTCCGGCTGCTTTTTTCACCAGGTCACTGACCGGTGGCACTTTTGTGATAAACGTAAAGGAACGGTCCGCAAACACAGTAACAACCGCAGGAATGACACTCCCCAACTGGTTTTGGGTCCTTGCATTGAAGGCCTTGCAAAACTCCATAATATTAACCCCATGCGGGCCCAATGCGGTTCCCACCGGAGGAGCCGGATTTGCCTTTCCTGCCGGGATCTGTATTTTTACCTGTGCAACTACTTTCTTAGACGCCATACCAATTCCTTCTTACGATATTTGCCAATTTTTAGACGTGGGATGTAGTGGCAACCCTTTTTACAATTTACTCACCTGCAAATAATCCAATTCCACCGGCGTGGTCCGTCCAAATATCTCCACCATCACCCGTACTTTACCTTTTTCATGATTTACTTCGTCCACCACTCCCTGAAAATTCCCAAAAGGCCCATCAATAACACGCACAGTCTCCCCTTCTGTAAACAGAATTCTGGGTTTGGATTTTTCCTCTGGAGCAGCATCTCCCATTTCCGCAAACAGACTCTGGATTTCTTCTTCTGATAAAATCTGGGGCTCATTTCCGGTGGACACAAAATCCATCACACCGGGAAGAGAGCGTACTTTCCGCATCAGATCATCCGTCATGTCCAGTTCAATAAAAACATAGCCGGGCATAAATTTCTTTTTTATTATCCGTTTTTTCCCGCCACGGAGTTCGGCCATTTCAATGGTGGGAACTTTGACCTGACCCACATTCTTCTTTTCTGGCCATTTTTCTTTTTCTTTTTCAATCAGCTTTTTTACTTTATCTTCATGGGAGGATAAAGTATGAAGTACATACCAGGAAAGTGCCATTACCCCAAAACTCCATTTACGATGGACGCAATTCCCTTATCCAGCAGATATATGAAGAGAGTAAAAATAATCACCGCAATAAAAACAACAATGGTGGAACTGGAAACAGTATCCCAAGTGGGCCATGTTATCTTTTTTAATTCCGCTCTTGCTTCTTTGAGAAACGCAATCATTTTTTTCATACAAACCCCTTTACGGAGATATCTTTCAGGGCAAGAAGGAATCGAACCCTCATTAACGGTTTTGGAGACCGCCGTTCTACCGTTGAACTATTGCCCTGAATGAGCCCACAACCAGATTCGAACTGGTGACCTTTTCCTTACCATGGAAATGCTCTACCGGCTGAGCTATGTGGGCCTTCGGAGAGGGAGGGATTCGAACCCTCGGTCCAGTTGCCCGGACGACGGTTTAGCAAACCGTTCCTTTCGGCCTCTCAGGCACCTCTCCATTTCTTTTGCGGAGAAGGTAGGATTCGAACCCACGATACCTTTCAGTATAACGGTTTTCAAGACCGCCGCCTTCAACCACTCGGCCACTTCTCCCTGGCTCAAGGGATAGACTCTTATCCGGAAACAACCCGTCAAATAATTAATTTTTTACTGGACAAAATAATGAAGGCATTGGAAGTGCGGACTACCTATGAAAATACTAATCGTAGAAGACGATGCCGATACCCGAGCACTGATCAAAATGCTGGTGTTAAAAAGATCCCATGAGGTTATGGATTTTGAGGACGCAGAATCCGCCTGGGATACGTTTCAGACGGAACACTTTGATATAGCCATCATAGACTGGATACTGCCGCAAATGACCGGACTGGAGCTGACCAGAAAAATCCGGAGCCGGGCAGGAACCATAGAAAATATGGACATCCCCACCTATATCATCGTGGCCACGGCCAAGGACAGCCATGATGACTTGAGTGCTGCCCTGGATTCCGGGGCGGACGATTATATAACCAAACCGTTTAACTTAAAAATACTGAATGTTCGCCTGGCGGTGGCGGAAAAACAGATCATCCATGCTATCCGCCAGAATAAAGCGGATGAACAACTCAGACTGAGTTCCATTGTTTTTAACCTGAGCGACGAAGGGATCATGATTACGGACCATGACAATAACATCATCCTGGTCAATGAAGCATTCTCAAAGATCACCCAATACAGTGCGGAAGAGGCCATGGGAAAAAATCCCCGGTTTCTACAATCCAACCTTCAGGATAAGGCATTTTTTAAAAAGATGTGGCATGCCATCCATGACCAGGATTTCTGGCAGGGTGAACTGTGGAACCGCAGAAAAGAGGGAGAGGTATATTCCGAGTGGCTGACTGTCAGGGTTCTGAGGAACAAAAAAGGGAAAATCACAAACTATGTGGGAGTCTTTTCCGATAAATCCCAGGGAGTCCGGGCAAAACAGGAACTGCAATACGCCCAGAATCATGACCGCCTGACCAAACTGCCCAATCGGTTTCAATTTGTGGAGACTGTGCGTTATGCTATTTCTATGTCTAAAAAAACAAAAAAAGAAGTAGCGATTTTATTTATCGATATCAATCGGTTTAAGTTAATCAATGAGACCTTTGGGCAGGGGATGGGGGATTATTTTTTGCAAATGGTAGCCACCCGTCTGAAAAAACTGGTGACATCAGAAGACAATCTGGCTCGTGTGGGAGGAGATGAGTTCACCCTGCTGGTGGAGGATATCCAGAATCTGCAGGATGTGACACAGATTGCCCAGAAAATCATTGATGATTTCCAGACCCCGTTTCTGATCCAGAATTCAGAGATCATGGTGACAATCTGCATCGGGATTGCTCTGTACCCCGATGACGGAAAAGACGCCCTGGTTCTTCTGCGGAACGCAGATTCTGCCGTATACAAGGCAAAAGAAATTGGCATCAATAACTATCAATTTTACACGCCGGAAATCAATACCCGTGCCTTTGAACAGCTTACTCTGGAAATTCAGCTACGGAAATCCATCAAAGAAAATCAGCTTCTCATTTATTACCAGCCGCAGTGGGAAATTGGAAGTAAAAAGATACTGGGAATGGAAGCACTGCTACGCTGGAAACATCCAGAGCTGGGGATGGTTTCCCCGGAAAAATTTATACCGCTGGCGGAAGAAAACGGCCTTATTATTCCCATTAGTGAGTGGATTATTGAAAGTGTCATCCGCCAGATTCTGGAATGGAAATCCCAAGACTATCGGAAATACCGGGTGGCCATCAATATATCCGCCCGGCAGTTTCATGAAAGCGATATCGTTGGATTTCTGGAAAAGATGCTTACCCAGTACGCCATTGACTCCTCTAACCTGGAGCTGGAATTAACGGAGCGTATTACCATGTGGGAAGGTAGCCAGAATATCGAGAAAATGATGAAAATCCGAGAGATGGGTATTCATCTTTCTCTGGACGATTTTGGTACTGGATATTCCAGCCTGAGCTATCTCCGGAAATTTCCCATTGATCTTCTCAAGATTGACCAATCATTCATAAAACATCTAAACGAGAAGATGGAGGACGCCGCCATTGTCAAAACCATCATCGCCATGGGAAAAAGCCTGCGGATGAAAACCATAGCCGAGGGCGTGGAGACAGAAGAGCAGCGGAAATTCCTGCAGGAAAACGGCTGTGATTACGGACAGGGATTTCTGATATCCCCCGCCCTTCCCGCCAGCGAAATCGTATCTTTTTTGGAGAAAACGGAAAAATAGTATGAGCACACGGAAATATAATATGGTCGTCATCGGCTCCGGACCCGGGGGCTATACGGCTGCTATACGGGCATCCCAATTGGGTATGAACACGGTTGTTCTGGAAAAAGCGGAAACCGGAGGCACCTGCGTCAACTATGGCTGCGTCCCCACCAAAGCGTTGTTAGAGTCCGCCCATTTTTTTGCATCCATTGGGAAAAACCGCCTGGGTGTGGAAATCCCACACAAAAACAAAATTCCGGACAGTTCCACCATTGCCACTATCTGGGAGCGGAGCCGCAAGGCAGCGTTAAAATCTTCCATGGGAATCACTTCGCTTTTCAAAAAATACAATGTGGAACTCATCCGGGACGCCGGCGTTTTTGTGGATTCACACCATATATCCCTGACCGCATCCGGGGAAATTCTGGAGTTTGATTACGCCATCATCGCATCCGGCTCCCTTCCTCTGGAAAAAACCCCCTATGAATCCGATGACCATATCATTTGGAATTACCGGAGTGCACTCACAAAGTCAGAAGTTCCGGCCAGCCTGGGCATCATTGGCGGCGGCATCATTGGCCTGGAAATGGCCGATCTGTTCTCCTCTCTGGGAAGCAAGGTGACCGTCTATGAATATGCCCCCTCCATCCTCCCATTTCTGGAAGACTTCCAGGCAAAAGGCCTCAAATCCCATTTCCAGAAGGAGGGAGTTAAGATTCACGAAAATGTCCGGGTGGAAAATATCCTCAAAGAAGAATCCTCTGCAATCCTCACATACAGGGATGCACAGGATAATCTGAACAATGAAAAATATGACCGTATCCTGAACGCCACCGGGGTCCGTCCCAATGCTGACACTCTGGGAATGGATAAACTGGGAGTGGCCACGGTCAATGGGTTCATTCCCGTGGACGATGAATACAGAGTCCTTCCCCACCGGAACATTTTCGCTATCGGCGATGTGATTGGAGGCCGAAGGCTGGCACACAAAGCATCCAGGGAAGGCCATATTGCCGCAGAATTTGCCGCCGGAGCCAACCCTGCCACCATAAGCGAACATGAAATTCCTTCCGTGGTATACACCCGCCTTGCTGCCGCCGGGGTTGGGAGAACAGAGAAAGAGCTCATTGCAGAAAAGATATGCTATAAAATGGTATCGTTCCCGGTCAGTGCACTCGCCATGGCCACCGCCATTGGGCAGAACCAGGGAGAAATGCGGATTTACTACCACCCGGAAAAAGAAACCATTCTGGGGGCACATCTTTTATCCCCCCAGGCAGGAGAAATCATCACCTATTTTTCTGTTTTCATAAAAAATGAAATCCATCTGAAAGAAATTGCGGAAAGCATTTTTCCCCATCCCACGCTCTCCGAAGGGGTTTATGAGGTGGTCAACGCCGCCCTTGGGGTGAGCTGCAATATCTGATTAGAAATGAATTTTATGTGATTTGATGTATTGTTCTGCGGCGGTCTGCTCTGCTTTTTTCCGGCTTTTTGCGATTCCCCGGGAGGCAAGTTCATCCATGATAAAAAGACCAATTTCATAGTCTTTATCATGCTCCGGCCCGGAGGTGGAAAGCACCCGGTATTCCGGACGGATTTTTCTTTTTTTTACCAGCCATTCCTGAAGCTGGGATTTATAATCAATGCTTCCGGAAACCACCACCTCCCCTTCAATGTAAGGAGCCCAGTGTTTTAATATAAACATTTCCGTGGTATCATATCCCCTATCCAGAAAAATCGCACCGAGGATGGATTCCATTGCATCCGCAATATTGGACTTTCGTTCTGATCCACCGGTTTCTTTTTCCCCTTTTCCGAGGAGGAGGAGGTCGGCAATACCCAAGCCTTCCCCGATTTCCGCCAGAGTGGCTTCACACACAATTCTGGATTTTTTTTTGGTCAAGTTACCTTCATCGCATTCTTCGCATTGGCGACAGATGGCCAGAGCCACCACGGTGCCCAGAATAGTATCACCCAGAAATTCCAGCCTTTGGTTATGAAGATTTACTTTGAGTTTATTTTTATAGCCGTGATGATTCTCGTTGGCGTAGCTTTTATGAGTCAACGCCTGATCCAAAAGCTCCAGAGAAACATCCTGAAGGGAATTTCTGGAAGAGAAATCTTTAAGTTTTTTCAGCCGATCTTTATGCATGGAAAAAGGATCTGCCCTCCGTGGAAAGCAGATCCCAAAATCTTTCAGGCGTGTGCGTCGATGTATTTGCTTACGTCACCAACAGTTTGGATTTTTTCAGCATCTTCATCAGGAATTTCAATGCCAAATTCTTCTTCAAGAGCCATTACAAGCTCCACAGTGTCCAAAGAGTCAGCGCCCAAGTCATCGATGAAGTGAGATTCGTTAGTAATCTCGCCTTCGTCAACACCAAGCTGCTCAGAAATAATTTTTTTAATTTTGTCCATATCTGCCATGGATGTTCTCCTGTTACTTAATATTTATATAATCTTATTTTGCAAATAAAATTATACCCCGTTTAATCCACCGTTGACGTTCAAAATCTCACCGGTCACATAGGATGCCATATCGGAAGCCAAAAAGAGGATAGGTTTTGCTATATCCACTGGCTGGCCAATACGCCCTATGGGAATTGCCTTAATCATTTCTTCCGCCAATTTTTCCGGAATTTTCGCGGTCATGGGGGTCTCAATAAACCCCGGAGCTATTGCATTCACGCGAATTCCCATTCCGGCAATTTCTTTCGCGAGGGCTTTGGTGAATCCAATCACCCCAGCTTTGGTCGCGGAATAATTTGCCTGTCCTGGCGCTCCAAGAGCGTTTACAGAAGAGATGTTGATAATGCAACCACTTTTTACTTTTCTCATTACGTTAACCGCTGCGTGGGTAACATTAAATGTACCTGTCAGATTGATGTCAATGACTTTTTGCCATTGTTCCTGCTTCATCCGGATAAATAATCCGTCCATGGTAATACCGGCATTGTTCACCACCACATCAATTTTTCCAAATTTCTCAACTGTGGCATTAATTAATTTGTCCACCTGCTCTCTGTTGGAAACATCGCAAACGGCAGAAAGGGTTTCCACACCCATGCCAGCAATTTCCTTAGCTGTGTTAGCCGCAGTTTCTGCATCAATATCACTGATGACAA
Organism: Leptospira biflexa; assembly: GCA_020721865.1. Taxonomy (GTDB): domain Bacteria; phylum Spirochaetota; class Leptospiria; order Turneriellales; family DYLW01; genus DYLW01. Next base: position 19,828 of record DYLW01000011.1, on the reverse strand, counting down.
CTTTGCTTCCCACTTCTGCGAAAGCTGTTGCGATCCCTTTTCCAATACCCCGGCCAGAACCGGTCACAATGACCACTTTATCTTTTAAATCCTGCAATCCTATTGCCATAATCTGCTCCTTTTACCATAAAATTATTTTGCGTTACTTTATCATTAAAAATTTTAATCGCCATCCCTCCGGATTTCCCAATGCCCCAAAAATTCGTATTTGCAGCAAAAAGTTTTCCGGAAAGAAACCACAATTATTTCTACGGGGACAGGGTTAAAAACGAAGCATGGGCGTCACGTTTTTTTTACGTCGATAATGGTAAACACGTTGACGGGTTCACAGGTCAAACATTAGAAAAGAAAAATTATCCCGGGGATTGGACGCTTCAATTTTTTCCGCCAGAGAGCGGGCTGCCTCCTGAAGGCTTACCCCGGACAAATGGATGCCTTCCATTTTTTCCATTGCTGCCCATAACCCATCGGTAGCCAGCAGAAACCTTCCTGCGGATACCGGAAGAGCGCGGTATTCCCAGTCCACGCTGAACAGTTCTTTCCAGCCAGAAAAAGCAGACGTGAGCGTGTCCCGAAGACGAAGGGATTCAATTTCTTCTTTTGTCTTCTTTTTATACCGTAACAACTCATTGGCCACGGTATGATCCCTGGTCAGAACAACGTATTTGTCTTTTTTTCTGAAAATATCCCTTTTGATATGGTAAAACCGGGTATCCCCGGCATGGAAATACACAAATTTGTCTTGTTGTATAACAAGGAGGGTAGCGGCTGCCCCTATTCCCTCCAGTTCCGGTTCATCCAATACCCACTCGTGGAGAATGCGGAGGATGTTCTCTCCTGCAGAAAAAGCCACTTCCCTGCTATCCAGAAGTCTGGGCGTACCGGAGAAGGCTGTGAGGACCATGTTCGCCGCCAGATCTCCTGCGGGAGCCCCCCCCATACCGTCCGCAATTCCCAGAATGATGGGAAATTCCGAGAAAGATGTGAACTCCGGTTCCAGCATGGCATGCAGCTGTACCACCCGGTCATGGATCAAAAGAGCATCCTCATTCCGGCGACGGATTTTTCCTCCGTTTGTGTAATGGGCAATTGTTAGCATGGGTCTCCTCCATAGTTCCATCTTGCTGCGGGAGCGGGTTGTCAATTGTAATTCTCAGTACCGCGTATGCAATTTCCGGCCAATCCAGCTTCCAAGCAGAAAAGAACCCGCAACGAGCTCCTAATCAATGGTAAAACGGAAAAAACTATTTGACAATACAAAAAAGCCGGATTTTTCCATTTATGAACTTTTTACCGGGCCGATTATTAGTTATACGCAAGGTTTTCCAATTATGGATGGGGGTTTTCATTTTGGGAATTCCTCTGGAATATAGCATGGGATTGGAATCCATTTTCCACCAATACCATGAATGTAAAAAAAATCCATCTTTTCCGGGGGACACCTACCAATGCCGGCTATGGGATTTTCATAAAAGAATTTTCCTTAACGACGTGAAAACAATCCGCTTTCCTATTCCAATAAAGGATTCCAGGATTTTTCTGGTTACCGTCCCCGGAAAAAATCTTTCCGGATATATTGCCTTGCGGAAAACCAATGTCCATGTCTTCCGAGGAAACAAAGTGCTCCGCCCGCATAAACTCTTTTTCCATAACGCCCCTCTTTACCGGATACCTCCACCAGATAAGGAAAAAACTAACTCTGATTTGCAGATTACCGGGGGTTTGTCCGGAATCCCTTTTCATCCGGAAACCATTTTATCTGACCTTTCCATAAAAAACGGCGGTGAGAATCTGGTTTTGGAGGAATTGGAAACCGCCATGATCCGGGAGACAGCTTTATTGGCAACCCTGGTGGGGCTAATCCTGATTTTTATTGCCTCTCTGATATTTTTCCATTGGAAAGAATTTGTCCTCTATCCGTTTTTATTTTCCCTTTTTTTTATTCACCTTTTAATGGTCACTCATGGATATGAATCCCTGTCCTCAATGACCAGATTGGGATACCTTTCTGTGATGCTGTTTTCTGTCATATTACCTGTCCTGATAAAAATCAAGAATGCACGTATATGGTATTTCCTGATATCGCTGATTCCCATAATGGGTATTTTTCTGGTTTTATTTGCCGGGGATAATGAGTTGATCAACTACACATTGATTATTGTTTTTATTCTGATTCTGGGATTTGGTTCCTATACATTGATAAAAAACTCTGAGAGGAAAAAATCAATCGTCATTATCCAGGATTATTTTCTGTATTCCATGATATCCATCCTGGTTCTTGTGGACATTCTGGGTTTTTTGTCCGGCATTCCCGTGATTTATTTTCTGGTATATTTCCTATCATTTCTGGCATGGACCAGCGTTCTTTTTTTGATGCTGCGGGTGAATACAAAACATGCCGTCTGCCGGCAGAAATATGCATGGCTTCAGCATTTTCTTCCACCAGATAAAGAATCGTATTTCCTCCGAACATTAATACAAAAATACTCGGATAATTTTATGCAGCATGAAGGAATTTCCGCTATGGGAATGATTCTCATTTTGCCGGAGAAATATAAGAATATTACATTAATGCAATACAGAAAAAAAATTAAAAATGGCCATGAACTATTAATCCGGCTTCTGGATGAATTAACAGGCATAAAACTTGATTTATTCTATGGCAGCATTCTGGATTTTTCCGAAAATCCGGCATTATCTGTAACCCATATCCAGATATTGACCAATTTTAATGAAAATGATTATATATTTTTATTGCCGTTGCATACTCAGAAAAAGATAATCGGGCTGGTGGCCGGAATTGTCCCACGGAACAGAAGGGATCATTTCTCCATGGATATTTTTATGGTTATTCAGAAGATGATGGAAACGTCCATTGCCTCTCAATTATCCAGATATCAGTTGAGGTCAATAAACCAGGGGCTGGAATCCAAAATCAGTCAACGTACCAGGGAATTAACAGCAAAAACAAATGAACTGGAAAAAATGAATCACTGGAAAACAGATTTTTTTGCGAAGATCACCCATGATATCAAGACTCCTCTTTCCCTTCTTACCATGCCCATAGATACCCTTTTAAGGAAGAAAGATAAATTGAACAAGGAGCAGATCCATCTTCTGGATATTATTAAATCATCCAGTTACCGGGTCATCTCCATGATCAACAATACCCTGGATCATTCCCGTCTTGAAAGTGATAAAATGCAGATTATTCTGAATTATTCGGATATTAATCACTTCATCCGGCAAATTTCTGAAGTTTATGAAAATATCATAAGTTTTAATAATATGGAATTTATACGGATTATACCGGAAACGCCCATGTACCTTTTCTTTGATCCGGAGAAAATAGAAAAAATTTTGAATAATCTTTTGGGAAATGCAATAAAATATAACAGGCCGGGAAAAAAGATAACCCTTTCCGTAAAAATTTCTGCTGGAAAATACTGGATCCGGGTGCGGGATGAAGGTCACGGAATAGCAGATGAATTCAAGGATAGTATTTTTTCTGCCTATACCCAGATACAGGACCCGGATAAAATCTTTTATTCCGGAAGCGGGCTGGGTCTGTCAAACGTAAAGGAGATGATCGTATTGCATGGTGGAGACGCCGATGTAAAAAGCCAGTCCGGGCAATATACAGAAATTAGTGTTTACATCCCCATAAAAACCGATGAAAATTCAGAAATCGTGGATGTTGATATTTCCAATATCACATACCTCCAGAAAGAGCGATGGATTTCCTACATCCATACAATTAAAAATCAGGAAAAAATCTCTGTCCTCATTGCCGGGAATAAACCGGAATTACAGAAATCCCTGGGAAAACTCTTATCCATGCATTTTGATGCCGGTATGGCTCCGGATGATTTTTTTCTGGACAACCCGGATGACGCAGACTGGAAAAAAAACATATCCACATCCCATATTGCTATTTTCATTTTTGGTGGGGAAGAAAACGGGGCTTTCCTTTCCCGCGTCAGAAACCTGTTCTCATGGTATGAACACCGCAACCTTTATCTCCCATCCATTGGTTTTATCCCATTGGATTGCGACGACGAAATTTCCGATTTATTTGACGCCGTGATTCAATACCCCGCCCACGACATGGAAATTCTGGAGAAGATAAAACGCCTGCACCAGAATACAAGAAAAATAATACGCCAGAAAAATCAGTAAACCGGGATTTCAGGAAAAATGACTACCGCCGTTACCCTTGGCCTCTTCCCATCCCCTGGCCTCCTCCATGCCGATGCCCGCCACCGTGCTCATGGTTGTGACCACTTCCATTATGATGACCACAACCATGCTTATGGGCGGGACCGTGAACATGATCTTCCTCATGGGTTCTGTTTTTCCCGCCACAGCGGCCCTGCATTCTTCCGGTGCGTGGCCCGTCTCCGTTTGGTCCTGTTCTATCAAAATTTGGCATTGTTCTTTCCTTAACTATAAAATATGCTAACTTACGGAATCGGCCAAAAAAAGATGTAATTAAAAGCGAAGAATCCCCGGTGCACGAGGGAATAAAATCACATCCCGGATATTATTCATGCCGGTGGCAAACTGTACCAAACGCTCAAAACCCAGACCAAAGCCGGCGTGCGGTACTCCGCCAAACCTGCGGGTATCCAGATACCACCACAGCTCTTTGGCGGATATACCAAAGGACTCCATTTTTTCTTTTAATATGTCTATATTGTCTTCCCGCTGCGATCCGCCGATTATCTCCCCTATCTGCGGAAAAAGGACATCCATCGCCCGCACGGTTCCATTCTCTCCCCTTTTCATATAAAAGGCTTTGGATTTTTCCGGAAAATCCGTGAGGATGACCGGCCGGTTGAATTCTTTTTCCACCAGATATCGTTCGTGTTCAGACTGGAGCTCCACCCCCCAAGGTTCCACAGGATACTGGAATTTCTTTTTTTTAGCCATGGAAGAGGACGCCAGAATTTGCAGGGCATCCGTATACGTGATTTTCTGAAAGGGAGATGTGAGGATAAAATTCAATTTTTCCAGAAGGGACATGGAATCTCTGGATTCCCTGGGTTTTTCCGCCTGCTCTTTTTCCCGCCGGTCACTCAGGAATTCCATATCATCCGGAAGGTCATGAATCAGGGAACCCAATAAAAATTTCAGAAATTCTTCCGCCAGTTCCATATCTTCCGGGAGTTCATAAAAAGCCATTTCCGGTTCCACCATCCAGAATTCGGAAAGATGGCGGGATGTATTGGAATTTTCCGCCCGGAACGTGGGACCAAATGTGTACACTTTGGAAAGTGACAAAGCGGCCGTTTCCGCTTCCAATTGTCCAGATACTGTGAGGTTTGTCTTTCTGCCAAAAAAATCGGCGGAAAATGAATCCACATTTTTTGTATTAAATTCTTTGAGTGTGGTCACGGTAAAAACTTCCCCTGCCCCCTCCGCATCGCTTGCGGTAATGATTGGGGTGGGTATGTGGTAAAAACCCCGTTCGTGGAAAAAACGGTGTATGGAAAAATTCAGATAATGGCGAACCCGAAAAACGGAGGAAAATGTCTGTGTGCGTAAACGCAGATGGGCATTTTCCCGCAGGAATTCCATGGAATGCTTTTTGGGCTGGATGGGGTACTCTTCCGGAGGGGCATCTCCCAATATCTGTATTTCCTCTGCGGATAGCTCCAGCGTCTGTCCTTTTCCGGGGGATGGTCGGAGGTGCCCCGTAGCAACAAGAGAAACACCGGTATGGATGGGCAAAGCCAGCAGTTCTTCCCTCTCCAAAACAATCTGAAGATTGTGAAAAGTGGAACCATCGTTCACGGAGACAAATTTCACCTGTGCACTCCCCCGGACATGGCGGACCCATCCGGAAATTCTGATGGGAACACTTGGATCATGGGAAGCATTTTCATTTTTTATAATCGATACAATGGGGGTTATATTTTTCATGGTATTCGTTTCCTGTAATCAAATCCCGCCGGAGAGGTATGCCTTTCTTTCCGCCTCCGGAAATTTCTCTATGGCATAACGCAGCATGGTGCGGGGCATTTTTTTATATGTTTTTGTGATATACTTCTCAAGGGTTTTTTTGTCTCTGTTCCCGATTTCCCGGAGCATCCAGCCGGTGGCCTTATGCATCAGATCATGGGGATGATCCAGAAAAACGTCCGCCAGTTCCAACGTGGTCACAAAGTCCCCATGCCGGATAAATTCCTGTGTGGCAATCATCGCAATGCGGTTATCCCACAGAGAAGGGCTGCGGGAAAGCTGCATCAAAATATCCAGAGATTCTTTTTTTCCGGAGGCCACTTTTTTCCAAAGATAATCCCCCAGAATCTGTGCCGCCGATGAGTCCACCAAATCCCAGTTATTCACGTATTCTTTATTCTCCAGATACATATTCACCCATTTTTCCGGTGGTGAAGCGGAATTCTTCCCATCGGATTTTTGATACCGCTCCACAAGAAGAAAAATCCCCGTGAGGCGAACTTCATGGTATTGGCTCTGGATGCAATCCCGGAGGTCGTTGTCCGCTATGTTTCTGTGAAGCCGGGCGATTTTTCTGAGCACCGGAGCAGTAATCCCCAGAAACTGGTCTCCCTCTCCGTACCCACCCGGATAGCACTGGAAATACTTTTTATTCTTTTCCGCTTTTTCCGGATCAGAAATCTCTTTCAATGCTGTAATTACGGGATTCATAGGAGGTTAGAAAAAATTATAGCCGTACTTAGACAACCCTTGTACGCTGGATACTATTTTCATAATGTCCTCCCTTTTTGCATTCTATTTCCACTAACCATTTGGTCAATCGCTTTTCATGGATTTTCATCGAGCAGCATTAAATCCAACCCCCAAGGAATATCCATGTCCCGCCCACTATTTTCCCAACCGGAGTTCAAAAACAGCAAAAAATGAACTAATAACGGGATACCATGGTTTCCCCGTTTTTCCCGGACGGGGCGGAAACATTGGTTTTTTAAGGAAGAAAATTTTTCTTTTATCCTTGACAATGGATAAAAAATCGTCTTTATTGTCCGTGCGGGATAGGAAGGCAGGAATATTGAAAGCGGCTGCTCTGGAATATACCGGAAGTGCTCCGCGATTAAAGGCCTATGGAAAAGGAGAAGTAGCAAAGGCGATCATTGAAATGGCCCAAAAATTTAATGTGAAAATAATAGAAAAAGAATCCGATGATCTATTAGAGATGCTGAGCCAGATCAAAATTAACACAGAAATACCGCCGGAGTTATATCTGGCCATAGCGAGGATTTATTCGTATTTTTATTTTACAAAGGACAGGAAAGAAAAGAAACCATGAAAAAGATAATGGTCAATACCCTGAAGCCGGGAACTGCGTACAGTAAGCCACTGTATCTGGATCAGGATAATGTATTTTTAAAGGCAAATGAAAAAATAACCCAGTCTGACATTGAACGTCTGGCAAAATGGAATATTTCCTATGTCCTCTGTGATGGAGAGGTGGTCAAGGGCAATCCCAAAACATCCTTTGATGATTCCTTTCTGGAAAGTGCCAGCGATGAGCAGCAGAAAAGCCTCCAGGAGATACAAGCCAATTTAAAAGCCACTTATAAAAACAAGGGCTCCTTTCAAGCATTTATGATGGAGGCGGAAAAAAGCCTCACGGAAGCCTATACAGAAATATATAATAAAAAACCATACCAGATCAGTCTGATCCGGAATCTGGCGGAAAAACTTACCGATCAACTGAACCAATGTCCGTATTGCTTCATGCCGGTATGTTTCCCCAATAACCGGGTGAATGTGGTACTCCATGTAATCACAGCATCCCTTTACGGATCAATACTCGCAAATGCACTGGGCTATTCCCGGCCCCGGATTAATGAACTGGTACAGGGAATGCTTCTGATGGACATTGGGATGCAGGAAATTCCGGAAGGCATATTAAACAAAACAGAACCCCTCACGGATTCCGATAAAAAACGCATCCAACGGCATCCGATTATGGGGTACCAGCTCCTGACCCAGGAAGCAAAAGTGAAAAATGTCATCGCCACCGTCTCTCTGGAACACCAGGAGCATTACGATGGAACCGGCTATCCCAGGGCATTGAAATCGGATAAGGTTTCTGAATTTTCCAAAATTGCCCAGATAGCGGATTCCTTTACTGCCATTACGGAAAACAAACCATACCGTAAAAAAAAGCTCCCCTATGAGGCCATGAAGGAACTGCTGGCCCTGGGTATCTACCGCTATGATCCCAAATTTCTGAAAGAATTTCTGGGAGCTCTCTCCATATATCCCATTGGGTCTGTAGTGGAACTTTCCGATAATAGTGTTGGGATTGTGGTGGGTTCCGTAAAAGAAAAACCCATGAGACCGGTCATTCTGTTACTGAGAGATGAATCCCAGAGAAAAATGGACAAGCCCCGTTTTGTGCATTTGCTCTACCAGACCGATAAATATATCCTGAAAGCCCACTCTCCGGAGGATCTGGGTATCATGCTGGAACCGGAACTGGCCGCACTTCTGAAAGTACTGTAACCCCCCCTTTCTATTCCTTAAGTTGTATGATTCCTTCCCACCGCCGGCTCCGGTTTCCGGCATAGTCCCGGATGGTGAGAGAAAGGAAATGACTTTTACCTTTCTGGAGTGTGTTCCGGCTGCCATGGAAACCGGTGGGAATGTACAGGGATCTTCTGTCATAGTCATAACGGATATTCCAGCGGGAAACATCGCTTTGCGATAACAGAATCCCATCCACAACAATTTGCACGGAATATGGATTGATACCGGAACCAAAATCGGTCACCGGAATAATGACCATCTCTTGTTTCAAAGGCCCGTTTATAATGGGGAAACGGAACGAAGGCGGAGCAGTGTCCGCAGCCAGATACCACACATCGGAATACGATACAGTTCCATAATATGCCTTTTTCCCTTTATCATACTTGCTGGAGATCAGATGTCCGTGCTGGTTGTAAATCCCAACGGATGCCCGGTAGGGTGCATAAAAATATCCTGTGGCCTTATCATTCCAGTTCGATGGAGAAAACCGGATACGATATGCCCTGGACGTCCGTTTCAGATACCAGACAGATATTACTTTTTTTCCTTCTTCCAGGCTCAGGTAGGCATCCCCGGCCAGGATTCCCGTGGTGACTTCCACATTGTTCCGTTTTTCTGAATGGGTCTTTCCCGCCTCCCGGTTGGTGGCAAGGGCAGCGGGATGGTATGGCCGCCCTATGGCCTTTTTGAGGCGAATATGGCCTTGCGTTATTTTCCCCTCCACATCTTCCACGTCCAGCCACAGTTCATGCTCCTCTCCTTCCGCCCAGGTATCCGTATTCAGGATACCATCATTTTTCGCCGTTTTTATCCAGGAGGGAATGGATTTTTTATCCTGGGGACGGATAAAAAGATTGTACCCGAAATAATACGGCCAGCCATAGGTTTTGCTCATGTCATAAAGGGAATGGAGACGGTATTTTTCTGACTGGCGGATTTTATCCATCCGGAAGGCAAATATTTTCTCCCCGTCCAGAAAAACGGAAATTCCGTAAACGGAAACATCATTCACGGCGTTAGCATGATCTTGCACCCGGACCTTCAGCATCACATTCCCGTCCACCGGCAGGGCATGGGGACAGTCATAGATATTTTTTATCCCAGAGGATCGTTTTTTCAGCAGGCAGGAGGACTCCGGTGAACCGGCATTTCCCATAATCCGGCCGGGAGTAAGCAAATGAATGGATTTTATGGAAGGATATTCCGGTTTGATCACCGGGACATAGTCCGGATGGTAGGAATTCAGATAATCATCGTTTTCATCCCGTAGCTCATAATGCAGATGTTCCGGTCCAATGCCCCGCTCCCCGGAATAGGCCACAATCTGCCCTTTTTCCACCGGCAGAGAGCGGGAAGGCATCTTGATGGAATAATAACGATCCACCGCCATGAGATTATACAACCGCCAGGCCGAATTGAGATGGTAGCGAGAGGTAACATCGTCGATGTGCCCATATACGGAACGGTAATTGCGGTAATAATAACGCACATAGAGAGCCAGCCCAAAGCCATAATCCAATGGGTGGCCATGGACGACATCCACATATCCGTCTTCCACCGCCAGAAGAGGGATGCCATTGACCGCATAAGTACGGAAGTCCGTTCCGGAGTGCAGGTTGCTACTTCTGTTTTCCCCAAAACTGCCGGAAACCATGGGGACAATGGGCATGGGAAATAAAAATGGCTTGGACTGTTCCTTTCTGGTCAAAGCCGGCAAAAAAGACACAGATACGGTATATGCCAGAAAAACAGTGGTGAAAAAACGCCCCATTCTTTATCCATCGGACGGAGCCATCAAACGGACGATAAAATTCCTGAAAAAATTTTAAGATCCAGTCCAAAAAATACTTGACATGGGAACAAGCATTCATATGAAAATCTGTCGGTCGCTCAAAAAAAACGTAAGGAGGTAAATATGCAAAAAACCGTTCGATTGATCGTCGCTGCGACGTTCTTTTTCACAGGGATGTCCACCATTCTCCCGGCTCATAAAGTGGTGTTTGTACACGGAAGAAGTGCCCAGAACCATTGCGGAACCGGTACTACCGATGTGAATAACTACTGGGGAAACTCCAAATATCTGGATACATCATACACCCGCTATTTTGTTGGTTATGATGGAACCCAGGATCCCAGGAACTGGGGAAGTTGCCGTGCACAGCAGAATCTGTGGACAGTACTGTATAACCAGTGCCGGGGTGCAAACAGTTGTACCATAGTATGCCACAGTGCGGGATGCTATGCCGTGGATTACTTTTTTTCACAAAATCCCGGCGTAACCAGCAACACCGGATACGATGTGAATGTGGATAAAATAATGGCAGTGGCCGCCGCAACCGGAGGATCGGAGCTGGCGGATATTGGAACCAATTTTTCCTGGCTTGCCGGGATCATTGGACAGCCCACAACCCCCATGGTGCAGGCACTGAGGACCAGTGTTGCCCGTTCTTTCAACCACAATGTCACAGCGGGAATTCCTCGCTGGCATCTGGGTGGGTACAAAGGTCTGGATGGTGCGGGTTCTGCAAGTTCTTCTTTCCTCCCTGGAGAGGATGATGGGGCTGTTGCTTTTCATTCTTCCTGTGGAATCAATACCACCGGCAGCTATGACGACTGCCAGTATGACGGAACCAGATGGTACCAGCACTATGTCTGGAAAGATACCCAGGAAAGCTCATACAACCAGCGTCCCTGGTATCAGCTCTGGGGCTCTTATGATGCCCAGGGTTATTACAAAAACCATTTTGACATGGAGTATGTGCTGACCAGAACGTGGGCCAGATACTTTAACTGAAAAAACTTAAAAAATTGACCGTCTTCGGACGGTCTTTTTTTTATTATTAAATTTTTAATAATATCTATGCAATTTTCAAAGGAATTATCATGAATAAGAAAATGTGGATGGGGCTGGCGGGTTTAATTCTTATCCTTGCTGTGGTATTCTTGTGGAAACAAGGAAGCGGTGGCCAGTCAGAAAATGAAGATCGTATCACCCGGAGCATCGCCAGCGGTAACTTGTATGGACAAAGCGGGGTTTCTTTCCTGAAAGGAGAGGAGGAAGTCAATCGACAGGGAGCTCCCACCCCGGAAGCCATGGAATTGAGCCGTCAAATATATGCCATGTATCCACCCAACAGCCGGCCATTGCGGGAATCCATGAAAGATCTGATCGATCCCTTTTCTCTGCAAACGTCCCCCCTTCCGGTGAATTTGAATAAAGCGGATAATCCAGAAGACCAGAAAGATATCCAGTACCAGTTCCTGGGTCCCAAATATTTCATTGCCGGAGATGAAACCTTTGTGGCATATCTGAAAGTATTCCGGAACAATCCCATGCAGAACATTTCTCCCCAAATCCTGAAAGCGGAAGTTCTCTCCGATTACCAATCCAACAAAGAAAAACTCAATCCCCCGGAGTACAACGATTCCGGAAGGGATTATGACCAGAAGGCCGGCGATGGAATAACAACCTTTTCCTGGAAACCCGGGGCAAAAAGCCGGAAATACTGGGGACAGTTAACCCTGAAAGTACAGTTCAAGGCGGAAGGCCACACAGTGAATGGGACGCTGGACTTTTTCTCCACCCCGAACATCCCTGCCACCTTTACTGGTAATTTTCAGGAAGATATTGTGGACGGATCTCTGGTGATCCAGGCAGAAATCAATGTAAAAAATTCCGGCCAGTACATTATTGAGGCCAATCTGTACCATAAAAACACCGGAAAACCCCTGCACTGGGTGTATTTCAACGGCCCGCTCAGTGCCGGCATAAAAAATGTTCCCCTCACCTTCTTCGGAAAAATTTTCCACGACGCCGGCTTGGATGGACGATTTGTCCTCAAGGATTTACGGGGTTACCGGAATAATCTGCCTTTTGCCATAGAGGACATGGCAAAGATAGCGGAAGGAAAGCTGACGGTGGAAGACAAAAATGAGCCCCAAAGAGAATTTATTCCGTCTTATGCGGAATCCTTTGTCACGCAAGAATACAAGCTTTCCCAATTTTCGGATAAACCGTATGAGGAACAACAACCTTAATTAAAGGTAGAATATATTCTGCAGAGGGTCAATTTCATGGCCCTTCTTCAGAAACTCCACGCAGTTGTTCTTGCCGGATTCTATGGCGGGCTGGTTGGATGGATTGATATCGAAGAGATACCCCAGATACGTTACCGTATACATCCAGAAGCCCATCCAGTATCCCAGAATCCGCAGATTGGAATTTTTATACCATTCCTTGGGATCTTTGCCTGAATAGATACCGGGAAGATTAAATTCCCCCACCGGCCGGTTTCTTTCTGAAAGCATCCTCTCCATGGATTTCATTTCCGATTGCAGAACTTCCCACTGGGAATGCCCGGCTTGGGGCCCGGCCGGGGTGTCCGGAATCACGGTATCATGGAATCCATAAGATTTGGTATGCACAAAAGTATGGATAAACGAATTGGGCCCGTCATGATAATACTGCAATAGGGAGTGCTGATCTTCCGGCCCCTGGGCCAGTATGGGCAGTGCATTCACATGGGAACTTTTCCCCAAGGATTCCGCCCAGAGGTGCTTTAACCATTTTCCCCACTCCAGCATCTCATCTGCATAGATCCAAAATACCACGGAATAAAAATTGGAATTCAGCAACTGGTAATACTGGAGTGCGGTGAGTTTGGCGGTGTTCTGGGCAATGGGAATACCCACATCCCATTTTTCCATAGCTTCCCGGAAACCAGCCATGAATTCATCCATGTTTGCCCCCAGGAAAAATCCCGGTAACAGGGAGACGGCAGAAACCACGCTGTGCCGACCACTCAAATCCCGGGGAGTAGAGATAATATTGGCGGGGTCAATGTTCATTCCCTCCAATTTTTCCATGTTGGCTGTGATGTAATAAACCGGTATGTCCGGAAAAAACTGCCGGAACATGGACAAATTTGCGTTAGCTTCCAGCGTATCTCCGGAACGGGAAACCCATAGAAAAACTGTATTTTTCACCTCTGCCAGATGACCGGCTTTCCGCAGTTGCTGTGGATGAGAAGCTTCCCAGAAAAAGAGTTTATCGCTGTAAGGGGCGTAATACTGTTTGATAGCTTTTGTCCCCAAAACGGAACCTCCCATACCAACCACAATGAGTGCTTCTGTTTTGTCCTCTTTCAGACCATCCGCTATTTTTTTCAATTGCAGCATCTCTGCATCGGAAGGGAGAGCATGGATAAAACCGGGAGGATACTTTTCCCAGCCATATTTTAATTTTTGATCCATTTCTGCATCAGAATACGGGTTTTGCCAGTTTTTCCAAATTTTATTGGTTGCAAAATCGATTGTTTCCATTTTATCCTTCCTTCCCGTTTATTATAGATTGCTTTGTTCTATTCTCTTTTTTCATGCCGGAGCATCCTTTTTTTCCCGTTTTCCAGATGGACGTTTTGTATCCTTATTTTCCTCCGCATCCAGCAGGGTTTCAATGCACTCTATCCCCAGATCCCCCATGATCAGATTCAAATGCCCAAACTCCGGCAGAAGAATATCATCAAACCGCCCCAGACGGGCCACGCTGGCTTTACCCATGGCGTAATCATATTTGGCAAATACGCTCTGGTGGTTGGAAAAAGTATTAAACCCATAGGCGGCGGAATTCATAAAGGAAGTTCCCGGACGCATCTGCCACAATGCAATGGACGCGGGCAATAATCTTGCCAGAGGAGCCCCCTGAAAAGGGGTACCCAAAGAAATGGCCTTTTTTATCCTGTCTCTTCCCCGGTATCCCAGACCGGTGGTGATGAGTCCGCCCATGGAATGGGAAACGATATAACATTTGGTGATGGCGTTTTTTATTAAAAATTCTTCCAAAGCACGGGACTTTACCACCAGATTTCCAATCTGAAATCGATGGGTAAAAATATACACGGGATAGCCTTTTTGTACCAGATTTTTACGGAGCTTATACCATTCCCAAGATTTTCCCATATAACCGGAGACCAGAACAACAGGAGTATTCTCTCCCTCCTTACTATGCGGCAGGCGGATGAACAAGCCCGGAATGTAAGAAACCAGATAAAGGAAAATATTTTTCATTTCAGATAAAATCTGCCTGGATAATGGCCGGGCGGACAAATTATCCGATACATATACCAGATGATCAGATTCCATGCGTCAAAGTAGAATTATTTACTCTTTTGGCAAGAAATTTGAGTATTTCTCCGGGGAATAAAAGAACTCCATTTTCCGGATTCTGCCCATGGTTTGGGATTGTTTTTGCAGGGAATAACGGTGGATAATTTTCTGGTTTTTCCTTATGGTCACGTTATAAGGAAGGTTCAATTTCTGTGTGACATGATACAGGGTGAGGGATTCCGCCAGATCCTCCGCCCAGGAAAGGGAACCATACAGACTGGGGAAAACGGATTTCTCAAAGCCGGAGTACAGTCTCCCGGCCTCTTTAAATTCCAGAAGCGGACCCTTGCTCAGCCCATAAAATGTGATTTTATCTCTCAGTGGGAAATCATATCCCTTTTGCGGAAGGGCATAGCTTTTCCAGATTCCCTTTTGGTAATCCAGAACCATCGGCATTTTTTTCTGGAAATAGAAGGACTGGGGATCCACATACTCCTGGATCCGCAGGACATAGTCCACTCCATGGGTCCCCTCATGCAAAAGCAGATAAAAAAGGGCGGACTCTTTCCGGGAGATATCCACCTCCACCGTCCACGCGGGATCGCTCTTAAACACGGAGGAAATCCGCTCGGAGACGGTCTGGTTCATATTCTGCACCAGAACAGAATAATTGAAAACCATAAAGAAATAAATATTATCATCTTTGTCTAATACCCATTCTGTTAAACCATTTCCGGTAAAATTTTTAATAAAGTAGATCCCCACCGCACGTTTTTTCAAAATCTGGCGGTGCAGTCCGGGCAGGCGGGAAAATTCCCGGTCGATGGCTTCCAGCTCTGCCGGTTGCGGAAGATATGGAATGTAATCTTCCTTTCCGTCCAACTCTTTCAGGTACCGGAGGACAAAATCCGGAGGCAGTGTGGCTCTCTGGATGATGGGGGATTTGGGATCAAAAGAATAATTTCCCAATATGCGAAAATTTTCCTTCCTGAGATTTTCCTTTATCTTATCTTCTTTCCCCGGATGGACAGAAAAAAGAGAGAAAATCCCCAGTAAAAAAAGGGCTCCCAGGGCAATCTGCTTTAATCCCAGACGATCAGCCATTTTATTCCCTTATACAAGCCATAAAAAATCCATCCCACTGGTCCCGGTCGGCTCTTTTTGGAAAATGAAATATGAAAGCTGGTGTTGTCCACCTGCCCGTTATACCGGGCGATGGCGGCTTCATGGATTTCGATGGTCTCTGTCACCCTGGCTAACTCCTTTTCAATGGAAATAGTATCATCGACAGTCTGGGCCTTTTTCAGCAATTCTTCCAGCCGTTCCCGGAGTTTACGGGCATTGTTCAGCCGGATTTCCGTATTCCGGTAGTTATCCGTGATATCCAGAGCATGGATGTCCCGGTACTCCACCTCATCCAGATTTTTTATGGCCTCATAAAATTCCATATATCGGCCAGCGGGAATTTTTATTTCCATGGAAGCGGATCTAAATGATACCATAAACCCGGAATATTTTGCGGTCAGCACTTTCAGCGATTCCATGTGGACGGGTATTTTTTCCGGATCGCTCTTATAACGAATATAGACGGAATACGTCATTATTCTTTTTGGGGAAACGGTGTCCGTGCTTTCCCCGGGGTTTGACGTCGCAGATTCTGCCCGGGTCTGGGGCAGTGCCATATCTCTCCGTGCCGATGCAGAAGAACAAGAAAAGAACAGGATCAAACCAAAGATGGGCAATACGGCAGGTTTCATGGTCCCTTTTACAGGATGTCTTTATTCTGTCATTCTAAAATTCATGGATGAATTCTATCACCAGCATACGGTTCACTTTCCGATTGGGGATCATCAGAAAGGAAAACTCAAACGCCAGCGAATTGAAAATATTGAAACGCAGTCCCAGATTGGTGGAGATTTCCCCAAGCCGGCGATAGTCAAAATAAATATTTTCAAATTCAATAATGGGAACAAAAATTCCCATCGGAAAATCAAAGGCAAAATACATGGATGTGTCGTGAGGATAGTATTCCGGCTGGACGGGCATCCGTACCCCCAAATGAAAATGCTGCTCCATTTTGCCGATAAAAACCGGCTTGGTTATCGTGAGATGCGGCCCGTAAAGAATGGTATCAATTTTTTCTTTGTTATCCTCCGTGACCTCATTGGGAAGGTAATGTGAATATATGGAATCGTATCCCACCGCAATCAGGAGAGGAAAATTATCCCAACCATCCGTGATTTTGGCACGGGCAATCACCGCCGGAATACCCATCTTCACATCTTCCCGCCCGATGGCATGTTGAATATCAAACGCAGCTCCCAGAAAAATATTATCATGCAAACCAATGGCCGCTTTTGTCAGAATTCCACCTTCGTCATATTCTGTGAAACTCATGGTATATGCCCGCTTGGGCATGGTAACGGCGGTGGGAGTATCCACCATGTCAAAATTTGGGACAATGGAAAACAGCGTCGCAGGAAGCATCAGCCATAGGATAATAACGGGAAAGGAAATCCTCATAGGTTATTTTCGGAGGTTTTCCCAGATTTGTGACTGTTTTATGGGGGATGTCCCAAATCGAGACTGCGGAGACAGGAGAATAGCTACCTCCTTCATCGCTGTACAGAAGTTGTTCTGAGCAAAGGAAAAATAATCGTGTTTATGAAATACTGGGAGGGGATTCCCCTGTCTAGATGGAGAAAAAATTATCCAGTAAAGCGGATTTCGAAAGCGGAGTACAGCTATACATGAAGAAAAAGTATAATGAATCCTGTGATCTTTTTCGGAAGGTTAAGGAAAGCAACCCGGATGATGAAACAGCCGATTTTTTTATCCGGTCATCGGAATTCCGTTAAAAACCCTCCACCCCCTACCTCGATGAAGAAACTCATGTGGAACTGAGGTCTTCCGCCAGAGGGGAATAGGAGATTTTTATATCATTGACATTCTCTTCGTCTTTTTTCACCCACCCTGCGGATTTCCTCTTCATGGAAACCAAGCGTTCATAATAATAAAGGGCGGCAGCGTCTTCCGGAGCATCGTTAATTATTTCTTTAAACAGAGTGTGAGACTCGGTAAAATCCTTTGTATGGTAAGCATCCACCGCTTTCCGGAACTTTTCCTGGTTTCGGATTTTTGCTCCCTTCATATATTCAGAATCTTCGTTGAATACTTCAATGATGTCAGTAATCTGTTTCTTTCCCCGGATTTTTACCTTACCCAGAACCCTGTAGTGGTAACCGGATTTATCCTCAATTTTTTCAAAAAAATCTCCACTGATGAGGAGATTACATCGGAATGCTTTGGTTAAACTTTCAATCCGGGAGGCCGTATTCACCGCATCAGAGATGACCGTGGCATCCATTCTTTCCGCTTCTCCAATGGTGCCCAGCATCAGCTTTCCGGAATGTAAACCAATACCGATGTTGATGGGATTATACTGCATATTATTACGGTGGCGGTTGTAATTTTTCAACTCTTACAGCATTTCCAGAGCTGCCTTGAGAGCATTTTCATTGCCACCCGGAAACAGGGCCATAATGCCATCCCCCAGATATTTATCAATGAAACCATTATGTGCCCGGATAATGGGCCCCATCCTGCCCAAATAGGAATTCAAAAAGTTAAAATTTTCCTCCGGGTTCATGCTTTCTGAAAGCTCCGTGAAAGAACGGATGTCAGAAAAAAGGACAGGCATTTCAATCTCAATTTGCTCCCCCAACCCCACCGAAGCAATGTCTTCCTTGTTCAGAAGTGCCAGCATTTTTTCCGGTACAAACCGTTGGAACGCTTTATTGGTAACCGTCAAACGATTCGATAAAAACTGAACAGAGTGGTACGCCTTGGAAAAAAGAAGGGAGAGTATAAATGACTGGGAGAAAATGAACACAAATAACCCCAGTGGTGTAATGAATCCATAAGTCCCAATCCGGCTCACCACAATGTCAAAAGCAACTGTTGCAAAGAAAAATAAAAGTCCCGCAGAAAAGATGATGCTACCTTCTCTTTTCCGATAGATAGCTATTCCCATAGCAACCAATGTATAAACCATCAGCAAGAGAGAATATATCTGGAACCAGTGTAAACGGGGAGCAAAAAGGATAAAGGGGAAAAAAATCACATCCAAAATAAAAAAACCGCATACCAAAGATACAGATATAAGAAACCATCGGGGAAATTCACGGGGGAACAGCGAGTGCATAAACATAGTGAATAACGGAACCGCCAGATAAAAACTCAGAAATTCCAGCTTTCCCCGTAATCCCCAACTCATCGCCGGAAACATGTCCACAGCCAATAGCTCCCCGGTAAACAATATCCGGAACGCAATAACAAACGTAAAAAGACTGAATGCCAGAGAGGAAATATCTTCATTACGCAGTAAAAACAGACCAAAATGATAAAATGACATAATAATCAAAACCCCCAGAAGAAAAAGGTCAAACGCAAGGGCTCGCTTGACAACATTCATAACGTTTTCTTCCGATCCAAGGGTAATTTCTTTCCATAAACCCCCGCTGTTGGGATCAGCAAAATTGGATACATGAAAGACAATTTCCATAATATTACTTGGGGGGACATAACTTTTCACCAATTTTCTGTATTCCGGTACCGCATCATCTTCCCTGTCCGATACCCGGCCATTGGAAGATATTTTTTCCCCGTTAATGTACATCACATAAGCACTGGACATATTCGATATTCTAAAGAAAACCGGTTTCCCAACCCGTTCATCCGGCAGGATTACCTTCAGATGGTATGTCGCATAACCCAGCGGAGTTCTACCTTTCCCCCCATTCCCCGATTTTTCTGCTGGTGAAGATGACAAATTCCATCTTCCAGGTGCACGGATATACGACGGCTTACCTTTCCATGGAAATGCCTCCGGAGGCATAAACTCCATCCAGAAAAATTCCCATTCCCCCTTTAGATTGAATACATCCCTTGAAAAATCAGCATTCCGCAGATCCAGAATTCCTGCGGACGCCTCCGGATTTTTCAATGACTCCGGATAAATTGTCCTAAAGGAGAGAAACAGAAACATGAATAATTTCAACCGGTTTTTTTTCCGGTAAATCACCAGAATCGCAGACATTCTATATTCTTGCGCAAATCGACCACCCGTCAATGATAAAAGTAAAGCCATGGGTGACTGGCACCATCATTTTTATGCGATAATATGGGTATGTTTTATGAT